>NZ_AXVR01000204.1 GCF_000484695.1 Salinispora cortesiana | reverse complement strand
AGCCATACCCGACGAGCCCAAGACATCCACCAGCTACAATGCCGGCCCCTCAATCATCGACAGGCGTCAGACCCGCGAAGAATCAGGGTTAGTACCTGTCTTTCGCAGGGCTATTCGTCGACTCAGGCGTCCGCGGATGCAGCGACGCCAAAAAAGACAAAGTTTCCTCCGGCCGCATCCGGCTGGTGTGGAGCGGACGTAACCCGTTCCGAACACCGAGCCTGACTAATCAACATCAATCAGCAGGAGGCAGACATGCAACGCTCGTACTTTCGTCGGGTGGCCGCCGGCAGCGCGGTCGCCGCGCTGACGTTCGCCGGAGTCGGCGCGCTCACCGCGACCCCGGCGTACGCAGCGACGGCCGAGGTCTCGGTGGTCCACGGCATCCCGGACACCCCGGTTGACGTGTACGTCAACGGGGAGAAGACGCTGGACAACTTCACTCCCGGCGACGTCGCGGGCCCGCTGAGCCTGGCCGAGGGCACGTACGACATCGCGCTGACCAAGCCGGGCGAGCCGGTGGACAGCGCGATCCTCACGGTTGACGACGCGGAGGTGCCGGGCGGCACCAACATCAGCCTCGCCGCCCACCTGGACGCCAGTGGTCAGCCGAAGATCACGCCGTTCGTCAACGACACGCCGAAGGTGGAAGCCGGCAAGTCCCGGCTGATCGTCCGGCACACCGCCGCCGCTCCGGCGGTGGACGTCCGGGCCGGCGGCACCCCGGTCTTCACCGAGCTAACCAACCCAAACGAGGCCAAGGCGGACGTGGACGCCGGCAGCGTCAGCGCCGATGTTGTGCTCGCCGGCACCGAGACCGTCGCGATCGGCCCCGCCGACCTGGACCTGGGTGAGGGCACCGCGACGATCATCTACGCGATCGGCTCTGCTGAGGCAAATAGCCTTGAGGTCGTGGCGCAGACCATCACCGGCCTGCACTCCACCCCGGCCGGGGTGCCCAGCGGCGACGGCGGCCAGGCCGCCACCGGGACGAACACCTGGTGGTACCTCCT
>NZ_AXVR01000203.1 GCF_000484695.1 Salinispora cortesiana | reverse complement strand
TCCCTGCCACAAATCGGTTGTAGCCCCCAGAAGCACTGTATGAGAACCTTTCTCGTTTTGTGGGCTTACCTCAAGCAAACCCACATACGGCTTACTGCGGGTTGTTCAGGACGAGCGTCGGCTCCGGTATCAGGTGATATATCCCAATAACGCCGGTAGCATGCCACCAGGGCAGAAAATGCCTCTACGACCGATTAGACGAGTCGTGGCCGGTATGTGGGTCTTCAGCCACGGCATACCGTGTCGGCGTAGCGAGCAAATTCTTCGGGCGTGTGAAACGCGGCAACGAAGCCACCGCGCTCCCGCCCCCACTGCTTGGTAAGGATCGCGGCGGAGCCGGCCTGGCCGCGCAGCTCGCTGATCCAAAACGGAATGCCCTTCCCTACGCCGTCATTCTTGTTCCATGCAGGCAGGTTGTAGATCTAGCCGTCACCTAGTGACGGTGGCGCCAGCTTCGTCTGCCAACCAGCCGCCGGATCAAGCAGTACGACTTCCTCTGCGGTGTGGGCGCTGCGAGCGGGATCCCGCTCGCGCTGGATCACCTCGTCGGTGACACCGCCACCGTTCAGGCCGAGGTAGAGGATGATCGCGTCGGTCCCGGCTTTGCCCCGGCACCAGTCGAATACTCCGACCAACCGGCCGTCGGCGTCCAGCCGCATTCCGACCACGCCCTCGGTAGGCGCGCTACATCCGGTCAGCCCAGCCAGCACCAACGCGCAGATCAGTCCCAGCACCACCGTCCGCTGCGTCCCACCAGCATGTAGATCGACGGCCACCAGGCAATCACGGCGAGTCACCCAACCGACAACAGTTGATTTTCAACAGCCACCGGTCCGGACACGGGCTTCGAAGGCATCGGCGAACTCGACGAAGTTGCGCAGGCTGAGGCCGAGGCTCCTGGCGCGCGAAGAATCCCCAGCCCCGGTCTGCCAGGGCTGGGGATTCTCGTTCGCTACCCGCCGATCAGCCGAAGCAGTTCTCGATCGGGTCCGGGCTGCCCTCGCAGTTGGTCGGGGAGTTGCCCT
>NZ_AXVR01000202.1 GCF_000484695.1 Salinispora cortesiana | reverse complement strand
AGCCCGGTTCGCCACCACCCGGAGGAGCAACCGGTGACGGTACGCCACCGCGGGGCGCTGGCGGCGATGGCCGCCGGCGCCGCCCTCACCGTCGCCACGCTGGCCGCCTACGCCTTGCGGCCCGCGACGGATTCGACAGGGTGGCTCATCGGCTGAGGCCCGCGTGAATGCGGCGATGTCGAAAGACAAAACTCTTTTCGGCCGCATCCGCTTGTGTGGAGCGAGCGTAATGCTCTCTACCAGCTAGCCTGACCAATCAGGACTAATCACCAGGAGGCAGGCATGCAGCTCTCGTACTTTCGTCGGGTGGCCGCAGGTGGCGTGCTCGCCACGCTGACGTTCGCCGGAGTCAGTGCGCTCACCGCGACCCCGGCTTACGCGGCCACAGCCGAGGTCTCTGCGATCCATGGCATCCCGGGCACCCCGGTCGACGTGTACCTCAATGGAGAGAAAACGCTGGACAATTTCGCGCCCGGCGAGGTGGCGGGCCCGCTGAGCCTGGCGGCGGGCGTGTACGACATCGTGCTGACTAAGCCGGGCGAGCCGGTGGCCAACGCGATCCTCACGGTTGACGACGCGGAGGTGCTGGGCGGAACCAACATCAGCCTCGCCGCCCACCTGGACGCGAGCGGCGATCCGAAGATCACCTCGTTTGTCAACGACACCTCGAAGGTGGAAGCCGGCAAGTCCCGGCTGATCGCCCGGCACATCGCTGCCGCTCCGGCGATGGACGTCCGGGCCGACGGCACTTCGATCTTCACCAACCTGACCAACTCGAATGAGGCCAAGGTTGATATGGAAGCCGGAACGGTCGAAGCGGATGCTGTACTCGCCGGCACGGAGACAGTCACGATCGGCCCCGCCGACCTGGAATTAAGCGAGGGTACCGCGACTATCGTCTACGCGTTCGGCTCGGCCGATGCCGGCACCCTCGAGGTCGTGGCACAGACCATCACCGGCCTGCACTCCACCCCGGCCGGGGTGCCCAGCGGCGACGGCGGCCAGGCCGCCACCGGGACGAACACCTGGTGGTACCTCCT
>NZ_AXVR01000201.1 GCF_000484695.1 Salinispora cortesiana | reverse complement strand
CCCCACGCTCGGCCCGATCCGCAGCCGCCCGCGCCAGGAAATCTGCGATCAGCCAGACCGCGCGGGCGCGGCCCCCGGGGCTCTGCTTGAGCTGCAACTGTCCCCGCGGCCCGGTCTTCGACAACGTCGGCATCGCCTCCAGCACGCCGGCCACCCGGTCACGCCACGCCTGCACGCCGGTCAGCCGCCGCTCAGCACGCGCTACCCGCCGCACCGCCGCCCGATGCGCCACCCGCAACTCGTCCACACGCCGCGACTCAGCGGCGGCCTGTGCCACCTCGGCGGCCTGTGCCGCGCGGGCCGACGACGCGATCCACGCCTCATCCCCACACCGCCAACACCCCTGACGGCGGCGGCCACTGTCCCCCCGCTGCCTCTCCTGCCGCCTCTCCTGCCGCCGCTTCTCGCGCAGCTCACGCCGCCGCTGCCGGCGACGCCACCGCCGCTTCCGGACCACCTCCACCGGCAGATCCACCACCGCGACCTGCTCCGGCCCGCCGCACGTCTGACACGCCAACCGCTCAGCAAGCTCCGCGAGCCAGCCGGACTCCTCCGGCGTCAACCCACGCCGTAACGCGCGACGCTGCCGCCGACGCCAACACCCCAAACACAACGGCGCCGAGCCTGGCCCATCGCGTGACACACCCAACCCGGCCACACCGCCGGCAGCGCAGTCCACACACGGCACCCGCTGACCAGTAAGCGGCGGCAACCGCGCCACATCCGGCAACGCCAACCGCAACTGACCCGCCCGGGTGGCCTCCACAGCCACCGCCGACAGGCCCAGGTGCACGACGCACCGCGTACGCCCCGGAGCAGCCAAGACCGCCTGCCCACGTGCAGCACACACCGGGCAATGACCCGACGCGACCACCCGCTCCGCAGCCAGCGTGCCGCTCATCGCGACACCGCCGGCTTATGCCACGGCGCAACGGCCGCAGCTTGCGCTGCGACATGGGGAAAGGCTGGGAACAGGTGGGCGTCGCCGTGACACGCAGAAAACGTGTTCGAAGACAAGAGTGCACCCAGCCCGGGGCCAGGTGCTAT
>NZ_AXVR01000200.1 GCF_000484695.1 Salinispora cortesiana | reverse complement strand
GGGGGCCACCGTGCGCACGGAGGCGGGCCGGAACTGCTCGCTGGCCGAGCGGGAGGACACCGGGCTACGCCGCCGCCGCACCGTGTTTGATTTCGCCCCCCTGCACACCTCACCGTTCGACCCCACACCACACCTCGGGGAGGCAACCGCAGTGCTGGCCCAGCTGCTCCAGCGCGCCCTGCAGCTCGTCGACGAGCACCAGGCGGTGGTGGCCGAAACCCAGACCGTGGCGGCCGCCGCCCAGACCGAGCTGCTCGACGCCCACGCCACAGCGGCCGAACGCACCGCCGAAGACCTCCAGCAACAGGCAGCCATCAGCGCGGACTGGGCACCCGATGCCCGCCAAGCACTCACCACCGCCATCGCCGCCCGCGGCCGAGCCAACCAACCCACCACCCCAGCCGACCGCCACCCCCACCAGGCCGCCCACCCCACTGAGGACACCGTGCGCGCGGCGTTCGACCTCGCCAACCGCATGACCAATTTTTTCCACCCTCCCCGTATGGGGTTAAGCAAGAAATCTTCTTCCGGTTACAGGGGGTACCACTCCTTCTCAGCGTCAACGTCACTAGCCACCGCACGACGACGGCCTCCCGGCCGGGGAGAAAAACCAAACGGCGGCGCTCCGCGCCCAGCACCGACAAGGGGAGTGACCGGGCCGACATCGCCTACGCGTCCTAGGACGACCAACGGAAGGAGAGGCACACCACCAGCGCATCCCCGCCGCTCAGCGGCCATGGCATGGGCGAAACCCCTCGCCCGCAGCCTGGCCGCACGGTGGGACTTCCTCGCCCAGTTCCTAGGCGACCACGGCCGCACCGACCAGCGTGGCGCCGACCGCGAGCGGGGACGACGCATCGCGATGATCGCCGCCACCCTCGCACCCCGCCTCAGCGGGGACTGGACCGCCGACGACGTTGTGCGTCTGGTCGAGCACCACGGACTTACCGGCCGCTGGGCCGAAACCCGCACCGTCATTCCGGCCGGCGACGCCCACTCCCCCCTGTCCTACCTCGCCGCAGTCCTCGACCGGGCCCTCACCAACCCCGCCGCGGAGGTACCCC
>NZ_AXVR01000199.1 GCF_000484695.1 Salinispora cortesiana | reverse complement strand
CCCGACGGCTACCTCGCCTGGACCGCACCCGGCAGCACCCACGACCTCACCCACGCCCTCACCCGCTGGTTCGGCACCCCCCAGAACGGAACAGCCCGATGAGCCGGGACGTGATCGTGGTCGGCGCCGGCCCGGTGGGCCTCATGCTCGCCGGTGAACTGCGGCTCAGCGGGGTCGATGTGGCGATCTACGAGCGGCTGTCAGCGCGACCGACCGAGTCCCGCGGCGCCAGCTTCACCCGACGTACCGCCGAGTGCTTCGAGCAACGCGGGCTGCTGGGCCGGCTGGGCCCGACCGAGCCCGCAGAGAGTCACTTCGGGGGGGTACCGATCGACCTCGGCCGGTTGCCGGAGGACCACGCCGGCGCCCGAGGCATCTCCCAGTATCGGACGGAACGGATGCTGGAAGGCTGGGTGACCGAACTGGGGGTACCGGTGTTCCGCGGCCACGAGGTCACCGGCTTCGAGGAGGGGCCCGACCGTGTCGTCGTCACCGTCGACGGGCCCGCCGGCTCCGGCAGGGAGGCCGCCCGTTTTCTGGTCGGCTGCGACGGCGGGCGCAGCACCGTCCGCACGCTGGCCGGGATCGACTTCACCGGCTCGGAGCCCACCCGCGGGTTCTACACCGCCGATGTCACCGGAATCGACACCCGGCGCCGACGGATCGGCGAGAACCTGCCCGACGGCAGCATGGTCATGGCGATGGATCTGGAGAACGGTGTCACCCGGGTCGTCGTGCACGAGCGGGGTATGCCGCCGAGAGACCGGAACGCGTTGCGCTACCAGGAGCTCGCCGACTCCTGGCAGCGACTCACCGGCGAGTCCATACATCACGGAAACTGCCGCTGGATCAGCTGCTTCACCGACGCGTCCCGGGTCAGCTCCGAGTACCGACGCGGTCGGATCTTCCTGGCCGGCGACGCCACGCACGTACAGCCCCCGGCGATGGCGCAGGGACTGAGCGTGGGCGTCCAGGACGCGGTGAACCTGGGCTGGAAGCTGGCGGCGGCGGTGCACGGCTGGGCGCCGCCCGACCTGCTCGACACCTACCACACCGAACGCCACCC
>NZ_AXVR01000198.1 GCF_000484695.1 Salinispora cortesiana | reverse complement strand
TTCCGACGCCAGCACCAAGCCCAAGCCAAGATCGGTCACTACGCCCGACAATCTCTCACCGAGCCCTGAAACGGATCTCCTGCTGGAGTACTAGCTGTGCGGGGGTTCGCACACTACGGTCTGCATTCCGTACAGAAAAACTCACAAACAGTCTGCTCAGGAAATGCAAACCCACAACCCCCAACCCCCGGCAGGGGGAAAGGGGGCAGAAAACTTTCCCACAAACTTTACCCACTCCCGCTGCTTTAGGCTTGTTTTTGTGTCTGCACATTTTCCCGGGTTTGTGGGAATTCAAGGGAGCCTTAGATTGTTTCAGTTTCTTCTATGGGAGTAAGGAAGCGGATTTGATCGCCTAACACTCCGGCCGTATATCCGTTTCAGGGTCTGTTGGCTTTAGAGCGCGTTTGGTTTGTGGGTCGGTCGGGTGCGTCGCAGGGTGGGTCCGGTTGATGGAGTTTGCGGGAGACGGTCGGGGCGGTGAACACGACGGTCAACTACCGGAGTCAGTAAATAGCGCTACCAATGGATGTAGCGTCAGTCCGACTAATGCCATTACCACCGATGTTCGCGGTGTTGGATTCAGGCTGCCGCGCGGGTAGCAGGTTGGCCACAATATTGTTGTCCTTGGATGTAGATGCGGCGTTGAGCATCGAGGGTGTCGGGGTGGTTGGCGTTGCGCCAGCGCAGGTACGCCTGTACCGGAGGGTCAGGGTAGGGTGGTTGGGGTGGTTCGAACTGGCGATGACGACTTACGCAGCGACCCGAACTGGGCTCGATCGGGTTGGATTGGGAGGCGTAGGTCGGGGTGAAGGATAGCTCGACCTTGTGCCGGGCCGCCCACGTGCGGACCTTCGAACCCTTGTAAGCGCGGGCAAGCTGTCCAGGTGATGACGTGGATAGGTGCTGTGTCGGGGCGGGTGGCGCGGATCGATTTGAGCGTGGCCAGGGTGTGCGCGGCGCTCTTACGATGTCGCACGGTAACTAATCAGGTTGTTGGTTGGGTGCTGGTTTGATCTTGTTGGGGTGGTCGGGCAGGATGTTCGGGTGCCGGAGACGTCGTCCATCGTGGAGC
>NZ_AXVR01000197.1 GCF_000484695.1 Salinispora cortesiana | reverse complement strand
CTGATCGTTCAGCGTCACGGTCATCACGGCACCCTCCTCACCAGGCACAACGCCTGGCAGGTCAGGCCGGAAACACCGTTAGATCCACACTCCCGATCCGGGTGATCGGTTCTGGGGCTACGTCGGTGCCTGGCCCGCGTCCGGACGGGCCGCACGGCCCCCACCACGGCTGGGTGTCCCGGTTGGAGTGAGCGTTCGGGCAGGGCCGATGCCCCTTACCACCCGGCTCGCGGGTGGTTCCGGCATGGGCGGCGTTCCTCGCGCTGTGCGGATAGGAAGGGGTCAATCGGTGGAGGTGGTGACAGTTAATTTCGGACGGGTCGGGTTCGTGGGCCGGCGTTTGTTGCCGGTGGGGGGTCGGTGCATGCCGAGCAGGGTTGGGCCGTCGGGGAGGTGGATGTCGGTGTGGGGGTGGTAGCCGTGGCGGGTGAATAGGGCGCGGTGGCGTACGGGGATCTCGGCCCAGGCGGGTAGGTCGGTGCGGTCGATGCGGGTGAGGTAGTGGCGCAGCATTGTCTGGTCGAGGTTGTGTTGGCTGTTTGGTGGGATGGCGAGGACGGTGAGGTGGTGGAGTGTGGTGGGGCGGCAGGTGTCGAGGATGTGGTCGAGGGTGAGGAATCGCTGTGTGTAGCTGTTGGCGGCGGCGGCGAGACGTTGGGGGTAGTTCGTCGGCGGTGGCAGGGGGCGTTGCCGGTGCAGGCCGATGGTGACGGCGGTGAGGTCGTCGGTGGTGTGGACCTCGCCGAAGAACAGGGCGTGTTCGACCCATATTTCGGCTACGGCGGCTAGCACCGGGTGTCGGTGGTTGATGTCGGGGATGAGCCATTCGGCGAGGCTGCTGGGGTGCAGGCTGGTGGCGATGATGTTGGCGGCGGTGTGGCGTTCGGTCCAGCGGAGGGTGCGGATGCGGGGCACGGTCATTGGTGTGGTCCTGATCCGGGTTAGCGGGTAGACGGTTATCGGTAGGCGGCGGTGGCGAGGTCACCGATGGTGGTGTCCACGGCGGTGGTGATGGCCCGTACGGGCTGGTGGTGCTGGTTGGCTACGTTTAGTAGTCGGCCGGGTAGGGTGGCGGTGTC
>NZ_AXVR01000196.1 GCF_000484695.1 Salinispora cortesiana | reverse complement strand
AGAATCCTCACCATCAACACCGGCGGCAACCTCACCCTCAACAAACTGAAGATCACCGGCGGAGACACCACTACCACTGGCGGCGGCATCCTCGTCAACGCCGGCGGTTCCCTCACCACCAACCACAGCACCATCACCCGCAACATCGCACTGACCTCGGGTGGCGGCATCAGCAACAACGGCACCACCCACGTCAACCACACCGCCATCAGCCGCAACACCGCCGGCATCAGCGGCGGCGGAGTCAACAGTGTCGGCCTCCTGGCGGCCAACAAGTCTCACATCGATGCAAATATTGCGACCACCGGCGGCGGAATCTTCGAAGACGGCAACACCGTCACCATCAAGGGCGGCAGCATCTCGGACAACCACGCAACCATCACTGGAGGGTTGTTGATGTTCGGTGCCAACGGTGTGGTAACCGGCACCAAAATCACCGGAAACACCAGTATCGGCAGCAGTGCCGGCGGTGTCCGGATCGGAAATACCTCACAGCTAACAATGCGGCACGTCAACCTGTCAAACAACCGGTCGGACGCAGCAGGCGGATTGCAGGTCGAACAGGGGGACAACTTCGCCGTCGTCGAGGACAGCCTCATCAAGAACAACACCACAACGGGATTTGGTGGAGGAATCCTCAACAGCGGGGAAACGGTGTTGCGCCGAACAAAGCTAATCGGCAACCAGGCCGACCTGGGTGGCGGCATCCAAAACTTCGGGACAATCAGCCTGTTTACCACGAAGGTGACCGAAAACGTCGCTATCACCACCGGCGGAGGTATCCTAAACATCGCTGGAACGGTGAACCTGAACACCGCCACTGGCACCATCGTCATCAAAAACCGGCCCAACAACTGCAACAACGTTCCCGGCTGCGCGGGCTAGTCCCAGCGTCTGACCGTCACGAGGGGTTCCGCCCGGCCGCTGTTGGCGGCGGACGGAACCCCTCCTCCCCCGACCATCGGCCGCGGTCAGGTCGCCTGCACAAGCTGAATCAGGTTGCCGCAGGTGTCGTCGAGGACTGCCGTGGTGCCAGCACCCATCTGCAGGGGCTCCTGGGTGAACCGGACGCCCATGCC
>NZ_AXVR01000195.1 GCF_000484695.1 Salinispora cortesiana | reverse complement strand
CTACCCGCCGATCAGCCGAAGCAGTTCTCGATCGGGTCCGGGCTGCCCTCGCAGTTGGTCGGGGAGTTGCCCTTGATCGCGGACTTGTTGTCCACGGCGACCTCGCCCCGCTCGTTGAACATGCCACCTGGTGCGATCTTGGAAAGGTTGCGAGACACCTTCGTGTTCGACAGGTCAACCTCGCCGCGTACGTTGTAGACGCCGCCAGTACTGTTGCCGGCAAAATTGTCGGAGATCGTGCTGTCGCGGAAGGTCACCATGCTTCGGTGGTTGTACGCACCGGCACCGTCAACCGCCCTGTTCTTCTTGATCTCGCTCTTCACCACGTTGGCGACGGCACCGTCCCGCAAGTTCAGGCCGCCACCATACATGAAGGTGATGTTCTCAGTTACTTCTGTTTCCTTGACGTCGAGACTGCTCCTGCCGGCTGCCGAGATGCCTCCACCGGATCCATTCGCCACGTTCCGAATGACCCGTGACTGGTCGATCATGGTGTCGCCGCCGGTGTCCGACAGGCCGCCACCAGGGCCGAACGTTGCGTTGTTGAAGATCTCGGTCTTTTCGATCCAGACTGTGCCGCCTTTAACATCCCGGCGCTCGTCATCGGCAAACTTCGCACCGTTGGCAATGCCACCACCGGCCAAGATGGCGTTGTTGGCTTTCACCGTGGACTTGCTGGTCCTCAGCACACCGGCGTTGAAGATCCCACCACCCTGCAGCAGGGAGGTGTTTCCGTCTGCCGTGGTGTGGTAGAGCTCGGTCTTGCCGAAGTTCGCGATCCCACCCCCGACCCCCTCAGCCTGGTTGTCGATGAGGAGGGTCTTCTCGAACTCGGCCGTGGCACCGTCCTGCACCAGCACACCACCGCCATCACTCGAGTGGCGATCGGAGTGAGACGATGCCATCGGTCCAGGAGCCTCTGCGCCCCGCTCACCGCTTGAACCCACACCCTCACCAAACGAAGCTTCCGCCGACCGTGGACCGACTTGGCCGCCCTTGATGACCAGATCCTTGACCTTCAGGTGTCCGCTCCGGCCGACGTTGAGGATCCGGAAGTTGTCGGCTTGGTCATTCCGGACGATTTT
>NZ_AXVR01000194.1 GCF_000484695.1 Salinispora cortesiana | reverse complement strand
GTCCTACTACCGCCGCCGACGCCAAGAACAAGCCCGAGCCTGTCATTACCGCGAACGACTTGAACCACCGTAAGTCACGACATCGGGTTGCAGTATTAGTGAGCCAGCGGCCTCGGCCGCCACCACCAGACCGTATATCCGTTCACTTTCGCTGCCGAGCACCAGCGGGAGCAGCACATACAACGGCCCGTTGACCAGCGCCAGTTGCACCGTGCCCTGAACCATGATGGACGACATCCATGGTCTGGTCCGCACATGGTGTAGCCCTGTGCGGAAGTCTTGCCATCCGCTCGTCTGCCGCTGGTTCAGTTGGGGTGCGGTATCGCGAATCACCAGCAACGTGCTGATGCTGACCAAGAAGGTCGCCAGGTCAATGATGAGCGTGATCTGCGCCGATGTCGCAGCCACCATGGCCCCTGCCGCTGCGGCTCCGGCTACTGCGGCGATGCGATTCGACATCGCCCGCAGCGCGTTGCCCGGTGCGATGAGCGCGGGCGGAAGCAGTGCTGGAAGCAGCGCTCCATAAGCCGGCCGATACAGCCCGAGACCAAGACCCATGACGAGTGCCGCGGTGAGCAAGGTGGGCAGCGGAGCCGCTGGGCCGGCAATGAGGATCGCCGCGAGGGCCGCAAGCCGGATCAGATCAGAGATTATGATCATGACGGTGCGGCGGCGGCGGTCAGCGAGGACGCCGCCAACGAGAACAGACACCACGCCGCCCAGGGCGACCATCGCCAGTACCAGACTGATGGCGCGGGCGGCATCGGGTCGCGGTAGCAGAAACAGCGCGATAGCGACCCCGAAGACCGCGTCGCCGAAGATGTTGATCGTCTGTCCCAGCCACGCCGCACGAAACTCCTTGTGCCGCAACGGCTCGAGAACCTGCATTTGTTGCCGCACCCCCACCTGCGTCGTCGCAGCACTGGCCGCCCCAATGCCGACGGTCGCGCGGCCGGGGGAAAGCCCTGGCCGCGCGACCGGTCATCCTGGCTCAGCTCAGCTCAGCTGAGCTTGATCTCCTGCTGGGCCGTGATCTCACCGCCCTTGATCTCGTAGGCCCAGATCACCACCCGGGACTTGTCCACGTCACCGTT
>NZ_AXVR01000193.1 GCF_000484695.1 Salinispora cortesiana | reverse complement strand
GGAAACGGTGCGGGCGGAAACCGTGGCTGTTGTCTTGGCGGCCCGGGGCCGGAACCCGGAAATGACCAACAAGCAGTTGGCGGAGATCACCGGGGTTTCCGACCGGACTATCCGCAAGGTTCTCAACGCCGTGCCGGCGGAAATCGCCGGCCAGGTTCTCGAACTCACCAGCGGTTGCGTCGCATGAGCCCGATGAACCGCGGTGGCGGACCCGCATCACACCGTGAAGGAGGTGGCGCGGTGAGTGTCATCAACGGCCAGAAGGTGACGGTGGGTAACTCTCCACTGTCCGGTGGAGAGTTCCAGACGGGCACCGTTGAGCGCGAAACCGCTGCTCGGGCGGTAGGAACTCTCCACTCTCCGATTACTTTGGGTGACCGTTGGCGGGGTGTGCTCGCGGGGGTTAAGGGCTGGTTTTCGATGCCGTCGCCGCTTGCCGAGCGGGCCCCTGCCGCCGGGCAGCTTTTGGAGTACGCGCGGGTCGCGCCGTGGACCGGACGGCGTGACGGCCTGGTCCGGTTCGTCGGGGTGGCGTGGTGTCGCCTGGTGGCGATCCCTGTGATTGCCGGGTTGCGGATCGCGGAGTGGCCGTTTCAGCGGCCGTCGCGGTTTGTGTTCACCGCGGTGACTGTCAAGTTGTGCGCCGAGTTGCCGCCGGTGCAGTGGGTCGCCGATCACCTCATCAAGCCGGGCGTGGAGTACGCGCTGTGGCTGTTCCTGTGAAGGAGGCAAGGCACGTGAAGGGGTTGAAGAAGGTTGTCCGGCCGAAGGGCATCAAGGTGCTGGCGTGGACGTCGTCGGCCGCCGCGGTGGTCGGTGGTCCGCTGGTCGCCGGGATGTTCATCGGCGATGTCATCGACGCGGTGTTGACCGCGATCCCGTGGTCCTGGATTCCTCCGGTGCTGCTGGGGGTGCTGGTCGTGATGCTCGTGCGGGATCTGGTCGTGGACTGGGAACCGAATCGGCAGGCCATCTGGTCGATGCTGCTGATGCCGTCGGTGGCCCGAGCTACCCCGGGCAAGCTGGGGGATCGGATCGGTGAGTGGACCGGCGCGGCGTTGGAGATGGTCGCGGCCCCGTTGCGGGAGTGGCTGGG
>NZ_AXVR01000192.1 GCF_000484695.1 Salinispora cortesiana | reverse complement strand
CAGGGCCCCGGAGTAGTCCTTGATTGTCTGGTTGGTCATGGGATGCCATGTAGTGCCAGGGTTGCGGCGGGGATGGTGTGGGCGCGCCTGGCGCTGGCGGTATTCACCCAGCCGGTGAGGCGGAACGTGCTGCGGATGATGTCGCGTAGGGCTGCCATGACGGCGGGGGTGTTGCGGGCGCGGACTTGACTGGCGTCCTCGCCGAAAGTCACGTCCCTGATCCAGTGCACGCTGTTCTCGATGGTCCAGTGTTCGCGGGCCCAGACGGCGATCTCGGCGGGTCGGGCCTGGTGAGTGGGCAGGTCGGTGATCGCGTACACGACTTCGGTGGTCCACTTCTTCGTGTCCAGAGCGCGGCGTCTGCGGCGGATCCGCACGACTTGACGGGCGTGGGGGAACAGCAAGTCATCGACGGTGACGACCTGAACCTCGCGGATCTCGGCGCGGCCGTGGCCGCGACTGCTCTGGCGATGCAGGACCGGCACCTGCTTCCAGGGCAAGCGCCGCAGCTGCGCGGCGAGGGTGGGCTGGTTGTCCTTGACGGTGAACAGGTAGTGGGCGTGGCGCTGCCGCACGAGGTAGACCGCGTGGGCGCGTTGCGCGTGCATCGCGTCGGCGGTGATCACCGTGTCGGTCAGGTCGATGTCGGGAATCTGGTCCAGCAGGGGCGCGAACTCGCCGATTTCGTTGGCCTTCGCGGCGATCTGCCGGGCGGCGAGGGTGACCGCGTCGGTGTGACGCACGGCGGACAGGATGAACACTGGGCTGCCGTCGGGACGTTTCGCGCCGCGTAGACACTTGCCGTCCACCGCGATGGCGGCGCGGCGCGGCCGATCGGTGGCGGCGGCGCGGTGGGCGCGACGCTGTTCCCGCTCACCGACACCGTCCGGAGTCACCGCCGGGATCGCGGTGCGGGCCAGCGCGGCCAGGTGCCCGTATCCGGCGCCGGTCAGCGCGGCCGAATCAACTCGGGCGTAGGCGTCCCGCAGGGTCCGCTCGTCCGGAACCCGGTACCGGCCGGTCACCGGGTTGAACGGGCAACCCAGCCGGGCCAGTTCCCACTGTTCACAGCGTCGGACCCACTCCGCGATCGCGGTCAGCGAGTTGT
>NZ_AXVR01000191.1 GCF_000484695.1 Salinispora cortesiana | reverse complement strand
CCCGCGGTTCGTAGAAGCCCTGCCGATCCAGCCACCGGGTGCGCCGCAACACGCCCGCACGGCGCAGGGGCCGCGGTTCGTCGCCCGACTGCGGCCCGACGGAGTCCGGTGCGGGTGTGGCCGGGTCGAGCGTCGGATCCTCGCCGTCGCTGTCGCCGCCAGCGGGCAGGGAATCGGCGGCTGGGCGGGTGTCGGCAGCAGGTACCCATCCGGTCGCCGGGGCCGGCTTACGGCGGGTGAACGGCCAGGCCATCAGGCCACCTCCATCCCACGCCACAGCGGCCAGGTCGCAACCGCCGCCGTGTCGTGCTCGGTGTCGTACCAGTCCAGGGAGGTGATACCGCACTCGCTGGCTTTCTCTTCCACCCGTTCGCAGGCTTCCCGCAGCTGCTCACGGCCGGGCGCCGCGACCGAGATGAACAGGGCGTAGTTGACGCCGTGGTGGCCGCTGCCGGGCCGTAGGTCATGCAGGCGCTGCTGAGAGGCGGTTACCTGCAACTCCCGAGAGCCGTCGGAGACCAGGCCCTCATCGGCGGCGGTGCGCGCCGCGCTTCGGTCTTGCGCGACGTCGGCCACCGCTTGCGGGCGGGCCTTACGCACCGGCACGAAATCCATCAGCACCGTGACGGTACGGATCACCGCCGGGGTGACGTCGGTCAGCAGCGGCGCCATCCAGCGCATGTTCACCGGCTCGGGGGTGATCGCGTCGCTCGGGACGTGCGCGATGCGGGTGTGCCACTTGTCGTTGTAGACGACCGCGTCACGGGCGGCCGCGCTGGCCTGCCAGCAGGTCGCCAGGTCGACGTCGCCGTGGTCGTCGATCAGGAAGTCGGGATCCTGCACCGCGCGCAACAGCGACGCCAGGCGGCGTTCGCCGAGGCCACGCGGGTTGCGCAGCCCGGCGTTACGGGCCAGGCCGGCGACCCGCGCCATCTCGTTGTAGACCACCCGCCCCCACGCCTCTTCACCCTTGCCGTACGCCGCGGCGGTGTGGAAGAACCGCCCCGTCAGCGGGATGCGCACGACGATGAAGTTGCGGTGCTGCTCACTGACGCTGGCGGTCATGCGGATCAACTGGGCGTAGGAGCCCTTGAGGGTCTCCGGGACACCGGCGGGC
>NZ_AXVR01000190.1 GCF_000484695.1 Salinispora cortesiana | reverse complement strand
CACAACCACAAGACTCAGCGGTGGCTGCTCCATGCTCACGGACAAAACCACACAGCTCCAGCAGGTCCGAACGGATCTCCTGCTGGAGTACTAGGCGAGAACGGTCTCCGACATCGCGTTGGACGCGACTGGCTGCTGCTGCGCGAGGGCGGGCCACCCGCCGGCCACCTGCGTCACGGTCACCGCCAGCGCGAGGAAGAACCAGCCGGCCACGGTGTGTCCCGCCCGGCGCGCGTCGCTGTCCCGGACTACCCATTGGCGAATTTCCGGCATCACTCATACCTCCGAGTGGGCAATCCGCAGTTAACCGGACAGTTGCATTATTAGCTCCCAATCTCCGGACAGGGTTTCAGAAACGCCCGTCGTTGGCCGGGTCGGCAAGATCCCGCCAAACGCCGGCCGGCCGGGGGACGGGCTGAAAGATCGCGTGTTGCGGTCGCTGCCCCCTGAACCCGGATGGGCTACATGACCGGTTAACACCCATTTGGGGTGTGGCCGGGGGCATGGTGGTGGCGGAATCTCGGCGGGTGCCGGGGGGTTACACCATACGTACGACCGAGGAAGTGCCCCGCCACCCGCGGGGTCGGCCGCCGGGAATGGTGGTGGCCGGCCGGTCGTTACATCTGGACCCGGCGCCGTGCGTGTCCCTGCGAGACCCGCGGTCGCCGACCTTTCCTTAGTTCGTTGAGCGCCGGACGGTGCTTGCACCCCGCTCCCGACCCCCTTCGGGTGCCTGTGGGTGTCGACCCCCGAATGGAGCAACTCTCATGAACACGATTCTGCGTCGTAGTGCACTTGGTATCGCTGGTCTGGCCTTCGGTGCTGGTGTGATGGCCAGCCCCCAGACCTTCGACACCACCACCGCTACCACTCCCACCCCCACCACGTCGGCGGACGCTCCCGCCTCGGCGGCTGCGGTCCCGGTGGAGAAGCCGGACATGGACACGCTGATCCCGCACGGCACCCAGGGCACGCAGTCGCGTATCGACCTGGGTGACGAGCAGACCGGCAATGTGAAGGCCATCATCGAGGCCACGAAGAAGGCCGACATGGATGAGCGGGCCGCTGTGGTGGCGATCGC
>NZ_AXVR01000189.1 GCF_000484695.1 Salinispora cortesiana | reverse complement strand
AAAATCGTCCGGAATGACCAAGCCGACAACTTCCGGATCCTCAACGTCGGCCGGAGCGGACACCTGAAGGTCAAGGATCTGGTCATCAAGGGCGGTAAAGTCGGTCCGCTGGTGACCGACATTCCGTTTGATGGGGCTGCGGTTCCCGAGGAGATGCCCTCCTTCCCGAGCTCTGCCGAGGTGCCCCAGGCCGGCAACTCG
The DNA here is from genome assembly GCF_000484695.1 of Salinispora cortesiana. Lineage (GTDB taxonomy): Bacteria > Actinomycetota > Actinomycetes > Mycobacteriales > Micromonosporaceae > Micromonospora > Micromonospora cortesiana. The sequence goes on along the minus strand of NZ_AXVR01000189.1, from coordinate 974 downwards.
GACGCCACGCCCAGATATGCGGAGTCTGCGGCAGTGCTGCCGGCCAGCCCCGCGGACGCAACAAAAGTCGCCAAGGCCGACCACTTCGAACGGCACTCGAACGACGGCGGTGGTGTCCTGGTGCAGGACGGGGGTAAGGCCGAATTTGAGAAGACCCACCTCGTCGACAACCAGGCTGGTGGAGTCGGGGGCGGGATCGCCAACTTCGGCAAGGCCGAGCTCTACCACACCACCGCAGACCAAAACACCTCTCTGCGGCACGGCGGAGGAATCTTCAACGCCGGTGTGCTAAAGATCAGCAAGTCCAAGGTGACCACCAACAACGCCATCAGTGCCGGCGGCGGAATCGCCAATGGTGCGAAGTTCGTCGATACCAAGCGTCGGGGTGTTAAGGGCGGCACGGTCTGGATCGAAAAGACCGAGATCGCCGACAACGCAACGTTCGGCCCCGGCGGCGGTCTGTCGGACGTCGGTGGCGACACCACGATTGACCGGTCACAGATCAAGCGGAACATGGCGAATGGATCCGGTGGAGGCATCTCGGCAGTTGACCGGAGCAACCTCTACCTCAAGGAAACAGAACTGCAGAGCAACGTCGCCGACGTGGAGGGTGGTGGCCTGGACCTGCGGGGCGGTGCCGTCGCCAACGTGGTGAAGAGTGAGATCAAGAAGAACCGGACCGTCCGTGGCGGTGGTGTATCCAACCACCGGAGCATGGTGACCTTCCGGGACAGCATGATCTCCGACAACTACGCAGGCAGCCGTGCTGGCGGCGTCTACAACGTACGCGGCGAGGTTGACCTGTCGAACTCGAAGGTGTCGCACAACCGCTCCACCTTTGCACCCGGTGGCGTGTTCAACGAGCGGGGCGAGGTCGCGGTGGACAACAAGTCCGCGATCAAGGGCAACTCCCCGACCAACTGCGAGGGCAGCCCGGACCCGATCGAGAACTGCTTCGGCTGATCGGCGGGTAG
>NZ_AXVR01000188.1 GCF_000484695.1 Salinispora cortesiana | reverse complement strand
CCCACCTCGGGGACGACGTGGGGACGACGACGGTTCAACAGGTTCACGGCGCCTCACTTCCATCGGTGTCGGGGACGGCCCGTCCCGCGCCGGCCGACACCGGAGGGGACGACAGGGACGGCGTGGCGCAGGGGTTGAGCGCGCCCGCGAGAGTGCCGGCGGCGTCGACCGGGTCGAGCACCCTCGCGGCGACCTCGCAGCCGGACAGCGCCCGCACCGTCTCGGCGGCCTGCTGGGCCGCGTGGCCAGGGCCACGTTTGCTGCGTACCGCGACGGTGACGTGCCGGTGCAGCAGCTCCCGCCGGGTCGCGAGGTCGTCGAGGAACCCAACGTGTGAGCGGGCTGCCGCTTCCAACGCCGGGTCTGGCAGCCCTGGTGCCTGGGCCAGGATCCGGTCGGCCACGTGGGTCAAATCAACCCGCTGCGCGCGGACCAGGATCTGCGCCGGCCCATCTAGGCTGTGCAGCCAGCGGGCGAACCCAGCGACCAAGCCGTTCTGCTCCGCTGCGGTGCGCAGCCCGAACGCCACCGTGGAGGCTGCGACGAGGCCGGTGGTGCCGTCGGGGCCAAGGTCAACCAGGCCGTCGGCGGTGATGCCCTTGGCCGGAAGCCGCAACGGTGCGGGCAGCGGGAGCCGGTCACCCGGCCCCCGCGTGGTGGACACCCACGCCGGGGCCGGCGTGATCGGACCCTCGGACGGCAGCAGCCGGCCCGGGGCACGATAGTGGCGCAACGCGGCGCGCAGCCACACATCGAGGCTGATCCCGTCACGGCGACCGACGGCCAGGTAGAACGCCGCGCCGAGGATCGGCACACAGCAGGAGGCGAAGACCAGCGGCGGCACCACCGTCGCCAGGGCGGTCCACGCCGCGTATAGCACCACGCCGGTGACGGTCAGGATGACCAACTGCCGCCCCGTCAGGTTGAACGCGATGCGATCAGCCCGCTCCACATCAGCGGGTACTCGCGCGCGAAGCGGCGCCTCATCGTCACGGCGACTCATCAGCTACCTGCCTCTCTGGGACGGCGCCGCACCGTCGGCGGGGACGGGGACGGGGACGGGGACGGGGACGGCGACGGGGACGATGCCGGTCGGAACACCGGAGCCGCACTGCCCGCCGGTCGAGGCGGGGACGGACGCGGCGGGGCTGGGGATGGCCTCGCGGCCGGTGCCGGGGCCGGTGTCGGGGCCGGTGTCGGGGCCGG
>NZ_AXVR01000187.1 GCF_000484695.1 Salinispora cortesiana | reverse complement strand
GCGCCAGTAAACGGCGGTGGTAACTATAACCATCCTAAGGTAGCGAAATTCCTTGTCGGGTAAGTTCCGACCTGCACGAATGGCGTAACGACTTCCCCACTGTCTCAACCACAGGCCCGGCGAAATTGCATTACGAGTAAAGATGCTCGTTACGCGCGGCAGGACGGAAAGACCCCGGGACCTTTACTATAGCTTGACATTGGTATCCGAATTAGCTTGTGTAGGATAGGTGGGAGCCTGTGAAGTGTGCACGCCAGTGCATGTGGAGGCAATCTTGAAATACCACTCTGGTTGGTTTGGGTATCTAACTTCGGACCGTTATCCGGTTCAGGGACAGTGTCTGGTGGGTAGTTTAACTGGGGCGGTTGCCTCCTAAAGGGTAACGGAGGCGCCCAAAGGTTCCCTCAGCCTGGTTGGCAATCAGGTGTTGAGTGTAAGTGCACAAGGGAGCTTGACTGTGAGACTGACGGGTCGAGCAGGGACGAAAGTCGGGACTAGTGATCCGGCACTGGCGAATGGAAGCGGTGTCGCTCAACGGATAAAAGGTACCCCGGGGATAACAGGCTGATCTTCCCCAAGAGTCCATATCGACGGGATGGTTTGGCACCTCGATGTCGGCTCGTCGCATCCTGGGGCTGTAGCAGGTCCCAAGGGTTGGGCTGTTCGCCCATTAAAGCGGTACGCGAGCTGGGTTTAGAACGTCGTGAGACAGTTCGGTCCCTATCCGCCGTGCGCGTAGGATACTTGAGAAGGGCTGTCCCTAGTACGAGAGGACCGGGACGGACGAACCTCTGGTGTGCCAGTTGTCCCGCCAGGGGCACGGCTGGTTGGCTACGTTCGGAAGGGATAACCGCTGAAAGCATCTAAGCGGGAAGCCTGCTTCAAGATGAGGTATCCCATCCACCTTTGGTGGGGTAAGGCCCCCAGCTAGACGACTGGGTTGATAGGCCGGAAATGTAAGCTCGGTAACGGGTTCAGTTGACCGGTACTAATAGGCCGAGGACTTGATTACTAAGCTGCTACGCGTCCACTGTGTAACTCTTGGCAAACAAACATTCCCTGTGGTGTTGGGTGTGTTTGATATGTCGATAAGTGTTACGGCGGTCATGGCGGAGGGGAAACGCCCGGTTACATTCCGAACCCGGAAGCTAAGCCCTCCAGCGCCGATGGTACTGCACTCGGGAGGGTGTGGG
>NZ_AXVR01000186.1 GCF_000484695.1 Salinispora cortesiana | reverse complement strand
CCGCGGCTGGCCCTCGGGGCGGTGATCTCGAATGTCTCCCTCATCCTGTGCGGCAAGGCGATCGAGGCGACCAACGCCCTGACCGCCGCCATCGCCGGCCAAGGTGTCGACGGACCGGCGGCGGCGTCCGCGATCGTCGGGATCCTCGACCAGCCGCTGACCGCTCCCAGCAGCCCGAACATTCTGCTCGCGCTGCTGGTCATCGCCGTGGTCGTCCTCGGCATCGTCGTGGTCATCACGTTCCTTTTGCGGGTGGCGTTGCTCGTCGTCCTCGTCGGGGTCGCGCCGTTGGCGTTGGCGTGTCATGCGACGCCGCAGACCGAGGGTCTGGCCTACATCTGGTGGCGTGCCTTCGGTGCGTGCCTCGGCCTGCAGGTGGCCCAGGCGGTGATCGTCCTGGCCACAGTGAGGGTGTTCCTCACCCCCCACGGGCTGGTCCTCATGGGCGTTCCGGCCACCACTAGTGGCCTGCTCGGAGTGTTGGTCTGCGTCACGATGCTGTGGCTGCTGACCAAGCTGCCGGGGCTGGCCAAACAGTTCGTCCTCGCCCCGCTCGGGTTGCGTAACCAGGGCCGGGGGCTGCTCGGGCAACTCCTGCAGGCATACGTCATGGTCAAGACCCTCGGTGCCGCCGCCACGTCCATCGGCGCAGGCCGCCGCGCCGCCCGCACGGGGACGGCTGCCCGCCAACGGGCCGTGACCACCACCAGGAACGCAGCAAAGTCGAGTACCGCTCGGCCCGTCCCCGCTGTCAGGGGCCGTCCGGGTACCCCACGCCCGCCGCTGTCCCGGCCGTCCCGACCCACCCCGGTGGCGTTTAGTAACGACCCTGTCGCGCAAGCCCCATTGTCGGTGCCGGCGGGCACCGCTGGGGCACCCGCGTTGAGCCACCCAGCCCGGTCGGACACCACGGCAACCCCGACTGGTCCGGCCCCGACCCCGGCGTTTTCGCAGCCCAACCCTCCACAACCGGCCACCCCTCGACCGCGTACACGGCCCACCCCTCCAGCGTTCAGCAACACCACGCCCGCACCGACGAGCCCAATCCCTCAAGGGCCGGCACCCGCGGCAACGTTCTCCACCCCGCCAGCACGGCAGAGCGCGCCACGCCGCCCACCGGCACCGTTCACGCCAGTCTTCGCACCGCCGACCCCGGCGACCCGACCCACGATGGCCCGGCGGCCCACCACCGCACCTCGCCAGTCCACCCGGGACGGCTCACCGCCGGCCCCGACACCGGCCCCGACACCGGCCCCG
>NZ_AXVR01000185.1 GCF_000484695.1 Salinispora cortesiana | reverse complement strand
CTGCCGAGCGGCTACTACTTCGGCTCCCGTAGCGGAGGGAATCGGTCGGTGTCGGGGTACTACCGCCGGAAGTTCAACGGCAAGACCGACCGGCAATGGCTGGCCACCTGGACTAAGCAGCTCACCCGCCGAGGCTGGCCCGCGGGCAAGGGCAAGCGGTACCTGCGCAAGGCCGGCAATGACGGCTTGTACGGGCCGGAGTACCGAGCGCTGATCGAAGCGTTCCAGGCCGACCAGGGCCTGACCCGCGATGGGCTCCTGGGCCGCAAAACGTGGGACGCCGCGTACCGCAACCCGATTCGCTAACCCGCTGGGAGATCCACGGTGGAGACGCTGCTCTACATCTCGGCGGTGATCGCCGCCGTCGGCGCCGCCGCCGAGGTGCTCCGCCGCGCGGCCCGCGGGACGCTGACCACCAGCCGCAAGGTGTCCCGGCTCGTTGACGACCTTGTCGGCGAGCCACCCCGGCCCGGTCTACCCGACGGGCGCCCGGGGCTCATGGCCCGGGTGGGCCGGATCGAGGGCCGCCTGGACGCCCTGGAGGAGTTGCGCCCCAACGGCGGCAGCTCACTCAAGGACCAGGTAGACCGGATCGCCCAGGCCACCGGCGCCGACCAGGCCGGGCACTGAACGTGCTACAGCGATCTGCTGAGCCGTTCACGCACCTCGGATGCGTGCTCCCGCGCCACGGCCATGTCGGCACCGGCCGCCTGGAGCAGCTCCACGATCGGTCCGTTGATGCCGTGCGGGTCTACCAGGGCCACCCCGGCCTGGACACCCAGCAGCACCGGGTCGGTAGTGACTGCCCGCACTGCGGCAACCGCCACCTCGCGGGGAGCGTCCCGCATGCCGTCGGTGCCGTAGCGGCGGGCCACGCCGGACAGCTCGGCCAGGAGCAGCCGCTGTCGCTGCGGCAGTGACGGCACATCCATCCACCGACCCTAACCAGGAGGTTGACCCCGATGACGCATGACTACCTGATCAGCCTGATCCGTACCGCGGTCCCCGCCGCTGTCGGCGCCCTGCTCGCCTGGTTGGGCTCGCAGGCGGGGGTCGTGCTCGACAGCGACTCGTCCACCGCCCTCACGGCCGGTGTGGTGGCGCTGGCGATGGGCGCCTACTACGCCCTCGTCCGGATCGCCGAGGCGCGGTGGCCGTGGCTGGGTGTCCTGCTGGGCACGCCGGCCGCGCCGAAGTACGAGGTGCCGGGGCGGTAGGGTCACTGGTCCTTCTGCGCGTACTCGGTGAGCAGGCGGGTTACGAC
>NZ_AXVR01000184.1 GCF_000484695.1 Salinispora cortesiana | reverse complement strand
CCCGCAGCACCCCGACGTCGGCCAGAGCCTCCACATCGGCCTTGTCGACGTCCAGACCGGTACGGGCGGACAGCCGTTCAGCCGCCCGGTGCCCACCGATCGGCGCCTCCGCACCCACGGCGGCCACGATCTCCTCGCGACGGGCGGCGACCTGATCGGCCAGAGCAACCGACCACCGGCCGCCGACGTCCGCGCCCGGGATCAACCCGGCGGCGGTGCCGGCATCCCACTGCCACTCGGCCAAACCGGTGTGCCGCAGCACCTGGATCGGACCCAGGTCGGCCGGCGGCACCTTCCTCTTACGGGCCATCGGCACGGCGGCCGGCTCGGCCGCCACGTCGTTGTCACTCACCAGCTCGTGTCCTTCCACAGATCAGGGCGGGGTGTCCGGCGGCGCATGGTGTGCCCGGACGGGTCGTCGCTCACGGGCGCGAACCCGACCCGGCGCAGGGCCCGGACCAGCGCCGGCTTCGCGGATCCGTACTCGCCGGTCGGCGTACACACCACGTCCAGGCCTCGAGCGTCGGCGGCGGCCAGGATGGCCAGCAGCATCCGGGGCCCGTGCCGGCCGGCACGGGCGTCGAACGGCACCCGCAGAATCCCGATCGCCAGGGCACCGTCGACGGTGACGTCCAGGGCGAGCAGCACCATCCCGGGCAGGGAGCCCTTCAGCTCCCGCTCCAGCCGGGCGATCCAGGTGTCGGTGTCGACCTCGTTCACGCCTGGGCGCCGATCGCCACGGCGAAGGCGGCGACCCGCCGGTACTTCTCACCGGTGCTGTGTCCGTCCCAGCCGGCCGGGTGGGCGGGCAGGTGCCAGGACACCTGACCGGTGGGCAGCTCCAGGTAGACCACGATGGGGCGCGGGTCGGTTGGGTCGTGGCCGACGCCGGCAGGGACGCCGGCCTCATGGGCGAGCGCGAGGGCGGTCCAGATCAGGGCATTGCGCTGCGCGTAGGCGGCGGTGATCTGCGGGGTGTCCGGGCCGGTGTGGCCGTGCCGGGACGGGTCGAGCGCGGCGATCGCGGCCAGGGTGCGGGCGAGGCGGACCTCGACCAGGTCATCGGCCTTCAGACGGGGCCGGCCGGCGCGGGTGGTGGTCATGGACTTCGCCTCCCTGTGGTCGGGGATGATCGGAGGTGGCGGGTCGGGGCCATTACGGGTGGTCCCGACCCGCGCGAACCCTCACGGTCTGCGGGCGGTCAGTCCCGCAGACCGGTCGCGGCGGCCCGGACCGTGGCCAGCCAGAGCGCGGGGTCGCGGGGCGGGG
>NZ_AXVR01000183.1 GCF_000484695.1 Salinispora cortesiana | reverse complement strand
TGCTGGGTGGTGAGGTGCTTGACGAGTGGCAGGCGGGGTTGGATGACATGTTCGCCCTGATCGCGGGCTGTTTTTCGCGGGTGGAGCCACGGCGGTTGGCGTTTGCCTACATTCGCGGGCTGCTCGCTTCGCTGGAACGGCGTAACGGGTGGACGCTGTCGGAGCAGGCCGGCCGCCGGTCACCGAACGCGATGCAGGAGATGTTGTACAGCCCGTGCTGGAACCCGGATCAGGTTCGTGACGATGTGCGGGACTACCTGATCGAGTATCTCGGCGACCCGGATGGGGTGTTGATCGCTGACGACACCGGGTTCGTGAAGAAGGGTGTCTGCTCGGCCGGGGTGCAGCGGCAGTACTCGGGCACGGCCGGCAAAGTCGAGAACTGCCAGATTGGCACGTTCCTGGCCTACGCCTCACCGCGCGGGCGGGCGTTGATCGACCGGGAGTTGTACCTGCCGAGGTCCTGGACCCAGGATCCCGACCGGTGTGTGAGGGCCGCGGTGCCCGAGGACCTGGGGTTCGCGACCAAACCGGAGCAGGCTAAAGCGATGATCGAACGGGCGGTCGCTGCGGGCGTGCCGTTCGCCTGGTTCACCGCCGACGAGGCGTTCGGGCAGAACCCCGGTCTGCGTGACTGGTTGCAGGAACAGGACATCGCCTACGTGATGGCCACCCGCAACGACGATGAGGTGCCCGCCGGTCTGCACACTCTCAGCCCGGTCAAGGACATGATCGCCGCCATCCGGCCGGGTGCCTGGCAACGGTTGTCCTGCGGCGACGGGGCGCACGGCCCCCGCGTCTACGACTGGGCGTGGACCCCGATCCGCACGACATTCGCGCATGATCGCCGGGGCTGGGTCCTGGCCCGCCGATCGGTCAGCACCGGCGAGATCGCCTACTACCGGTGCTTCGGCCCTCGCGGGACCCGGCTGCGGGACCTGGTCCGGGTCGCCGGAACCCGGTGGGCGATCGAGGAGTCGTTCCAGACGGCGAAGAACGAGGTCGGCCTGGACCAGTACCAGGTCCGTCGTTACGACGCCTGGTACGCCCACATCACCCTGGCCATGGCCGCCGCCGCGTTCCTGGTCGTGACCCGCGTCGTCGAGTCCGTAAAGGGGGTTCCGGCGCAGACGGCGGTGAGCTGATCCCGCTGACCAGCAACGAAATCCGCCGCCTGTTCGCCAGATTCACCCTGACCGTCACATATACCGCCGCCCACGTATGGCACTGGTCCTACTACCGCCGCCGACGCCAAGAACAAGCCCGAGCCTGTCATTACCGCGAACGACTTGAACCACCGTAAGTCACGACATCGGGTTGCAGTA
>NZ_AXVR01000182.1 GCF_000484695.1 Salinispora cortesiana | reverse complement strand
GGCGATGCGGATCGCCAACGTGGAGGTGGTCTCGCCACCGGAGTTCGCTGGGGGGCGAGCGAGGCTGCGGACTGCCACACCGGTCGTTATGAAGCGTGGCGGTGTGGTTCCCGCGACGGTAGCGGCGCGGCGTAATGCCGGCGTTGTCGAGGCACCGGCAGACCATGCCAGATCGCAGGTCGATGCATCGGGGGAGCGGGTGTGGCTGCTGCCGACCGATCCGGAGTTCCCGGCTTACGTGCAGGGCAACCTGCGTCGCAAGGTGGAGACGTTGGGCCTGCGGGGCACCGTGTCGCTGGAATCGATCACGTGGGTCGGGCCGAAGCGGTCATTCGGCGTGGGCGGCGGTGCCAAGCCGGGCGCTCCGATCGAGGTGAGGTTGAGCGGCGATGTGGAGGCGTTGCGGGCGATCTGGAGTTGGGGGTTGGGGCAGGCAAACGCGGCGGGCTTCGGATGGATTCAGGCGTGACCATTACGGCGGCTGAGCAGGATGACGCGCCGCTGGTGGACTGCGTGGAGCTTACGGCCCATCCGCTGCAACGCATCGGTGCGTACGCGTTGGCGGCGCTGGCCGAGGTGGATTCCGTGGCGGTGGTGTCGGCCGGGCGCCTCGAGTCGGTAGCAGCCTTGATGGCTGATCATGCTGTCGCTGCGGCGACGGGCCCCGACAGCAAGGCACCGGAGGGGTTCTGGCTGAAGTGCAGTCTGTCGTTTTTTCCGAACTCGCCGATGAACCACCCGAGTAACGGCAAGAAGGCCCCATCGGTAGTGGCGGACGCGGTCCGGAAGTGGCGGGGCCGCCCGTCCTCCGCCCGGGATCCGTTAGCCCCGTGCGTGCTGTGCGGTCGGCCGGGGGTGGGGTTCTACGGCAAGTTGGACGTGGCGTTGGCGGAGAGCGACGCCTACCGGAACAACACACCCCGTGGTCATCAGGGGATGGCGCTTTGCTGGCCCTGTCTGTGCTGTTTCTACGCGTTGCCGTACGGCAGCCAGTTGAGCGGCGGTCCGGGGATGGCGTTGCACAGCTGGGACGAGGATTTTCTGGCGTGGACCGTTGCGGAGCAGGTGGATCGCAACCGACGGGAGATTCTCGTTGGGCGAGGCGTACCGTGGCAGCCGCCGTCCCGGGAGGTGCTCGCACTGCGGGCTCTGCGGGAGTACTGCGATGAGCTGAACGCCGGGGTCGAGTTGTTGGTCTATAGCAACAACAACCGCGGCCAGGTGCTCGACGTGCACGTGATGGATCAACCGTTGGCGGAGTGGCTTCGTCGGACTAGTCAGGCGCCGGCGGCTCGGGCCGGCTACTCCGCTCTGCTGCGGGCGCACAGGACTGCGGATCGGCCCGGGG
>NZ_AXVR01000181.1 GCF_000484695.1 Salinispora cortesiana | reverse complement strand
ACCTCACCCTCAACAAACTCAAAATCACCGGCGGACACACCATCACCGGCGGCGGCATCCTCGTCAACCCCGGCGGCACCCTCACCACCAACCACAGCACCATCACCCGCAACGTCGCCGACACCGAAGGAGGCGGCATCGCCAACAACGGCACCACGACCGTCGACCACTCCACCATCAGCCGAAACACCGCCGGCACGACCGGCGGCGGCATCATCAATGACAATGGTCTCCTCACCGTCACCACGTCGCAGGTGAAGGCAAACACCGCCAGCGACACCGGCGGCATAGCAAGCGTCGGCAGCGCTGCCACGGTGAGCGCGACGAAGAGCGTCATCGCCGACAACCAAGCTCAGAGTTCTACCGGAGGCTTGCTGATCACCGAGGGCGTCGGAACAATCTCTGACAGCACAATCACCGGAAATATCGCGCCCCAGTTCGGCGGAGCGCTGGTTGACGGGCAACTCACCCTGCGAAAGGTCGAGATCACCAACAACACCTCGACAGCGGGATTCGGTGGTGGGTTGTTCATCGACTCCGATGCCATCGTGGTCGCCGAGAAGAGCCTCATCAAGGGCAACACCGCCGCTGCAGGCCTCGGCGGTGGTGTCTTCAACCCGAGCCAACTTGTGCTGCGAGACTCCAAGATTGTCGACAACCAGGCCGATCAGGGTGGCGGCATCTACAACATTGGCGGCGGCGTCACCACCCTGTTCAACACCCATGTGGTGAAGAACCTCGCCACGACCGACGGCGGAGGTGTCTTCAACAGCGGCGGCACGGTGAACCTGAACACCGCCACCGGCACCCTCGTCATCAAAAACCGGCCCAACAACTGCGTCGATGTTCCAGGGTGCGTCGGATAGCAATCACGCACATATCCAAGTGAGGGCCCCTCTTCCGTTAACCGGCGGAGGAGGGGCCCTAAACCTGCTGACACAGGGGGCCGAACCATCGGAAAACAGTAGCGGCGCAATACTCTTATGGATATTTAATTCCCCTTCGCGCCCCTATAACCATGCCCTCGGGTTCAACTGAAGGGGCTGCTATACCGCCTCCCGGATAGCTGAGGATCAACCACCCGCCAGCTAACACCTGGGTGGGTTCATCATCCGTGACCAGAAAGGACACCGACGCCGCGATGAACCGTCCGCACAAACCCCCACCGGGACACCCGGGTAAGACTCCAACAAGATCACGATGGCGGTGGTGGGCCGTTGGGCTCGCCGGTGTGACCGGCCTGGCCCTGACTACTGTCGGCCCCCCGGCCGCCTCGGCCACCAATACGACCGAACGCAACCCCACCACCGCCGACGATCGATCCCCCACCGGGGCCCACCGCGACAAAAGCGACAAAGGTAAGGGCAAGAAGGAGAAGAAGCCGCCGGGCACCCC
>NZ_AXVR01000180.1 GCF_000484695.1 Salinispora cortesiana | reverse complement strand
CCGACGCCAGCACCAAGCCCAAGCCAAGATCGGTCACTACGCCCGACAATCTCTCACCGAGCCCTGAAACGGATCTCCTGCTGGAGTACTAGGCGGTCAACCGAGGCGGGGCCGAAAGCGGACCGAGGTGTCTCGATGAGTTCGCACTCAGCTTGGGCATTTTGGCGCCTTCCGGCCGGGTGGCCAAATGGGGCCGAATTCTCCCCACTTCGTCACCGGAGCACGCCGATGACAACGGCGGCAACAACGATCATCACCACAAGCACTGCCGTCAGCTTCTGCCGGGTAGTGAGTAGTCTCGGGTCCGGCGGGCGACTCGCTCGCACCCAATCGCCGTCGGGCAGCGGGGGCGTCCCCGACGGGTCGCGGTTAGGGTGCAGCTCGGGCGGTCTTCGGTCGTCGGTCATCACAGCCTCCGCAGCCCAGCAAGCACAGCTCGAAGCACGTCCGCACGGGTGTGAAAGACGCGTGCCCTCCCCACCGCCCGCCCACCAAGCCCCATGCTCAGCAAACGCTCGGACTCGACTTCAGACACGGCCGGTGTAGTCGGATTCAAGCTGTTCGAGCCTGCGATTGAAGGGCGACCCCGACAGCACCTCTGGTGGATTTGGATCACTCCACCGACTGACGCTCCACCTCCAGGTTGAACAGTCTCAGTGACAGTAAGGTCGACCAGTTGACCACCGCTCGAATGGAGCGGCAGAAGATCCCTGACAAACGATCACCCGCCGCAACTCGTTGCGGCCCTGGACGAGGGCGCCCTTCGGCGCACCGGTGACAGCTTCAGCGGGATCATGGCACAGCAGATCGCCCATTTGCTCTCCATGACCGAGCACGTACACGTGCTGATCGTCCCCGCCGCCACCGGCATCCACATCGGGCTGCCGGGGCCGTTCGCGCTGGCGCGAACGAGCGAGGGACGGTGGATCGGCCACCTGGAAAGTCAGCTCGGTGGAGAGGTGGTCGACAAAGACGTTGGAGTGGCTAAGCTGCACATGATGTGGGAGAGCGTTCGCGATGAGGCTCTGCCGCGCAACCCGTCCGTCGACCTATTGAAGGAAGTAGAGACCTACCATGGACCTCAATAGCGCCCAGTGAGAAAATCTACCCGTAGCGGGGCGAGCGGCGGCAACTGCGTCGAGGTCACCGACAACCTGCCGGGAGTCGTCGGCGTCCGGGATTCCGAGGACCCGAGCGGCCCGGCGTTGGTGTTCGGGCCCACCGCGTGGCGCGCATTCGTCGCGCAGCTGCCCCAGCAGCCCTGACCCCACCCGCCAAGAGCAGGCTCTGAGCACACGAAGAGAATCCCCAGCCCCGGTCTTGCAGGGCTGGGGATTCTCGTTCGCTACCCGCCGATCAGCCGAAGCAGTTCTCGATCGGGTCCGGGCTGCCCTCGCAGTTGGTCGGGGAGTTGCCCT
>NZ_AXVR01000179.1 GCF_000484695.1 Salinispora cortesiana | reverse complement strand
CCTGCCCAGCGGCCAGGCCGTCGCCCGCCGGCTGTGCGCCCGGCACGTCGACCAGGCCGCTGTCGCCGCGATCGCCACCGGCGTCGACTGGACCGAGCCCGCCGACCAGATCATCGCCGACGAGCGCACCGTGCCGCTGCGTCCCGGCATGGCCGTCTGGGACTGGTGCGGCCACGACATCGCCTGCCGGCCCGAGGCGTACCCACGCCCGGACTCGCCCATCTGGTAACGCCGCGCGGGCGGCCCCCACGCCCTACCAAAGCTCGGGGCCGCCCGCCACTCCCTGTTCCCATCCGCATCAGACGAGAGGAGCACCCCCATGGTGCCCCACCTGGACGCTGAGATCACCACCGTGCGCGCCGAGCTGGCCCGCGTCGACCCGAAAGCGGGCCATTTTTTGCAGGTCGCCGGAGTGCTGCTCGGTGCCGGCCTGGCCGTGCTCGCCGGCACCGGTGACCGGCTCGGCCCCCTGGCCCTGACTGCCGCGGCCGGCACCGCCGTGCTGGTCGGCGCCGCCCTGGTGCTGCTGGTCCTGGCCTGCCGGCCCCGCCTCGACGGCGGGGACTTCGGTTTCGTTGCCTTCGCCGACTCCGACGCCTACGAGATCCTGGCCCGCTACGACGACGGCGACCACCAGGACGTCGACGAGCTGATCGCCCTCGCTCGCGCCCGCGAGCTGTGCTGGCTGTCCCGGGCCGTACGCGCCAAATACGCGGCCATCAGCCGGGCGGTGCCCCTGCTGCTGGCCGGCTACGTCGGCGCCGCCCTGACCGCCGCCGCCGCGATCGGCGCTTGGTGACGGCGTGAGCCCCTTTCCCACCAGCGGGCGGCGCGGGCGGCCCCCATGCATCCCAGCCGAGGCCGCCCGCCACTCCCTTGATCCGTAACAGATGACAGGAGCCTGACCATGATGACCCACCAGCCGTTCGTTACAGGCGCGACTGATGAGTACCGCCTGGACATCGTCACTGATCCTGAGCCCGACAGCCCGCAGACTGTCGCCTACTTCATGGCGATCACGATGGACGCCGCGTGTCAGCAGGCCCAGCGGCTACTCGCCGCTGCGGACGGCCCGGACGACCGCTACGGCGAGTTGTACAACCACGACGGCGACGGCTCCGCCGTCTACTGCGACACCATCCACCTGCCCGCCGAATGAGCATCCACCATCCGCGGCCGGGCGGCCCGCAGGAGCGGGCCGCCCACGCGTGGATCCCCTTATCGCACAAGAATGTCTGGCTTGTCCGGGAATGCCCGCAGTTGCGGGGCGGGTCCATACAGGATATTGATAGATCCGGGCGTGTTGGGTCTACATCCAGCGCGCGGGTGGACGTAAGATCCACTGGTTATCACCAGACTTTGAGGGAGCGGTACCGCTCAACCCCTAACTCCAGACAGCAAGAGAGCCCCACACCC
>NZ_AXVR01000178.1 GCF_000484695.1 Salinispora cortesiana | reverse complement strand
CGGCGACTCCACCGCGGCGGCCGGCGGATCCGGGGCGGTGGGGGAGTGGCGGCTGCTGCACGACCCGGTCGACGAGGCGTGGCTGCTCCTGGCGGACGACAAGCCTCACGCCGACCGCGACGGGCTGACCGCCGCCGACGTCGAGCAGGCGTGCCGGTGGGCCAGCGCGGTGCTGGCCGACGCCGGCGTGACCTGCCACGGCTGGGTCGCCCGCGCCGACGGCGCGACCCTCGAATACGTCGCCGACCTGACCGGGGAGTGCTGACATACCGCCACGCCGACCGTCCGGGTCGGCCGGTGGCCGTCAGTCGCCGATCACCCTAGCCCGAGATTCCCCGGAATCACCCACATCAAGATCAACTAATCATGCCTCCATAAGTGATCTTATCGAGGCACGAAAACGTCACACCCGAGCTATACCGTCAGGCCCGTTGTCGGCTGCCAAACGAACCGAGGCACTGCCAATGGATCTGAGGCACCAGGCTCCGCCGCGTGGGTCCGAGTCCGTGACCAGCCGCAGCTCGACGCGAAGCGCGGCGATTTGCCTCAACTTGACTGGCAGGCGCCGGGTGCTTGTCTTGCCAGTCAAGTTGAGGCATCGCAGGTCAGCGCATTTCCCGTGCCTCAGGTCAACTGGCAGACGACACCCCGTAACCAACCCCAGGAGGAACGTGTGAGCACCAACAGCAGCACCACCGAGAAGACGGTGGACATGGCGGCCGTCCGGCAGCTCGTCGACCGCGCGGTGAAGGCGGCGGTCCCGGCCGGACAGATGACCACCCGCAAGATCCGGCCGGAGTCGGACTACGGCTTCCCCGAGCCCCGACCCCTCGCCGGCCTGCAGGCCTCGCTGTCCGTGGCCCGCCTGGCGCAGAACCAGGCGTATGCGTTCGCCAAGGGGCTGCGCGGCGAGGGTTCCTCGTGGGACCAGATCGCCGACCTGCTGGAGATTGAGTGGTCCGAGGACCACGAGCCGCGGGAGAGGGCGTTCGAGCTGGTAGCCGGGCCCGCCTCGCGCTACGGCTACGACCGGTACGTGTCCTTTACGTGCGCCGGCCCCCATGGTTGCGGCGAGCGCATCACCGACCGCGGCCCGTACAACGGCTACCCCTTCGACAACGAGGACGGCCACGCCAAGGGCTGCCGGCGGCTGGCCACCGAGGACGAGGCGTACCAGCGGGAGCAGGACGAGCTGGAACGTCGCGCCGAGGTGATGGACGAGGCGCTCCCGCTCGTTACCGACACCTTCGGCAAGGAGACCGTGGCGCGGGTCCGGTACGTGCAGTCGCACGGCGGCCGGTACCAGGCATGGTCGACCAGCGAGACCCTCGCCGTCGCCCTGGTCCTGCGCGACGACGAGCGGCTCGGCGAGGTCGGATACTCCACCCACGACGAGGCGCTGCGCCGGATCATGTCGGGCATGTCC
>NZ_AXVR01000177.1 GCF_000484695.1 Salinispora cortesiana | reverse complement strand
TACTCCAGCCGGGGATTGTGATCACGGTTCGGTGAGGGCTTGTCGGGCGTAGTGGCTGGTCGTGGCTCGTGCTTGGTGACGGCGTCGGCGTACGGACCAGAGCAGTGGGTCGTAGCGGCGGCGGCCGGGTTCGATGATCAGGGTGTTGAACAGGTGGCGTAGTTCGTTGACGGTCAGCGCGATCAGCCCGGCCGGGTCGGGGCGGCTGCGGTGCGTGGTCGCGGCGGCGAGGAAGGCGTGGGCGAGGATCGCCAGGGTGGTCCAGCGGTGCCAGGACGTCCAGCGGCGGTTCTGGTGCTGGTCCAGGCCGAGGCCCGTCTTGGTGGCCTGGAACGCCTCCTCGATGCTCCACCGCCTGCCGGCGACGGCCACCAGGTGGTGCAGCGGAACCGGTTGGGGTGACCAGCAGCGGTAGAACGCCAGCTCACCGGTGCTGCGGTTGCGGCGGATCAGCAGCCAGTGGTGCCCGCCGTGGGTGTCGACGGCGTGCGGCAGTGCCGTGAAGGACCAGTCGTAGTAGCGGTGTCCCTTCGCGCCTCGACCCGCGGATACCCGCTGCCAGGCGGTGGCAGGAAGACCGGCGGCGAGGGCGTCAACGCGGGAGACGCCAAGCCCGGTGATCACCTGATGCGAACAGGCCACGGCCAGGACGTAGCCCAGTCGCAACTGACGAAGCCGTGCGCTCAGGCGCGGATCGTTGCCGTAGGCCTCGTCGCCGGCTACCCATCGGCACGGCAGCCCGGCGGTGACCGCTGCGGCAATCATCCGAGATGCCAGCTGCGGCTTGGTCGCGAACCGCACCTGCTCAGGGACACCAGCCTCGGTACGGCGCTCGGCGTCGTCGCACCAGGACTTGGGCAGGTACAGCGCCGTGTCGAGCATCGCGTGACGAGCGTCGGTGGCGTAGACGAGGTGCACGGCGACCTGACAGTTCTCAATCTTCCCGGCGGTCCCTGAGTACTGCCGCTGGACGCCGACGGTGTGCCGGCCCTTCTTCAGATCGCCCGTCTCGTCGATGACCAGCACAGCCTCGGCATCACCGAGGTGGTGGCCGACGAAGGCGCGGACATCGGCCCGCACCTGCGCATCGTCCCACCTCACCCGGGTCAGCAGGTCCTGCATCCCGTCCGGACCCGTGTCACCGGCATGCTCCGCGATCGTCCAGCAGTTCTTCCGCGGCAACGGCGCCAGCAAGCCCCGGACAAAGTCACGCACCCGACGGCGAGGCTCCGGCCTACGGAAACGCTGCCCGACCGTCAGCATCAAGTCGTCGAACAACACCCGCCACCGCTGGGCGTCTACCCTGTATCCGGCAGCCACCGCTGCATCATGGTCAGTCCACACAACCGTCCATGATCGGCGGTGGCTGCCCTCGTTCCCGCGTCGCATCAAACCGCAGCTCAGTCAAGGTCAACAACCCCGGCTGGAGTA
>NZ_AXVR01000176.1 GCF_000484695.1 Salinispora cortesiana | reverse complement strand
CCAGGCGTAGGGTGCCGCCGCCGGCCTGGTTCGCCGCGGTGATCGCGGCGATCAGCGCGTTGGGGTCGCAGGGCACCGGGGTGCCCTTGTCCTTGGTGCCCTTGTCCTTCCTGTCACCATGGCCATCGCTCTTCCAGCCCGAGTGGCCGGCCTTTCCCCAGTCGCCACCCCACTCTCCGTCAACCTTCGACCATTCCCGGTGCGGTTGGCCGTCAGTGACGGCACGGTCGGGCGAGGCCTGGTACGCGGTGGCCGGTCCGGCGCCGGCCAGGCCAGCGACTCCGGTGAGGGCCATGGCGCTGACCGCCGCGACGGCCCGGGGGACGCGGCGCCGACCGCGCCCCCCGGACGGGCGGGGGAGTCTCCTGCTCTGCAACATCGTCGTTCATCGCTTTCTGTGCGGTCGGTCCGGGTGCGGCGCCAGTGGTGCTGACGCCACAGCAGGAGTTAAGTACATAAAGACTCACAAACCACCCATAGATTGCAAAAACGAACCTAACGTGTGAAATCAGCACATATTTCGTGAAGGACCTACCTCCATGGCCAGCTCAAGCGGACGCGTACGGCCCTACTCTGGAAGCTCGATGGCCTGCCCGAGTACGACATCCACCGCCCCCTGACAGCGACCGGGACCAACCTTCTTGCCTGGTCAAGCACTTGGCGATCTGCGAGGCCTGGTACTTCGGTGAGATCTTCGACCGCCCGTTCCCGGAGCGGTTGCCGCACTGGCGCGACGCCGACGGCAGCGACCTGTGGGTTGCCCAGGACAAGACCCGAGAACAGATCATCGGCTTCTACCAGCGCGCATGGGACCATGCAGAGGCCACGATCAAAGAGCTACCCATCGACGCTCCCGGCCATGTGCCGTGGTGGCCGCGTCCCGAAGTCAAGCTGTTCAACATGGTCCACGTCCTGCAGGACACCACCCGGCATGCCGGGCACGCCGACATCCTGCGCGAACAGCTCGACGGCCGGACCGGGCTCACAGCTGAGTACGAGGAGCAGATCGACCCGGCCGCCCGCGAGACCTACCGAGCGAGGATCGGGCAAGCTGCCCGGGCAGCGACTGGTGGGCACGGCTTGTTCCGGGGCTGACGTGCCACCCACTGCCGGGCGTTCTGCGCCACGTTGACGTCGCATCACCAGGGGCCGCCCCGCGTGGTGGGCGAGGGCAGGCCAGCCGTTTGGTGATCGGACTGCTCGGGTGGGTGAGATGACGCTTCGTGTGATCTCGCTGAGATCGGCTACCCGTTCCGGCCGGTGTAGCGGGTCCGGGTGTCGCCGGCGGGGCAGTCGTAGCCCTCTTTGCAACGGAACCACACACCTTGTGACCGTTCTATGCCCATTTGGTGGTGTGGTCGGGGGCATGGTGGTGGTGGAATCTCGGGGGGCGTGGGGGTGTTACACCCTGCGTACGGCCGAGCAGGCGCCTCGCTCAGG
>NZ_AXVR01000175.1 GCF_000484695.1 Salinispora cortesiana | reverse complement strand
GGGTCAACGAAGTTGATGGGGGTCGGCTGACGTCATCGGCCTGTCCAGGGTGGACCCTGGGGTGAGGGCGCCCGTGGCTCTTGGTTGATCATCTTGTTGTCGAAGCAAGTTGATCACAACAGAAGAGCCACGGACATGGTTGAGGATACGACCCGGCTGCTGGGCCTTGCCGGTCTGGCCGTCGTTGAGGTCGCGGACGGGCCGGACGGTCCGGTGGTGGACCTGGTCACCGCTGAGGATCAGCGGGCACGGCGGTGTCCGGAGTGCGGAACACTGGCACGCAGGTCGAAGGGTCGACGGGTGACCCGGCCACGTGACCTGCCGATCGGTGGGCGCCGGCCGGCGCTGCGGTGGCGTAAGCGGCGCTGGCGATGTGACGAGCCGGCCTGCGGGCGGGGGTCGT
Organism: Salinispora cortesiana; assembly: GCF_000484695.1. Classification (GTDB taxonomy): domain Bacteria; phylum Actinomycetota; class Actinomycetes; order Mycobacteriales; family Micromonosporaceae; genus Micromonospora; species Micromonospora cortesiana. The sequence goes on along the minus strand of NZ_AXVR01000175.1, from coordinate 1,062 downwards.
TCACCGAGGCGGTGGCGGCCGTGCCGGCGCGTAAGCGGATGACCGAACGGCTTCGGGCGGTGGCCGGCGCGGCGGTCGCCGATGGGGGGCGTACGGTGGTGCAGTCGGCGCGGGATCACGACCTGTCGTGGCCGGTCGTCGCTGCCGCGTTCGCCGCACATGCGGCCGTGGTGCTGCCGCAGCAGCCCTGCCCGGTCGAGGTGCTGGGCATAGACGAGATCCGCCGGGGCAAGCCAAAGTTCGTACTCGACGAGGCCACCGGCACGTGGCAGAGCATCGTGGACCGCTGGCACGTCGGGTTTGTGGATCTGTCGGACGGGCAGGGCCTGCTCGGTCAGGTCGAGGGCCGCACGGCCCAGGTCGTGGCCGATTGGCTCCTGGCCCGCCCACCGGACTGGCGTGACCAGGTGCGCTACGTCGCGATCGACATGTGCACGATCTTCAAGTCCGCCGTCTCGCGCGTGCTGCCGCATGCACAACTCGTCGTTGATCACTTCCACCTCGTCCAGTTGGCCAACGCCACCGTCACCGAGGTCCGCCGCCGGGTCACCGCGCAGGTCCGCGGCCGACGCGGATGCAAAGGCAACCGCGAGTGGGAACTGCGTAACCGGCTGACCCGCAACGCCGCCCGGATGCGCGCCGAGCACGTCGACGACCTGCAAGCCGAATTGTCCGCCCTGCCCACACACATCGGGGCCCCGATCCTGGCCGCGTGGAACGCCAAGGAAGACCTCCTCGACCTGCTCGCCCTGGCCCGCACCGACTCGGACCGAGAACGCGTCGCCGTGTTACTGGACCGCTTCTACCGCCGCTGCGCCCACGCTGACCTGCCCGAACTCGAACGTCTCGCCACCACCGTGCAGACCTGGTGGCCCCAGATCCTCGCGTTCATCCGCACCGGAATCACCAACGCCGGCTCCGAAGGCACCAACCGCGTGATCAAGACCGTCGCCCGCGACGCCTACGGCTTCCGCAACCCCGCCAACCAGCGACTACGCACCCGCTGCGCTACCACCAGACGCACCCGAGGCCACCTCGACCCCCGCTAATTTCGTAGAGCCC
>NZ_AXVR01000174.1 GCF_000484695.1 Salinispora cortesiana | reverse complement strand
CGAGGGTGGCGCCGCCGCGGGCGTTGGCGAGGGTGATCGCGGCGATGAGGGCGTCGGCGTCGCAGGGGACCGGGGTGCCCGGCGGCTTCTTCTCCCTCTTTCCCTTGCTCTGCTTCCGGTGGTCCCCGGCGGAGGATCGATCGTCGGCGGTGGCGAGGTCGCGTTCGGCCGTGTCGGCGGCCGAGGCGGCGGGGGCGCCGACGGCGGTCAGGGCTAGGCCGGTCACGCCGGCGAGCCCGACTGCCCACCATCGCCATCGTGATCTCGTTTGCGTTCTACCTAGGTGGCCCGGTGGGGGTCGGTGTGGACGGTTCATCGCGGCGTCGGTGTCCTTTCTTGGTCACGATGATGAACCCACCCAGGTGGTAGCTGGCGGGTGGTTTTTCCTCGGCTACCCGAGCGGCGGTAATAACCCCTTCAGTTGAACCCGAAGGCATGGCTTTAGGGGTGCGAAGGGGGAGAAAATACCCATTGGTATTACGTCACCACCGCTCCCGGCAGCCTTGTTCTCCCTGTTTTCGCGGGTTGATGGTCCCTCCTCCGTCGGTGAACGGAGGAGGGACCATCACTTAGTTAGGCATGGTGTTATCCGACGCACCCCGGAACGTCGACGCAGTTGTCGGGCCGGTTCTTGATGACAACGGTGCCGGTGGCGAGGTTCAGGTTCACCACGCCGGGGGGGTTGTTGAAGATGCCCCCACCTTCGGTGACGGCGATATTCTTGACCACCTGGGTGTTGAAGAGGGTGAGGACGCCGGAAGGGCCGTTTAAGATTCCGCCCCCCTGGTTTCCAGACTGGTTCCCGATCACCTTCGTGTCGCGCAGGACCAGCGACTGGAAGTTGAAGATGCCGCCGCCATTAGCGGCGGCGGTGTTGTTCTTGATGGTGCTGTCCTCGACCACCGCAGTCGTGTTGGGGTTAACCGATAGCCCACCGGCCAGTCCCGTCGTTGCCGTGTTGTTGGCGATGAGGACCTTTCGGAGGGTGAGTTGGCCGGAGTTCGCCAGGACGCCACCAACTGCATTGGCGGTGTTATCGGTGATCTTGGTATTCGTGACCATTCCGGTCCCGCCGAACGATTCCAGGCCGCCGACGCTGGTCTGGCTCTGATTGGCGGTGATCCGGCTGTGGTCGACCAACAGCGTTCCGTTCGTGCTCTGGATGCCGCCGCCGGAGGCGCCGCTGAGGTTGGCGGTGACCTCGGACTTGGTCACGGTGAGTAGGCCGGTGTTCCAGATGCCGCCGCCGGTGGTGCCGGCGGTGTTTCGGCTGACGGTGGAGTGCTTGACGGTCGTGGTGCCGTTGTTGGCGATGCCGCCGCCTGCGGTGCCGGCGATGTTGCGGGTGATGGTGCTGTGCTTGGTGGTAAGGGCCCCGCCAGGGTCCACGAGGATGCCGCCGCCAGTGGTAGTGGTGTCTCCGCCGGTGATCTTCAGTTTGTTGAGGGTGAGGTTGCCGCCGGTGTTGATGGTGAGGATTCT
>NZ_AXVR01000173.1 GCF_000484695.1 Salinispora cortesiana | reverse complement strand
CTGCTCCTAGAAATGATCGACGGCTTCCCATTCGTCTCCGAGCACTACCGGGCCAACTACCTCGGTGCGCTGCTCACCCCACTCCTACGGGCGCTCACCCCACCGCCATACAAGCTGCACGCCATCGAAGCCCATCAACCCGGCTCCGGCAAAACGCTGCTGGCCAACCTCTCCCGCCACATCCACGGCGGCGTGTTCCGCGCCGAAATGCCCGACGACGACACCGAGCTACGCAAGCAGATCACCGCCATCCTGTCCATCACCACCGGCCCCGTCGTCGTCCTCGACAACGTCAGCGGCGCGTTGAAAAGCAGCACCCTGGCCGGGCTGCTCACCACCGAGCTTTGGGACGACCGACCGCTAGGCTCCACCGCCTGGACCCGCTCCACCAACGACCGCCTCTGGACCGTCACCGGCAACAACATCAGCATCGGTGGCGACCTGCCACGCCGCACCATCCGCACCATCATCGACCCCGGACAACCCAACCCCGAACTCCGCACCGGCTTCGCCATTCGCAACCTCGAAACGTGGGTCAAAGAACGGCGCGGAGAACTACTCTGCGCACTACTCACACTGGTACGAGCATGGGTGGCTGCCGGAAAACCGCTACCGGTCGAGCGGGCCAGTGACAGCTACGCGCGATGGATTCGCAATGTCGAAGGAATCCTGTCGGTCGCTGGAATCGACGGGCGATTCGACGACGTCTCCACTCAAGTCGAAGTCGGTACCGATGACGACGAATGGTCGATATTCCTCGCGGCCGTCTTCAAGGCGTACAAGGACCGGATCTGGACGGCCAAGGAGCTACTCGGCGACGTCGACACCGGCAACCTCATCACCCCCGGGCCGATCTCCGCCGAGGCGCTCCCAGACGAGCTGGCCGCGAGGGCATCAAAGCATCCGAAGGGGCCAGTGGGGATCAGCAAGTCGCTCGGACGATGGCTTACCAACCGGGAAGGGCGATGGGCTGGCGATCTAGCAGTCCGGTGTGTCGGCAAGGACCGCGAGGGTATCAACCAGTGGCAGATCCGGACAAACCAGGACAGGAGCCAACCATGACTGCTGGGTTTGCAGGGTTTGCAGGGTTTGTTTTCCTCCCCCGCGCGCGCCCGGGGAATCGCTCAGCTACAGAGCGTAACGAATCCGTGGGCCCACTCACCCGAGATGGCCACCAGAAACCCAGCAAAACCTGCAAACCCAGCAGCGAGGAGTCGACGTGACCCAACACCTCACTTCCACCTCCGCCACCGAAACCCGCTGCCCCCGCTGCCGGACAGCCCTCCTCACCGCCCTCGACGACGGAATCCCCGCCCGCGTCAACGCCACCCCACTACCCAACCGCGCCGCAGAAATCGCCGCCCTCATCAACGGCCAATGGACCTACACCCTCACCCGCAACCAACACCTCATCTACCGCGACGCCGAACGAATAACCGCCAACACCCTCCAAGGCACCATCCACGCCGAACACACATGCACC
>NZ_AXVR01000172.1 GCF_000484695.1 Salinispora cortesiana | reverse complement strand
CACCGGTCGCGGCGCCCGCACCGGTCGCGGCACCCGCACCGCTGGCGCCTGCACCACCCGCACCCGCACCTGCGCCTGCACCGCCGGCGCCCGTGCCGCCTGTGCTCGTGCCTGCCGTCGCGCTGCCTGCATTCGTGCCGGTGTTGGTGCTGGTCGAGTTGGGGCCGCCGGTGGACGGCGAGCTGCTGCGCGACGTCGCCGGATCGGGGGCGGCGCCCTGGTCGCTCTGGCCGGTGGTCGGGCCGTCGCCGCCGCCCACGGACGCCTCCTGTCGGGTGGCGGAATCGTTGTTGGCGTACGCGCGGCGCATCGCGACCTGTTGCGTGACCGACGAGGCCGTATTAACCGCTGCCGTGCTCATGACGCCGCCGCTGCCGGTACTGCTGGCCGAGTCCGAGCCATCGGGCAGCAGCGGGGCGTACTTGAGCAGCCCGAACGGCGCCATTCCGGCCACCAGCAACGCCAGTGCCGCCATCAGTGCCGTGGTGACGCTGTTGAGGCCGGGGTCGGTGATCGCGGTCGCCGAGGTGGCGAAGTTCGCCAGCCCGAACGCGGCTCCCAGCAGCAGGAACACCAGGGGCTTGACGAACACGATGCCCACCCAGGTCAGCGGGACCTTGATGGCCTTCCTGCGCCACTTGGGGTTGACCCACATCCCGAACGCGATTGCGCACGCCAGCCCGGTGAAGTACAGCGTGAGGGTCTGAAGGAGTAGACCTCCCAGCAGTGTCAGTGCGCCGCCGAACAGCATCAGGTAAATGACGATCCCGATGATGACGCCGCCGGGGATCTTCGAGGTCAACGCGGCGAAGATGTTCAGTTTTGCCAGGAAGGCGCCCATGTCAGGGGCGATGAAGTGCACGATGCCGTCGGTCAGCTTGTTGGCGAAGGTGGACATGACCGCGCCCAGCGCCGGACCGAACACCATCAGCAGGATGCCGGTCGGCAGGTGCTTGAAAACGGTGTCGTGCATGTCATCGCCGGACAGATGGTTACGCGCCGTCTGCACTGCGGTGATGAGCATCATGACCGCCATCACCATCAGGCCGAGCGCCGCCGCCGCCGCGTAGTGGCGTAGCCACCAGCTCGCGCCCGCGTCAAACGCGGTGGTCTTGCTCAGCTCCCGCAGCACCTTGTCCACCAGCTCAGTGGCGCTGGCCTTGAGGGTGTTCACGAAGTTGTCCAGCGCGCTGGTCGGGTCGGCGACGAACTTCACGACGTCGATGACCGCGCCGGCGAGCCTCAGCGCGTCCTCGAACAACCCGATCGCGCGGTCCACGAGGGGCTGCCCGATCGCCTTACAGACCTCAAGGAGTCCGATCGACCCCGCGGGCCCGGCCGGCGCGGTGATGGCGGTGCACAGCAGCGTCGTGGTGACGTTACGGCCGTGGTCAACCAGCACGGCGGCGACCGTCTTGGCGCAGTCCTCCTTGACTTTGTCGATCAGCAGGACCGTGCCCAAGATGCCGTCCTTGCAGAGACCCTC
>NZ_AXVR01000171.1 GCF_000484695.1 Salinispora cortesiana | reverse complement strand
CCCCCTCGTGTTGGTGAGCGCGAAGCGCCGCCATTCCCCCGACTCGGATCCCCCGCCGACGTCGGGTGAGTCGACGGTGGGCAACCAAAACCCCGAGACAAGCAGGAACTTAAGTACTCACCTTGGGACGCCGAGCGGGGGGGGAAGAAAATCCCGGTCTCGATCTGACGCGTGGCGATGGCCTCCACATCGGTCAGGAGGGTGTCGCGGGCCGCAGCGGCGGCGTGGCGTAGCTGCGCGCGGCGGGCCAGAGCTGCGTGGTCGACCACGCCAGAGGTACGGGCGTCGAGGGCGTCGAGGTCGTCGAGGTCGTCCTGCGCGGCGGCCAGCAGCACCAGGGCGTGCTGCAGCAGGTCGTCGAGCACCAGCAGCGCCACCGGGATGTAGGGGGCGCGGACGGCCGGGTCACCGTGATGCACCGCGGCAAGATCGAACTGAGCCCGGTCGTTGCAGCGGCCCAGCTCGGTGCGCTCGGCCAAGCTCAGGCGCCGCCCGTGATGGGTGCGCGTGGCCCAGCCCAACGCCTCGGCACGCGCCCAGCAGTCAGTGACAGTGCGGGTAGTACAGCCAGCCAGCTGCGCCGAGCGCTCCCGACCCGGCAACGCTCGGCGACCCGTGCGCCAGTCACTATCGACCGCAAGCACCGCGGCGACCCGGGCCAACCGCGACGGCCGGCCACGCCGACACCCCCGCGCCCCCGCCTCCCTAGACAACACGTCCGCCAGCAATTCGACCGCACGGCCACGACCACCGCCGGCCGCGTACGCGGACACCGTGACCTGCAGCCGATCCACCCACCCGGCCAGCGCAGCGACCCGGGCCTCGGCCTCGGCCCGCTGCGCGAGCTGCGCGAACCGTGCCTCAACGGCGGCGGCCTCCAGTGCCTGGGCGTGCTCGTGGTCAGCGCGGACCTGCGCCAGCCACGAATAGCCACACAGCCAACACGACGGCGACGGCTCCTCCGCGCCGCACGCTGCACACACCGGGGCCTCGTCAACGACAAGGGGTGCCTCCAGGGCAGCGGCCCGCCGCTCGGCCGCCAGGCGACGACGCCGCGCGGCATCGGTGCGGGTACGCCAGCACGGAATGCACAGCGCATCCGAGCCCTCACCCTCACGCGGCAGGCCCTGCGTGTCCCTACCAGCGCTCGCACAGGACACGCATGGGGTCTGCAGGCCAGTCGGATAGACGATCCGACGACGCGCACCAGCCGGCACCGTAAGGCGGGTCTGCCCGGTGCGGGTGGTCTCCACCCACACCCGCGACCGGCCCAAGTGCACCGCGCACCGCGTATGCCCCGGGGCAGCTAACACCGCCTGCCCGCGTGCAGCGCAAACCGGGCAGTGCCCAGACGCGACCACCCGATCCGCAGCCACCACCGCGCCGCTCATCGCGACACCGCCGGCTTGTGCCACGGCGAAACGGCCGCAGCTTGCACTGCGACATGGGGGAAGGGCTGGGGCAGATGGGCGTCACCGCGACACGCAGAAAACGTGTTCGAAGACAAGAGTGCACCCAGCCCGGGGCCAGGTGCTAT
>NZ_AXVR01000170.1 GCF_000484695.1 Salinispora cortesiana | reverse complement strand
GGCGGTGCCGTAGCGGTCACGGGTGAGTGGGGTGTCGCCGGGGCAGCGGCCGGCGGGGTTGAGGCGGGAGCGGCAGTGTCGGCAGGTCACGGTGCCACCCGGCCAGGCTTGAGGACGGCAACCCGCGGCCAGATGTGGGCGACACCCTCCACAGCGCCGGGCATGCCGCAGCCGCAGCCCTGCCCTACGCAGCGGCAGCCGGCGGAGCAGACGACCGTCCAGGCGTATTGCGGTCCGCTGGTCTGTACGTGCATGTGGCGGCAGTGGCAGGCCGGGCATGCGACGCCGCGGAGCGGGTCCCGGTCGGGTCCGACCCGCAGTACTCGCCGGGCCCGCCCGTCGAGTTTGCGCAGTAGGGCGGTGAGGGCGGCTGCGGTGCCGGGCTGCATGGCGGGTATGTGCTGGCGGATGCGCTGGAGGGGGTCTGCGACACCGTGGCCTGGCAGGTGTCGGGCCACGGCGTCGAGTTGGCTGATGATGCCGGTTTGGGTTTCGGCGTAGCGGTTTCGGCGTAGCGGTCCGGCGGTGGCGGTGAGTATGGCGTCGCTGGTGGGGTCGCCGTGTCCGCCGAGGGCGTGCCGGCGGCCCCAGGTGGGTGAGCTGATGGGCTCTACGGCGGCGGCCTGCTCGGCGGCGATGGCGCGGGCCTCGGCGGTGGCGCGGGCCTCGAGCTGGGCGAGGGCGGCGTTCAGGGACCAGGCGGCGGCGGTGGCGTGGAGGTGGTGCGGTGTCACGGGGTGGCCTCTCAGCGGGCGACGGTCAGGGTCTGGGTGGCCGGGGTTAGGACGTGGGCGCGTAGTCGCCTCCAGGCGCTGGTGCTGCCGCCGCGCCAGCTGCTACTCATGTCGGCTCCTCATGCGGTGAGGCGGAACGCGGTCATCGGCTGGTCCAGTCGTCGTCTGGTTCGCGCTCGGCTGGGTCGGTGACCCAGTCGAGGTCACCCCAGCCGCGGTCGTCGTTTAGCTCGCAGTCGCACACGGACCAAATCGGGTCATCTCGGCCCTGGTTGAGGTCGTGTAGGCGGCAGTCGTCGCAGGACACGGGTCAGTCCTGCGCGCTGCCGGCGGCGGTGCTGTGGCCCGGGCAGAGCACCGCCAAACCGCGCAGACGTATCCAGCCGCGGTCCTGTGGGCCGACGTCCGCGCGATAGCTCCGGTGGCATCCCGGGTGGGCGCAGTGGCGGATCAGGGTCCCCGCGTCGTGCGCGCTGCCGGGCGTGGAACCGGGGCGGGTGGCGTACCGCGCCCGCGCCCGGTCGATCCGCTCGACAGCATCGTCGAGGGTGGCGATCAGCTCCTGGGCGTCGCCGAGGGCGGCGCGGGCCTGGTCGCGTTCGGCGGCGAGCTGGTCAACAAACTGCGCGACCGAGCCGGGGTCGCTGTAGCCGGCCCGGTGAAGAGCGGCCGACACGTCGGCGAGCTCGTCGAGGGCGCGGTCGTGCTCGCGGTGGATGGGTAGGCGGGTGGGCTCAGGCATCGGTGGCTCCGTTGGGGATGTAACCGGCGTCGGCGAGCAGGCGTACGGCGGTGGCGCCGTCGAGGAGGACG
>NZ_AXVR01000169.1 GCF_000484695.1 Salinispora cortesiana | reverse complement strand
CCGCGTACCCGACCAGCCCACCGACAGCGACGTCCGCGACGCCGCGAAACTGCTCCTAGAAATGATCGACGGCTTCCCATTCGTCTCCGAGCACTTCCGGGCCAACTACCTCGGCACCCTGCTCACCCCACTCCTGAGGGCACTCACCCCACCGCCATACAAGCTGCACGCCATCGCCGCCCACCAACCCGGCTCCGGTAAAACCCTGCTGGCCAACCTCTCCCGCCACATCCACGGCGGCGTGTTCCGCGCCGAAATGCCCGACGACGACACCGAACTCCGCAAACAGATCACCGCCATCCTGTCCATCACCACCGGCCCCGTCGTCATCCTCGACAACGTCAGCGGCACGCTCAAAAGCAGCACCCTCGCAGGGCTGCTCACCACCGACCTGTGGGACGACCGGCCCCTGGGCTCCACCGCCTGGACCCGCTCCACCAACGACCGCCTCTGGACCGTCACCGGCAACAACATCAGCATCGGCGGCGACCTGCCCCGCCGCACCATCCGCACCATCATCGACCCCGGCCAACCCAACCCCGAACTCCGCACCGGCTTCGCCATCACCAATTTGGAAGCGTGGGTAAAAGAGCGGCGCGGAGAACTGCTCTGCGCACTACTCACACTGGTACGAGCATGGGTCGCCGCCGGAAAACCACTACCGGTCGAACGGGCCAGTGACAGCTACGCCCGATGGGTCCGCACCGTCGAAGGAATCCTGTCGGTCACCGGAATCGACGGACGATTCGACGACGTCTCCACCCAGGTCGAAGTCGGTACCGATGACGACGAATGGTCGGTGTTCCTCGCCGCCGCTTTCAAGGCGTACAAAGGGCGCGAGTGGACCGCCAAGGAACTACTCGGCGACGTCGACACCGGCAACCTCATCGCACCCGGATTGATCCCGGCTGAGGCGTTGCCGGACGAGCTGGCGGCCAAGGCGTCAAAACATCCAAAGGGCCCGGTGGGTATCGCGAAGTCGCTCGGATGGTGGTTGCGCAACCGGGAGGGCCGGTGGGCGGGTGGTCTCGCTGTCCGGCGGGCCGGGCTCGACGTTCACAAGATTCAGCTCTGGCAAATCCATGCAGGATCGGACAGATTGGAAGGCCAGCAACCATGATCATCCGGGTTTCCGGGTTTTCCGGGTTTTTCTCCGCCCCCCGCGCGCCCGTGAATGACGAAGCGACTACGGAACGTTACGCAACGGTGGAGGCGCCTGTGGGGGACGGCTGCCAAAAACCCGGAAAACCCGGAAACCCGGATGATCACGAAAAGGGGTTGATCCGGTGAACCAGCACTTCCTCTCCACCATCGCTGCCGAGTCCCGGTGCCCCCGCTGTCGCAAGCCCATCCTCACCGCCCTTGACGAAGGCAGCCCCGCCCGAGTCGACACCACCCCGCTACCCGACCGCGCCTCAGAAATCGCCGCACTACTCGACAACCGCGCCACCTACACCCTCACCCGCAACCAACACCTCATCTACCGCGACGCACACCGAATCACCGCCAACACCCTCCAAGGCACCATCCACGCCGAACACACATGCACCCGGCCAACCCAACTCACCCTCGACGACCTGATCGGAAATAAATGAGC
>NZ_AXVR01000168.1 GCF_000484695.1 Salinispora cortesiana | reverse complement strand
TGGGCGGGGGTGAGCCAGCCGACGCGTCCGGGTTGGGGGTCGGCGAGGGTGGGTTGAGTCATCCAGGCAGGTAGGTTGACCGGCAGGTTCGCTGGGCGGTTCGGGCCCGGGGCTGGGGCGCGGTACGGCGCGTTCGTGCCGTGTGGGCGGGGCTGCGCGGTGTTTTTCCGACGCCGACTGAACCAGCGGATTCGCATTTGGTCTCCTTGGTATTGGTGGAGGACCGCCCCACGGGTGGGGGCGGTCCGACAGCGCCTCCGGCGGGATAGGACCTCCACCGGCTTACGCCGTTTCGCGGAGTCAGTCTGGCTATCAGTAGTGGACAGTAAAACCCCATCGACGTATGGTCCGAAGACATCCGAAATGCCTTCCGGAGGGGCTCATGAACGAGGCACTTCGGCTGGCCATGAACGAGGCTGGCCACACCGCTCAGTCGCTTGCCGAACGGGTCGGAGTTGATCGGAAAACGACGACGCGGTGGCTCGTAAAGGATCATATTCCGCACCCGGCGCACCGCACGGCGGCGGCGGATGCTCTCGGTGTGGACAAGGAGGACATATGGCCGGACATTTCGAGACGTCGCAATCCGGTCTGGTTCCGCCCGTGGCAGGAATTCGAGCGCGAGGCGACATCGCTGCGGTCATATCAGCCGTTGGTTGTTCCCGGTTTGCTGCAGACCGAGGCATACGCACGCGCGGTGCTGTCCAGTGGGGGTTTGCGGGGGCGCACGGAGGTCGACCGGCTCGTCGCCACCCGGCTCTCCCGGCAGGCCATCCTCACCAAGGAAGATCCGCCGCAGTTCGCGGCCGTGGTCGACGAGGTCGCCCTCCGGCGCCCGGTCGGTGGCCGGGAGACGATGCGGGAGCAGGTGTCGGCCCTGCTGGCAGCCTGTGCGGCCCCACACGTCCGGCTGCACGTCGTGCCGTTGACCGTCGGCGCCTACGCGGGCCTCAACGGGCCGTTCGTCATCGGCGCCGGTGCGGATCATCGGATGGCGGTCTATCTGGACAGCCAGCTGGAGGGAGAGATGGTTAGCACCCCGAACGATGTGGCGGCGATACTGGAGGTGTGGGAGAACGTGCGGGGTGAGGCGTTGTCCCACTGGCAGTCAGTTGATCTTCTGAGGGAAGTAGCTGAATCATGGACTTGACCGGGGCGCGTTGGCGTAAGAGCAGCCGCAGCAGCGGCAACGGCGGCGACTGTGTCGAGGTTGCCGACAATCTGCCCGGTGTGGTGGGGGTCCGGGACTCCAAGGACCCGACCGGACCGGCGCTGGTGTTCGGGCCGCCGTCGTGGCGGGCGTTCGTCGCCCAGCTTCCAGGACGCGACTGACCTACCCCCGAACGCGTCCGTCCCGACCTGGGGCGGGCGCGTTCGTCGTTGCGGCCAGTCCCCGCGTCGTCTCCGGTAGCCAGCCTCGCTGTCGGCGGTTACGGGACATCCGATCCGCGACAGCGCCACTACCGTGAGCTGCGCATCAATCTTGGGGGAGGGCTGGTTGACCTTCCTCCGGCAGAAAGCATGGCGGCTAATACTCCAGCAGGAGATCCGTTTCAGGGCTCGGTGAGAGATTGTCGGGCGTAGTGACCGATCTTGGCTTGGGCTTGGTGCTGGCGTCGGA
>NZ_AXVR01000167.1 GCF_000484695.1 Salinispora cortesiana | reverse complement strand
TCGCACCACGTCATCACGGAACTCACGGGGGTAGGGCTTGGGCACAGCAACATCCTTCCAGCCCGCCACCAGGGCAAGCCATCTCAGATGTCACCAATCAGTGCAGCAGACCCCAGCGCCTACTCCGGTGCTGGCGTCCGGCGGATCGTCGATGACATTCCGGCCGGCGTAGGCTTTGTCATCCGGCACCCACACACTGATATCGATGCTCACCCCAACGCTCCGTCAGACTCGATATGCCACCTGACGGCTCCCAGGTAGCGGTCTGGGTGGCGGGCGCCGACCGCTACAACCGGCGCCCTGCCGCCATCGACGGTACCCCCCGCCTGCACGTCACGCCGTCATCTGTTCGTGTGGTCGCCTCGGGCGCGTCACGCCGGATGCACTCCGTACAGCCCGACGCCGACGGCTCCGGCCGCTTCTTACGTCCAGTCTGGTCGTTTAGTGTCGCGGTCCTCACGGCACCCTCCTCACCAGGCACAACGCCCGGCAGGTCAGGCCGGAAACACCGTTATCCACACTCCCGCGGCAAGCACGCTCGTAGCGATCGGGCTGGCCGGACTTGTCCTCATTGCGACAGCATTGGAGAAGTGAGCTGCGCTGTTGAGTCGATCGCGTGGCGGGATGTTCTGCCCTCGCCAATGCGGTGCTAGCGAAGTTAGGTGGCTCGCGGGTGACCCGCATCGGCCTGTCAAAGTCTCCCCTCGGGTCAGCCCCAGCGTGACCAGGAGCAGCGGGCCCGTTCCTGCCGAGGTGGCAGGAACGGGCCCTGGGGTTGGCACGTTCGGGTCGCTACCCGGCGCAGCCGGGAACGTCTACGCAGTTGTTGGGTCGGTTCTTGATCACAGTGGTGCCGGTGGCCGTGTTCAGCTCTACTATCCCGGCATCGTTGAAGATGCCCCCGCCGCTATTGGCGGCGGTGTTCTTGACCACCTTGGTCGCAAAGAGCGTGAGTGTGCCGGAGGTTTGGTTGAGAGCGCCCCCGCCATTATTCCCTGCCTGGTTGTCGATGATCTTCGTGTGACGTAGCACGGTCTCGCCAAGGTTTTCGATCCCGCCGCCGTTACCTCCGGCGATGTTGTTGGCGATGATGCTGTCTTCGGCGACCAGGGCTGTGCCGTCATCGACGAACATTCCACCGCCATCGACAGTCGCGGTGTTGTGGTCAATTTTGACTCTCCGGAGCATGTGCTGCCCTCCCGATACGCCGATACCTCCGTCGGAACTGACCCTGTTCTTTGTGATATGAGTGTCGGTTACGGTGCTGGTGCCGTCGATCAACAGTAGGCCACTTGTTTCGGCCTGGTTGGCGGCGATCGTACTTTCGGAGATATCGACGGTACCATTCCTGCTTAAAAGGCCACCGCCGAGTGAGGTAGCGGTGTTGTGGGTGATCGTGGACCTCTCTATGGTCAGTAGCCCGGTGTTGTTGATGCCGCCACCTGCCGCGGCGGTGTTGCGGCTTACGGTGGAGTCTTTCTATTTCACTGTGTTTGGCGGTGAGCTCACCTCCTGGATTGACGAGGATGCCACCCCCAGAAAAGCCGGGACGGGATTGACCACCGGTGATTTTCAGTTTGTTGAGGGTGAGGTTGCCGCCGGTGTTGATGGTGAGGATTCTGAATTGGTCGGTGGCGGCGGCGCGTTCGATGGTGGTGTGTTTGCT
>NZ_AXVR01000166.1 GCF_000484695.1 Salinispora cortesiana | reverse complement strand
TACTACCGGATCTTCGCCGACGTGGACAGCGGCTACGCCGCCTTCCAGGCCGGCGAGCTGGACGTGATGTACACGATCCCGCCGGCGCGCTTCAACGATGCCCAGGCCAGCTACGGTGACGGGCTGTACGAGCTGGAGGGCGACAGCCTCAACTACGTCGGCATGCCGTTGTGGGATGACAGCTTCAAGGACAAGCGGATCCGCCAGGCGCTTTCGCTGGCGATCGACCGCCAGTCCATCGTTGATGCCGTCTTCGACGGGCGGAACGTTGCTGCCACCGGGTTCATCGCACCGATCTTCGACGGCGCTCGCGAGGGTGTCTGCACCTACTGCAAAAAGGACGTCGAGAAGGCCAAGGAACTGCTGGCCGAAGCTGGTGGCTGGCCGGAGGGCAAGAAGCTGACCCTCTGGGCCAACGCGGGTGCCAGCCACGAGGCCTGGCTACAGGCCGTTGGCGACCAGATCAGGAACGCGCTGGGCATCGACTACGAGCTGAAGGTCAACCTGCAGTTCGCTGAATACCTGGAGGTTGCGGACAAGAATGAGTTCACCGGACCGTTCCGGCTCGGCTGGGGCCCGGACTACCCATTCCTGGAGACCTTCCTGACTCCGCTCTACGGCTCCGACTCCGACGGCAACAACACCACCTTCAGCAACCCCGAATTCGACAAGCTACTGGCGCAGGGTGACTCCGCCCCGACCCTGGAGGAGGCCATCGCCTTCTACCAACAGGCTGAAGACATCGTGGCCGAAGAAATGCCGGCCCTTCCGATCTACTGGCGCAAGGAGACGGCGATCTACAGCGAGAACGTCGACACCTTCGTCTGGAACAAGGTTTCCGGCGCCGCCTACGGCGAGACCTCGCTGAAGCAGAACTGAACCTCGGCAACCTGATCCAACCAGTATGAAAGGGGTGGCAGCAGCCGTGGGGCTCGGCCCGGAGGCCGTCCGGGCGATCCACGGCTGCTGCCACCCCGACCACGCGCCGGTGCCACCACCCGGGACGTAGATTCGGACAAATTGCTCTGGTGCTGATGTACGCACCGTCCCGGGCGGGTATCGGGTTGATAACACGCCTTCTCGAAATCGCGTGTCCGGTGTCACAGTGACAGACACCTCACACCCCCTCGTGAGCCGAGCGCCCTGAGGAGGCACTCCATATGCGCGGGAAATTCCTGAAGGTGGCGGTCGCAGCGACCGCCACCGCCATGTTGGCCACCGCCTGTAGTGGTGGCAGCGACGACTCGGAGGACGCAGCCGGCCAGTCTGGCGGTCAGCTGCGGGTCTACGCCTCGGAGCCGGCGTTCCTGTTGCCGTCCAATGCCGATGACGAGCCGTCGATCTACGTGGTCCGTCAGCTCTACCGTGGTCTGGTCAAGTACAACGCCGACACCGGTGAACCGGAGAACGACCTGGCCGAGTCGATTGAGTCAGACGACCAGAAGCTCTGGACGATCAAGCTGAAGGACGGCTACACCTTCGACAACGGCGAGCCGGTCAACGCCGACTCCTTCATCCGCTCCTGGAACTACGCCGCCTACGCGCCGAACGCCCAGAACAACGGCTACTTCATGAAGCGGATCGCCGGCATCGACGAGGTCCTGCCCAAGGACCCGGACGGCGAGGGCCCGGCGGAGGCGCCGGCGCCGTCCGCCGAGACGATGTCCGGCCT
>NZ_AXVR01000165.1 GCF_000484695.1 Salinispora cortesiana | reverse complement strand
TGAGGTGGTCGGCGACGGCCCAGCCGACCACGCGGCGCGATGACAGGTCGATGACGGTGGCCAGGTACAGCCAGCCCTCCCAGGTGTTGATGTAGACATCCCACGCGGGTCAGGTGTCAAGCGGTTCTCGGATCGGGTGTCGCGATGTCGATGTTCCACGCGGTGTTCTCGTTCCAGGTTTCGTCGTGTTGTAGGCACCACCAGAGCCGTCCGATGAGCTTGTTCGCGAGGTTGCGTAGGGCGGCGTTGTGGTGGTCTCCGGCGGCTCGGCGGCGGTCGTAGTGTGCGCGGGCGCCGGCGGATTTTGTGATGGTGACGAAGGCCCACCAATGGCAGGCGTCGCCGAGGCGCTTGTTGCGCACTTTGCGGGCCTTGACGTAGCGCGATCGGCCCGAAGCGCGGGTAACTGGTGCAGTTCCGGCGAACGCGCGTAGGCCCGCGGTAGTGGTGAAGCGGGTTGGGTCGTCGCCGATTTCGGCCAGGACGCGGGCCGCGAGGACCGGGCCCAGCCCTGGAGCTGAACGCAGGATCGTGGCGAGCGGGTGCTGGTCGAACTCGGCCGCCAACGCTTGCTCGAGCTCTTCGACGGCGGTCTGCATCGCCACGACGATGGCAGTCAGGGTCTGGGCGGTGACGCCGTAGGCGGCCTCGACGGCAGTGGGCTGCCGTAGTGCGGGGCTGTGCAGGGCGCTCAGCACATGTTCGGCCAGGGACGGGTCGTTGCGTCGCCGGCAGCGGCGCAGCAGCGTGGCGAGGCGGCGGGCGGTCAGTCGCAGCCCGGCTTCGGGTGTTGGGGCGGCGCTCAAGACCGCCAATGCCGCCTTGTGTTTGAGGTTCGGGAAAGCGCGCAGCGCTTGCGGGTAGAACTCCAGCAGCAGCGACCGCAGACGGCTGACGGTCTGGTTGAGCGACCAGATCGCGTCTTGGTGCTGACGGGCCAGCGTCTTGATCGCCGAGGCGTGGACGCTGATGCTGGGCAACGGCCGGTGCTGGTGCCGGTCGGTGCGCAACAGATCGGCCAGCACGAACGCGTCGCCCGGGTCGGATTTCTTACCGGATTGCCCGTGTCGTTCCCGGTAACGGGCGACCGCCCGCGGGTTGATCGCGAACACGGTCATCCCGGCGGCCTGCAACGCGACGACCAGCAGATTCTTGTCGGTCTCGATCCCGATCGGCACCGACGCGAGCTGGTCGGCGTCGTCGACGTGCTCGGCCAACAGGGACATCAGGCGGGAGAATCCGGTTGCGCCGGTGTCGATCCTGGCCCGGGCCAGCACGCTGCCGTCGGCGTTGAGCACCGCCACGTCGTGATGCTGCTCGGCCCAGTCGATGCCGCAGGTGATCTGCACTCGGGTCCCCTTCGTGGTCAACAACAAGTTGAGCCCGAGGGCACGCGCGGCGACCTAATGGAAGCGCTCAATGGCGCGGCATCTCACAAGCCGATCACGGACCCGACGACTGGCAGGACCACCGTCTACCTTCAGGCCTCGACGGCCGTGTGCATCATGCGAGTGGACACCGGCCAGCGGCTCACCCACACCTTGCACCCGATCTTGGGCCGGTGATATCTCAGGGGCCCCTGCCAGTCGTCTCCGGGCACCGGAAAATCTCTCCGGCCCTGCCATTAGGTGATGTCGCCGCACCAGCGGGTGTCGACGGCGGTCGCGTCGACGGTGAAGTCACGCTCGACCAGGTCCGGGCGGGTGCCGGCGTCCGGATC
>NZ_AXVR01000164.1 GCF_000484695.1 Salinispora cortesiana | reverse complement strand
CGTCCTCCTCGACGGCGCCACCGCCGTACGCCTGCTCGCCGACGCCGGTTACATCCCCAACGGAGCCACCGATGCCTGAGCCCACCCGCCTACCCGTCTACGGCGAATGCCGCCACGACCACCACACCATTACCGCCCCCGACGACTGCCAGCAGGCGCTCGAAACCCTCACCGACGTGTGGGCCGCCCTCAACCGCGCCGGCTGCCACAGCCCCCTCGCCACGCCCGCCGAGCTGGTCGACCGGCTCGCCGCCGACCGGGACCAGACCCGTGCCACCCTCGACGATGCTGTCGAGCGGATCGACCGGGCGCGGGCGCGGTACGCCACCCGCCCCGGTTCCCCGGCCGGCGGCGCGCAGGGTGCCGTGTCGCCCACTGAGAGCCACGCACAGGCCCGCGTAGACCCCGAGCGGGACTACGACACCACATGCCCCCCAATCGGCATGCAGGCGTTCCTCGACTACTCCACCGCGGAGTTCACCGCCGCCCGCACCGCCGACGAACGCATAGACGCCATCCGTGACCTCCTGGAAGGCTGGTACGACCGCTGGGACGCCCACTACCCCGGGGCCGTTACCGACGAGCACGACGGCCTCGCCCGCCACCTCGTCACCCTCATCACCGCCGCCGAAACTCGCGCGTCGAAGGACACTGCGGGGACCCTGATCCGCCACTGCGTCTACCCGGGATGCCCGCGCACCTACCACGCAGATGTCGGCCCACAGGACCGCGGCTGGATACGCCTCCGCGGCCTCACGGTGCTCTGCCCGGACCACAGCACCGCCGCCGGCAGCACGCAGGGTGCCGCCAAGCCCGCTGAGAGCCACGCACAGGCCCGCGTAGACCCCGAGCGGGACCGCGACACCACATGCCCCCCAATCGGCATGCAGGCCTCATCACCCCGGCCGACGCCCGCCAGCCCGACCCCTACCGCAGCAGCCGATGAACTACCTCGGCTGGCTGCAACCCGATGACTGGCGATGGATGCGCTCCGATCGCTCCGATCGGGTCTCACCAGCGAAACCACGCCACCCCCGTGGAACTGACTACGTCCAGCGCTGCCTGTGGGAGGCCGCCCAGTGACACCGCACCACCTGCACGCCACCGCCGCCGCCTGGTCCATCCACACCGCCATGCAACAGCTGGGCGCGCTCGCTGCCGCCGAGGCCCGGCAGCGAGGCGACACCCTCACCGACGCCGCCCCCATCCTGCGCAGCCCCATCCACGGCACCATCCACCCGATCGGCGGACACGCCGACCCGGTGGCCACGCTGACCGCCGACCGGCCCCCACCGCTTGTGCAGACGTGGGCGCAGCGGATCCAACGCCTAGACGGCCGGCTGACGTGGCTCGCCGGCATGTACCGGCTCCCGGCCGGCCGCGACCCGCTGGAGCGCATCCTCACCGCCCTACCCGCCCTCACCCTCCCACCCCGCGCCCTCACCCTCCTCGCCTCGCACCTCGCCGACGAGGACGAGCTGGCCCGCGGCTGGCTCAACCAACCGCCCTACCGCACGCGTATTCCCGGCGAGTGCCCCGGATGCCAGCGCCGTTCCCTCGAGGTGACCACCGCCGGACCCGCCGCCGCCCGCACCGTCGTATGCACTGCCGACTGCCGACACACCCCCGACTGCCGATGCCCCGGGGGCGTGGAGGGCGTACGGCACATCTGGCCGCTCGGCACGGTCACGGGAGGCGCACCGTGACCTGCCGACACTGCCGCTCCCGCCTCAACCCC
>NZ_AXVR01000163.1 GCF_000484695.1 Salinispora cortesiana | reverse complement strand
GTTGGCGACGGTGGGCTGAACCATCCACGCCGGCAGATTGACCGGCCTAGCCCGCTGCACCGTCAGGGGGTGTGGGGCGTTGTTCCTCGGCTGCGGTAGCGCGTGCAGTTTCACCATCGACCGCGATTCGCCCGCCACGTCTGAGCGGGCATCAGCCACCCGACCCGGCCAGGCTGGGGGAATGCTGCGGTCGGCCAGGTCACCCAAGACGCCGGGGCGACACCCTGGGCCCGGGGTGTCGGTTCCACTGGCCTGTTGCCCCGGCGGTAGCTCAGGCGATTGCGGCGACGGCCCGGAAAGCGGAACAGCATGGCTACCTCCTCAGTGGGTTGGATGGCCGCTCCACTGCGGGGAGTGGAGCGGCCAGGGCGACGCCTGCCCCAGTCCATCGACAGTGGAGCGAGCACACACTGCAACCACTGTTAGCCCCCAGCGGCAGCCGTGCAATCATTTAGACTGGGACATGTCACGATGGGTGTCCTATTCTTGAGAGTGGGTCGAAGACGGTCCCACGCTCGGTAGATGGACTGCTCCAATCTGAGACAGGAGGCCGAATGACCCACGCCGGATCATCCATACCGCGTAGGCAGCTTGGGCGGTACCTAAAGCAGGGCCGTGAGGAGGCTGGCCTATCCCTGGAGGCCGCTGGCGAGGCGCTGGAGTGGTCGCGGTCCACCATGTACCGGATCGAGGGCGGGGGGTCGGCCGTCAAGGCACGCGATGTAGCGGCCATGTGCGCCCTGTATGGCATGTCTCCCGAGATGACCTCGGCGCTGATTGCCTTGGCCGCTGAGACCAAAGCGAAGGGCTGGTGGCACGCGTACGGCGATACCTTGCCGGCTTGGTTTGAGCTGTACGTAGGGATGGAGTCAGCGGCGTCGGGTCTGCGGCACTGGGAGCCGGATTCGCTTCCCGGGTTGCTTCAAACGAGAGGGTATGCCGAGCACCTGCTTCGGTCGCATCCGGAACTTTCAGAGCGAGAGATCGGCCATCTTGCCGAGCTGCGCATGGAGCGCCAGAAGATCCTGATGCGGAAGAAGCCGGAGCCTCCGCGCCTAGAAGTCATAGTGAATGAGGGCGTACTGCGCCGGCCGTTCCCCGGCATGGCCGAACAGCTCAACCACCTGCACAACCAGGTGGTTGCCGAGGTGGCGACAATCCGAATCGTACCTTGGGACACGCAACCCAACTATGCCCTGAACGGCGCTGGCTTCGTCGTGCTCGAATTCCCGACAATCGGGATCCGGGCCGCCGAGCCCACGACCGTCTACAGCGAGTCACTGACAGGCGCTCTATACCTCGACAAGCTGACAGAGGTTGCGGCGTACTCTGTGAGATGGAAAACGTTGGAGGGCCTGTCGCTCGACGCAGACCAATCGGCCAACCTATTGGCCGTGATCGTCAAGGAGATGTAACGATGAGTAACCTTATCGGTGCCGTGTGGCGTAAGAGCAGCCGCAGTGGGGGTAACGGTGGACAATGCGTGGAGGTGGCCGACAACCTCTCCGGCGTCGTGGGCGTTCGCGACAGCAAGGACCCCACCGGGCCGGCTCTGGTGTTCGGTCCGGAGGCGTGGCGGGCGTTCGTACAGCACGCTCGGCGCTGACAAGCAGGCAACTAAGCCCTCCGGCGCGTCAACGCCGGGGGGGCTCACCAGTGCAAACGGTGGGTGAGGTCATTGATCGGGCGGATGATGCAGGCGTTGATCAGGCGGCGGGTCTCGTTGACCGTGAGTGTGATCAGGCCG
>NZ_AXVR01000162.1 GCF_000484695.1 Salinispora cortesiana | reverse complement strand
GTTCTGGCTTGAAGTCGATCTCGGCACCGAAACCCTGTCCCGGGTCGCGGGCAAGCTGCCCGGCTACGCCGCGCTACCCCCACCCCGGGCCTACCCGGTGCTGTTTTGGCTGCCCACCACCGCCCGGGAAGCCAACCTGCACACCCACCTCACCCGCACCGGGATACCGGACGGGGTGACCGTGGCGACCGCCGCCGTCAACCACGCCCCCGACGCGGGCGGGCCGGCGGGTGCGGTGTGGCGGGTCGCCGGACAACCCGGGCGGGTCAGCCTCGCCGATCTCGCCCCCACCGGGGACGGTGCCCCGTGCGACGGGTAGCAACCGGCCTCGCGGTAGCGGCGGCGGCGCTCGTGCTGCTGATCGCCTCTGCCGCCGCCGGGGTGGTGTCGGTGATCTACGGCGGCGGGTACGGCGGCCACGGGCTACCGCCCGACGTGGCCGTGTCCCTACCCCCGGGTTTCACCCTTCCGGCGGGCACCCCGCCGCCGGTCGTGACCGCCATTGGGTGGGCCCTGGCGCAGCTTGGGACCCCGTACACCTTCGGCGGCGATTGCACCGCCGCGCATTCCGGCGTGCCAGCGCGGCAGTGTGACTGTTCGTCGTTGATGCAACAGGCGTACCGGGCGGCCGGGGTCACCATCGGACGCACGACCCGCGACCAGGTACACGACGGCACCCCGATCCCGAGCGCGAGGTATCTGCGCCCCGGAGATCTAATCTTGATCCCCGGTAGCGGCGGCACACACGCCGACCCCCGACACGTAGGAATGTTCATCGGTTCCGGCCTCATCGTGCAAGCACCGAAAACCGGTGACGTGGTACGAGTCAGCAAACTATCCGGATGGGCCGATCAGATAGCGGCCATTCGGCGAGTCATACCGAGCTGAACAAGACCAATGGAGAACACGCCAAAGAGTCGCCAAACAGTCATCCAAACGATGGGGCATGAAGTGATTTTCCCCACAAATCATTCGGGTTCGCCGTTCGACTGGTTCGCGTACCCGGCGCCGGTTGGACCCTGACCCCGGGTCCGACCGGCCCGAGTTCGTCCTCGTCATCGGCGCCGTCATCGCGCCACACGCGCCCCGATGAACGCTACCCACACCGATATACCCATGCGCGGGGACCATCCGCCAGCAGGGGCCACAGCGCCCCGCAGCGCCTATTGCGCGTCGGACAGCAGCCCTGAAATGAAGGTGTGGGTGGCGTCCGGAATGGTGACGGAAAGAGTCTTGAACAACGGGGTTGACATTCAATCGGCAACGAGGGTCCATGGACGTGGGCACCGAAACAACGGCCCCGGCGAAACCGCCAATAATCGCTAGCGCGATGCGGTATTCGCTGCCACCCCGTTTTCTGTGGAGGATATGTCATGACCGCGAACATGCTTCTCACCGCTGGTACCACCGAGGCCCGGTCTGTCGTCGCCGCCGCGCTGCGCCGCCTCCCCGGCGTGACCGCCCGCAAGTTGGCCGGACAGGAAAACCTTTCGCTGCGGGTCGTCACCGAGGCACTCAAAGCCATGGAGAAGGCCGGAACCGCCATCCGCACTCCCGGCCCGACCAACGGCAACCGCAAAAGCGCCGACCTCTGGGAACCCACCACCCCGAACAACGACGCCGCCAACGCCACGCCGGACACGGCCGACGAGCCGACCTCGGCAGACAGCGACGTGAGCGGCAACGCGGCGGAAGACGAGGTAGCCATCACCGACGCCATGCCGGGCGCGGCCGACGAGGCGACCCCGGCGGACAGTGAGGCGAGCGGCA
>NZ_AXVR01000161.1 GCF_000484695.1 Salinispora cortesiana | reverse complement strand
GCCGCACTGGCGCAGCCGCCCGTACGGCACGATCCCAACCTCCCGACTGGCCACCGAAGCGGCGGCCGCCGAGAAGGAAGCCGCCCGACTAACCGCACTGGCCGCCCGCCAGCGCGCCGAGGCCGAGCAGATCCGGGCACGAGCCGAAGCCGGCCAAGGCCCGGCCATGACCGCGCTGCACACCCGCCGCGACGAGCTGACCGCTCAGGCCGCCGCCGTCGAACGCGCCGCCGCCCTGCAATCGCGAGCCGACGCAGCCCGCCAGCAGGCCCGCCAAGCGCGGGCCGAGGCGGACCGCCTGGACCAGCGCAACCCGCTTGCGCGGCTCATGAAGGGCACCGCCCAGCAAGCCCAGCTACGCGAGCAGGCCCGCGCCGCCGAACAGGCAGCCCAGCGCATCGAGCAGGAGATCAGACAGCTGTACCAGGGCGCCGGAGGACGCCGCGCCGACCGCGCGCCCAGCGAACTGGCCGCCCTCACCCGCACTTGGCGCCAGCGCACCGCCGACGCCCGCAGCACCGACGCGGCCGCGTGGCGGCTCACGCAGGCGCCGGCCGACAGCAACGACCACAACGCCGGCGTCCACCGCCAGCGGGCCGCCGGCCTACGCGCCGAGGCCGAACTTCGCGACCGGCTCACGCCAGCGCGCAACCAGCAGGAGAACCAGGCCCGCGCCCAGCGCCAAGCCGCCGCCCGGCAAGCCGCAGAACAACGCCAGCGCAAGGCCAGCCGCCAGCACACCCAGGACCGGGGCATCGGCCGCCGCGGACCGTCCCGCGGAAGGTGACCACGGACTTGTGGGCTCTTGTTAGAGGCTGATGATGGGGCCGCCGCCAGCGAGGCCGGCGTACAGGCCCGGCTGACTGGTGAGCACGTCGCAGCCAAGGTCAATCGCGATCAGGACCGCGCTGGCGGCGTCCAGCCGACCGACCGTGTCGTGGGTGATCGCGAGAGCCCGCCAGGACACCGGATCCGGAGTGAGGACGAGCGCGGCCTGGTGGTTGACGAGCAGGTCAAGACGGGTGGAATCGGCCGCTACCCGGGCAGCCTCGGCGAGGCACAGCACCGGAAGGCCAACCGCACACCCAGGCTCGTCGGCTACCTCAGCGATGACCTCGCCGACAGCGATCGACTCGCGAGTGAACGCCACGATGGCGCTCGTATCAAGGATGATCCGGACCGTGACGTCTTCCACGCGAGGCCGCCGGCCGGTCAGGCGGCGTTACGGTCGGTCAGGCCCAGCTGCTCACGTACCGCGGAGTCCAGCTCAGGGGTCCACCGCTCACGGGCCTCACGCAGCCGCCGACGGGCCCGCCGCTTACCCTCATCAGTCACCGTGATGTTCACCGCCGCGAGCATCGCCGCAGTGTCGGTGCCGGTCTCAGGAGCCTGGCTGGCCACTGACACAGAGTACCCCCACGGTGGCTTACTAGACAGGATGACCGGCCTCAACTCAGTCGCTGCCGGCTCTGAGGACGACGACGGTCGCGTCGTCATGGCGCTTGCCGCGCCAGCGTCGAGGGTCTGGATCGTCTAGCTCGGCTGTCCGGACGGCCCGGATGAGTGCCTCAGGTCCGCTTGCCGCGTGAAGATCGAAGACCTCGCGCCAGGTCCATGCGTACCGCTCGGTCAGCCGAGAGACGCCATCCGAGCAGAGGAGCAGCTGGTCGACTGATCTACGCGGTAGTGACCCTACGAGCGCATGGTCAGCAGCGTCAGGGACGGCGCCGAGCACCCAGAATCCGTTGGGTTGGTTGCGTACCGTCGCCACGTATGCCGGTGAGTAGGTACGTACTCGGCCCTCCACGACGGGTGCATCCGGCAAGTGATCCACACGATCATCGACGATGCTTGTGC
>NZ_AXVR01000160.1 GCF_000484695.1 Salinispora cortesiana | reverse complement strand
CCCACAGCCATACCCGACGAGCCCAAGACATCCACCAGCTACAATGCCGGCCCCTCAATCATCGACAGGCGTCAGACCCGCGAAGAATCAGGGTCAGGGCATCGCGGTGCGCCGAAAGGCGTGACAGTACGAGCGATCGGGCCTCAATGCTCACCCCGACTGGACCATTCAGGGTTCTGAGATAGATCACGTCGCCCCTACGCTCGACCTCGATGTCGAGCGTAACGTTCACCTCCCAGCCGGCGACAGTCAAACGTTGCACACCTCCCAGGCTCAGTTGGACCTGCACCACGTTGAATCCCTGGTCAGCCCACTTCTTCGGTGGCCTCCTGGGGAACTCAGCAAGATCAAATCGCAACGTAGCCAATGGACCGTCCCGGTGAAGGGACAACTCATGCAGGTCAACCGAACTCAGCGTTGGTAGATCCTCGCCGTAGACCGCCCGGATTCCATCCGGCTTGCCCAAGAGATCAATCCAGCTAGCCATCTCCGACCCTTTCGCTACTCATCAGGCGACGACAATCGCGCCCTCCCGCCAAGCGCTGCGGTCGTCCCACACTCCGGCCTACCGCCGCCACCCCTGAGAATAGATCAATCAGTCCGTCCAAGGCACCTCGAAATACGCTTCTCCCATCCCCAGGGTAATAAGGTGGTGACGTTCTCGTCGTAGATCCGCCCATACCGCCATCCGGTCGACTGAATACCGCTCATCAAAGACCACCGCCGGCCCGAAAGAAAAGCTTGGCAGCACTGGTGGCGCATTGTCCGCAAACCAATGCACGTGCATCCGGCCGGCTTCCACACATGCATACACTAAGCTAGGCAAAGACATTTGACGGCCATCACTGTACTTACCGTCGCGTTCAAGGTAACGAACCACACCCTCGATGTTCGAGACGGAATCAGGCAGGCAATCGGCCTCCTTGGCGGCGATGTCGACGTCGCGCAGCGCCTCAACCAAATCTCCATCAGCGCGAAGGTACCGAACCTCCGACCAACTGCAACGAACGCGAAATGGGTCGTGTGGCCATAGGCCGTGAGTCACCCCAAGACGACAGATGTCGGAAGTCGACGTTTCGACCGCAGTCGACCTGGTCCCCTCAACCACCGCTGTCAGACGTGCTCCGACCCTTCTCACCTCCGCGTGCCGGGCCCGCACCGCCTCCTCCGACACTGCCAGCGAGCTGGCCTCTTCCCGGGTCGGGCGATCAGAACCGCATGCGACCAGTGCGAGCACACAGGCCGACGCGGCCAGCAAGGCCGCGAACCAGCGCGCGGCGGTTACGGGTATGAACGGCTCGCGGCCGCGGTCCGCCCGACTCACCACCGAAGTCGCCTCATCCACGCCGACAATCTTCCACCCATCGCGCCACTCATCGATCCTGCGCACCGTTCTCTGGGGCACGTCAAGCGATCCTTGATATCCCGAAAGTGCTGGCGGGCGGGTGCGGCGCGAGCCTTCCCTGGGCAGGCCTGCTCGCAACGCCGGCTCAAGGCGTCGCAGAGGCTCCGAGGTCAAGGGGCGGCCCCGGAGGACCGTCGCGTACCCAAAGCCCGCCGCTACTTGGGTTTCGAGGCGATCGCGGTCTCGGTCCCACGGTAACGAACTCACCGTGGACGACCACCTGGGACGGCGGCCGCCGAGGCGGTGTCATTGACCCTCACAAGTGAATCCCAAATCTGAACCGGCTCCATCAGGCAGTCGGCGACGCACCGCAATGCCTCGATGACTTGACGTGCAACGGCCGGAGCCGACAACACCGGGCTCAGTGCTCATCTGCCTTAACGCCGGGCAGGTCGAGATAGGCCAGCAACCGCAACAACCCGGCTAGTACTCCAGCAGGAGATCCGTTCGGACCTGCTGGAGCTGTGTGGTTTTGTCCGTGAGCATGGAGCAGCCACCGCTGAGTCTTGTGGTTGT
>NZ_AXVR01000159.1 GCF_000484695.1 Salinispora cortesiana | reverse complement strand
GGACAGGATCAACGTCCTGTCCAACGGACCACACCCAGGTCAAACACGGAAATCTACGCAGTCCCCACTGACGCGAAAAGACTGGACGGCGGCCACCTGGACGGGATCGTCGCTGCGGTCACCTCTCACTGGGTGGGACCACTGGCGTGTGCTGGCCGCACTCCGTAGCCGACCAAGCCCACTTTCGGAGTGAGGTCCAACGTGGTCATACGAGTAGCGCTGATGATGTCAGTGCTGCTCATGAAGGTTCCTCCTCATTCGGAGACTTCCTGGTGGCGACCCGGTAGGAGTGGTGGTGCCGAGCGGGCCAGCCAAGGAAGCGGTCGAAGATATCCGCGGCGCTGCCGGTGTCGCTGGGATGGAGCTGGTGCAGATCCTCGATCGCGTCGTGCAGACAACTGGCCAGGTAGAGAAAGAGGCTGACCGGGCTGCTTCGGTGCTCTATCAGAAGGGCGACCTTCGCCGCTCCGCACGGCCACGGATGGCCACATCGGCGGCACCGCCACAGCGGCCGCATGGGCAGATGCGGCCGAGGCAGATCCACGCGGGCTGCCCCGGCTGACCGCTCTGGCGGAGCCAGCGGCTGCAAGGAAGGGCGTTCCGCCGTCTCGGACGATTCAGCGTCCGCGGGGAAGTCTCCGTCGCTGTTCATCGGGGATCGCTCCCGTGCCTGCCGCTCGAAGACGATTCGCCAGACGTACGTCAGCAGCGGCGGATCGGTCGATCCCGACTGTATCGGCACAGCCGAGGTCAACCGATTTCGTGGCAGGTCGCCGATCGTTGCGTTGCGCGAGATATACACGGTCACGACCGACCCCCACTTCGACTCGCTGTGTGAGTGCGGTGGGCTTGTCGACACGCCGGCAAGCCCACCGCCGTTGGCCGGCGACCGGGAGCAGACCGCCGGCCACCCGCCCACGCAGCCCTGATAGCAGTACGCGAGCGAGGAGTCACCCGTGCGGTTGACGGAGTGCCCGGTGGAAACACTTGCCGGTGCGTCGGGGCGCATTTCCCCCTGCCCCAGTAGGGCACGTCCATCTGGATCTCCCTGATGTGACATTTTGCCGCTGGCCCGTCGGCGCGCAATGGCAGTCAGGATGGTCTTGCGCCATTCGCCGACGCGTTTCTCTCGTCCACGATCGCTGGCGGCACCGCTTGGAGATAGACCCAGCGTGGTTGGCCACGGTGGGTCTCACCATGGCCGTCTTAGGTCAATGCGAAGAGAGCAGGCGGCGCCCGTCGTTACGAAGCTCGCTTCAGAGAATGTGCCAGCGGCGGAGTTCCGGCCCGTCGTCAACAAGGCCCGCGATCCGGTGGTGCACCTCGTCGGCGGCCTCGGTCCCAGACCGGGACTTGCGAGCGTTGGTAGCGATCATCTGCAGCTCACGGAGCTGGCACAGTTTCTCGAACCCTGGCCAGGATGTGGCATCCCAGCCGTAGGCGGTGGTGAAATCGGCGAAGGCATCAGCGCCTGGTGGGTCGAAGCGGCGGCAGTGAACAGCGACCGTGGCGATGTCCCACTCCCGGGGTCCGACGGCGGCGCCGTCCCAGTCGGCCAGTACGGGCGTACCGTCGAAGTGGCGCAGCGCATTGCGGATCTGGGGATCGGACTGAAGCATGCTCACGCCTAGGGGAAAACGCATCGCCTTCCAGCTGGCCGTCATTGCTTCAAGCCGGCACATCAGCAGATCCCGTTCCTTGTCGTTTAGGATCTCCGAACGGGTGACGGACCGCTCGATGCTGCGGATCGGTCGGAGTACCGGCAGCGGCACCGGCGGAGCCGGCAGGGCGTGCAGATCTCGGAGCAGCGTTCCGAGTTCGGATACGGTGATGCGATTGTCATACGCCGGGTCCAGCCGCTGCCAGACCGTGACGACATGTCCGCCCACCCGCAACGCAGGGCCCCGGAGTAGTCCTTGATTGTCTGGTTGGTCATGGGATGCCATGTAGTGCCAGGGTTGCGGCGGGG
>NZ_AXVR01000158.1 GCF_000484695.1 Salinispora cortesiana | reverse complement strand
GGCTCTATGTCCTCAACGGGCGGCTACGACTTCTGCTCGGCGAGCACGACCTCGTGCTGACGCCCGGCGAGGCGGCCGAGTTCGACACCCGGGTCCCGCACTGGTTCGGCGTCGCCGAAGACCAGCCGGTCGAGATCCTCAGCCTCTTCGGCCAGCAGGGAGAGCGGGCCCACCTCCGCGCCCGACCCAAGACCCAACCACCATCGGAATGAGGCCGCCGACCCGCCCGCGTCCGATTGGCCCTCGCGCCAACCTGGCCGACAGCCCGACGACACCAGTGATCGACGGCGATCGTGCTGCGCGAATGACCTCCAGCAGCGGGGGTAGAACGACCAGGTAGATCTGCCGTTGGCCCGCCGACAGACGAGGGACGCCTGCATGTCAGCGCACGCCAGCAACCAGCCGGCCAAGGCCTCCGGCACCTACCGCATCGGTGGCGACCTCCCGGTCAACCGACTCGGGTACGGGTCCATGCAGCTCGCCGGCCCGGGGGTCTGGGGCATGCCGGACGATCCGGCGGAGGCGGTCCGGGTGCTCCGACGCGCCGTCGAGCTCGGGGTTACGTTCATCGACACCGCCGACTCGTACGGCCCGTTCGTCTGCGAGCTGCTGATCAAAGAGGCGCTACACCCGTACGCCGATGATCTGGTCATCGCGAGCAAGGCAGGGCAGGTCCGGGGCGGGCCGTACGACTGGAAGCCACTCGGGCTCCCGAAGTACCTGCGTCAGCAGTGCGAGATGAGCCTTCGCCACCTCGGCCTGGACTGCATCCCGCTACACCAGCTCCACCGCATCGACCCGGAGGTACCCCTCGAGGATCAGCTCGGCGTGCTGCTCCAGTTCCAGCAGGAAGGCAAGATCCGGCACATCGGCCTCTCCGAGGTGACCATCGAGCAGATCGAGGCAGCCCGGCAGATCACCCCGATCGCCACCGTGCAGAACCTCTACAACGTGAGTACCCG
Source organism: Salinispora cortesiana (assembly GCF_000484695.1). GTDB lineage: Bacteria > Actinomycetota > Actinomycetes > Mycobacteriales > Micromonosporaceae > Micromonospora > Micromonospora cortesiana. The sequence continues at coordinate 1,096 of NZ_AXVR01000158.1, read as the reverse complement.
GGATGCCGAACCGGTGCTGGAGTACTGCGAGCGCAACGATCTTGGGTTTATCCCCTGGCACCCGATGGCAACCGGTGGCCTCACCCGCCCCGGCGGCCCGCTGGAAACGATCAGCGCCGAGCACGGCGCGACGCCCGCGCAGCTCGCCCTGGCCTGGTTGCTGCGCCGCTCGCCGGTCATGCTGCCGATTCCGGGCACCTCTTCGATGGCGCACCTGGAGGAGAACCTCGCCAGCGCCGAGGTGGAGCTTACTGACGACCGGTTTGAGGCGCTGACTCGAGCCGTTTGACCCAATAGTCCCCTAGCTACATCTATAGCCCCTCTCGCCCGATTCGGGCAAGTATTTCGGGTTCACGTTCTTAAGGGGTTTGTGTCGGTTTAGCGTGCGGGGTGGCTGCTACCGCCTGCCCGGTAGCCGAGGACGACACCACCCCGGTCTGCCCCCGGGGCTGGTGCCTCCTCGCCACGCACGGGGGAAGGACACCGACACCGCGATGAACCAGCAGGACCACACCCAGGAACCCGAACCGGACCGCCCCGGCGGACACCGAACGAGGTCACCGCGGCGCTGGTGGGCCGTCGGACTCGCCGGCGTGACCGGCCTCGCCCTCACCGCCGTCGGCGTCGCCGCCACCCCGGCCGCCGACGCCATCGGAGGCGCCCTGACCACCGACAACCGCACCAACAAACCCCACCAGCCCGGCAAAGACCGCGACAGCTACGACAGTGACCAGGGCAAACACGACAACCAGAACAAAGACAAAGACAACGACAAGGGCAAGGGCAAGAAGGAGAAGAAGCCGCCGGGCACCCCCGTGCCCTGCGACGCCGACGCCCTCATCGCCGCGATCACCCTCGCCAACGCCCGCGGCGGCGCCACCCTCGACCTGGCCACAGACTGCACCTACCTGCTCACCGCCGACATCGACGGCGCCGGACTCCCCGCCATCACCACCCCCATCACCCTCAACGGCAGCAAACACACCACCATCGAACGCGCCGCCGCCACCGACCAATTCAGAATCCTCACCATCAACACCGGCGGCAACCTCACCCTCAACAAACTGAAGATCACCGGCGGAGACACCACTACCAC
>NZ_AXVR01000157.1 GCF_000484695.1 Salinispora cortesiana | reverse complement strand
CCCGGTCGTCGGTCCACGACGCCGGCAGATACACCCGCCGGTCGATCAGGGGCACCTACGATCATCCGGAACCGTTCCGGCAGCTCCACCGCGATGGCGAAGCCGCCCCCAGCCCGGCCCAGGACTGTGTACTCGGCGACGAGGCGGCTGTCGAACACCAGGTGACAGAGAGAGTTGGGGCGCTCGTAACCCTGGGTTGCCGATGCGGTGCGCCCAAGTGCCGTCCTCAGGCCGCCCAGCCCGAACACCCCATCCCCGCAACTCGGGCTTGGGCGGAACGCGGAACTCCTCGGCCCGCCGATTCGGAGCAGGTCATAGATCCGGAAACCGGATTCCGGACCAGGCTGTGGTCTTTGGTGAACTCACCGAGGACGCACCGGGGGAGCGTGCAGCAGCGCGGGTTCGATGGTCACGAGTGCTTCCCAGGATCCGCCATCATCGCATTGGCCTGCTTGTATGGAAGCGCATCGCGGGCGAACCCGAAGCTACCCCGCTCCTTGATCTCGGTGGCCGCGGCGAGCACTGTGGCCAGCGCGGCACGTGGCAGTGCGGACCCGATGCTGATGCGGCGCACCCCGCACCCGGCGAGTTCCGCCGCCGTCCAGGTCGGGCCCGTGCCGCCAGCGAGCACATTGACCGGTCGGCTGACCGCTGCGCACACTGCCCGCACCGCAGCGAGGTCGGGCAGCCCGGGCGCGTACAGGACGTCCGCTCCTGCCGCTTCATACGCCTGCAGACGGCGGATTGTGTCGCCGAGGTCCGGAACGCCGTAGAGAAAGTTCTCCGCGCGTGCCGTTAAGGTGAACGGGAACGGCAGGGCCTTGGCCGCCTTCACCGCCGCGACCACGCGCTCCACGGCCATGTCGACCGGAAACACCGGCGACTCCGGTCGCCCCGTGGCATCTTCGATCGATCCGCCGACCAGGCCCGCCTCGGCGGCGAGCCGGATCGTTTCACCGATCTGGTCGGGGTTGGTGGCGAAGCCGTTCTCGAGGTCCGCGGAGACGGGAAGGTGCGTGGCCTCGGCCACTGCGGCCGCGTTGGCCAGTGTTTCCGCGCGGCTGACGAGATTGGCGCCATCCCGGCGACCGAGCGTGAAGGCCAGTCCCGCGCTCGTGGTCGCCAGGGCGGCGAACCCGAGACCGGTGAGGATCCGAGCCGTGCCCGCATCCCACGGGTTCGGGATCACGAACGGCTCGGCGGCCGTGTGCAGGTCACGGAACTCGACGGCGCGACGGTGCTGGTCAGTAGGGTTGAGCGGCATGTGGTGAACCCTACTCGGTCAGATAAGTTCGGTATGGGTCCCGGCGCCTCTCGCGCCTAGGGCGTCGTCTCGCACGAGTGACCGGGCTCGGCCGACCGGTGCGGACGGTTGCTACGGGGTCGACCACCCTAGTACGGCAGCCGCCGTTTGAGATTTTGCTGGTGAACCGGGGTGGAAGCGGGGCGGCCACCGCGTGATCGTCTATGCGTTGTGGACACAAACTCAGATCTGGCGGCGGCCGCGTGCCACAGCGTCGCTGTTGGTCGGTGGGAACGGGTGCTGGCCGAGGTGCTTGGCTGCTTCGCGGGCCGGTTCGGGCGGGTGGAGCCGCGGCGGGCGGCGGGACAGTTCGTGACGGGGCTGCTGTCCGACGTTGAGGTCAAGACGTGTTGGCAGTTGGCGGAGCGGGCGGGACACGCTCGGCCGGATGCGATGCAGTGGTTGTTGTATCGGGCGGTGTGGGACGCCGACGCCGTGCGTGACGACCTGCGGCAGCTGATCGTCGACCGGTTCGGCGGCCCGGACGCGGTCCTGGTCGTTGACGAGACCGGTGACCTGAAGAAGGGTTTACACACGGTCGGGGTGCAGCGGCAGTACAGCGGTACGGCGGGGCGGATCGAGAACAGTCAGGTCGGGGTGTTCCTGGGCTACGCCGGCGCCGATGGGCATACCCTGATCGACCGGCGGGTGTATCTGCCGGCGTCG
>NZ_AXVR01000156.1 GCF_000484695.1 Salinispora cortesiana | reverse complement strand
GGGGAGCTGATCACTCGGTCCTAACGTACCCGTCTCGATCTTCAGGCGGATGTCGTCGGCGACGCGAACTTGCATAGGTCGCGCATCCGTTGGGCCGGTACTCATGGGTCACAGCGTAAACCTTTGAAGGTCTGCATACAGAATACTTGACCGTGACGCATTGAGGACCTAACGTGGGCCGCACGTCGATAGGTCTGCATGCAGACCGGTTGACCTTATCCATTGCTCTATCAGTGGGCACAGAAATGGCCCCGGCGGGGATTGGGCCCCGCCGAGGCCGCACGGCATCCCACCAAGGAGGCTCAGATGCCAGTAATGAGGGTACGTGCTGCCCGGAATCAGGGGGTAGAACCCCATGACGGTGACGTGTCTGCGCTGGTGGCGCGGGTGCAGGCTGGCGACACGGAGGCGTTCGGACTGGTCTATGACCGGTATGTCGACCAGGTGTTCCGCTTCGTCTACCGACGGGTCCTGGACCTGCAGGTTGCTGAGGACCTGACGTCGGAGACGTGGCTGCGGGCGTTGCGGAACCTGCCGGCGTTTCGTCGGCATGGCGACTTCGCCGGTTGGGTCACCACCATCGCTCGGAACCTGACGATCAACTACCAGCGGTCGCATCAGCGCCGCGAGCGGCCGGTGGCCGAGGTCCGCGATCCGGTCCCTGCTGGCGAAGTGTTCAGCCCGGAGGCGGCAGTGGTGCAGCGGCTGACCCGCGAGGCTCTGGTGGAGGGCATCGCGCAGCTGAGCCCAGTACAGCGGGACTGCATCACGCTGCGGTATTTGCGGGAGATGTCGATTGATGAAACCGCTCAGGTGTTGGGCAAGACTCCGTCGGCGATCAAGGTCATCCAGCACAAGGCCCTGCGGGCCCTGCGGGGTCTGCTGCCTGTGACGGCGGTGATGCCGGCATGAGCACCGTGACGATGACGCCAGCCAACGGCACTCCGGCTGTGCCCGCGCAGCGAGTGCCGATGGGTATCCGGGTGACTGCTGGGCCCGGTGCACCAGCTCCACAAACCACGGCACAGCACGAGGTTGGCCGCCTGGACGAGCTGCTGCGTGTTGGCGCTAGCAGTGAGGCCGCACGAACCCGGCAGCTCGCCGCGAAGATCGGTGGGCTGGTGCAGGAACTCACCGACCGCGTGGCGGCTGAGGAGGCACAGCGGCGGGAGCGGGAGGCCACCGCGGCCCGTCACCGCAAGTTGGCTGAGGACGAGGCATCGCTGGCCAGCCGGCTGGCCGAGGTACGGCAGGAACTGCGTGCGGGCCGCCGCGAATCATCGGCATCGTCGCGGAATCGCCGGCAGGGCGCGGGCGAGCGAGTTGCGATCCGGAAGTGGGCGCACGCCAACGGCTACCAGGTTGCTGATCGGGGCCGGATACCCCGGGAAGTCCGCGAGGCATTCGCCACGGCTACTGGTTCGGAGGTGGCCCGGTGATCGCCGAGGTGTTGCTCCCTGCTGTTGGTGCGGTGTCGCTGGTGGGGCATGTGTGGGCTGTCCGGTCGGTGCGCGGGTTGCGGGGCCGGCTGTCTGAGGCCCGCCGTGGGGCCGCCACGGATCCGTTGACTGGTCTGGCTAACCGGGCGGGCCTGAATCGGGCCTTGGCTGGCCTGGCGGACGAGTCCTACGACCTGGTCCTGGTGGACCTGGACCGGTTCAAGCAGGTCAACGACACGTGGGGTCACGCTGCCGGTGATGCGTTGCTGGTGGAGATTGCTCGCCGTTTGCAGGCGGTGGTGGAGGACATCGATGGCGCGGTGGTCGCGCGTCTGGGCGGTGACGAACTGGTGGTGGTATGTCCGTCGCCGGCGCCGTTGGCGCAGATCCTCGGTGCCGATGTCATCGCGGCGCTGGCCGAGCCAATTGAGGTTGGCGATGGCGTGATGGTGACGGTGCGGGCCAGCGTCGGTGCGGTTCACGTCACCGCTGGGGAGGACTGGTCGCGGGCACTGGCCGCGGCCGACGAGGCCGCGTATGAGGTGAAGGCCCGGGGCGGTGACGGCCTGGTCGAGCACGACGTGCTGACCGAGCTGCCGGAGGTGGAGCCGAGGCCGTTGCTGCGGCTGCGGGAGCTAGCGGCTCTGACCAGTGTGGTGGGGG
>NZ_AXVR01000155.1 GCF_000484695.1 Salinispora cortesiana | reverse complement strand
CCGTGGTCGGGTGGTGTTCGCCGTTCGCGCTCGCGAGACTTCCGAGGCACGCGCTCCCTCGGGAAGCAGACACACGCATGATGGCGATGCTCGGTTCTTGAGCGGCAGGCAGGGGCAGCGGGCCCAGCCGATTTCACACGTGAGGCGTGGCCGGACGGGGGGGCCGGCACGCCTCACGTGCTTGACCAGAGGAGTCTAGTCGCCCTCTGCTGCGGCGAGTAGCCGTTGAGCGGTGCGTTGTGGGATGCCGAGGCGTTGGGCTAGCTCGATTCCGAGGCCGCGCCGGTCCCGCCCCTCGGCGCGGGCCTGCGCGAGGAGGGCTGCGGCGGCCTGCAGGCGTGGGTCGTCGGCGTATGGGTGTGGTTTGTAGGGGCCGGTGGTGCCGGGGGTTCGGCCGGTGGATTGCCGGCCGGTGCGTGCGTCAGCGTGTGCCCATACGGTGCGTCGGTACCAGTACCGGCGGATCCGTCCGCTGGGTAGTTCCTCGGTGTTGTCTGGGTTGTCGATCAGCTCGTCCGGCAGATTGCGATAGGAGCGGTAACCGAGGATCGCCGCCGCGCCGCCGGAGGTGACCAGTTCGGTCGGGCTGCCGCTGCGGTCGACCTTGGTCAACTCGGCAAGCTTCGAGGCCCGGTGTGAGGCGTGGAACGCCTCGACATCGTCGAGCCAGAACCACTCCCCGCCGTCGTGGGTGAAGCCCTCGGGGAAGCCGAACCGGTCACGGTGCAGGTGCCAAAAGTTCACCGTGGGACGCGCCGCGCCCGTGCGCGCGGCAACCCCGTCGCGGTCGACGGCGACTCGTCCGCCGATGCTGCGCTGCGCCACGGGGATCATTGTCCACCTCCTGTCCATTCGAGGCGGCCCGCGAGGCATCGGCGCGGGCCGGGGTGGCGGCTACGATCGGGCGCACATCCACCCCGGGAGATGCGGTGCTCGATCGGCGCGTGGCCTGGGGATCGGGTGAGGTGGCCGGCGGGGGTTCCACACGCCCTCGGGTGTGCCTGCCGGCCACCGACCCGCCTATGTGTGCGGCCGGAGCAGCCGCCACGCCACCGTGGCCATCTTGTCGATGTCCAGGGCGAGGAACTTCGCCCGTGTCGGCGGTTTCATCACGTCGTACACGGTCAGGATCGCGGCGGCGGTGGTGCCGTCCACGATCACCCCGTCGATCTTGCGCATGTACCCGCGTGTGATGTCACGCAGTACCTCGATGTTCCGAGGGTCGCCTGCGGTGGCGTCGTTGGGCAGTTCCTCGATCCACACGAGGTCCGGGCAGTCCGGGCAGTCGATCTGGAGCGGGTCCTCGGATACCCGGGTCACTGGGCCATCGTCGGCCCCGCACACTGGTCCGGGGTGGTGGGTGGCCTTGGCGTGCGTGTAGCCGCGCGTCACGACCGGCTTCCATCCGGAGCCGGGGCTACCGGGCCGAAGGCGGCCGGGTCGGCGGCGGTGCCCCGGTTTGCTAGGCGGGCCGGGTCGAGGGTGACGCCGAGCCGGTTGCGTGCCGAGTCGATGAGGCTGGCGGTGTGGAAGAGAATCGCGGCGCTGAGTTCGTCGTCGCCGTAGTCGTGGCCGATGCGGCACGCGGCGGCCAGCGACCGGAACGCCGCGCCGAGGTGGGTGACGAGGGTGGCGCGGTCGTCGTCGCGGCCACATGCCGTGATCCTGTCGGGGGTGTAGGTGCGCTCATCGCCGTTGGGGAACCGCAGCCGGTACCAGTGCACCCACGTGGTGAAGCTGTCGAGTCGGAAGTCGGTGACGGTGCCTAGGCGGTACTCGAAGGCGTGCTCGGGCTGGTCGACGCGGGCGGTGTCGCCCAGGCCGAGACGTTCGCTCGATGGCAGGGGCATCGTGCTCTCCGTCCATGGAGGGGGTCAGCGGGTGGAAGGGGATGGTGCAGGCCGGCGCCGGGCGGCGCGGGTGGTGCCGCGCCGCCCGGGGCTGCTTACTGGGGCGCGGATGCGCGGCCGATGGCCTGGGTATCCCCACCGTTGGCGGGCGTGGTCGGAGTGTGGGTGGTGGCTACGGGTGGCTGGGTGGGTAGTGGGGGCAGGACGCGGTGGAGCATCGTGCCGGTGCGGTCGAGGCTGGCAGCGGCGTGTGCGGTCAGGTGCACGCCGATGGC
>NZ_AXVR01000154.1 GCF_000484695.1 Salinispora cortesiana | reverse complement strand
CGATCCCGGGGTGATATGCGCTGAAACCGGGTAGGCCTATGTCCACCGATATGTTTTCTTTCTAGGTCGGGTCGGGCATTTCGCGCTACCGAGGTCGAGGCGCGAATCGGCCATTACCGGCCCGAAGATGAAGCAAACGTCCAGTCAGAGCTCGTCGGCTCCCGGTATGCGAGGTGTTCGCCGTGCGGGCGGGCTACAACCACGATCAACATCCTGCCCAAAGGTCACGAGGTAGTCCGGCCCCGCCCAGATCCGCCGGTCTTGCATGAGACCTGACACGGTCCAGAGGTGTGCAGGCATGTCCCCGACGGGCCGGACCACCACACGAACGGCTCACCGAGCCCACGCCGCCGATCTTTTTAAGGGTCTCAAGGGACCAGGTAACGGGCAGGCATCCCATGGACCACGGCGGGCCGTTCGGGACTCATTAGGTAACGGGGCGTACGTGTAGGGCGAGGAAGTGTCCGGACAGTGCGCCTGCGGGCTGGGCGGGGGCGTGGTCGGCCGCAGGGAGCCTCGTGCGCCATGCACCAGCCGGGTGTCGGAGTCGTGGGCGAGGGCAAGGTTCTTGAGGGTGCGGGCCGGCTGTAGGTACTACGGGGTGGGCGCTTGCCGACTCCGGCGTAAGGGACCTGCACGTGCTGGCTGGGTTCAGTCTGTGATCTAACTCACGCATGCGACGAGGTTCTGCTCGTCACTAACATCAAATGATGTGACCGGAATATCGACAGAGAAGAGCAACCCGACCACCGTAGAGCCACCGGTACGTCCACTCTCCCGGAATCAGGATTTCATAGTTCTGTGGGTAGGGCAAGCGATCTCCAGTCTGGGTAGCGCCATCTCGTCCGTAAGCTTTGTCTTGCTTACATTGGCTATCACCGGGTCTGCTGCACGCGCGGGGCTTGTCGCGTCGGTTGGTGCCATTACCGCACTGGCGTGTAGGCTGCCGGCAGGGCTATTGGCAGATCATTTCGACCGTCGGCGTATCATGATAGCGGCGGACCTGGGGCGCGCGTCTGCATTGGGTAGTTTAGTCATCGCCGGTATTGTTGGTCAGGTTACCTTCTCCCACATCCTCCTCGCCGCCGCATTGGAAGCAGCATTGAGCAGTTGTTTCCAGCCTGCAGAAATAGCAGCCTTGCGCCATGTGGTAGCAAGGGAACAGCTGACTCAGGCCGCTGCGCGAAACGAATCTCGCATGCATTTCGCTACGCTGGTTGGACCGGCACTTGGCGGCATGCTCTTCGGCGTTGGTAGAATGGTGCCGTTCCTGGTGGATGCCGTGTCCTACCTAATGTCCGCCGTCGGGTTGACTTTGATCAAGCGACCCCTACAGAACGGGCGAGAGCGCACTTCGCAGCGAGACCGTGGATTCGTAAGCGCAGGTCTGCGTTGGCTCTGGCGAGAGCGATTTGTGCGTGGCGCGGTGCTCTGGTTTGCTGGCGTGACCTTCGTCTTCCAGTCGATCGGGCTGGTCTGCGTCATGCTGGCCGAGCGGCACGGTGCCAGCCCTGCGGCCACGGGACTGTTGTTTTCGATCACCAGCGCGGGCGGGCTGATGGGTGCGTTGGCCGCGCCCCGACTAGTGGCGCGATTCCGGCCGCGAACGCTGATTTCGGCGTTCGGTTGGGTCGCAGCGACGGTGACCCCGCTGTTGGCAGTGGCCAACTCCGCTTATCTTATCGGTCTCATCGGTGCGGTCGCCTTCTTCCTCGGACCCGCCGCCAACGCCTCGATTGTCGGTTATATACTCACCTCTGCGGATCCCGCGATTCAGGGACGGGTGAGTTCCGCCGTCCATTTCGTTGGCGGAAGTTTGCTACCGGTGGCACCCGCGTTCGCCGGCGCAATGATCCAATGGATCGATGTGGTCCCAACCGTACTGCTGTATTCGTCAATACTAATCGCCCTTGCAGCCTTCGCGACGATTGCACGTAGCCTTGGGGTTCGCCATGATGAACGGCATCATAACTGAGCCTTTGGTGCGGTCGTCGCCTCAGAGGGGAATTTTATTTATACCTTTTGTGCCTACCTCGCGCCTTCAGTAGGGGCAGGGCCCCGGAGTAGTCCGCGAATGTCCTGTTTGGTCTGATCTTGTTCTGGGGGCTGTGCCCGGGTAAGGAGCGAGCACAACACCTGTGGAT
>NZ_AXVR01000153.1 GCF_000484695.1 Salinispora cortesiana | reverse complement strand
GTCCACACAACCACAAGACTCAGCGGTGGCTGCTCCATGCTCACGGACAAAACCACACAGCTCCAGCAGGTCCGAACGGATCTCCTGCTGGAGTATTAGCCCTGCTGCGGTACGCCGCCGCCGTAGCTCGCGCAACAGGTACTCGGAGGGTGAAACAGCCACGGATTCCACGCCTTTCCACAGTCCGAAAGATCAATTCTCTGCCGTGCTTCGAACGACTGCCGCTCTCCGCAATCGGGCGTGAGGTGTTCCGAGAGTAGTCGGTCAACGCCCATGGTGGAACCAGACGGTGCAAGTCGGTGGAGGTATCCGAGCCCGCCGGAGGTGCTGTCAGACCGCTCCCATATCCAGCGGGGTGTGGGAGCGGTCCATCAACATCCACTCACGTCCGGGAGTCTGCTTTGCCAGCCGCAGCCGAACAGCTACCAGTTGGGAATACCGGGACCGCTCCCACTTATTCGATCAACCACAACGGACCGAAGGATGCTGGGCCGGAAAAGGATCCAGAGCAGCTGCTGAGTGCGGAGACTCACGGTCGTGCGCGGGTGTACTACACGTCGTACCCGGGCGTCGATGTCCTTAAGGCGATGCTCACCGGGCTGAGGAGGCTGTGATGGCCGACGACAACCCGCCCGCCAGCCGGTGCGCACATCCTGACCCGTACGGGACGCCGCCGTTGCCCGACGGCGACCGGGTGCGGCCCAGTACGCCCAGCACGCCCTCGCCGTCAGCCACCACCCGGCACCAACTGATCGCGGCGCTCATCCTGGCGATCATTGTGGCCGCCATCGTGCTCCGGGTGCTGCGATGACGACCAGCCCGAAAGTCCCACGCCCGAAACCGGGCGGCCACGTCGCCGACCGGCTACACCTACCCATGCGTCCCCTGTGGGGTTGCGGCATCTGCCGGGCCGAGTGGCCCTGCGAGTCGGCCCGGGCTGCCCTCCTGATCGAGTACCGCGACAACCTGGTTGCGCTGCGTGTCTATCTGAGCGCATTGATGGCCGAGGTGGATGCACAACTATCGCAGGTCAATAGACCATCCGACCTCTGTCGCCGCTTCCTCTCGTGGGTCGGGTGAGATTTAGAGCGTCCGGCGATGGGTCCAAGATGCGGACGGGCGGGCACCCGTGGGCAGTGAACTGCAACGGGTCCATCAATCACCAAGGTTGTCTACGTTTGGCTATCGATAGAGTTGTGTGCCTGCACTGCCGTCATCGTTGCTCGAACCCATCTGGGTGCAGTTCGCCGCGCTGTGGCCTGAGCAGCCCGAGTTCGATCCGGGCTCACCGGCTGGGCTGTCATCGCCGGCGGATCCCGGACAGGGTCGTGTTTCAGCACGTCATCGCCGCGCGGGTTTACGGATCGGGCTACGAGCGTGTCGCGTCGCGCGAGTGTTCGGATCGGACGATCCGCCGTCGTCACTGGGAGGCCCATCGCCACACGGGGGCACCGGCAAGAGCGGCCACGTAAATCTCCCCCCGGACACCGATGGCGAGTTGGTGGGGGTTGGCGCGCTGGTCAGCTAGCGCCCACCGGTGGGTGACCTGCCCGGTGGTCGACAGCCGGCAAACGTAGCCGCGCTGCTCACCGTTGTTCTCATCCAGGAGATCTCCGCCGTCGAGGACATAGACCGCGTCGTCTGGACCGATCGCGACGTCGTAAGGACGGCCCAGGGCGCTGCTGTGCCCACACGTGCCGCACCGACGCGTCGGCGTTGAAGACCTGCACTCGTGCGTTGCGCCGGTCGGCGACGTACACAGCTCCATTGCTGTCCAGGGCCACGCCATGCGGAATGTTGAATTGTGCGGGCCGGTCACCGAGTTCGCCCCATTGGCGGGTCAGCACGCGGTGCGTGTCGAACCGGGCCACTCGGGAGTTGCGGTAGCCATCGGTGACGACGATGGACCCGTCGGCCGACACGGCCACGTCGGTGGGGCGGGCGAAGATGTACTCGTCGAGGGTGCACGGCAGGTTGCTGACGACGTTGCGTACTCGCAGGCAGGTTTCCAGTCCGGTGGGATAGTCGTGGCCCAGTTCACCGACCTGCCGTCCCGCCGCGTCGAACGTGGTGATCTTGTTAGCCCGGGACATTCACCAGGTGGTGATCTTGTAACGGTTTCGTGAGGTCCGGAAAGGCGAAAGTGCCTGCCAGGCAAGGGAAAATGGTGATTG
>NZ_AXVR01000152.1 GCF_000484695.1 Salinispora cortesiana | reverse complement strand
TTTTCTTTCTAGGTCGGGTCGGGTATTTCGCGCTACCGAGGTCGAGGCGCGAATCGGCCATTACCGGCCCGAAGATGAAGCAAACGTCCAGTGAGAGGGTGGTTCGGTAGCTTTCGTCCCTTAGAGGTTTGGGTTGGCATGTGAATGTGAGCCGTAGTCGTAACCGGGGAGGCCCGGCCGCGTTGGGCTGATCATGAATGGACGTGCGGCGTATCCGAGTGACCTGACCGATGATCAGTGGGCGGTGGTCGGGCCGTTTCTGCAGGCGTGGAAGGACCGCCACCCGTCGGTGTCGGGGCATCAGGGCCGCTACGAGTTGCGGGAGATCGTGAACGCGATCTGACCGGTAAATAGCCTGTGCCACGGCGGGTTTTGGGTGCACGAACCTGACCGACTGTCGGGGTGGTAGTCGGTGTGGAACGGGGAGGGGATGGGTTAGGCGGCGGGTTGCAACGTCACGGCGAGTCCGAGGGCTTCGAGTTGTCGTATGAGGCTGGCGGTCTTGCGGCCGGTGTCGACACGTCGTTGGTAGAAGTCAGCGCCGAGGTCGTGGAATCGGGCGTCGGGGTTGGCCAGCAGATGCCAGACGATGACAAGCATGGATCGCGCGACGGCGACGAGGGCTTTGCTCTTGCCGCGGCGTTTCACCAAGCGCCGGTAGCGTTCAGCCAGGAAGGTGTCACCGCCGCGGGCTGCGGCGGCAGCGGCCATGCCGAGCGCTCCTTTGAGGTAGGGGTTGCCCTTGCCCGCTTTGCCGGCGCTGAGGCTGGTTCCGGACTGGATGGTCCGTGGGCAGAGCCGGGCCCACGACACCAGGTGCGCCGGGGTAGCGAAGCGGCTCATGTCAAGGCCGATCTCGGCGATGATCATTTGGGCGGATTCGGTGCTGATGCCCGGGATCTCGCAGAGCCGTTGCCAGGCGGTACTCACGGTGATCTCGTCTAGGGCCGGTTTGGCGTCACCGGATGGCTGTGGTGGATCGATCTCGGCCAGCACCGCGTCGATGCGGTCGCTCAGGTGCGCGATCTGCGTGTCGAGACGGTCGATCTGGTCGAGCAGGATGCGGGCCAGCTCGCCGTGGTGCTCCTTGAACCGGCCGGTCAGCGCTTCGATCAGCGCCGTGCGCTTACCGCGCATGCGGCCACGAGCCAGTTCAGCCAGTGTGTTCGGGTCATGCTCGCCGCGGATGAGCGCCTCGATCATGTCCCGTGTCGACAGCGTCCGCAGGCTGGATGCCACGGTAGTGACCTTGATCAACGCGTCTTCGAGGAGTTTCTCCATCCGTTGCAGATTGCGGGTCCGGTCACGGATGAGATCGACCCGCATACGGGTGTAGTCACGCAGTGCCCGGATCGATGCGGGCGGCACGAAGGAGGGCCGCAGCAAGCCCTTCTCGGTGAGCTTGGCCAACCACACCGCGTCGAGCTTGTCGGTCTTCGGCCGGCCCGGCACGTTCTTCACGTCCCGGGCGTTGACCAACTGCACGTCCAAGCCGGCGGCCTCCAGCAGGTAGAACCAGATCCGCCAGTAATCCGACGTGCTCTCCACGGTGACCTTCTGCACCTCAGCGGCGACAAGCTGGGCGGCCAGGTCGGTCACCGCGTTGGTCGTCGCGGCGACCTGCCAGACCCGGCTGCTGCGCCGTCCGGCCGTGCTGGGCAGCCGAGTGCAGACCGTCCCGAACTCCTTGGCCACATCGATCGCACACACACGCGCCAGGACCTGCTCACTATCCACATCCGGAAACTCCTCGGGCACCGCACGCATTCGCTCACGTCCTTCCACACCATGACCGACTGGAACACCAGGGCTGGCCACCCGGGGGCCTCGGTCGGGAACCGAAAATCTGACCGGCGTGCTCGAAGCAACAGTGCGTGACCCATCAAGGTCGGGGCCCCTGCGCCAGACTTCTACACGGCCTTCGAAGACCAAGATCGCACGGCGTCGACGGGTGACCAGCGCACCATTTTCACGCCTGCGAGGCGTTCGGGAACCGACCGGGTGACTTCTACCAGAACCGGACCGGCTGCCAGTGGGCGTACCTGCCACACGACCTGCCGCCGAAGTCGGCCACCTACTACTGGGCCTGCCCCGTTTTGACGGACATCCGAGATCAGGGGACCTGGGGTCTCCGGGAGGATGTCCAGCATCATGGAGAGCGTGGGTAAGAAGCGA
>NZ_AXVR01000151.1 GCF_000484695.1 Salinispora cortesiana | reverse complement strand
CCTCAACGCCCTGATCCTCGCCTACGGCGACCGGATCACCATCTAACAACCTCGATCACACCCAACGGCCAAACACGGAAAACGCCACAGTCCCCATGACAGTAATCGGCAGGACATAGTTTGGCATGGGAATGGAAGCGAAATCCTGGTTGCGGGCGCCACCTAGGATCGCGATATGTCTATCATTCCTCGGGCGTTGAAGATCACGGTTGCCAGTGTGACGCTGGCAGCTGCGGCCTTTGTGGTGCCCACATCTGCTGCCGCGCTACCCACTCAGACAGCTGGGGGAAGCTCCGCCGGTGGGCTGGATCGGGGTGAGTTGCGCACCGCGCTCGCCGCGGTGCCCGAAGCCGGGGTTCCGGGTGTGTTGGCTACTGTGCGCGACGGCCGACACGACTGGCGCGGCAGTGCCGGTCAGGCGCTCCTGACCAGCCCTCGACCGATGCAGCCACAGCTGCGGTTCCGCATCGGCAGCATCACCAAGACGTTCGTCGCCACCACTGTGCTGCAGCTCGTGGACGAGGGCCGGCTGGGCCTCGACGACCCGGTCGGGGAGCTGCTGCCGGAGATCGTGCCGGGTGAACGTGGCGCCGAAATCACCGTCAGGATGTTGTTGAACCACACCAGCGGCATCGGCAACTACACCAATGCGATGCTCGACTCGTGGGCGGCGATCGACCAGATGCAGGTCACGACGTACGCTCCGGCGGATCTGGTTGCGATTGGCCTGGCCATGCCGCCGACCAACGTGCCCGGGGCAGGGTTCAGCTATTCGAACACGAACTACATCCTGGCTGGCCTACTGATCGAGTCGATCACTGGCAACCCAGCGGCGGGGGAGGTACAGCGGCGCATTCTGCGGCCACTGAAGCTCACGGAGACGTCGTTCCCTGGCACTGATCCGACTATTGATGGCCCACACAGTGGTGCCTACTTCGCCCCGTTCGGGGTTCGTGACCTCAGCGAGTTCAACATGAGCTGGGGGTGGACGGCGGGCGAGATGATTGGGACCACGGCGGACCTGAACACGTTCTTCCGGGCGCTGCTCGGCGGTGATCTACTCAGCCCGGCCACCCTCGATGAGATGCTCACCGGGGTGCCGATGCTGCCGGATGTGCCCGAAGCCGGTAACTATGGTCTTGGTATCCTCTCGTTTCCTACCTCGTGCGGTGAGCTTTTCGGCCATGACGGTCTGGTGTTCGGTCACATGATGTTCTCGTTGCACAGCCGGGATGGCGGGCGCCAGGTGTCCTCCGGGATTAACCTCAGCCACTATTCGGTTAGCTTGCCCGTTGCGCATCCGATCGACATCGCCTGGCAGTCGTTCCTGCTAACGGCGATGTGCCCGACCAGCGAGACAAGTGGCCGCTCGGCAGCGGCCGTGCCGCAACTTCCCAGCGTGACCCGGATGCCGGGCAATGACGCCGTGGTCGCGGGGCCCTGATGGCGCAGTGGGCGAGCTGGGCTTGGTCGATGACAGGCGGCCCTGCCGCCGTGAGTGAGGAGGACGTCCCTGATTCGGGCGGCAAGACAGTCGGAGCTCGGCGACCTGGCTCGGCTTGAGGTCCAGGCTGGCCAGCTCTTCCATTCGGTTGGCATGTCAGAAATAGCTGATCATGCCGTGGATCGACAGGCCCTGCGGCGATGTCAGCGGCAGGGGTTGATCTGGGTTGCCGAGGAAGGCAATCGGACGGTCGGTTACGTCATCGCGGCGGTGCTGGACGGCAATGCCCATATCGAGCAGGTGTCGGTAGCCCCCACGCACGCTCGGCGAGGGATTGGTCGGCAGCTCATCGCACACGTCGAGGGATGGGGGAGGCGCAGCGGTCGTCCGGCGACGACCCTGACAACCTTCCGCGATGTGCCCTGGAATGGCCCCTACTACCGAAGGCTTGGGTATCGGGAGCTAGCCAACACGGAGATTGGACACGAGCTGACCACCACAATGCGACACGAAGCCGCGCTACCGGGCATGGATTCTTCGCTCCGGTGCGCGATGATCAAAGCCAACCGAGGAGCGCCTTGACCCTGGCGGACCAGCGCCTGCCGCTGACCCGAGCAAGCAGGGATTGTGGACCATACGCCGGTTGGTGGGTGGCGGGCTGCAAGGTCGGGGCGGGGACGGGGTGGGGCTGGGCAGCGGCGGGTACGCCACTGCCCAGCCCCAGTAGGGTCTGCTGCACCGATGGGTGACAGTTCCAGTTACGCGGCCTGACTGGCCGGTGGGGTCATGGTGGTCTCGTACTCGATAGGGGTCAACCGGG
>NZ_AXVR01000150.1 GCF_000484695.1 Salinispora cortesiana | reverse complement strand
CCCCGAGCCAATCCTCCGATCGACCGCTGAAGCGGTGGGTGACCCGGACAGTCCGGTGATGGTTGCCTCCACGGACCCTCAGGCGTCTTCTGTCTGGTGGTCAAAGCGGGTAGAGAAGCACGGCGGATTGCCGTTCGACTTCGCCCAGGTCGACGACCCACGCGACCTTGGCAAGTTACGGAACCTGCACTATGAGCACATCTTCGTCGACACACCGGGGTCGTTAGAGGATGAGCGGATCCTCCAGGCCGCGCTCGACGAGTGCGATGACGTACTCGTGCCGATGGTGCCGGAGCCGCTGTGCTACGACCCCACCAGCCGCACGATCGAGGCTGTCATCGCACCTCGCGGCATCCCGTATCGAGTGGTCGTGAACAGCTGGGATCCGCGTGACGGTCTGCCCGACCTGCAGCAAACCGCGCAGTTCATCCAGCGCAAGGGCTGGGCCATGTGCAACGCAGTCATCCGCCGCTACAAGCTGCACTCTCGGGCATCTGCCGAGGGCATGGTGGTGACGCAGTATCCGCGGAACCGTGTAGCGATGGAAGCGCGTGAAGACTTCTTCCGCCTAGCGCTGGAGATGGGCTACGGGGGAACAGCAGCAACCCCACCACAGACGGCGTCAAGCCTCCAGGAGGTCTGACATGGCGGGGAAACGAATCAACCTGTCAGACCTTGCCAGCGAGCCGGCCCTGCCCGAGGCACGCGTCCCCACCCTTGCCGAGTCAGCGCCGCGGACGGCTCGCGTACAGCAGATCGCAGCCAACCCACTGAACACCCGAGACCTCGATACCGATCACGCGAAGATCGAAAGCATCGCGGACTCGATGCGAACGCACGGACAACTCCAGCCGTGTGCCGTCGTTCCCCGGGAAGCGTTCCTACGGATCTACCCCGAGCACGGACCTGCGGTCGGTAAAGCCCTCTGGGTGCAAGTCACCGGCGGCCGGCGCCGCGCAGCCGCACTGCTGGCCAACCTGGCCACACTCGACATCATCGTCAAGAACCACTTGGCTGAGAGCCGAGAGACCTGGGTCGGTGCCACCGCAGCCGAGAACCTTGACCGGGAGAACCTGGACCCGATCGAGGAGGCGCGAGCAGTTCAACTCCTGGTGGAGGAGAGCAGGACAGGGAAGGCAGCAGCCGAACGCCTATCCCGCACTCCTGCATGGGTGACCCAGCGACTCAACCTGCTCAAGCTTGCCCCGGAGCTGCAGTCGATGCTGAGGTCGGGTGAGGTGCCACTACGAGACGTGCGAGACCTCCACCAGCTACCACCCACAGAGCAACTTGAGGAACTGCGACAGCGCCAGCACAAGCCAGAATTAACCGCGGTTAACGAGACTGCAGTCCCCAAAGCCGCTGTCGACAGCCGAGAAAAAGGCGAACGTCCGCGCAAGGTCGCGTCGGCCATCAGGCACCTCGGCGGCACTCCCGACAAGATCGCGAAGTCGCTACAGGCAGAGATGGCACCTGAAGACCTTCGAGCGCTGGCTCAGCTACTGCTGCAGGTATACACCACTCCTGATGATCAGGAGCAGGTACCGGCTGGCACTGAATAGGCGACTCGCTATTGGTCAGCAGTCCCGGGCGGTGGGCCTTAGGTACGGCTGTTGGCCGGCACCCGTTCGGGTGCCGGCCAACAGCGTGCTCTCCCCTGGTGGGGTGTGAGCTTGGTGGTTCAGCTGGTCCCGTACTCGGTGACTAGCCCGGCGGCGTGGTCAGCGGCCCGGTCGGCTCACTTGTTGAGCCGCCACTGGTCCACGGTCTCGCCTCGGAGAACGCTGAGTAGTGCCTCTTTGTTCTCGAAGCTGGTGACCTTGTCCCGGTCCTCGCTCAGGTGGATGTGCCAGAGGTGCGACGGGTCCGAAGTGGCGGCTTCGTCCTTGCGGAAGTCCCAGCCTTCCACCTCGTTGTCGCTGTCGGCCTGCCCGAAGAACTCACGCCAGCCGTCCAGTCGAGGATCATCGGGATCCTGGCCGGAGGCGAGCAGCCGGCTGGAGTACTCGGCGATGTTGGTGGCCTCCGAGAAGGTCCAGTCGTAGGCGGCGGCCTTGTCCGAGGGTCCGCCCTGGTCGTTGTCGTCGAGGACGGAGTAGTCGGTGGGGCTGTTGGCTACGCGGGTGTTGTGGTAGCCGGGCTTGTCGGTGTAGGTACCGCCGTCGGCTGTGCCGGGCTGCAACTTCAGAAGTTCCTCCTGCAGCCACGACGAAGCCTCGGCCACCTTGTCCGGGTTACCAGCAGCGGTTGCGGGCGTGGCGGTCACCGC
>NZ_AXVR01000149.1 GCF_000484695.1 Salinispora cortesiana | reverse complement strand
CCGTCTGGATCAACCCCACCGAACCCGCTACCGATCAACCGATGCCGCAAGCGGCGTAACACCCACTGGTCCCACCGGCCTTGACAAGTTCCGACTACCCGTTCCTGGAGACCTACCTTGCTCCGGTACATGGCACCGGCGCCGACAGCAACGCCACCACCTTCAGCAACGCTGAGTTCGACAGCCTGATGAAGCAGGGTGACTCCGCCCCGAGTATGGCGGAGGCCATCCCCTTCTATCAGCAGGCCGAGGACATCCTGGCCGAGGAGCTACCGGTCATCCCGATGTTCTGGCGTAAGGTAGCGGCGCTCTACAGTGAAAACGTTGACACCTTCGTCTGGAACGAGGTATCCGGCGCCGCCTACGGTGAGATCTCACTGAAGCAGAACTGATCCCTTAGCAGGCTGATCCAGCCGGTTTGGACAGATGAGCAGCAGCCGTGGATCGTCCCCAGACGATCTCCGGGCCGAAACCCCACGGCTGCTGCCACCCCGACTACCACGCCGGCGCCGCTATCTCCTCGATCAGTGTGCCTACAACCTGGTTCGCTTCGTGCGAGCCAAGGACCCTTTCGCTAGGTCCGCCACACCGCATCTTCATTTCGGTCGCGCCAGGCTTGTCGAGTCGGCGCACCCGTCAGCAGCTCCGTTCGCCGATCACGTCGGCGGGCGCAGCTCGCATCGCAAGCCGGAGCTGCGTCCACGGCTCTATGGATAGCTATCATCCGGCCCTGTTGGGCCTGCCGTGCATCGACGTGGGATCGCACGTCGACAAGGAATTGGCTGACCTGACATGCTGGCTCCCGCCTGTTGCTGGTCGCGCCACTCGCCATGGAACGCCGAGCCGTGACGGCTCCGCGACAGGCTTGCTCGATTCAAGAAGATGCGGGGGGGATATGAGGCTGGCACGAACACTCAGGGTCGCCGCCGCAGCGGCAGCGCTGGTCCTGGCGCTAAACGGCTGTTCGGACCAACTCGGCGACCGCGGCGGCAGTGAGGGTGCCGAGCCCGACAAGATCTCCGACGTCAACTACATCGAGGTCTACCGCAACGCCGACAACTTCCCAAACATGGGCACGGATCTGCATCGACGGACTGGCGTTCGCGACCACAGCGAGTCGGGAGGGGATGAGTTCCCCAGCGCTGCTCCGCGTGCCGGAGTGGGATCCACGCTGCCCACCCCGACCGCTGGGGTAGCACCGTCCCTGGCGCCCGATTGCATCCTGCGGTCGTCTCCGCCCGCTTTGGCTGCTAGCGGCAGCAGGCGTTGACGCGTGGGCGGAGCCTTTCTGGGTCCAGAGCGACGACTACAGAGTGGCCGCTCGTCTGCTGCGCGTCGCGGCCCATCCGCCGCGCTTGGCCCTCATTGGGCAGTGGATGAGCGGCTCGGCTCCATGGGCCGGGAGTAGACCCGCCCCCATCTTGATGGCCCCTGGGCCGGACACCCGATCTGGAGCTCCTCACCCGTTTCGCCGAACTCCATGAACTAATCAATGAGCATTGATGAAAACTGCGCATGCTAGGCCGTACCGACCCGGGACTCAGGCCGATCGGCGAGGACTACCACCTGGTCGTCGCACGGGAGCAACCGATTGTCCAACGAGTAGCTCCACAATCCCTAAAACTGCCTGCTGTGTTAGTGGGTGCGTTCTGAGACGGGTGTACGTCCTGTTCCGGCCAGGCATCGGATTGATAACACGACTGTTCGCCGTCGCGCTTTTGGTGTCACAGTGGCACCACTTCACACCTGATGAGCCGAGCGCCCTGGGGAGGCACTCCTTGCACGGGAAATTTCTGAAAGTGGCAGTAGCGACAACCGCTGCCGCCATGTTGATGACCGCCTGCACCGGCAGCAGCGACGACCCGGAGGAAGGCAACAACCAATCCGGTGGCACGCTACGGGTCTATGTCGCAGAGCCGAAATACCTGCTGCCATCCGCGGCAGATGACGAGCCGGCCATCTATGTAATTCGTCAGCTCTACCGTGGTCTGGTCAAGTACAAGGCCGAGACCGGTGAACCGGAGAACGACCTGGCCGAGTCGATCACCTCGGACGACCAGAAGCTCTGGACGATCAAGCTGAAGGACGGCTACACCTTCGAAAACGGTGAGCCGGTCAACGCCGACTCCTTCATCCGGTCGTGGAACTACGCCGCCTATGCGCCGAACGCCCAGGGCAACGGCTACTTCATGAACCGGATCGCCGGCATCGACGAGGTCCTGCCCAAGGACCCGGACGGCGAGGGCCCGGCGGAGGCGCCGGCGCCGTCCGCCGAGACGATGTCCGGCCT
>NZ_AXVR01000148.1 GCF_000484695.1 Salinispora cortesiana | reverse complement strand
GGTCGCGCTGGCGCGGAACGCTTTCCGGGATCCGGGCCGGATCGTGGCTACGGCCGGTGGCTGGCTGAGTCGGCGAGCGTGCGCTGGCCGGTTGCCGGCTGGTACGTCTGAGCTGGTGACGTTGTGTATGTCCTACGTCGATGAGGTCATGGGGATGGACCAGGAGAATCTTGCGGAGATCCGGGCGACGGCCGATCGGGTCGGTCAGCTGCTCGGCGAGGGTACCGCTGGGCAGTTCAACAAGTTCTACGCCGCTTTCCGTAAGTCGGCTCTGCTGCGCGGATGGTTGCGTCGGCAGGCGGCGGACTGGGCGTTGCATGGTCCGCGGACGGCCGGCGTGGGCGCTTCGGTGCCGGGACAGTCGTTGGTGAGCGCGCGTGCGTACGAGTTGTTGTTCGATCCCGGGTTGGACAGCCAGGCGTGGTTCCACCGGGAGTTGTTTCTGTTCGCGGTGCTGGAGAAGCTGCATCAGCTCGAGTGGCGGCCGCAGGACGCGGACCAGGCGGCCAAGGAACTGGCCGAGGACGAGGAGGACGCGGTGGAGGACGAGGACCTGGTCGAGGGCAGGGAGACACGATGACCTTCCTGGCGGGCAAGGTGTTAGTCGAGGTCGTCGCGGGTGCGCCGAACAATGGTCAGAGCGAGGACAACGTCGGCAAGGCAAAGTCGATGCGGATCGGCCGCGATGTGTATCCGTACGTGTCGGCGCAGGCGTTCCGGCGGTGGTTGCGGGACTCGATGCCGGCGGAGGAGAAGCGGTCGCCGGTGACCTGGTTGGGTTCCGGTAAGAATAAGAAGCAGCAGGCGTACACGGAAGGCCGCCCGGATTGGTATCTCGACGATGACCTGTTCGGGTACATGGTGGCGATCAAGGGTGGTAAGGGCACCTGCCAGCGGGACACCGTGCTGGCGACCGGCACGATGGTCGCGGTCACGCCCCGGCAGCCGAAGGAAGATTTCGGCACGATGAGCCGGGGGTTCGCGGCGGGCGAGGACCCGGTGCTGCATTGGCACGAGTTCTACAGCGCCGAGTTGGCCGGGGACCTGCTGCTTGATCTGCCACGGGTCGGGGTGTTCGAGACCGGCGGTTCCGGGCTCAAGGTGGCGTTGCCAGCTGCGGCAGCCGCGCAAGCCAAGGCAGCCGGAGCCGACGAAGTGCAGTTCCGGGACACCGCCTGCCTGCGGTTGGGAATCGCGGAGCGGCGCAGACGGACGGCGGTGCTGCTGCGTACGCTTGCCGCCTTGCGGGGCGGCGCCAAGCAGTCGCTGCACTACGGCGACCGGACCCCGGCAATGCTGCTGCTGGCCCCGATGAAGGGCGGGGTCAACCCGTTCACCCGCATTCTGGCCGCTCAGGACGGGCGCACTGTCTTCCGCGCGGACGTCCTGCGGGATGAGTTGCACGCGTGGGAAGACGAGCTGGAAGCGCCGGTGATCCTCGGCTGGGCACCGGGCTTCCTGAGTGACCAGCGGGCCAAGGCGAGCAACGACCTGGCGGATCTGGTCGCCGATGGGAAGGTGATGATCGGGCACCCGCGGACGATGCTGCAGGCCCTGGCCGACCGGATCGAGCAGGGTGAGCACGACGACTGGTTCGAGGAGTCAAAGCGCTGATGGGGAGGCCGGTCAGCGCGTTGGAGGTGACTGTCACCGCGCCGGTCGCCTCGTTCCGCAACCCGCTCTACGCCGCCGTTCAGCTGACTCTCGCGTGTCCGCCACCGGCCACCGTCGGTGGACTGTTGGCGGCGGCCGCCGGTGGATGGGGGCGGGTCGACCCGGACACCCGTTTCGCCATGGCCTTCCGTGCGCGGGGGCGGGGAGAAGATCTGGAGACGTACCATCCGCTGGCGGCGGCCGGCGGTAAGCCGGATCCGACTCCTCGGGGGCGGCAATTCCTTGCCGGGGTGCAACTCACTGTCTGGCTCGTCGGTGACCTTGACGATTGGCGGCGTCGGCTACGCCGGCCGGTGTGGCCGCTGCGGTTGGGGCGCAGCCAGGACCTGGTCGCCGTCGCGGTCCGCGAGGTGGAGCTGCAACCGGGTGGCGGCCGGCAGGGTCATGCGCTGCTGCCGGGGGAGGTGACGCGTTCGGGCACGCGGATGCGTCTGCCCACCGCGGTTTCGCTTGACCGGGCCCGCACCCGGTGGGACGACTACCGCTACCACGAGGCGGGCTCCGCCGAGCGGGTGCCGTCCGGCTGGTCTGCCGCTGGCGGTCAGGTGGTGGTCCTGCTACCGCCAACTCACCCCACGCAGGCCGAGCCGGCAGCGTCCGGGCGATTGGCGCAGGCGTAGCGGGG
>NZ_AXVR01000147.1 GCF_000484695.1 Salinispora cortesiana | reverse complement strand
TGTGGGTGTGGGGCTGGGCTGCCCTTGGAAGGTGCCCACGTCCCATGAACCACCGCCCGTCACACCGCCCGAGTCCGACCCCGCGCCGCCCAATGGCCGACCGGCCCGGTCGACGCCTGACCCGTACCGTGCGTCTGCTGACCCCGGTTGTCGCGGTCACCGTCGCCGCCCTGCTGGCTGCTGCCGGCACCCCGGACGCGGCCTTCGCCGCCGAGTCGATCCAGGCCGTCGTCAACAACATCCGGTCCTGGCTGGTCGGCATCCTCGTCGCCGTCGCCACGCTCTTTCTCACCGTGGGTGGGCTTCGCTACGCCGCCGCTAATGGTGATCCCGGTGAGGTGGAGAAGGCCAAACTCGCGCTCAGGTCCGCCGCGATCGGCTACGCCCTGGCGATGCTGGCGCCGCTGTTCGTCACGATCGTCGGCCAGTGGGTGGCTGTCTAATGCTGTTGTCAAGTTGTGGCGGGCGTTCGGTAGCCGCTCTGGTAGGGCACGCGGGTGCGCAGGATGGCGTGCAGGACCGATACGCGTCGTCTGGCCAGGGCGATGAGGGCCTGTTGGTGTCTTTTGCCCTCGGTGCGTTTGCGCGTGTAGAAGGCTCTGCTGGCGGGGTCGGCTCGGATGGCGCAGAACGCCGAGTTGTAGAAGATGCGTTTGAGGGTCTTGGTTCCGCCGGTGGCTCTGCGCAGGTAGCTGGTCTTGCCGGACTGTTGCTGCACCGGGGCAAGGCCGGACGCGGCCGCGAGCGCGTCGGCGGTGGCGAATCGGGTCAGGTCTGCTGCCTCGGCCAGGAACTCGGCCGTGAGGGTAGCTCCCATCCCGGGCAGGCTCAAGACAAGGGCCGCGTCAGGGTGTTGGCGGAGAGCCTCCACGATCTCGGTGTCCAGGGCAGCGAGGCGGACGCGTGTCGCGAGCGCGTCGGCGGCCAGCTCGCGTACGAACTGAGCGGTCCGGGCTTCGCCGGGCACCACCAGAGGCTGGCGTTGAGCGGCGTCGAGCGCGTTGCGGCCAGTCGGTTGGCGCGGTCGGAGCGGACCCCGTTGCGGTTCAGGTGGGCCGCGATCCGGGCCTTGCCGGCTCGGCGGATCTCGCCGGGAGTGGCGTAGCGGGCCAGCAAGCGCAGGTCGCCGAGGTTGGTCAGGTCCAGTACTCGTTCCAGACCGGGGAAGATCCCGGTCAGCATGTCGCGCGTCCGGTTGATGCGGCGGGTCTGCTCGGTTACCAAGTCGCTTCGGCGCGATACCAGAAGCCGCAGATCGAGGCTCAGATCGTTGGCACCGGCAACCGGCCGCCAGTCATCGCGCAGCCGCAACTGGCTGGCGATGACCCGGGCATCGCGAGGGTCGGATTTGTGCTCGCCGCCGCGGGTGCCGTGGCGGGAACGGTTCACAGTCAGCCCGGGTACGTAAACCACGCGGTGTCCGCTGTCCAGCAGCATCGCAGTGAGCAGGCCCGCGATCCCGCCTAGCACGTCGATGCCAATCGTGACCGGGCCGTGCTCCGCGACGGCCTGGGCGAGTTCGGTCAGGAACACGGCGATGGCCTCGGGATCGTTGTCCACCCGCCGCGACACCACCTCCTGCCCGGTTTCGGCGACAACGGCCGCCACCCAGTGGAACTCCTTGGCGATATCCACGCCTATCACCAGTGCCACGGATCCTCCGATCTCTCACCCAACGGCCTGGCGCAGCAACCCCATTCCGCCGTCAACGCCCTACATAGCGATGGTCCGCAGCGCCTAATCAGCGGTCAGAACAAGGTGGCGGGACCGGTGGCAGAGCCACCTGAGCCATCGAGGAGCAGCCTGATGAAAGCCATGCCGGTCCCGCCTGCGCCCGCCGATCATTCCGGAAGACCGGCGGCACGCCACGAAGGTAGGGCCTGATGACCCACTCTTACTCCGCCTCTTTGCGCCGTCGGGTCCGGCTGGTGGTCGTGGTGCTCGGCATCGGGCTTGCCAGCGGTCCCGTGTTCGCGGGGACGGTATCGGCGCAGCCGTCCCCGGAACCCGTCCCCGCTCCGGGTGGGCCGTCCCCGACACCGGCCCCCGTGCCCGAGACACCGTCGCCGATTCCCCCGCCGTCACCGGACGGACCGACCCCGCCCGCCCCGTCGTCCCCGCCGACACCCGCCCCGTCCCCAGGGCCGTCCCCGCCCGCAACACCACCACCCGATAGCGGGGACGACGACCCTGGCATGTTCGATATCCCCGGGCAGATCCGTAAGGCCATCAACGAGTTCCTACTGTGGATCGCTAAGACCGGTCTCACGCCGGTGATGGACACCCTCGGCCGCACAGCGCTGTCCACCCCGGATCTGACCGGCAG
>NZ_AXVR01000146.1 GCF_000484695.1 Salinispora cortesiana | reverse complement strand
TTCCGACGCCAGCACCAAGCCCAAGCCAAGATCGGTCACTACGCCCGACAATCTCTCACCGAGCCCTGAAACGGATCTCCTGCTGGAGTACTAGGGCCAAAACGCCTCCGGCCAACTGGGCGACGGCACCACCACCAACAGCAACACCCCAGTGAACGTCAACCTGCCGACCGGCACCCCGGTCACCGCCGGCCACGACCACGGCATGGCCCTCACCGGTTCGCCGCCGCGTTAGCCGGTGAGCACGGTGCGACAGCCAGACAGACCCGGCAGAGTTGGCTCTCCGGATCTAGGACGTGCGCGGCAAGCATCTCGTGCGCGGCCAAGGTTCCGCTCGCGCCCTGCTCTGGTGGACAGCCATGCCGTTGGCACCCTTCCGTTGGGGCGGGCACCGGTCCTCGGCTTCTCCGCCACCAGCTGGACCGACTTCCTCACCGGCCTACGGTCCGGCACCCTGACCGGCTAGCCCGCCGCCGACCACCTGCGCCGAAGGGCCACGCCGGCCTCCAACTCCAACAGCTTCACCTTCCGGTCGAGCCCGCCACCGAAGCCGACCAGTTTGCCGCCGGAGCCGACGATCCGGTGGCAGGGCACGATCACCGGCACCGGGTTCCGGTTGCACGCCACGCCGACCGCCCGCGCCGCCGAGGCGTCGCCGAGCCGCCGGGCCACCTCGCCGTAGGTGAGCGTCTCCCCGTAGTCAATGGCGGTCATCTCCCGCCACACCGCCCGCTCGAACTCCGAGCCCCGCGGGATCCGCACCGGCACGGTGAAGGCGGTCAGCTCGCCGGCGAAGTAGGCCCGCAGCTCGGCCACGGCGCGGGCCGCGAGGTCGTCGGCGGGTTCGTCGGCGGCCTCGGTGACCCGCGCGAAGTGCGCTCCGCACACGCTCTCACCGTCGGTGGCCAGGGAGAACTCGCCAATCGGCGAGTCGAGCACGGTCCAGCGCATCCACCTATTCTCCTTCGCCGGTACGACCCGCGCTTGGGTGGCTGTCCCATAACCGCAGATACGTGATCTTGGAATGGTGTTGTTGGGGCGCTTGGATAATTGGCGTTGTCACCGGCCGAGGTAGTTACGGCAGGAGCAGGTCGTGGATGTTCCAGGCGAGCTTCCCGGCGGACCAGGAGGTGTTCGCGCAGATGGCGACGTCGATGTTGAGGCTCGGGTAGTGGTAGAGGCGGGTGCTGACGCCGTCTTCCTCGCCGGTGTGGCCCCACCGGATGACAGTGCCGTCGTCGTCGAGGATCGACATGACGCCGTAGCCGTAGCGCCAGAGGTAGCCGCGGACCTTCTCCTCGCGCTCGGCGACCCGGGGGGCGAGCATCTCGGCCACGGCCTGATCCGGTAGCAGGGCGCCGGCGCGCAGGGCCTGGGTGAAGGCGATCAGGTCGGCGGCGGTGGCGGTGGCGCCGCCGTCGGCGGCCGGCTCTGGGGTGGTGGCGTAGATGTTGCGGGTCCAGCCGGTGATCGCGCCGGTGCCGTCGTGGACGGGGACATAGCCGTCGGCGACCCGCGGCGCGTCGGCTTCCAGAGGCAGGAAGTCGGTGTCGGTCATGGCGGCGGGGCCGAAGACGTGCTCGCGCAGGTGCTCGGCGAACGGCGCCATGGTGAGCTGCTCGATGAGCATGCCGAGCAGGATGTAGCTGGCGCCGTTGTACTCGTGCCGCTCACCTGGAGGGAAGCGGGCCGGTTTGTCGGCAAACAGCGGCAGGTAATCGGCGTTACGACGCAGCAGATACACCGGGTGCGTGCGGAGCAGTTCGGCCCAGGTGGCCTCCCAGTCGCCGGTCTCGTCGAACCAGTCGGCGATACCTCCGGTCATGGTCAACAGCTGCCGCACCGTCACCTGCGCCGAGATCGTGGTGTCGGCCAGGTCGAGCAGCTCGACGATGGGTGCGTCGAGGTCGAGCAGGCCCCGCTCGACGAGTTGCAGGACCCCGACCGCGGTGAACATCTTCGACACCGACGCCACCCGGAAACGGGTATCGAGGGTGTGGGGCACCTGCCAGGCCCGCTGCGCCAACCCGGTCACGCAGGCGTGCAGGGTGTCCTCGCCGCGGCGGATCAGGACCACGCCGGAGAAGCCGTCCGTCTCGGCGGCGCGTGCGACAGCGGCCGGAATGTCGGCCAGTGCGGAACTTTCGGGCATCGTGGCTTCTCCTGGGATCGCGAGGTCGGGCGGTAGGACCCGGCGGGATCGTAACGACTGATCATTGTCGCGACCACCGATTTAGGACGTGCGTCCAAGTTGGTGCCAGGCTTGAGCCTGACGTGATGACCTCGCCGGCCTTGAGTAGAGCCGCGGACTGCTTCTCCCACGAGTGCCCGTCCAGGGGGTAGCCGTGGATGAGTACCACCGGCTGTCCCTGACCGTGGT
>NZ_AXVR01000145.1 GCF_000484695.1 Salinispora cortesiana | reverse complement strand
CCCACCTCGGGGACGACGTGGGGACGACGACGGTTCAACAGGTTCACGGCGCCTCACTTCCATCGGTGTCGGGGACGGCCCGTCCCGCGCCGGCCAACACCGGCGGGGACGACAGGGACGGCGTAGCGCAGGGGTTGAGGGCGCCCGCGAGAGTGCCGGCGGCGTCGACCGGGTCGAGCACCCTCGCGGCGACCTCGCAGCCAGACAGCGCCCGCACCGTCTCGGCGGCTTGATGGGCCGCTTGGCCGGGGCCGCGTTTGCTGCGTACCGCGACGGTGATGTGCCGGTGCAGCAGTTCCCGCCGGGTGGCAACCTCCTCGAGAAAGGCCGCGTGCGACCTCGCGGCGTCTTCGAGGGCGGGGTCTGGTAGTTCGGGTGCGTAGGCGAGGATCCGGTCGGCCACGTGGGTCAAATCGACTCGCTGCGCGCGGACCAGGATCTGCGCCGGCCCGTCCAACGAGTGCAGCCAGCGGGCGAACCCAGCGACCAAGCCGTTCTGCTCCGCTGCGGTGCGCAGCCCGAACGCCACCGTGGAGGCCGCGACGAGGCCGGTGGTGCCGTCGGGGCCAAGGTCGACCAGGCCGTCGGCGGTGATGCCCTTGGCCGGCAGGCGCAACGGTGCGGGCAGCGGGAGCCGGTCACCCGGCCCCTGTGTGGTGGACACCCAGGCCGGGGCCGGCGTGATCGGGCCCTCGGACGGCACCAGCCGGCCCGGGGCACGATAGTGGCGCAGCGCGGCGCGCAGCCACACATCGAGGTTGATCCCGTCGCGGCGGCCGACGGCCAGGTAGAACGCCGCGCCGAGGATCGGCACGCAGCAGGAGGCGAAGACCAGTGGCGGCACCACCGTCGTGAGGGCGGTCCACGCCGCGTACAGCACCAGGCCGGTGACGGTCAGGATGACCAACTGCCGCCCGGTCATACCGAACGCGATGCGATCAGCCCGTTCCACATCAGCGGGTACTCGCGCGCGAAGCGGTGCCTCATCGTCACGGCGACTCATCAGCTACCTGCCTCTCCGGGACGGCGCCGCACCGTCGGCGGGGACGGTCGCGGCGGGGACGGGGACGGCGGCGGGGACGATGCCAGTCGGAACACCGGAGCCGCGCTGCCCGCCGGTCGAGGCGGGGACGGTCGCTGCGGGGCTGGGGACGGCCGCGCGGTCGGTGCCGGGCGTGGGGACGGCCTCGCGGCCGGTGTTGTGGTGGCCGGCGGTGAGCCGTCCCGGGTGGGCTGGCGAGGTGCGGTGGTGGGCCGCCGGGCCATCGTGGGTCGGGTCGGCGGTGCGGAGGAGAACACTGGCGTGAACGGTGCCGGTGGGCGGCGTGGCGCGCTCTGCCGTGCTGGCGGGTTGGAGAACACTGCCGCGGGTGTCGGCCCTTGAGGTGTCGGGCTCGTCGGTGCGGGCGTGGTGTTGCTGAACGCTGGCGGGGTGGGCGGTGTACCCGGTCGAGGGGTGGCTGGTTGTGGAGGGTTGGGCTGCGAAAACGCCGGGGTCGGGGCCGGACCGGTCGGGGTCGCCGTTGGGGTATCCGACCGGGCCGGGTGGCTAAACGCGGGTGCGCCAGCGGTGCCCGCCGGCACCGACAATGGTGTTTGCGTGACAGGGGCGTTACTAAACTCCACCGGGGTGGGTCGGGGCGGCCGGGACAGCGGCGGGCGTGGGGTACCCGGACGTCCCCTGACGGCGGGGACGGGCCGAGCGGTACTCGACTGTGCTGCGTTCCTGGTGGTGCTCACGGCCCGTTGGCGGGCAGCCGTCCCCGTGCGGGCGGTGCGGCGGCCTGCGCCGATGGACGTGGCGGCGGCCCCGAGGGTCTTGACCATGACGTATGCCTGCAGAAGTTGACCGAGCAGCCCCCGGCCCTGGTTACGCAGCCCGAGCGGCGTGAGGACGAACTGTTTGGCTAGCCCTGGCAGCTTGGTCAGCAGCCACAGCATCGTGACGCAGACCAACACTCCGAGCAGGCCGCTGGTGGTGGCCGGAACGCCCATGAGGACCAGCCCGTGGGGGGTGAGGAACACCTTCACCATGGCCAGGACGATCACCGCCTGGGCCACCTGCAGGCCGAGGCACGCACCGAAGGCACGCCACCAGGTGTAGGCCAGGCCCTCGGTCTGCGGCGTCGCGTGACACGCCAACGCCAACGGTGCGACCCCGACGAGGACGACGAGCAACGCCACCCGCAGAAGGAACGTGATGACCACGACGATGCCGAGGACGACCACGGCGATGACCAGCAGCGCGAGCAGAATGTTTGGGCTGCTGGGAGCGGTCAGTGGCTGGTCGAGGATCCCGACGATCGCGGACGCCGCTGCCGGTCCGTCGACTCCCTGTCCCGCGATGGCGGCGGTCAGGGCGTTGGTCGCCTCGATCGCCTTGCCGCACAGGATGAGGGAGACATTCGAGATCACCGCCCCGAGGGCCAGCCGCGG
>NZ_AXVR01000144.1 GCF_000484695.1 Salinispora cortesiana | reverse complement strand
GACCCGGGTGTCGAACTCGGCCGCCTCGCCGGGCGTCAGCACGAGGTCGTGCTCGCCGAGCAGAAGTCGTAGCCGCCCGTTGAGGACATAGAGCCCACGGCATGGGGGTACGGGGCCACCCGATCTGCTACTTGCTGCTGCTGTTCTTGCGCAGGTCGTCGCGGATCCGCTCCACCTCGCCGGCGTTACGGTTGTCCTTGTCCCGCTGCTGCCGGTCCCGCTGCGCGGCTAGCGAGCGCACCTCGCCGGCCATCACTCGACCCAGACCCCGGTGTGGGGTAGGGCGGTGGGGGCAAGCCAAGACCCGTTGCGGGTCTCGTTGCTTGCGCGGACCCGAGCCCACCAGGCGTTCACTGGACTGGCCTTGTCGTGTACGCGCCGCGGTCGTAGCCGTACGACACGGGCGACCGGTAGGGGCCGCTCGCCGCGGCCGGTACTTCGACCTTCCGGCCATCCGCGTACGTGACGCGCAGTTGGTGATTGCGGCGACGCACCCGGTGGATCACCGCACTCGGCGTGTTGCTGGCGGCCTGCGGCGACATCAGGCACCCCGCCTTGCGGTGTTGATACGGTCGGCGATCTGCTGCGCCAGCATCAGCGCCCACATCAGATCCGCCGTCGATCCGTAGGTGCCCTCTACCCCGATGACGTCGATCACCGCCAAACCTTCGATGACGATGCCTTCCGGTCCCTGCTGCACCCGCTGCGTGACCTGAACCTTCCAGGTCGCCTCCTCGTGCCAGTCGGAGCCCTTCCAGATACGGGAGTAGTGGTCGATCACGCCCGGGTCGGGGGTGTGGCACTCGACGCACCAGTCCGGGTCGGACGGCATGAAGAACGTGGTCGTTGTGGTGGGGCGGTCATCGGCGGGCCGCCTTCCGCTGGGCGCGGTCACGGGCGGCGGCAGCGGCGTGCGTGTCCCGCAGCTCGCGGAAGGTGCGCGGCCGGGTCGGCTGCGACAGCGATTCGACGAGTTCGGCGACCTTGGCGGTGTCGACGGGCGACTCCATCAGGTCCAGCAGTGCGTTGATGTGCGCGATCCGCTGCTGGGATGGTGTGTCGTGACGCTGCTGTACCCGCAGTAGTTCGGCCCGCAGCGCGTCGTCCAACGCCTGGCGGATGCCTTCCGGGCCGACGCCGTTGTCTGCGCCTTCTGCGATGGTGCGGTAGGCCAGGTTGGCGGTGTCTACGTCGGCCGTGGTGAAGGACAGTTCGTGGTATCGGTGGTCACCGGTGGCCGCGTGGACGTTGATGGCGAAGCCGCCGTCCACGGGCAGGCTGAGGATGATGCGGTAGTTGCCGTGGGTGCGAGGGGACTGCTCGCCGGACACGCTGATAGCAGCGTCGTGCATCTCGGGGTACCTCCCGATCGGGGCTCCGTTGGCGTTGGCGCGCTTCCCGGTGCCGTGTTCCTGATGTCTACGACAGTAGACGTCCCCTGACTTGCATGTCAAGTATTCCAGGCATACGATCATAGGCGAAGTTGCGAACGACAGTAGGCAACCCAGAGCATGGGGAGGTGACCAACTTGCAAGATGTGATCGACGCGTGGAACGACATCGCCCGAGCCGAGGAGCGATACCGCGAGACGCTGCGCGCCGCCATCTCCGACGGCGTGCCGCAGGTGGCGATCTCCAAGGCGATCGACCGCACTCGCGAGATGCTGCGGCGCGATGCCATGACCGACGATCAGCGAGCGGAGTTCAACAAGGCCGAGGCCGAACGTCTACGCCGCCGACGGGCCGACAAGAACCAGACATAGTTCGGGGCCGGGAGGCGCGCCAACGCCTGGGCCCCGGCCCCTGACGGAGAGGTACCTCCGCTAAATGCAAACTACGTTGCGAACTGGTGTGCGAGCACGGGAGGCCCACCCGTGAGCCCCACCATGCCCGACAACGAGCCCACCCAGCCGGGGTGGGTCAGCCAGGTATCGATCGCATGGGCGTTCGACGACGCGCCCTGCCCTACCGAGTTGCTACCGGTCCTGCTTGCCATCGCCCGCCGCTGCAACAACGCCGGCACCGGCTCCTATCAGTCAAAGCCGACACTGGCGAAGAAGACTGGCAAGTCCCGCGATCAGGTCGATGCCGACGTCAAGAAGCTGCTGGAACTTAACTTGATCCGGCTCGGCGACCAGACGCTTCCCGAACGCAACGGCGTGCCCGCTGGTCAGCGGCCCGTGGTGTACGACGTGGCGTTGGAGATACGCGGACCGAAGCCATCCAAGGCGGGACGCAACAAGGAGGGCAAGAACAAGGGCGGCCAAGGCAAGGCCGAAGTAACCCCCGGTATGGGTACCACCCCCGGTACCGATACCGGGGGTGGTACCCATACCCCCGGCACGGAACTTGTCAAGGCCGGTGGGACCAGTGGGTGTTACGCCGCTTGCGGCATCGGTTGATCGGTAGCGGGTTCGGTGGGGTTGATCCAGACGGTG
>NZ_AXVR01000143.1 GCF_000484695.1 Salinispora cortesiana | reverse complement strand
CGGACCGTGCTGGCAGCGCTCATGTCGCCCCCTGACATGGAGATCACCGACGTGTCCGTTGCCGTTCCTGGCGCGTGACGTGAGACAGCAGCCCACCGCTGGGACCCTGCGGGTGCCGAAAATCCCGTCCGCGCTGGTCAGGCGGCGTTCTCGTATTCGTGGAGGAGCCACCGAGTCGGTCGCGTCGGCGAACGTTTAGGTGTGTCAGCGTTGCGGGGTCGGTGATCGGTTCGGGTAGCGGTTGCAGGCGGCAGGCTTGGATCCAGCGTTCCATGATCGAGTTCATGCGGGGCATTCGGACACCGCTACGCACGACTGTGATTCCGGAGTCGGCGAGGATCGCGTCGAACAGGGCAGGGTACTTGCCGTCCCGATCCCGGATCAGGCACTTCGTGCGGCATCCCGCGTCCTCAAGGTCCATTCACCAGGTTCCGGGCCGTTTGGGCCACCCATCTGGCGGTCGGGCGGGCGGTGGCGCCGAGGATGCGGACCTGGCGGGTGGCGTGGTCGATGACCGCCAGGATGTACAGGCGGGTGCCGGTCAGTGTCGTGGTGTCGAAGAAATCGGCGGCGATGATGGCGTGTGCCTGGGAACGCAGGAATGTCGCCCAGGTGGCGGCGGTGCGCTGGGGTGCCGGGTCGATGCCGGCCTGCTGCAGGATCTCCCAGACGGTGGAGGCGGCGACCTTCACAACCCAGGACGAGGAGTTCGCCGTGGATGCGGCGGTATCCCCAGTTGGTGTTTTCGCGGGCCAGGCGTAGCACCATCCGGCGGATTGACCGCACGGTTCGTGGCCGGCCGGCCCGCTGAGGTCGGGAGATCTTGGCGTGCCGGCGGGCGCTGGTCACGGTGCCAGCGCAGCACGGTCTCCGGGCGGACCAGCAGCCGCAGGTCGCGCAGGACGTTGCGGGGGAGCCGGTGGTAGCAGAGCGGCCAGCCAGGCGCGGTCAGCCCGGGTGAACCGCACCCGTTCGCCGTGCAGCTGCCGTTCGAGGACCATGACCTGGTGGCGGAGCGCGAGGATCTCGGCATCCTTGTCCCGGTCGCTCATCGGCAGCAGCCGCAGGAGCGCGAGTGCGTTGGTCACACCGAGATAGGCCAGTCGAAGCAGCACAACAGGACATCTTTCGCGCACCGTTGAACGTCGATTACCCCGCCACGTTCGGTCGAGCGGGTTCACGGCTACAGCCGAGTTCTGATCTCAGCGATCAAGAAGGTCGTGACCAGGACGGACGAGGTTTTCGGCACCCGCAAGACCAGCCTGGGCGTACAGATCCTCTCCGCCGGCGACGACCTGGACAGCGCGTGGGCAGAGACCGTCGCAGCGGACGAGTAGACGCTGATCCCCGACGACCCGCCCCCGTTGGCGGTTTATGGTCGAGGACCTGGCGGTCGGCGAGGAATTTAGTGTGGAGCGCCCGCGAGCCGGAGAGATTGACGAAGACGTACCGCCAGCGCCGCGATCCCCGACCAGGGAGCCCGGCCGGCCTCGCCGTCTCTCGCCAGTGAACATGAACGCCTCGGGTACCTCGCCGACGTGACTGTTCATGTGCTGTTTCAGTGAAGGCAGAGTCGCCTTGGGCAGGGCGACGGTCTGCGCGCTCGCCCGCGACTTTGGCGGGCCGAGGATCAGACCGGTTCCCCGGTGCTCGACGAACGCCTGTCGCACCTGCACCGTGCCGGCCGACAGGTCGACGTCGCAGCGTTGCAGGGTGACCACCTCGCCCCCCGCAGGCATCTGAACGTCGTGACCAGGATCAGCGCCCGGAAGCGCTCCGGCATCTGCTCGGCCAGCGCGAAGATCTGCGGAACAGTAAGAGCCGGCCGCTCTGCGGCCTTCTCCTGGTCGGCACCGACAACGCGGCACGGGTTGCCCTCATCAGTTCGTATTCCTTCACGGCCTTCGATCTCGAAGAATTTCAGCAAAGCGACGAACCCCAGCCGGGTCGCGCCGGTCTTGTTGGCCACCAACTGCCAGTCCGAATCCAACAACGTCCAGCAAGCGATCAGATCCTCGGGATCCCAGTCGCCGCGCATGCATCGACCAACGACCCGTCATCCATACATGAACTCAGATGATTGGCTACTTTGCGGCTCGCCGCAGCTTCGAGAGTCCCGGGCCATGTAACGCAACACCAGACCGGAGAGCTACCTGGTGAGGACGCCCAGTTGGGTCCTGCGGGGTGTCCCGGAAATGAGCGTTTTCGGGACGATCAAACCTCGCCAAGGCCACCGTTAGCGGGACTTTTCGAAATTTGGTGATCAAGCGCATGGATGCTGGACGCGGGTTGGCGCGGGCGTTCATCGGCTGCGTGCGGCGATGGTTACCGGCACAATGACCAGGGCCAGAAGTCCGCCGCCGATGGCTAGTACTCCAGCAGGAGATCCGTTCGGACCTGCTGGAGCTGTGTGGTTTTGTCCGTGAGCATGGAGCAGCCACCGCTGAGTCTTGTGGTTGT
>NZ_AXVR01000142.1 GCF_000484695.1 Salinispora cortesiana | reverse complement strand
CACAGCCATACCCGACGAGCCCAAGACATCCACCAGCTACAATGCCGGCCCCTCAATCATCGACAGGCGTCAGACCCGCGAAGAATCAGGGTGAATGTTAGGCAGGCTTGATGTTCTGTGTGGCGGGACGTACTGTCGCTCCGAGCTATCCATCGGCCGGAGGTATTTAGGGATGAGTAGTTCGGTCAGTGTTGCTGAGGCCGACAAATTTCCCTGCCCGTGGTCCTTGGTGGTGCGGGGCGTGACCTGGCTTCAATTGGCATTCGGGACTAGCTACCTTTCCGTGCTCCTTCTTTATGGTTTCGGTCGACTTACACTGGGGAGCCACGATTTCGTAACCGGCGGGGGCAATGATCCGAAGGATCTGGGATCGGGTCTCGGCAACCTGCTTGCGAGAGTTCTGCACGGTCTCGGCACGGCTGCGGCAGTGATGAGTCCCTTCACCGGGGTTGTGCTCGGCTCCCTGGTTCTGCTCGGCTACGCGGTGAGTCGGTGAGTCGGCGAGTGCGAGCGGACTCAACAAGGCATTCACGTGTCTTCGTGGCGCTCTGCGTGTCTGCTGTCATCGCTGTGCTCGGCAGCACCGAAGCGTTCTCCGACCTGCGGAGTTGGATCTTGGACTAGCTGTCAGTCGTCGGCCTCCAGAGCGAAGGTGTTTCCGTCGGGATCCTGGACTAGGCGGAATCAGGCGGTCAGACGAGGCCCCCGGTGAGGAAGTGAAGGGCGAGCCAGGTCACGAACGCCAGCAGCGCGAACCGGCGCAGCCACACCCAGCCCGTCACCTTCCGGGCCGGCTCGCCGGGCTTGCGGCGCTGCATGCCGAACCACAACCAGACGTGCTCGGACAGGGTGTCACCGTCGCGACTGTTGAGCACCGCCGTCACTTCGACCACGCCGAAGTACAGGAGCCAGACGATCCATGCCGCCGTGTAGTTGCCCAGCCCGAAGGAGAGCCCGGCGACGGCACCGAGGAGAGCGCCGCCCGCGATGAACGGTAGGACGCGGCTCACGTCATCACCGCGCAGATAGGCCTCCGCATGGGCTCTGCCTCCCCATCTGTCCTGGAGACGACGGCGGCCTTGCCGCGCGGGGGCGCATTCGAGACAGTCACCGTCGTGGTCGGCGCGGGTGTTGTAACGGTAGGTGGTTATTCGCGTCTCCTCAAGCCTTGTGTCGTGTTCGGACACCAGCTTTCGCATCGACCGTGGTGAAGGGTTGGCTCGGCAGTCGATGTTTGGAGGGTCAAGCAGTGTGTGTCGATAGGTCGAGGTTGGGGCTTTTCGCGGTGGCCTCCTGTCTGCTGATGGCGGCGACTGGTTGCACGGTCGGGGATCGGCTTGAAGCTGGCGCGGCCCCCTCTGCATCTCTCGAGTCAGGCGGTGTGCAAGCCCCGCCGCTGCCACCGCTGCCGCAGGGCGGAGAGCGCCTGTCGGGTGTCGATTCCGTCCCCACGGAGGCGGATCCGGGCGAGCGGTACCGCATAGTGGCGGACACGGTCGCGGTGTCGTCCCAGTCCTGCAACCCAACGAAGCATCCGGGTCCCGGGGGCCGACTCGTCTCTTCGCCAAATGGGGCCTGTACGTGCGGGCCGGGGCGGCCGTGGAGGTGCAGGTGGCACCGGGATGGGAGGACCGTGTCCGCATTGGCTGGGGCGGCCCCGCCACACCGGTGACTACTGTGCAGGTGGAGGCCTGCCCCGCCACGAGCACGTCGGCCGCATGGTCGGTGTTCACCGGCGGCACCTGGGTGGCGAGTCCGGAGTGCGTACCGCTGATGATCTGGACTGAGGGACGACAGGTTGAGGTGCGCCTCGCGGTAGGTGCCGGATGTGACGAGAGTTCATCCCGGTAGGGGTGCTGATCATGGTGGTCATACAGATAGCCCAGCCGAATTAGGCTGCGCGCATGGTGGCGCGAGTGGACGTACGAATCGCAGGTGTGACCTTGGTCGATCCTCAGGGTCGGTTGTTGTTGCAGCTTCGGGACGGCAACACCCAGGTGGATCCGCATCGATGGTCCCTACCTGGAGGTCACCTGGATCCGGGCGAGGATCCACTGGTGGCGGCCCATCGAGAGCTCTACGAGGAGACCGGTCTCAAGGTCGATGAGCTGCGCCTGTTCTGGCGGGGCCTGGCTCCTGCGGGGCGATTCCCCGGCACGGTCGGCGAGTTTTCAATCTTCTACGCGCCGACCAGCGCCACCGATGCGGATGTGGTGTGTGGGGAGGGGGCGGCGATGCGATTCGTTGACCGGGCTGACGTGCTCACCCTGGAATTCGGGCGGGCTAACGCGGAGATCGTGCCGCGCTTCTTGGGTTCCGCAGAGTACCGGCAGTTGGTCCGGGCCGGCTGATCGCTGCTGCTGCTGGCGGCGGTGGTGGTGGTGGCGGTGCCGACCACGGTCTTCGTCTCGCCCCGGCGTCGAAGCCTCAATCCGGGAGTCGCTTCGCCGACCGTCGGAATGGTCCCCAGGCGACGAATCGGTCGAATAGTTCGCGGGGGTTTGGTCCGTCGTGGGGGTTGAGGTGGTAGAGGTCGTGCATGGCTTC
>NZ_AXVR01000141.1 GCF_000484695.1 Salinispora cortesiana | reverse complement strand
CGCAATCACCATTTTCCCTTGCCTGGCAGGCACTTTCGCCTTTCCGGACCTCACGAAACCGTTACAAGATCACCACCTGGTGAATGTCCCGGGCTGAAGGAATGACCTTCCTCGCCGCCCCGAGCCGGCGTGGTCGTACCGAGTTGTCGGTCAGACCAGGTCGGCCTGGTGGGCGACGATCGCCGCCTGCACTCGGTTGCGGGCACCCAGCCGGGTGAGCAGCGTACTCACGTGTGCCTTGACCGTTCCCTCGACCAGGTACAGCCGATCGGCGATCTCTGCGTTGGACAGTCCCTTGCCGAAGAGCGTCAGCACCTCGCGCTCCCGGTCGGTCAAGGCGCTCACCTTCTCCCGGCCGCCCGCCTCCGCGCCGAGGCGACCGGCGGCCAGTCGGGTGATGACCCGCGACGTGACCCTCGGCGACAGATAGGCCGCCCCGGTGCTGCGAGTGCGGCGTTGCTGGTGGTCTGGATGCTTGTTGTTCGGTTGCGGGCTGGTGTTGGTGCTGGTGTCCAGGGCGGCCACCAACTCCAGCGGCTCGAAGAGATCTAGCTTGCCGGCTACCTCTTCGACCGCATGCCTGGGTCGGTGGGCGGCCTGCTGTTGACGGTCGTGGTCAGCAGGGAGCCCGGCCGCCGCTACCGCTCGGCTGCCTACCGCACGGACGGTGTGGGGTGGATGCGCCGATAGTGATATGAGAACCTCGTTCGCGTAATTCCTTCGTGTTCGCCGTCCTGTGGGCTCGGTGTCGGTTTAGCTCAGGGTGAGGCCGCTACCGCCTGTCTGGTAGCTGAGGAACACGCCCACCCGTGTTCTCCTTGGGTGGTGGGTTCCTCGCCGTTCACGGGGAAGGACACCGAGACCGCAATGCCATCTCAACGACATGTCTACAGCTCCAGCCGCACTGATAGTCGGCCGCCACGGTGGTGGATGGCCGTCGGGATGGCCGGATTGACCGGCCTGGCATTCACCACGGCCGCTCTGGCCGCCACCGCCCACGCTCAACCAAACCAGCCCGTACCCGGCTCCGCCGCTGCGGCCGATGCGGACCACCGGTCAACCGAGAGCGGCCGGGGCAAAGACGGCGGGGCCGGCACGCCGGTCCCGTGTGACGCCGATCTGCTGATCGCCGCGATCACGTCCGCCAACGCCACCGGCGGCGGCGTGTTCGACCTGGCCGAGGACTGCACCTACCTGCTGACCGCCGATATTGAGGGCGCCGGTCTGCCCGCGATCGCCACTCCGATCACCCTCAACGGCGGCAAGAACACCACGATCGAACGCGCCGCTGCCGCCGAGGAGTTCCGGATCTTCTTTGTCGAAGCCGGTGGCGACCTGACCCTCAACTACCTGACGATTACCGGCGGCCAGACGGCGGGTGTCGATGGGGGCGGCATCCGCGTCCTACCGGGCGGGGAATTGACGGTCAGCCACAGCACTGTCACCCGCAACATCGCCGGCGGCAATGGTGGCGGTATCGCCAACGAGGGGGTCACCACCGTCAAGCGCTCCACCATCAGCCGTAACACCTCCCCGCTGCAAGGGGGCGGCATCAATAACACGGGTGTGCTGACCGTGCACCGGTCTGAGCTCAAGGCGAACACCGGTACCGTCGGGGGAGGTGGCATCGGGAGCACGGCAGGAACGGTCGAGGTCTCCAAGAGCTCCATCTCCGGCAACTGGTCCGACCAGGGAGCCGGGCTCTTCATCGTTGATGGCGGAATCGGCTCGGTAACCGACACCCACATCAAGAAGAACTCCGCTGCCGATGTTGGTGGAGGTGTCTTCATTACGGGTCAGCTGACGATGGAGAAGGTCGTCCTCGCCGGCAACACCGCCGAAACCGGTGCGGGCCTCTTTGTCGTCGGCGGCTCCACCGCCAACATCTCGGACAGCAGCATCGTCGACAACACCGCCGGCGCCCAGGGCGGCGGCATCTTCAACGCTGGCATGACCACGGTGTCCGACACCAAGATCGACGGTAATCAGGCCGACACGGGCGGCGGCGTCCAGAACGACACAGATGCGGTGCTGACCTTCTTCGCCTCGAAGGTCACCGACAACCTTGCCGTGACCGATGGCGGAGGCATCTTCAACGTGGCTGGGATCGTCAACCTGAACACGGCCACCGGTACCACCGTTATCGGCAACCGTCCGAACAACTGTGTGAACGTCTTCGGCTGCGCCGGGTAGCGACCCGGAGTAGTCAGTTTCACGCGGGCCCCGCTCCTGCCGTACGCGGTGGGGGCGGGGCTCCGTCCGTCGTGCGGTAGCGCACCAGAGCTATGGCGCGCCGCCGGATTCGCTGCTGGCGTTGCTGTCGAAGGTCTGGCCCTCGCTGCCGCCGCCACCTTTTCCGCGAAGGCTGCCGAATCGCCGAAGGCGGCTCTGGCGGGCGCTCTGGCGGATCGCCTTGCGGGCGTTCGCCATCGTCGCTTGTCTACTGTCTGTCCGGGGGCCAGCCCTGCGTCGACGCCTCCGGGCCACGATGACGATCAGTACAAGTGCGATCAGCAGGGGCAGGGCGAGCCCCGGCCAGCCCGAGGGTCCACCACCGTCCCCTCGTCCGGCCTCCACCTGGCCGGTTCGGTTCGTGGTCCTGGTGCGGATGGTTCATCGCGGTC
>NZ_AXVR01000140.1 GCF_000484695.1 Salinispora cortesiana | reverse complement strand
CTGCCGAGCGGCTACTACTTCGGCTCCCGTAGCGGAGGGAATCGGTCGGTGTCGGGGTACTACCGCCGGAAGTTCAACGGCAAGACCGACCGGCAGTGGCTCGCCACCTGGACCACGCAGCTAGTCCGCCGCGGCTGGCCCGCCGGCAAGGGCCGCCGGTACCTGCGCATGGCCGGCAATGACGGGCTGTACGGCCAGGAGTACCGGGAGTTAATCAAGGCATTCCAGGCCGACCAGGGGCTCCGCGTGGATGGGCTGCTGGGCCGTAAGACCTGGGATGCGGCGTACCGCAACCCAATCACCTGACCGGCTGCGCACATCAGGAGTCCGCGGTGGAGACACTGCTCTACATCTCGGCGGTGATCGCCGCCGTCGGCGCCGCCGCCGAGGTACTCCGCCGCGCCGGCCGCGGGACGCTGGCGACCAGCCGCAAGCTGGCGCGGCTCGCCGATGACCTGATGGGCGAGCCGCCCCGCCCTGGCCTCCCCGACGGCCGACCAGGGCTGATGGCCCGAGTCGGCCGAATCGAGCAGCGCCTCGACGCTCTCGAGGAGCTGCGCCCCAACGGCGGCAGCTCAATCAAAGACCAGGTGTCCAGGATCGCCCACGCCACCGGCGCCGACAAGCCCGAGCGCTGACCGTGTGGGAACGGCGGAGGGATCCCGCCCCTACCGACAAGCGGCGGAACGGGACCCCTCGTGGATCCGGCGTACTCGGATGGCTATCCGGCGCAGCTGGGTACGTTGACGCAGTTGTTCGGCCGGTTCTTGACCACGACCGTGCCGGTGGCGGTGTTCAGCTCGACCGTGCCGCCGTTGTTGAAGATGCCACCGCCGCCGTCATCGCTAACGGCGATGTTCTTGAAAACCTTGGTAGCGAAGAGGGCGGCAACGCCGGTGGCTTCGTTGAAGATGCCGCCGCCCTGGCCACCTGCCTGGTTGCCGATGATCTTTGTATGTCGCAACACCAGATCGGCGGCGCTGTAGATACCGCCACCGTCGGTGGCAGCGGTGTTGTCCTTGACGAGGCTGTCCTCGACAACAACAGCGGCGTTTGTGTTTATCCCTAGACCGCCACCATTGCCTGTGCTGGCTGTGTTTCCGACAAGGGTGCCGTATCGGATTGCGAGTTGTGCGCTGCTGTTGACGAAAATGCCGCCGGACTCCGGGGCGGTGTTGTCCGTGATGTAGGTATCCGTGACGATACCAACGCCACTATCTACGAAAAGGCCACCGGCAGAATTTCGAGCGTGATTGGCGGTAATGGTGCTGTGCTCGATCCGGACTGTGCCTCCCGCGCCGCTTACTCCAGCCCCTAGGTTGGCGGCATTGGCGGATATGTGGGACTTGCTGATTTCGAGTATGGCGGTGCTGGTGATACCTCCGCCGTCGGAGCCAGCGGTGTTGTGGCTGACGGTGGAGTGTCTCACCCGGGTGATGCCGAAATTGTTGATGCCGCCACCTGCGGAGCCGGTAATGTTGCGAGTGATGGTGCTGTGATTGACAGTGAGTGCTCCACCGGCGTCGACGAAGATTCCCGCACCCCTGTCGCTGGTCTGCCCGCCAGTGATCTTCAGGTGGTTGAGGGTGAGGTCACCGCCGACTCCGACAGTGAGGATGCGGAACTGGTCGGCGGCGGCGGCGCGTTTGATGGTGGTGTGTTTGCCGCCGTTGAGGGTGATCGGGGAAGCGATCGAGGGTAGGCCGGCGCCGTCGATGTTGGCGGTGAG
The DNA here is from genome assembly GCF_000484695.1 of Salinispora cortesiana. GTDB lineage: Bacteria > Actinomycetota > Actinomycetes > Mycobacteriales > Micromonosporaceae > Micromonospora > Micromonospora cortesiana. The sequence continues at coordinate 916 of NZ_AXVR01000140.1, read as the reverse complement.
CAGGTAGGTGCAGTCCTTGGCGAGGTCGAGCACCGCGCCGTCGCGGGCATTCGCGAGGGTGATCGCGGCGATCAGGGCGTCCGTGTCACACGGCACGGGTGTGCCCTTCGGCTTCTTCCCCTTCGTCCCCTTGTCCTTCTTGCCCTTGCCGTCGTCCTTGCCCTTGCCCTTGTCGTCGCGTTTGCCGCGGTCATCGTCGGCGGAGGGCCGGTCCAGCGTCTCGGGCCGACCCTCGGCGCTGGCGAGGCTACGTCCCACAGCGTCAGCGGCCGGGCCGACGGCGACGCCCACGGCCGTCAGGGCCAGGCCAGTCATTCCGGCCAGCCCAGCGGCCCACCATCGCGATCTGGCCCGGCGTTCGCTGGGCCGGTCTGGTTCGTGTTCGTGGAGCGGATGGTTCATGCGGTCTCGGTGTCCTTCCCCCGTCACGGACGAGAACCCAACCCCCCCCGGGGGGAGACCGGGTGGTGGTCCTCGGCTACCGGGCAGGCGGTAGCAACCACCCCGAGCCAAACCGACACCCACCCCAAATGGACATGAACCCGAGAAACATCCCCAAACGAGACAGCAGAACCGCTAGCAGGTGTACTGCCCCACCCCGAGGAGGCACCCCGATGACTCACGACTACCTGATCTCCCTGATCCGCACCGCCGTCCCCGCCGCCGTCGGCGCCGCCCTCGCGTGGCTGGCCTCGACGGCGGGCATCGTCCTCGACGCCGACTCGGGCACCGCCCTCACCGCGGGCGTGGTGGCGCTGGCGATGGCCGGCTACTACGCCCTCGTCCGGGTCGCCGAGGCCCGCTGGCCGTGGCTGGGGGTGCTGCTGGGCACGCCGGCCGCGCCGAAGTACGAGGTGCCGGGGCGGTAGGGTCACTGGTCCTTCTGCGCGTACTCGGTGAGCAGGCGGGTTACGAC
>NZ_AXVR01000139.1 GCF_000484695.1 Salinispora cortesiana | reverse complement strand
GGTGGGGCACAACGGGTAGCGCGTCCTAGGATGGGCCAGGGCACGTGTGCGAACCCACGGGGGCCGCGATCCCGTCCGGAATGGCACGGGTGGGCGTACCCCCTTGCTCGTGCCGTTCAGCGGGCCCTGCAGTGGCTGGAAGGCGTGCCGCTGCCTCGGGTGGCGGCCACGCTCGGCGCTCGCCTCGGTCCGGCCTGGACCGTCGAGACGCTGCTCGACACAATCGACCGCGCCCGCGGCGGCCGGGAACTGCTGACCGGCCCGGACCGGCCGTTGGGCTACCTACGGTCCCTGCTGGACACCGCGTTGACCGGTGAGCACGAGCCGCCGCACCCGGCCCGTCGCTATGACGAGCACCGCCAGGCGGCGCAGGACACGCGGCGACGCGACGTCGTCGACCAGGCCACTGCGGCAGACACCGCCCGCAACGCCACCCGCACCGAATGGGCGGTCCGGGAGCAGGCCCGCCAAGCCGAGAGATCCGGGCCCGGCCACGGCCGCCACGCCGCCCTCGCCGCCGCACGCGCCGCCGCCAGGGGCGACCACACCGCCGCCCGGGCGATCTCGGCGGCCGACGACTGGCCGGACGTCCCGCAGCCCGGCACGGGTCTGCCCGCCGGCGGCCTCGACCGCTGAAACCAGGGGGGCCGCCCCCCTTCCGGACCGTGCGGCAAGCTCAGCGCCAATTTCCCGCTAAACCAATCAGAGCGAGATCAAAGCCGCCTACGAAGCTCTGAGAGCACCTTTAAGGCGGGCTCTATCGGAACTCAACCCAAGCAAATATTCAAGGTCAAATACATATGACTTACAGAAACTAGCTAAGTCTTTGTACTTCCATGTAAGTAATAGTGTAGGATGTTGGTATGGATGTTGAGGTGAATGTGGGTGAACCGAGGCCGGAGTCCAGTCCGCGTGAGCGGCGCTGCGGCTACCGCGAGTGCCAGCAGGTGCTGGTCTACGCCGGTTTCGGCCGGCCGAAGGAGTTCTGCGCGCCGGATGACACGAGGTGGCAGCCGGGCAACCGGACATGCCGGGAGATGGCCGCCGCGGACCGGGCCGCGGAGCTGGCCACCGGTCTGGACACGCCCCTGACCGCGTGGCGTCAGGCTGTGGCCGACCTGACGCCAGCGTTGACCGCGTTGACGGCCCAGCTGGAGCCGGTCCTGCCCGCGATGCAGGCCGTCGAGGCCGGCGCGTTGGCCCGCATCGCTGAGGCCGAGACGGCGATGGCCGCGGCCGTGACCCGCGCGCAGGCCGCTGAGGCCGAGCGGGACCGGGCCCTCACCGCGGCCCACAACGCCGAACAGGACCGGGCCCACGCCCACACCGAGCGGCACGCCGCCGTCGCCCGCGCCCAGGCCGCCGAACGCGACGCCGCGGACGCGGTCGCCCGCGCCGCCCGCGATGTTGCCGACGCCCGCCAGGCCCAAGGCCGCGCCGAAGCCGCCGCCGAGGCCCGCGCCGCCACCGCCGCCAAGGAAACCGAGCGGCGCCGTGCCCTTGAGGAGCGCCACGACGACGTACGCGCGCAGCTGCGCGACGCCCGCGCCGAGACCAAGACCCTCACCGGTGAGCTGCGCGCCAGTGACAAGGCCCTGCGCGCCGAGACCACCCGCGCCGAACGCGCCGAGGCCGCCACAGCCACCGCCACCGCCGAGGCCACCCGTCTCCACGCCACGCTGACTGACACCGCCCGCGACCGCGACGACCTCGCCGCGCAACTCACCGCCGCCACCGCCGACCGTGACACCGTCCACGCGGAACTGGCCGACCTACGCACCCAACTCGCCGTCGCCGCCGCTAAGGCCGACATGGCCGCCGACCGAGCCCAACGCGCCGAGGCCCACGCAGAGCAGTTGCAGGTCCAACTCGCCCAGGCCCGCGTCGACCGTCCGGCGGGCGGTAAACGATGAGCGACCTAGACGACCTGCTGCTCGACCGCGACGTGTCCGGGTGGTTGATCTACCAGCTGCCCGACGGGCGGGAGGCCCGGGCCGACGTCGACACCCGCCGGCCACTGCACTGGACGGTGGACATCCCCGGCCGCGAACTGGTCGACGGCCTCACCACCGAGCAGGTACAGGCCTTGCTGCGCCGCGAGGCCGGCCGGTAGCGAGCCGTCTACCTGTGGCCGGGCCACGCCCTTTGGCGGCACGTGGCCCGGGCCCTGGACGAGTAGGGGGGCAGGCTGTGCCGGTCTTCGGCGTATGCCGGTTGGACCCAGTCAGGTCTTCGACTGACCGGCCCAGCTGTACAGGGTGGCTACGGATTTGGGTCCCTGCAGGTGGGTATGGGTGGGTGTGGTACCCAATTAGGCCGTCATCACTGATATCCACATGATGCCCATGTGGGGTGTGGTCGGGGGCACGGTGGTGGCGGAATCCCGGCCGGCGTCGGGGCGTTACACCATGCGTACGACCGAGGACGCGACCCGCCCGTGGGGTGGGTGAGGCCCGGAATGACGGCGCCCCGCCGGTCGTTACACCTGGACCCGGCACCGTGCGTGTCCCCCGGACCGCGGTAGCCGAGAATCTTCTTTCCCTGTTTCTGTTGAGCGCCGGACGGTGCTTGCACCCCTGCCACCTGATCCCCCCTTTCGGGTGCGTGTGGGGTGTCGACCCCCGAATGGAGCATTCTCATGAACACGATTCTGCGTCGTAGTGTGCTGGCCGTGGCTGCGTCC
>NZ_AXVR01000138.1 GCF_000484695.1 Salinispora cortesiana | reverse complement strand
TTGAGGGTGATCGGGGTGACGATCGCGGGCAGACCGGCACCGTCGATGTCGGCGGTGAGCAGGTAGGTGCAGTCCTTGGCCAGGTCGAACACGCCGCCGCCGGTGGCGTTGGCGGACGTGATCGCGGCGATCAGCAGATCGGCGTCGCAGGGGACCGGCGTGCCCTTCGGCGCCTCCTTCTTCCCCTTGTGGTCCTCCCCCTTCTCCTTCTTCCCCTTGCCCTTGTCGCCCTTACCCTTGTCGCCCTTGCTCTTGTCGTCATGCTCGGACTTGCCGTTGTCCCGGTGACTGTCCCCAGGCTGGGTTTCAGCGCTGGTGGCGGCGCCTCCGGCAGCGCCGGCGGCCGGAGCCGCCGCGACGCCGACGGCGGTGAGGGCCAGTCCGGCTACGCCGGCCAGGCCGACCGCCCACCAACGCGACCGCGCCCGGCGTTCGTCTGGGCGGCCGGTCCCGGGTTCGTGGGTGTGATGCTGATGGTTCATCGCGGTGTCGATGTCCTTCCCCCGTGAACGGCGAGGAAGGACCGACCCAGGCCAGACTTCCTCGGCTACCAGGCAGGCGGTAGCAGCCATCTCGCACGCTAAACCGACACTCCACTCAACCGAACGTGAACACGAAAAACACCCCTAAACCAGACAAACGCGAGCGGGATGCCGTGGCCAGTACGCGTGGACCCGGCCTTCGGCCGAAGCCCCTGCATGACCTGACCCACCGTGATTACAGGACCAATTGCCCTGTCGTCCTCGGCCGACAGGCCACAGGATTGCCAGTGCCGACAAGGCCGGCTGAAGGGCAGAAACTAGGTGGAACTTCCGATCATCATTCAGGGCGGGATGGGCGTCGGTGTCTCCAGCTGGCGGCTGGCCGCCGCCGTATCCGCCGCAGGCCAGCTCGGGGTGGTGTCCGGGGTAGCACTCGACGCGTCACTGGCCCGCCGGCTACAGCTCGGCGACGAAGACGGCACGCTGCGGCAGGCACTGAACGCATTCCCCGCGCCGGAGGTCGCCCAGCGCGTGCTGGACCGCTACTACGTACCGGGGGGAATCCCCGCCGGCAAACCGTTCCGACCGGCGCCGCTGCTGAGCATGCGGCCCCGACGGCACGCGAACGAGCTGGCCGTGGTCGCCAACTTCGTCGAGGTCCACCTGGCCAAGCAGGGCCACAGCGGCGTCGTCGGCATCAACTACCTGGAGAAGGTCCAGCTCGCCACCCCCGCCGCGGTGTACGGAGCGATGCTGGCCGGGGTCGACTACATCCTGATGGGTGCCGGCTTGCCCAGTGAGATCCCGTCTCTGATCGACACCCTGACCCACCATCGGCCGGTCCAGCTGCCCGTCGCCGTCGAGGGCAGCCCGGCGGGGGAAACCCACACCGTCGCCTTCGACCCGCCTGATCTGACCGGCGAGCTACTACCGCCCCTCCCGCGGCCACGGTTCCTGGCCATCGTCTCCGCCGCGTCCCTGGTCAGCTACCTTGCCCGCAGCCCCCGTACCTGCCCCGACGGCTTTGTCCTCGAAGGGCCCACCGCGGGCGGCCACTCGGCTCGGCCCCGTGGCAAAATGGTCCTCGATGACAACGGCGAACCCGTCTACGGCGAGCGCGACCGGATCGACCTGGCCAAGGTAGCCGCAGCCGGGTTGCCGTTCTGGGTCGCCGGCGGACAGGCCGACCCGCGGCGGGTGGCCGCCGCTCGAGCGGCCGGAGCCGCCGGAGTTCAGGTCGGCACCGCCTTCGCCCTCTGCCGCGAATCCGGAATCAACCCCCAGCTACGGCGGCAGCTGCTCCAGCAAGCCACTGGCGGGCAGCTCACGATCCACAACGATCCGGCCGCCTCCCCGACCGGCTTCCCTTTCAAGATTGCCCAACTGGAGGGCACCGCCGCCGAGGACGGTATCTACCAGGCCCGCGATCGCCGGTGCGATCTGGGATATCTGCGCACCCCGTACCTGCGACCGACCGGCCGGATCGGTTTCCGGTGCCCGGCCGAGCCGGTAGACGACTACATCCGCAAAGGCGGCGCGGCGGAGGACACCGCAGGTAGCCGCTGCCTGTGCAACGGGCTCATGGGCACAATCGGCCTGGGCCAACGACGCGGCGGCAACGACACCGAGCCGCCGATCATCACCATCGGCCAGGACATCGGCGTTCTCACCGAGTTGCACCGGCGCTTCGGGGAGGACTATGCGGCCACCGACGTGCTGCACTACCTACTGGCGGCAGCACGTTCCGGACGCTGACCGATACCGCGGGACTGTCCACCCCACTGTTCGCATGGTGCCGCCCACCGTGATACCAGCAGAGCGCGCCCGCGCCTGCTCGACGGACCACTCGGTCCAGAGCTTGCTGCGAGTCGCATAGCTCGCGATCAGCAAGATCCCCGCGACCACCACATAGAACATCGAGCCCAGGCAGCGGCGCGGATCAGCAAGGCGCCGATCGCGGTCTCCATGTCCTGAAGCCCGCGTCCGCGCACCCGAAGCCACGGACGCCGCAATCTTGAGTTCACACCGGACAAACTGAGGCGCCAGCCACCCCAGTAATTTGCTGAAGCACATCTGGGGGAAACACTATCGTGTTCATGTCTGTTTGGGTCTTATGTCGGTTTAACTCGAGGATGGTTGCTACCACCGACCTGGTAGCCGAGGAACAGCACCCGGCCCTACCACCCGGATGACTGGCTTCTCGTCCGCGACGGGGAAGGA
>NZ_AXVR01000137.1 GCF_000484695.1 Salinispora cortesiana | reverse complement strand
GGCGCACCGCGGGGATGGAGGACATCGCCCGGGTGTGGCGTGCGGCATCCACGTGGCACCATGTCGACCCTCGGGCGCAGCAGGCTCGGCAGATGGTCGTCGACCAGCTCGCCAAACGGACGGGCCGGGTGATGCCCGAGACACAAGAGTCAACACCGGATGGCATCGAGGTGCTGTCTGATGCCGTTGATCGAGCGGTGTACGAGGACACGGATCAGTCGTCACAGCGGCTGCCGATGTCCGCCGAGGCGGTGAGCGACAGGCACGATCGGATGGCCGCTGAGGTGCACAAGGCATGGCCGTCTGGGCAGCGGGCCGACACGGTGATCGGGTGCGAGGCGTGGGGTGCCCTGGCATACACCCTGGACCAGGCGCAGCACGCCGGCCACGACGTGCAGCAACTCCTACGCGGCGTGTCCAGGTTCGTGGACCGGGCCGAAAGGCCGGCCGCCTACGCGTGCCGGGTGGTGCAAGACCAGCTCGACGAAACCGTTGATCTCGGCACAGTGCGGGTGCAGAGCCGACACGGCACCGAGCCGGCAGCGGTGGCCGCGTCCGCGTTTCCGCAGTCAACGATCTCGGCGGTCACCGAGGTCGCCTCAGCCAGTGAGGAACAGCAGCCCACTGTCCGCCCTGCCACGTCGAGTGTGCCCATGGCGGCGCCGGGCCGATAGCGCCGAGCGGGCCTATCGGGTGTGGCTGCCGTGGTGGAGGGGAAACCCATCCAACTGATCAACGCTGCCCTCACGCGCCTGGATGGGTGATGCACCGCACTCCGGATGTCATACGGGAGTAGGCTAGCGGTATGACAAAGCGTCGAGTGACCATCTCCGTACCCTCGGACGTGGCCGAGACCCTGGAGCAGCAGCCCAACGCCTCCGCATACGTTACCGAGACTGTGCGGGCTCGCCGGAACTTCGAGCAGTTCCGCGACCTGGTGGCCGAGGCCGGCGTGCACCTCACCGAGCAGGGCATGGCCACAGCGCGGGCCCGCCGACTGGCTGTGGAGGCCGAGTGGACCCCAGAGCGGGTGGCGGCCCTACGTGCGCGGGTGCGTGACCACATGACGGCCGAGCTGTCCAACGGTGACCAGCAGGCACCAGCCGCGTGAGCCTCGACGACGAGCCTCCAGGCGCGGTCACGCTCGTGCTAGACCGCTCAGCGCTGCTTGCCTACCCCTACTCGATACACGTGGCCGAGCCGATAGGCGAGGTCATCCGAGACGGAAATCGATACGGCGTCACCGACGTCACCGTCGCCGAGACGCTGACGCTGATGACCGACCCCAAACAACGCGACCACCTGCACCGACTGCTACGCCAGCAGTCCTGCGCAATGCTCCCCACCAGCGGCGACTGGTTGGAACTGTCCTACTGGCGCGGACTGACCGGCCGCATCGACCTAGCCACCACAGTCATGGCATCACTGGACAACGGAGGAGCCTCGATCCTGACCGGAGAGGGCACCCGCTACGGCGAGCACCTGCCGGTCATCCACATACCGCAGTGACCTCCCGCCAGCCCAGGCGTTGGCGACACCCGCAAATCCGGTGTGCGCGCCCGCGCCGCCAGCGGTGACCTCGCCCACCAGGTTGCGTGGCGGCTAGGCCTGCTCTCCTATCCACAACATGTGGATAGGACATGTGTGCGAAGCGGTGGGGGTCCTTGCTGCAGGCTGATGGTGGGTCCGCTGCCAGGGAGAACACGACAGTTCCCTGGTGGCTCTCGGTCGCGCTATCCGCGTGGGGTGCTTGCCGTAGAGTCCAATGCTGTCTACGCAGGTTCACTTTCAGGGTGGGGGCGATGAGCGGCGACAAGGACGGCGCTGCCCCGTACCGCCGGATCGTGGACGACATCCGCGAGATGATCCGGACTGGGCAGCTCAGTGAGGGTGATCGGCTGCCGTCGCAGCCTGCGCTTGCGCGTCAGTACCAGGTCACGCGTGCCACGGTGACGAAGGCGGTCGCGACCCTGGTGGCTGAGGGGCTCGTGACGACCCGGATGGGGTCCGGGGCTTATGTGCGGGCTTTCGAGCGGATCCTTCGGTCTTCCCCGCGTCGCCTGTCTGCGCAGTGGTGGGGTGCCGGCCATGCTGTGCAGGACGCTGACACCGGCCGTCGCCCGCGATCAGTCGACACACGGGTTGACGAGGTTCCTGTTCCCGACGAGACCGCTGTTTTGATGGGCTTGGCGCCTGGTGCGCTGGCCGTCCGTCGGCGGCGCCGATTTGTTGTAGATGATGACCGGTCGGTGCAGCTGGCTACTAGCTGGTACCCCGCAGACATTGCCCGAGGAACCCGGATCGCAGAGATCGACACGGGGCCTGGTGGATCTCCGGCCAGGTTGGCCGAGGCCGGACATGCCCCGACGAGCCACCGCGAGCGGATCCGGGTGCGGATGCCTTGGCCGACCGAGCGTGAGGCGCTGGGGTTGGCTCCCGGCACACCGGTCGCCCATGTTCTGCGGTTGAGCTACGACGCTGCGGGCCGGTGCGTGGAGGCAACTGACATGGTGCTCGACGGTACGGCTTACGAGCTGGAGTACATCTTCAACTCCTGACAGGGCCGCTGACCAGGCGCGGCTCTCTTGGAATCAGCATGACTCAAAATTGACCTAGGCAGAAACACTTGACCTGCCTAGGCAGGTGGGTTCCAATCGAGCTAGGTCCGATGGCTTCCATCGAAACCGACCGGGGCGTTTTGGACCGGTCGCGGTCCTGCCT
>NZ_AXVR01000136.1 GCF_000484695.1 Salinispora cortesiana | reverse complement strand
CCCTGCCCTCCCCGGCCGAGCCGGGATGCTGCCCTCCAGGCCCTGACGGGCCTGTTAGGTCAGGCATCCCGGCCGGCCTCACGTTGAGCCCGGCTCCCAAGGTCAAAAGATCTTGAAGTACCAAGGTATCTTGCGATACGAGACTGTCGATCTTGAATGCGTGCAAGATCGGCAAATCGGGATGATCTAGGAGGTGGGGGCGATGGCCTGGGTGACCACGCTCGGCCCCGCCATGCAGCAGATCGACTATCGCCTCAAGTCCGACGCCGGGTGCTCGCTGAGCGCCGACAACGACAGTCAGGTGCAATACCGGCTGGAGTCCGACCGGCCATTGGAGTGGGTCGGCGAGGGCCTGCGCGAGGTCGGCATCGAGCCCGGCAGCGTGCTCGATGAGGCCGGGATCGAGGCCGCGCGGGCGCTCGCCGACGGCCGCGATCCGCGTACCGGTGAGGTCTTGGTGGCCCCGAAAATGGCGGTCCATCCGGAAGCGAAGCTCGACGCGGCGCCGCTTGTGGAGGCGGTCCGGAAGGCCGCCGCGGACGCCGGAATCCCGGTTGCGGGTCTGCTGTCCGAGCCGCGCCAGGTGGCCCGGTATGGGCGTCTGCTACGCGGTGTCGCTCGCGCGGAGGGACGCGCCGGCGGCGCCGGTTCGAGCCCTGAAACGGTGGCGCATCGGGCCCCGGTTCGCGACCTGGAAGCGGTCGCGAAGGCGGCCGGAATCGATCTCGCCGAGGTCTACGACCGTGACCAGCTGGAGCACGCCCGCCGGTTCGCCGATGCCCGGGTGGCGGTCGGAAACCGCGGCTACGACCTCACCTTGGATCTGCCGAAGTCGTACTCGGTGCTGATGGCGATGGCCCCGCCGGAGACGGCCGCGGCGTTGGAGAACACTTACCTGGAAGCGGTCCGTGAAACCGTCACCGCGGTGCAGGGGTGGGCTGGCTACGCGATGCGCGGTCACCACGGCGACGGCCAGCGCGCCGAACGTGTCGATGGGACCGGCCTGCTCGGCTGGATGACGGTGCACCGCACTGCCCGGCCGGTCCCGGGGGCGGCCCCGGATCCGCACTTGCACGCGCACGTCACGCTGCTCAACCTGGTCCGCGGCGTGGACGGTAGATGGTCCACGGTCGGCGCTGGCGGCCGCGACATCCACCGGCACGCGGCCGCGGCCGACGCGTTCATGAAGGCGCGTTTGCGGGAGCTGACCCACCAGCGGTGGGGCATCGGATGGGCCCGCAACGAGCGCACCGGCGCCTGGGAGATTGCGGCCGTGCCGGAGCGGTTGCGTGAGGTCTTCGCGAAGCGATCCGGGCGTGTGGCCGAGCAGCTGCAAGCCGACGGACACGACCCTGAGCAGGCCACGACCGCGCAGGCGAAGCAGGCCGCCGCGAAGTCGCGCGAGGCCAAACTGACGCCCGGCGCGAGTGTGGATCTGCGCGAGGACTGGCACCGCCAGGCCGCCGCCGTGGACGTGGACCCGGCGGCTTTGATGGCCGAGGCGATGCCCGGACCGGGCCGCCCCGCCCCCGAACCGATGCCCGTCGCCGAGGTGGCCGGGCATGTCTTCCGCGCCGAGCAAGGGCTGACCGGGCACCGCAAAGTCACCACGACGGCCGACGTGCTGGCTGCGGTGATGGACGCCCAACCGGGTGGGATCAGCGACCTGCAGCAGGCCGAAACCCTTACCGATCAGGTGCTCGCCGAGCCGGTCGCCGTGTCGCTTCCGCCCGCCGGCGCGGTGCACCTGAGCAACGCCTCCCGCTACACCTCCGTCGACATCGTCGACGCGGAACGCACCGTGCTGACCGCCGCCCGGGACCGGTTCGCCGCCGGGTACGCGGCCGTCGACGCGACGCAGGCCGCGGACGCGATCGGCCTGTTCGAGCTGGGCAACCGCATGACGTTCAGCCCGCAGCAGCGGGCCGTGCTGGACCGGCTGTTGACCGGTGGGCACGGCCTGGACACGGTGATCGGCGCCGCCGGGGCGGGCAAGACCACGCTCATGTCGGCGCTGAGGACCGCGCACGCGCTGGCCGATCACCACGTGGCCGGAGCCGCTACCGCGGCGGTCGCCGCGCAGAACCTGCAACGCGAGGCGCAGATTCCGAGCCGCACCGTGGCGTCCTGGCTGTGGCGGATCGAGCACGGCGAGGGCCTGCGCGGGGTGGACGTGTTGGTGGTCGACGAGGCCGCGATGGTCGACGACCGGGACATGGCCCGGCTGTTGACCGCAGCCGGTCAGAGTGGCACGCAGGTCATCGCGATCGGTGACCCGTTGCAGCTCAAAGCCCCCGGCGTTGGTGGGACGTTCGCCGCCGCGCATGCCCTGGTCGCCGGCCTCGAACTGTCGGAGAACCGCCGCCAGGTCGACACCGACGAGCGCGCCGCCCTGGCGTTGTGGCGCGATGATCAGCGCCGTGCGGCGCTGCGTGCGTGGAACTCCAGCGGCCGGCTACACGTCACCGCCACACCCGAGCAGGCCCGGGAGGCGATCGTCGCCGAGTGGGCGCAGGCCCGCACCAGGTGGGACGACCCGCACGACCGGATCGCGCAACTGCTCTTGCTGGCGCACCGCAACGTCGACGTCGACGACCTCAACGACCGCGCCCGGCAGGCCCGCGTGAGCGCCGGCGAACTCGGCACCGGGCACACGTGGCAACTCGCTGACGGGCGCACTCTCACCCTCGCCGTGGGCGATCAGGTGCTGGCCCGCACCAACAACCGCGATGCCGGGGTGCTCAACGGTC
>NZ_AXVR01000135.1 GCF_000484695.1 Salinispora cortesiana | reverse complement strand
GGCGGCGGCGCAGCCGGGGCGCTCGGTGGTGTCGGTACGATCGGTGTGCATCTGGACTCCTTGGTTGATCAGGTTCTGGTCCGGGTGTCGAGCCCTTCGCCGCAGCCACGGCGGGGGGCTCACTTCATCGGCCGCTGTGCGTCGATGAGGTCTTCGAGTTGCTGCTTCCGCCACTCCCGCTCCTCGGCGGGAGTCGCCGGCCGCATCCACCGCGGCTCCGGGGCCGGGGCCGGCGGCGGGGTAAGGCCGATCGCGATCAGGGCCAGGCCGACCGCGATGAGGGCGACCGCACGGGCGAGGAGCGCGGCGGTGGTCACAGCAGTGCCGCCGGCAGTAGGGAGAGTGCCTTCACTTTGTCGAGCACGTCGATACGGGCGGCGTACTGCGCCCGCAGCGACGGCGACTCGGTTAGAACCAGTTCAGTAGTCACGCGGCCCTGCCTTCCGTTCGACGCGGTCCCGCCGGCGGCTTCGGCTTGATTGGCCCCGCCGGTGGCCTCGGCGCCTTCGGTGGGCGGCTAGGGCTCGGTGCTGGCTTCCTCGCAGCGGCGATCATCTTCAACACTGGCGCCGCGTCGGGATACTCCTTGTTGCCCTTGAGCCATGCCTCGAGGTCGTCAAGGTCAAAGCGGGCATGCTTACCGACCCAGGTGATCGGCACTGTCCGGGCAGTGGTGGCCTTCTCCACCCAGGAGACCTCGACCCTCAGTAGCTCGGCGAGCTCATGTTTGTCGATCAGCGGTTTCATGCGGCGGCCCGCTCGTCGAGTAGCGATTCAACGGTGACGTTGAAGGTTCGGGCGATACGGGTGATGGCGTCGAGGCTGGGGCTCTGCTTGCCGTGCCGCCAGTGCCAAACGGTTTCGCGGCTGACGCCGATGAGTGCGGCTCGGGCACTGTCGCTGGTCGCGCCCCGCCTTGCGCACTCTGCGACGAAGGCGCTGACGTTGAGGCGTAGGGGTGTGGCGTTGCTTGTCTTTGCTGTTGCGGTCACGCCACAGATCGTACGCCGTGAGGTGGTGTGGCGGTAGCGCAACAGCTTCATCCTTTTGGCTGATTATGCCCGGCCGTTGTCTGGAGCTATTGTGGCGTGCATGCCACAACGTCATATGAGCCTGACCACCGAAGTTCGGTACCGAAGACGAATGTCGCGTCCACGCCATGAGGCGGGGCCGCAGCCCTCCCGACCAGGGGGGAAGCCGATTTTCGTGTCCTACGGTGTGCGTGTGCGCAACACACATGACGGCGAGCGCAACAGCTCAGGCCCGGGTGCCTGGGCTACCTTTGCCAAGCTCGCCCGGGAGGCTGCTGTACCGACGGTCAGTCAGTCGGAGCTTGCGCGGCGGCTTGACACTGACCGCACGACGATTTGGCGATGGGAACACGGCAAGCAGAAGCCGGACGACCCGGAGATCGTTGCCCGGTTCGCCGCTGCTCTGGGACTCGACCTCGACGAGACGCTCGCCGCGGCCGGCTTGCGTCCTGGCGTCGCTGCGCCCGAGGCGCCCACTGTGGATGTGGACGAAGAGATTGAGCTGGTTCGCACTGACCAGCGCCTAGACCCTGATATGAAGCGACGGATCATCGCGTTAATCCTGGAGCGGCGGGAGCGGGAGAGGTCTGCTGCCATTGAGGAAACAAAGCGGTTGATCGAGCTTTTTCGTCGGACCTGACCTGACCATGTGGATTGAGAAGAACGGTCCGACTTATCGGATCCGGGACCTGATTGTTGGCAAGAAAGTAACTGTCAAGTCTGGATTCATCACAAAAACCGCCGCGAAAAATGCGATGAAGGTCTTGGAGGCTGACCAGGTTCGCGGTGATTATGTCGATCCGCGTGCGGGTCGGGTTGCCCTTGCCGAATGGATTGACTTGTGGTGGCCATCTCATCAGGTGAAGCTGAAGCCGACCTCCATTAAGTCGGAGGGCGCGCGGATTCGAAATCACATCCAGCCATGGCTGGGTGAGTACGCATTGTCCGAGCTGACACCAATGATTGTGAAGTCCTGGGTGGCTCAGCTTTTGGCGGGAGATGAGGAGGTGGAGCGCGACCCGCTTTCGCCGAAAACGATCCGAAATGCGCATGGCCTGCTGTACGCGATCCTCCAGGAAGCAGTGCATCAGCGACTCATAAAGACTAATCCATGTCAGCGGACGGGGCTGCCGCGCGTCGAGCACAAAGAGATGCGCTTCTTGACCGAGGCGGAGATATCGCGGCTTGTTTCGGCGATGTCGGCGCACTGGCGGCCCCTCGTGGTGTTGCTCGTGGCGACCGGGATGCGGTGGGCAGAGGTTGCGGGATTGAAGGTTAAGCACATGGACGTGCTGGCCCGGACGGTACGGGTCGAAGAAGCACTGCATGAGCTGGCTGCTGGTCAGGAGTTGGTGACGACCGCGCCGAAGACCGAGCGAAGCCGGCGGACGGTGACGTATCCGCGGGATGTGGCAGAGCTACTGGTCCCACTGGTGTCGAATCGGGGTCGTGACGCGTACGTATTTCTCGGACCTGACGGGGGAGCGGTTAGGTATCGGAAATTCTGGCGACTATACGTGCGATGCGCTGCTAGGGCAGGGCTTAGCGGTTTGCGCATCCACGATTTGAGGCACACCCATGCCGCGCACCTGATCGCTGGGGGAGTGCCACTAACCGGCGTGCAACGTCGGCTCGGGCACTCGTCGATCACTGTCACGTCCGACCTGTATGGACACCTGCTGCCAGTCGTGGACGAGAACATCCTTACCGCTGTCGAGAGCAGCCTATCGAAGATCGACTTTAGGGGACTGGTAGGGGAAACCGACGGGGATCAAGCGCGTTCAACGTCGTCCAACGTCGCCTAACGAGCAGGGCATTCTGCACTTCGACACCGTGACCAGCGTGATTGTAGGGGTTCAAGTCCCCCCTCGGACAC
>NZ_AXVR01000134.1 GCF_000484695.1 Salinispora cortesiana | reverse complement strand
CCGTGGTCGGGTGGTGTTCGCCGTTCGCGCTCGCGAGACTTCCGAGGCACGCGCTCCCTCGGGAAGCAGACACACGCATGATGGCGATGCTCGGTCCTTGAGCGGCAGGCAGGGACAGCGGGCCCAGCCGATTTCACACGTGAGGCGTGGCCGGACGGGGGGCCGGCACGCCTCACGTGCTTGACCAGAGGAGTCTAGTCGCCCTCTGCCGCGGCGAGTAGCCGTTGAGCGGTGCGTTGTGGGATACCGAGGCGTTGGGCCAGCTCGATTCCGAGGCCGCGCCGGTCCCGCCCCTCGGCGCGGGCCTGCGCGAGGAGGGCTGCGGCGGCCTGCAGGCGTGGGTCATCAGCGTATGGGTGTGGTTTGTAGGGGCCGGTGGTGCCGGGGGTTCGACCGGTGGATTGCCGGCCGGTGCGTGCGTCGGCGTGTGCCCATACGGTGCGTCGGTACCAGTACCGGCGGATCCGTCCGCTGGGTAGTGCCTCGGTGTCGTCTGGGTTGTCGATCAGCTCGTGCGGCAGGTTGCGGTAGGAGGAGTAGCCGAGGATTTCGGCGGCGCCACTGGAGGTGACGAGCTCGGTCGGGCTGCCGCTGCGGTCAACCTTGGTGAGCACGGCCCTCTTGTTGATCAGGTGCGCGGCGTGGAACACCTCGATGTCATCGCGCCAGAACCACTCCTGACCATCATCAACGAACGCGTTCGGGAAGCCGAATCGGTCGCGGTGCAGGTGCCAGTGGTTGACCGTGGAGCGTGCGGCGCCGGTGTGCGCCGCGACGCCGGCGCGGTCGAGTGCGATCCGTCCGCCGATGCTTCGTTGCGCCACGGTCGTCATCCTCTCAACCTCACCGATACCGGGATCCGCCGCCCGGTGCCTGCCGGTCGCGGTGGCGACGGGCAAGGCATGGTTGTTAGCGGCTCTCGTAGGATGCTCGACACGTCCGCCCCGGGTGAAGACGGTTGTTGTGGTCCGTGGCCCACCCGGGCATGGGCGAGGTGGCCGGCGGGGTTCCACGCACCCTTGGGTGTGCCCGCCGGCCACCGACCATTTAGTTGATCTTCGGGCGGAGTATCTGCCAGGCGACATGCGCCATCTGGCCGATGTTCAGGGCGAGGAACTTGGTCCGTGTCGAGGGCCGTTTGAGCGCGTCGTACACGGCCAGGATCGCGGCGGCGGTGGTTCCGTCAATGATCACCCCGTCGATTTTGCGCATATGTCCTCGCGCGGCCTCCCGAAGCATCTCGATCAGTCGAGGGTCGCCTGCGGTGGCGTCGTTGGGTAGCTGATCGATCCACACGAGGTCCGGGCAGTCCGGGCAATCGATGTGCACCGGATCCTCGCTGACCCGGGTCACTGGGCCGTCGTCGGCACCGCAGACCGGGCCGGGGTGTCCACTGGCTTTGGCGTGCGTGTAGCCGAATGTCATGACTGCTGCTCGCTGGCAGTCGGGGTGCTGGGTTCCGTGGCCGGGTTGGTGATTGGGTCGATCAGGTGGGTCGGGCCGAGGGTAACGCCGAGGTGGACGCGGGCAGCTTCGAGCAGTACGACGGTGTGGTAGTAGAGCACTACGCTAAGTTGATCGTCGTGGTCGTACGCGATGCGGCACGCCGTGACGAGCGGCTGGCAAGCGGCGGTGAGCGCGTTGACGAGGGCGTCGTGGTCGTCGTCGCGGCGGCACCGTGTGATCTCGGTGGCGTAGTAGCGGCGTTGCTCTCCGGAGGGGAACCGGAGTCGGTACCGGTTGCCGTGCGGTCCATCGGGTTGGGGCTCGACGGCGGTGATCGTGCCGAGGCGGTACTCGATGGGGCTGACGGGGTGGAGTACCCGGGCGGTGTCGTGTAGGTCCATCGTGGTCTCCATGATCGTGGTCAGTGGGTGGGGTGGTCGGTTTCGCCGCCGCCGTTGATCTCGAAGGCGATGCGTTGGTCGCTGGTTTCGCTGGTGTCGGCGTGCAGGTACAGGTCGCCGGTACGGCGTTTGACGCCGATGGAGACGCCGTGCAGGTCGAGCACCACGTAGGCGCTGCGGTCCCCGGCCTGGTGGTCTCGTGGGTAGATGCGTAGGTTCAGGTGGTTGACCGCCTCGATCAGAGCTGGCTCGATCGGCCCGGCGGCGTGCAGTGCGGCGCTGAGACGGCGGCCGTCCAGGAAGACCTGTGATGCCTCGACGTCACCCTCGTGTGGCGGATGTCCGTTCATGTCCGCGTTGCGCTCGGGCGTATCGGTTGCCGGCACGGTCGCAGGGTTGGAGGGGAAGGCGCCGAGGATGGTGGACAGAGTGCCGCCGAGATGTTGGTCGGTGATCGCGGCGCAGGCGATCAGCGCGGTTCCGGCGGCGGTGGCCTGCGCCGCGCTGTAGCGCACGCGAACGGCGCGGGAGCCGTCGTCGGTGATGGCGCGAACCTCGACCTTCCCGTTATGCCAGGTGCAGACGGGTAGGTCCGCGTCCGGGGTGGCGCGTACGGGCCGTTCGAGGGCGTGGCGCAGGTCAGCGCGCAGCGTAGCGCGGGCGCGATCGACGGCGTCGTCAGCGTGTTGGGCGTCGGTGAGGGCAACGGCTTGTTCGGTGAGGCCCTCGACGGTCAGTGCGGTCCTGCGTTGGCGGTCGGCGTGTACGGCTGCGTGGGCGTAGGCGGTGGCGAGGGCGAGCAGGCGCTCAACAGTGGTCACAGGGGATCTCCGGATGAAAGGGGGATGGTGTAGGCCGGTGCCGGGCGGCGCGGGCGTGGTGCCGCGCCGCCCGGAGGGGGTACCTACTGGGGCGCGGGCGCGCGGCCTTTTGCGGGGGCGTCCTCATTGGCTGGGGTGGTGGGGGTGTGGGTGGTGGCTACGGGGGGCTGGGTGGGTAGTGGGGGCAGGACGCGGTGGAGCATCGTGCCGGTGCGGTCGAGGCTGGCAGCGGCGTGTGCGGTCAGG
>NZ_AXVR01000133.1 GCF_000484695.1 Salinispora cortesiana | reverse complement strand
GTTCTCCGCCGTCATCACGTCCAACTGCCCGCCCGCGTCGTCGGCGATCGCGTCGACGCGCACCAGCACGTTCAACGTCGCGTCCGGATCGCCGGCCCAGACCCGACCGGCGGCGGTACGCCGGCGGGCGCCCATCAGCACCACCCACTCGGCGCCGGCCAACTCGGCCGCGTGCTGCGGCCACGCGCCGGCGACCCGGACCGTGGGCAGCACCACCGGCGGCTGCAGCACCCCCAACTCCCGGATCGACTCCTCCAGTTCGGTCAGGTCACCCAGGTCGCGGCGCGGGTTCGCCGGATGGGTCACCACGCTGCCCAGCGGCACCTGCCGGGCCTGCATCGGCACCGCGGCCGCCGGTTCGGGCGGCGCGTAGTCGGTGACCGCCGATTCCACGGAATCCGTCATGATGATGCGAGCTCCTTCACGGGAGTTGAGGGCGTGGGGCGGTCCGGGCTTGGTCGTCAGGGACCGCCCCACGTCGCTGGTAGTCAGTCCAGGTGCTTCAGTACCCGGCCGATCGCGGTCTGGGTGTTCGTCAGGGTGGCCCGCAACTCCTCCAGGGCCTGCTTAAGTGCCGCGGTGTCCCCCGGCGGGCCGGGCAGCGCCGTAACGAAGGTGCCGCGCCCCTGAACCGGGTTCAACAGCCCCTCGTCGGCGAGCAGACCCTGCGCCTGACGGATGGTATTCAGCCCGGCGACGTCGTACTCCTCCTGCAACTCACTGATCCCGGGCAGTGTCGAGCCGACCGGCCACTCACCGTCGGCGAGCCGCCGACGCAGGTCGTCGGCGATCTCCTGGTAACGCGGACTACGTGCCATACCGTCACACTAAGACCTCAAGACCTCCTAGGCAATGGGAGACTGTCAAGAGGTTGGTCGATACATCACGGCCTGACGCGTCGTGGTTTTCGGCACGCGTACTTGCCTGCTCTCCTGCCAGCGGAAATGCTGTCGCCCAACAACCAGAAGAAGGGTGGGTGCGAGGTGGACGTCTACGAGTTGCTGCGCGACCTCAGCGGGAACGAGGTCGAACTGCGTTGGAAACCAACGCGCGGCGGCCCGGTGATCCTCGCGATCTTCAGCGAAAAGGGCGGGGTCGGGAAGACCGGCCTCACCAACGGCCTGGCCGCAGTGGCAGCCAAACATGGGCTGCGGGTGCTGGTCATTGACCTCGACCCACGCGCTACTGCCACCAGCGAGCTGGGCGTGGAGAAGCCGGAATACACGATCAACGACCTGCTCTACATCGACGCCAGCGACCCGAACCCTGTTGATCCGCGCGGGCTGGCCGCGGACGCCATCCTTCCCGCGGGCGAGGGTTGGCCGGACAACGTGCACGCGCTCGCCGCCGAGCGCGCCCTCGGTAACCGGGAGTTCGACAACACCTCCGGCATGGAGCAGCGGCTCAGGCTGTCGCTGGACGGCGTCGCCGAGAACTACGACCTGGTCCTGATCGACGTGCCACCTCGGCCCGGCGGCAAGCTGATGACCGCAGCGGCGCTTACCGCCACGCACGCTCTCCTGCCGGCGACGCTCGACGAGGATGGCTACATCGGCGTGCACGACGGCCTGATCTCCCTGCGCCGCGCCCGGATGAATCACGGGCTGCCGCCGCTGATCGTCGTCGGCGTCCTGCGCAACATCGTGGACCGCCGCCGCAGCGGCCTCGCGGAGACCTTCGACGAGAAACTCGCCCAGGAGTACCCGCCACACTCCCCCGACGGACCGCAGCTCCTGAACGCCGCCGTTCCGAAGTACGTCATCCGCCAGGAGTCCCGCAGCGCCCGCGTGCCTTTCACGGTAGCGGGCACCACGGAGGCAACGCTGCTCGAACGCGCATACTGCCGGACCCTCAACTGTGTCGCGGAGGTGGCCTGACCGTGAGCAAACTCCTGGGACAAGCACGCGGGCGAGCCCTCCAGCGCGCCGGTGACGCGGAACGAGACCCGGCCGAAACTGCTGTCACCACCGCCAGCAAGCCGACAAGCAGCACCGCCAGCCAAGTGGGCAGCGAAAAGGCCAGCTTTAAGGCTGCCCCTAAGGCAGGCGATACAGAAAGCCAGCCAGCCAGCAGGGAAGCCAGCGTTCACGACAGCGAGTCAGCAGGCTCCAATGCGAACGTGTTTGCCAGCGAAATTGCTAGCGAGAAAGGCAGCGACAAAGCTAGCGATATGGGCAGCAATGACGCTGACGCGACCGCTGGCCCAATCACAAGCCGAGCAGCAAGCGCTGAGGCCAGCACGCGCGCCAGCGCCGATGCAAGCAGTGAACACCGAACCGCCCATAATGGAGCTGGCGCCAGTGCAAGCCGCAACGCTGGCAAAAGTGCCAGCATTCCCGCCAGCAGAAAGAGCCGGCCACCGCGCCGACGTGGCCGCCCCCGCGGTCCGGAACGGGTAGCCCTGTCTGTACGGATCCTGACCGAGATCGATGACGCCCTGACTCTGGCAGTGGAACGCAGCGGCCTGGGCCCGCAAGAGATCGTCGAAACCGCGCTCACTGAGTGGATGAGCCGTCACGGTTACAACCAGACCGCCTGATCAGGGCGTTATCCACAGGGCCACCAGTTGTCCACAGTCCGGAGGCCAGATGTAGCGTCCCTGCCGCCGCCCTCGGCAGGCTGCCGGTGTCGGCGAAGCCACCCTCCGGCCGCCGACCACGGCCTACTGCAGGTGGGGCGGCCCTGGACCGGAAGGCACCGACTTGCACGCGGCTCGACCCCCGCCCCGTCGGCGAGGGTTGGGCCGCGTGCGACCTTCCGGGATTAGGCCCGCCCGTAGTTTCCAGACCAAAAACTCCAGGCATCATGATCACTGACGGCCTCTCGGCGGGTATGGCAACGATGGTCGAGCTGGCCGAGGTGTGGGTTCGTCCAACGGACACCATCGAGCGCGCTTGCCCGTTTCGCGCGGGCGACCCCCGGCTCGCCGCCGAGCCGGGGG
>NZ_AXVR01000132.1 GCF_000484695.1 Salinispora cortesiana | reverse complement strand
ACCGTCTGGATCAACCCCACCGAACCCGCTACCGATCAACCGATGCCGCAAGCGGCGTAACACCCACTGGTCCCACCGGCCTTGACAAGTTCCGGTTCCCTGGCCGTTGGTTAAGCGGAAGATCGGCTGAGCAATGTTGCCCACCGAGGTTGGGGTGGTAGCCGGCGGTCTGGGTAGATGGGTCGGCGGTGCATCGCGACTGTTCGCACCATGCCGGGTGGTCGATGGCGTCGGCGGGCATTGCAGTCGCCGCATCGGGCGCGGCATGGACCGTCATGCCGCACCCTGCTTGGTCCGTGAGCTGGTCAAACGTCCCGGAAGCGGGTTACCGGATACCAGGGTGTGGCGGTTCGCATGGTGCATCGTCCGGCCCACCATCAGAAGTAGCCCCTGACCTGGGGTTTCTGGAGATTCGCCGATCTTTCTCTTCTAGCTTCATCGATCAGTGGGGCCACTGTGAGCCCGAGGTGAGCCCGGGAGTGTATTGCCATGCCATCAGGCCGCGTTAGGTGCCGCTTGAGTGCACGCACGCTGTCCCGATCCAGCGCGCGCGGGTCATCAACTCGAACACGGGCGGGTAGGCGTCGAACAGAGCGATGATCGCCGACGTGTCGAGAATGCGGGGTCTCACGCCACAGCCCGGTCGGCGTGGTCTCCGTAGATCCGGTCTGCGTCGCGCTCGGCGCGTTCCTCCCTCGATGACGTTGGGCAGCCGTCCCCGCTCCCGGAATCCAAGCCACTCGTCAAGGTCGATGGTGGCGTGATTGTTGCCACGGACGCCGAGCGCCAGGGTCTCGATCCCGGAGTTGCGGGCGTCCTCGATCAGGGCGGCGGTGACAAGCCGCGCGGCCGCGCTCCGCTGGGTGCGCGGTCAACTCTCCGAAGTCTGCGTAGTGCTCGAAGGTCGGCTTCGCACTACGTCGCAAAGCCCGGTGCAAACCACCCGGTCGTCGAGCATGGCCAGAACCAGCGCCGCTTCCCCGGCACTGACCAGCATGAGCACGTGGTCCAGCCGGCGGCGCTCGGTCCGCTGTACCTAGGCTGGTGGACGGCTGGGCGGAGCGAGCCGCTCGCACTCGAACCTGCGACCCCTCGCTGTCGGGCGAGCGTTCAACGCCGATGGACGGCTGCGTGGGCGGGTTGGTGAGACCCTGACTGCCCGCACCGCGCCGAACGGCGACAGAAGCGGGCGCTGTGAGCCGATGGGTGGCACGCCGGAGCTGATGCGGGCGCGCCGGTAGCGAGGACGGTGGCAGCTGTGAGAGGTCAGCTTCCGGAGCGCCGGCTGGCAGTGAAGGCGCGGGCCATGCCGACCGAGGCTGGGGCGGTTTCGGTGAAGCCGAAGCGGGTGTACAGGTGGCGGGCGTCACCGTCGGCGATGAGGGAGACGTAGGCGCTGTCGGGCACTTGGCGTTCTAGTTCCGCGGTGAGCGCTTCCATGATCCGCTTGCCGAGCCCATGCCCCTGGTGCTCGGGGCGTACGCAGACATCGACCACCTGGAAGTGGCAGCCGCCGTCGCCGACCACGCGACCCATCCCGACCGGTTTACCGTCGTGCCGGACAACCACGCCATACCACGTGTTCGGCAGGCCGGCGGCGGCTGCGGAGATGGTCTTCGGGCTCAGCCCACTGGCTTCGCGCAGCTCGCGGTAGACGGTGACGGACGGCACCTCCGCCGCCATGATGTAAGGAGCGAATCCGTTATTCATTCCTGACATGGTACCGGCCGGTCAGGGACCTGACCGGCCGGTACCCGCGAGTCAGTTGGGGTTGGTCGCGCGCCGGAAGCTGCCAGAGCGACGAGCGGGCTGGCAAGGCAGCGGCTTCAGCCTGCCAGCGCTGCTTATCGGGTTCTCTCACCCGCATGTCCCTGCTATGCCGAGCCAGAATCGAAGCCGCGATGGGCGCGGAGATCGCTTTGGTGCAGCCGGGCGTGGTCACGTCGTTGGAGAACGCCCTCCTCGTCGGGTGGTGCGTACCTGGCGGCGCGTCGGACAATGTCCCCGGCGTCGAAGGTCGCCGACCATGGACCACGCCGACCTGACCTTCGTGCCGCCGCCGACACAGTACGAACTCGACCGAGGGCTCGGCGCCTTCCGGCGGCGCAGGATCAGCCGACGGTGATCCTGGATGCGCGGCCGTTGATGACGCGGTTGGCCCAGCAACGGGCCTGCCTGCGGTGATGGCCCCAGTCGGCCGGCGTCAGGTGGTGATCGGCCTGCCGCCGGCGCAGCTACGCAATCGTATGGTCGTGTCCGCCCGGCGGATCATCGTCGAGCATTGGCCGCGGGCGGATCGGTGCCCGCTGCCCGGTGTGTGGGTCGGTGGTGGTCCCGTCACCTAACTGGCCAAAGGTATTTTCGCCCCAGGCGAGGACGGAGTCTGATGCGACGGCGTACAGCGATGGTGTGTCCGGCGCGGCCGCGGGCCAGCAGCGACCGCCTACGTGACTGTGCCCATTGCTCCTTTTCGGTGGTCTCCGGCATTCGGGACTCCTCGCCGGCGATTGCCGGGGTGAGCCGGCCTTCGAAGGCGATCTGGAAGGCGTTCAGGGGTGCTTTCCAGCGCATGGTCCACCGCCGGCGGCCGGTGCCGGTCGGGTCGAGGCTCATCAGCGCCATGTAGATGCACTTGAGTGCTGCGGCCTCGTTCGTTTCTGGGCTTCCGCTCATCCTTCCATGAATATCGATCCGTGGGTCATTATGTGCCCTGAGTTGGTCGGGGAGTTCACCACCAGGACGCCCGGGGGTGGTGGTAGCCGCTACCCCGGGATGCCCATTCATCGATGTTGGTCGAATTTTTGCCCTCGGGTGGGTGGGGCTGGCGTGTGGGTAGCGGCTTGATAGGCAAGTAGCCACTTGCCTATTATTGGCGGGTGAGTGACGCTGGCGCAGACAAAGGCCAGGCTGGAGCGGGCGAGGTCTTCAAGGCGCTGGCCGACCCGACCCGCCGGAAGATCCTTGACGA
>NZ_AXVR01000131.1 GCF_000484695.1 Salinispora cortesiana | reverse complement strand
GTTCTTCACCGATGCGCGTGAGGTCATCAAGGGCCGTAGGCCAGGCGGTGAGCTGGTGAGTCTTCGCCGGTGCGCCTTTTCTGGCCCGGCCGGCGGCCGGCACGTCAACGGCGAGCAGTTTGGCGAGCCTGGCAAGTGACACCTTCGCCGGCCCGCGGGGGTTACGGCGACGCCGGTCGAGGTCAACGGCGTGCGCGGTGTCTTCGTGAGCGTGCGCGGCATCGCTGAGCTGCTCGAACAGCGGCCACGCGAGGATGGCGGCTTCGGCCCGGTGGTGACGGCCGAACGCGAACAGGCCGCGTGGCCCGTGGACACGGAAGGCCCTTAGCAGGCCGGTCAGTTGGCGGCGAGTCTGGGCCAGCCCGCGGATCGTCGTCGGGATCACGATGGAGAAACCTTCATCCGTGGCGATCGGCAATGGTCATGTTGGCTTCCCCGTGCCGGTCCCTGTCTGCTGTCATCAGACAGTGGGATCGTGTGGGGGTCCAGGGCCTTGCGCCACGAATGACGTCATGTGCGGGTCGGGGGTCCACCGGCGTAGTTTGCGCTCCTGGTGACTGTTGCCGTCGATACAGCTACGCCACCCGGCGCGGGTTTGCAGCCGGTCGATCGACGGCCAGAACCACCGGTCATGCCAGGTGATCAGGTCGTCGCGGGGGGCTTGCGGCTTGCCGTGGTACGCGGCTTGCCAGGCCGACATGAGTGCGGTCAGTTCCTCCACCGCGACGGGATGGCGGTACCAGCACGGCGGGATCGTGGCAGCCTCGCCGGTTAGTTCGTAGCGCGGCACGATCCAGTTGACCCAGTCGATCAGGTCGAGCCATAGCGCGGCGGCGGTGCCGGGATCTGCGTGGCGCCATGCCCAACGCGACGGGCCGGACGCCGGTACGTCGTCGAGGTCGTAGAGGTCGTCGGGGTCTGTGCTGGTCATGCCTGCTCTCCGGCGCTCATCTTGCGTGCCTTGCGAATGTCGCCGGCGTCCTTGCGTTTCCACCACGGCCGGAGTCGCACCAGTGTCGGGCTCATGTTGCGGTAGAACAGCAGGGCTTGCCCGAGCGGCAGCGTGAAGATTTTCTCGGGCCGTAGTACCCGCTCTCGTTCCTCGCTCTTGGTGACCGATCCGGCGTGGTGGGCGGCGTGCGTGGTGGAGGTCCGCCGTACCTTGCGCTCCCCGCACAGCTTCGACCACTCCTCCAGTTCCTTGGCGTCGGCGAGACCGCCGAGGATCAGCTTCACGGTCGCGGCCGCCCACAAAGCCCCGTAGCCGTTCTCACCCCACCGGGCGCGGCCCTGGTCCGGCGACTGGATCAGCACGATCACGGTCACGCTGCGCCCGCCGGAGTCGCTCATCAGCCCGGCCAGGTTCGGCAGCGGTGCCACGTTCGCCGCCTCGTCGAGGACCAGGCGCAGCGGCGGATCCAGCTGACCGTCCGGGAAACGCTGCGACATTCGCTTGGCGATTTTGACGATGTGGTCGGCCAGCGCGGTCACGAACGGTGCCGTCGAGCCGTTGTCACCCTCGCTGAGCAGGTACAAGGTGCCGCGGGCCTGAATGAACTGCTCGACGTCGAAACCCTCGTGCGGCCCCGGGGTGACCACGTCCATCACCCGCGGCGACGCCAGCGGCTTGAGGATCACCCCGAGCGTCATCTTGGTGGAGCTGACCGTGTCGTCGGCGCCGTGGGTGAAGGTGCGCAGCGTGCCGTACCAGCCGGCGCCGGCCCGGTCGTCGCTGCGCAGGATGTTGAGCGGCTCGTCGTTTTCAAAGTCGGCCGCCCAGGCGGCCACCTCACGCATCGTCTTGCCGGCGAGCGCGGCCGCGTGCAGCAGGCATTGCAGGACGGCATCGGCGCCCTCGATGAAGAAGTCCGCGTTCGTGGTCGACTCGCCCAGCGGCACCGCCGACACGAATGCCCGAGACCGCTCGATGGCCACGGCGGGATCCTCGCAGCCGATGACCGGCGACCACCGCAGCTGGGTGGGCCAGCCGGCGATGTCCTCGGGGTCGAACACGTGGACCGGCCGGCCACCGCGGCCGCGCATGGAGGCAGTCAGCCACACCAGCTCAGCCTTGGTGCTGGTGGCCACGACCGCGCCGGGAGCGTCCAGGATCGCGCCGACGGCGAAGAACATGGTCTTGCCCATCCGCGGCGGGGCGACGATCAGGACCGAGTCCTCATGCTGGGCATACAGCCGGCCGTAGGGGTGGTGGCCCAGGAACATCGGCTGTATCTGCCGGGCCTTGCGCTTCGCGGCGTCACCCAGCAGCGTCTCGCTCAACTCCGCGCGGGTGGCCAGGCCCTCGGGCTGGTAGGCCGCGGCCCGCCGCAGCCGCCACCACACCAGCAGCCCGAGGGGCGCCCCGACCAGCACGACCACGAGCACCCACACCAGCAGCGCCGGCGGTAACTGGCCCTGCACCGACCCGGGGTAGCCGGCCAGCGGATCAAACGGTGATGTCCGGACCGCGGTCACCGTGTCGTCGAACCGGATCCCCGGCGTGCGGCCGGCCAGCGCGGCCGCCCCGCGGACCGCGAGGTGGAACACCGCGGCGACCGCGATCAGCACCCCGATCAGCGCCAGGACCAGGTTCATGATGGTGTCGCTGAGCCCACCACTGGCCGGTGGGCGGCCGGGGCCGCTCACGCGCTGGCCTCCACACTGCCCAGGTCGGCCTCTTCCTCGCGCACGATGACGCCGGTGCCGCTCATCGCCGCATCGGTGTTGGTCAACTCCACTTCCAGGTCGGAACGCAGGTGCGACACGATGATCGGACCGCCGG
Organism: Salinispora cortesiana; assembly: GCF_000484695.1. Classification (GTDB taxonomy): domain Bacteria; phylum Actinomycetota; class Actinomycetes; order Mycobacteriales; family Micromonosporaceae; genus Micromonospora; species Micromonospora cortesiana. The sequence goes on along the minus strand of NZ_AXVR01000131.1, from coordinate 522 downwards.
TGCCGATCTTGACTAGGGGTGTGCCCTTCGGTAGTTCCAGCAGGATGCCCATCGCGGTGGACGGCAGGTTGAACAACCGGACGCACTCGCGGGCGTCGTCTTCCTTGGCCTGGCCGTAGATGAAGACCGTCTCCGCCTCTTTGATCATTGCGATGGCGGGGGAGTCGGCGGGCACGTCGGAGATGTGGTGCACCGCGACGACGTTGGACAAACCCAGGCCGCGGGCCAGCTTCCAGTTGCGCCGAGCCACCTTCGCGAAGCTGCCCTCGATGAGGTGCCACCCCTCTTCCACGACGAAGACGGTTTGGACCGGCTCATCCTGGTTGGCCAGCACATTCATCAGCCACGTGTTGATGATGCTCATGATGATCGGCAGGGCCGGCCCGGTCTCCGGCAGCGCGGAGACGTCGAAGACGGTCAGCCCGGCGTTGAGGTTGACGTTCGCGCTGGTCGGCGCGTCGACCAGCCCGGCGAGGTCTTCCTCGATCATCCGCTCCAGCTCGAACGCGGCGTCATAGCCCC
>NZ_AXVR01000130.1 GCF_000484695.1 Salinispora cortesiana | reverse complement strand
CCGGTTCGGCCGGTTCCCGCGTGTGCGTGCGGAGCTGCATGAGGACGTGGTGGAGTTCGTGGCGCGGCAGTTGGGCGTTGACGCAGGCTCGTTGGCCTAGCCGTAGTAAACGGCCGAAAACCAACGGCAACGCTGGTCAGAGCCCGTTACCGCAGGGCAACGGGTGTCGCTCGTGCCGCCGCTTGACCAGCGTTGCCGTTGATTCCGGGCTGGAAGCTACGGCTAGGCCAGAAGCTCGACACCACCACCGCCGGGGGCATGTTCGTCTTCCACGTCTTCGCCGCCCTCGCCGAGTTCGCCCGCACCATCATCGTGGCCAACACCAACGAGGGCCTCGCCGCCGCTCGCGCCCGGGGCCAACGCCTCGGCCGGCCGCCGGCCATGACCCCGGAGAAGGGTCGCCTACGCACTCCAGTTGCTCGTCGAACCAGACCGGTCGATGGCCTCGATCGCCACACTGCTCGGCGTCTCCCGCAGCACCCTCTACAAAGCCCTACCCGAGCTACAGCCGACAATCCCGGGCGCGGACCGTGCATCCGCCGGACGCCGGTCGGAGCGCTGACGGGAGTCGCCGTCTATCGGCGGTGGCTCGGTCCCTGCGTCCTCCGGTCGGTCCCGGATAGCACCGTCAAGGTTGGCACGTCTTGTGGGTTGGCGCGTTCGCCGCTCGCGCGCACGTTTTTGCGGTGCGACCGGTCGCAGCGAGGAGCCGGGTGGCGGGGCTGAAGCACTACATGGTTCCTTGGGTGCTTCCCTGGGTAGTTCCGAAATGGCGAGGGCTGGTCGGGTGCGTCGCCGCAGCCCGGGCGGCTGGCAACGCCCGGGTGCGGCCGGTCGACAAACTTTGGCGGTCACCTGGGGGCGCGTATACGTTGGCCGCCTCGTTTCGTCGTCATGATGGACCTCTCTGCTCCCGCAATCGATCGTCGGCCTTGACGTACGGCGATCAGGCCCGGGTCCAGGCTCTCGGCTAGCGCGAGCGCGGCGGTCAGGTCCGCGCGCATCATTAGCAGCGTCTCGTAGGCGGCGTCAGTGTGCCCCTTGGCTATCTCGGTGGCCACAAAGGCAGCCCGCTCGGTGGTGCGGCGCTGCCAGTCGAGAATGTCTGCGGGTACGCCGGTCTCCTGGCAGGAGTCACGGCGTCGCGTCGCGATCCGGTCCAGCACCGCATCGCGCTCCGCGCGGGTCAGGCCGTGCTGGGACGCATACGACTCCAGCAGCCGCGCGGCGGCCTCGACATCCATCCCGTGAAGATCAACTATTTGGCCCCTGGTGTCGTCGTTCTTACCAACACCCCGGCTTCGCCGACACCCGGCAGCCTGCCGAGGGCGGCGGCAAGGACGCTACATCTGGCCTCCGGACTGGGGACAACTGGTGGCCCTGTGGATAACGCCCTGAAAGGGGCATAGAGCTGCTAATACTCAAGATCAAAAAAGCCGCCGCGCCTTGCGCCGGTTGACAGCTATGGATGCCACTGTAAGCCTTGCCTCAACACCAACCTCGCGGGGGCAAGATCAAAGTGTTCGATGAATCCTTCGTGCCTGCGTCGATGCTCCGTGGCCTTTCCCCGGACGCTCGGCCCACCGGCCTTCGGCATCCTCAGCGCTTAACGATCTAGGCTTAAAATCCCCGCCCGTTAAGAGCTATGGAGGCTTTTCGTGGGCAAAAGGCTGTGGACCATGATGTCTGCGGTACTGGGCATGCTAGTTCTGCTACCCAGCACCGCATTCGCTGAAAGTCCCGGACCCGACCAGCACGTGCTTACCGCGGTCCAGCGGTCCGCGGAGTTCCAGCAGGTCCAGCTCGACAACCCCGACCTGACACTGAGGCCGTCGCTGTCCAAGACGGCACGCGAGGGCAACTACGCAGTCGCGGTGCAAGCGTTTAAGGACGCCACCGGGACCACTACGGTGGTCGCCACGCATTTCGTGGACATGCGAACCGGTGACGTAAAGATCAGCCGGCTGGGTCGGATCGTCGTCGAGGACGCCAACGTTCAGGACCGGTCCCTTTTCGGGTCGTCAGTAAAGAAGACCGCGGCGATCACCATGTCGACCAACGGCAAGGTGGACTTCGTCGGCACCGTCTCTGACACCGGCGTGCTGCGGGAAAGCGCCGGCTTCGAGGACCTCGCCGACAAGGCTCGGGCCAACGCACAGACTGGATGCACGGACTGTGGCACCACCACCAAGGCGAGCGACGCCATGCAAGCGCCGTCCGAAGTCGCAGCTATGGGATGGTGCGAAGATGCAATCAACCTGCTCTGCGGCGCCTCGGGGGCTTTCCAATGCTTCCTGTACTGCAGCGCGCTGGGCACTACGCCGGCAGGGCTAGGATGTGGGGTTATCTGCGGGCTTATCGCCACCCTAGGCTGTGCTAGCGTTGTCAATCAGCTCTGCTAGTACGATTGAATGCCCTTGCGACATCGATACACGGGAGCTATGAATGTTGAGAAAATTGGCGGTTGCCATTCTGCCATGCCTCATCATGACTCTGGGCGCAGGATTTTTTCAAGGATGGTCGGCGGCGGGCTACACCTTTCTGGGGTGTCTCGCTGGACTGCTAGGCCTGTGGCTCTGGCAACTCAGGTCCAACAAGAGCACGAGGCCCTCCCCGTAGGGTCCCACGTCCGCTCTACCTTCACACTATTGCCCTTGCAGTTATCCCTTCATAGCTCTTAGTTCAAGAGGTCGACGGTAACGCCAGTCAACCGGTTGACTGCTCGAACGGGCCACCACCGTCCAGCAGAATCGGCGCTGACAGCGTTGCCGTCGCCTTTCGTTCTTTTGCCGTTTAGCCCTCTTCAGAGCTATGCCTGCTGCTCCCACTAACAAACAACCCGCGAGTTCCCTGCGGTAGTGGAGTCCTTGGCAACGTCCTGGCCAGGGATTTGCTCACTGAACTTCCTCGATCGAGCGGGTCGACGTAACTTCAGGATTTCTGAGCCGTTGTCGTTATCAGGGGGCCGAACGGAGTACGCCGGGAACCGGCAACGGCGCTCTCCGCCGATCAGCCACGATGGCGGGGGCGTCGTTTTCCGTGACGGCGGTGCTGAACTCCCTGTCGTGACTGGCGCCTGTTATCTGAAGCTCACGGCAGGCCTTCGCCTGCCGCGAACAACGGGATTATCTGAAGCTGGATCAGGCGATAGCTTCAGATAACGAGTGTTACCTGAAACCGCCTTCCGCTCGATTTCCGGTTTCCGGCGTACTCCGGTCGGCCCCCTTAGGCGGCTTTTGATCTGGGGTACAGCCAAGGTACGGCGGAAACCGGCAATAGGCGGTAACGCGCCTTGATGGGGTGAGCGCCAAGGTGCGGCCGTAAGGGGCGGTAACCTG
>NZ_AXVR01000129.1 GCF_000484695.1 Salinispora cortesiana | reverse complement strand
CGCCATTCGTGCAGGTCGGAACTTACCCGACAAGGAATTTCGCTACCTTAGGATGGTTATAGTTACCACCGCCGTTTACTGGCGCTTAAGTTCTCCGCTTCGCCCCGAAAGACTAACAGGTCCCCTTAACGTTCCAGCACCGGGCAGGCGTCAGTCCATATACATCGAATTACTTCTTCGCATGGACCTGTGTTTTTAGTAAACAGTCGCTTCCCCCTGCTCTCTGCGGCCATACAACGCTCCAGCAGCACGTGCCTTCACGTCTCCGGCCCCCCTTCTCCCAAAGTTACGGGGGCAATTTGCCGAGTTCCTTAACCACAGTTCACCCGATCGCCTTGGTATTCTCTACCTGACCACCTGTGTCGGTTTAGGGTACGGGCCGCTCGGAACTCGCTAGAGGCTTTTCTCGACAGCATAGGATCACTGACTTCACCTGAATCGGCTCGGCATCACGTCTCAGCCACACGCGCCGCGGATTTACCTACGACACAGCCTACACGCTTACCCCGGCACAACCACCGGCCGGGCTCAGCTACCTTCCTGCGTCACCCCATCGCTTGACTACTACCCGCCAGGTTCCCACGCTCCCCCAGCACAGTCCGAAGACCACACCAAGCTCGGATGGTTAGCACAACGAGGTTCATCAGGGACGCTCCTTCGCGGGTACGGGAATATCAACCCGTTATCCATCGACTACGCCTCTCGGCCTCGCCTTAGGCCCCGACTCACCCAGGGCGGATTAACCTGGCCCTGGAACCCTTGGTCATCCGGCGGAAGGGTTTCTCACCCTTCTTTCGCTACTCATGCCTGCATTCTCACTCGCACCGCGTCCACAACTCGATCACTCGGCTGCTTCACCCGCGGCACGACGCTCCCCTACCCATCCACACACCTACACACAACCCAAAGGCCATGCGAAGTACACGCGTGAATGCCACAGCTTCGGCGGTGTGCTTGAGCCCCGCTACATTGTCGGCGCGGAACCACTTGACCAGTGAGCTATTACGCACTCTTTCAAGGATGGCTGCTTCTAAGCCAACCTCCTGGTTGTCTATGCGACCCCACATCCTTTTCCACTTAGCACACGCTTAGGGGCCTTAGCTGGTGATCTGGGCTGTTTCCCTCTCGACTACGAAGCTTATCCCCCGCAGTCTCACTGCCGCGCTCTCACTTACCGGCATTCGGAGTTTGGCTGATTTCAGTAAGCTTGTAGGCCCCCTAGACCATCCAGTGCTCTACCTCCGGCAAGAAACACACGACGCTGCACCTAAATGCATTTCGGGGAGAACCAGCTATCACGGAGTTTGATTGGCCTTTCACCCCTAACCACAAGTCATCCCCCAACTTTTCAACGTTGGTGGGTTCGGCCCTCCACGCAGTCTTACCCACGCTTCAGCCTGCCCATGGCTAGATCACTCCGCTTCGGGTCTAGGACACGCGACTCTAACGCCCTATTCAGACTCGCTTTCGCTACGGCTCCCCCACCCGGGTTAACCTCGCCACATGCCACTAACTCGCAGGCTCATTCTTCAAAAGGCACGCCGTCACCCCAAAAAGAGGCTCCGACGGATTGTAGGCGAACGGTTTCAGGTACTATTTCACTCCCCTCCCGGGGTACTTTTCACCATTCCCTCACGGTACTATCCGCTATCGGTCACCAGGAAGTATTTAGGCTTACCAGATGGTCCTGGCAGATTCACGGCAGATTACAGGAGTCCGCCGCTACTCGGGAACACCCACAGGAGACTGGCAGCTTTCACCTACCGGACTTTCACCGTCTACGGTCAGCCATTCCAGACTGTTCAACTAACCACCAGCTTTATAACTCCCCACACGAGTGTCAGCCCGTGCCGCAGGATCCCACAACCCCGACCACGCAACCCCTGACAGGTATCACACGCCGCCGGTTTAGCCTCAATCCGCTTTCGCTCGCCACTACTCACGGAATCACAATTGTTTTCTCTTCCTACGGGTACTGAGATGTTTCACTTCCCCGCGTTCCCTCCACACACCCTATGAGTTCAGGTGCAGGTGACACCACATGACTGATGCCGGGTTCCCCCATTCGGACACCCTGGGATCACAGCTCGGTTGACAGCTCCCCCAGGCCTATCGCGGCCTCCCACGTCCTTCATCGGCTCCTGGTGCCAAGGCATTCACCGTTCGCCCTTGACAACTTGACCACAAAGATGCTCGCGTCCACTGTGTAATTCTCAACAAACAACCAACCCGCAACCACCACCCCGCACCAGCAACACCAACCCCACCCCCACAAGGGCAAAACCAGCATCCGGTATACGAGACAAGCCACGCCAGGCAACCACACCACCCGCAACACCACCAACCGGCAGCATCACAAGCAACACGGCCCAAGAAACAACCACACGGTCATTCCTTCAGGACCCAACAGGGTGTTCACCGCCAACCCCAGCCGCATCATCAACCCCTTCCAACCACCCCCCACAAGAGGAGCGTGTACAAGAGCATCAAACCGCTGCCAAAACTGACTAGCCAGTGTCTCCGACCAATGAGCACCCCATCACCCAACACAGGCAACCGAGGCTCCATACCGCCCTTCGACGGATGGCGCTCCTTAGAAAGGAGGTGATCCAGCCGCACCTTCCGGTACGGCTACCTTGTTACGACTTCGTCCCAATCGCCAGCCCCACCTTCGACGGCTCCCCCCACAAGGGTTAGGCCACCGGCTTCGGGTGTTGCCGACTTTCGTGACGTGACGGGCGGTGTGTACAAGGCCCGGGAACGTATTCACCGCAGCGTTGCTGATCTGCGATTACTAGCGACTCCGACTTCACGGGGTCGAGTTGCAGACCCCGATCCGAACTGAGACCGGCTTTTTGGGATTCGCTCCACCTCACGGTATCGCAGCCCATTGTACCGGCCATTGTAGCATGCGTGAAGCCCTGGACATAAGGGGCATGATGACTTGACGTCATCCCCACCTTCCTCCGAGTTGACCCCGGCAGTCTTCGATGAGTCCCCGCCATAACGCGCTGGCAACATCGAACAAGGGTTGCGCTCGTTGCGGGACTTAACCCAACATCTCACGACACGAGCTGACGACAGCCATGCACCACCTGTCACCGGCCCCGAAGGACCCCCCATCTCTGAAGGATTTCCGGCGATGTCAAACCCAGGTAAGGTTCTTCGCGTTGCATCGAATTAATCCGCATGCTCCGCCGCTTGTGCGGGCCCCCGTCAATTCCTTTGAGTTTTAGCCTTGCGGCCGTACTCCCCAGGCGGGGCGCTTAATGCGTTAGCTGCGGCACAGAGAACCGGAGAGGCCCCCCACACCTAGCGCCCAACGTTTACAGCGTGGACTACCAGGGTATCTAATCCTGTTCGCTCCCCACGCTTTCGCTCCTCAGCGTCAGTATCGGCCCAGAGA
>NZ_AXVR01000128.1 GCF_000484695.1 Salinispora cortesiana | reverse complement strand
CCCGGTTGACCCCTATCGAGTACGAGACCACCATGACCCCACCGGCCAGTCAGGCCGCGTAACTGGAACTGTCACCCATCGGTGCAGCAGACCCCTGAGAACTTCCGATGGAAGCTATGGGGTGCTGCAGCCACTCGTCGTCTCGGCACTACGTTCCTACCGCAACTCGCCGACATCACTGAGGAGAACCGCGGGCACCTCCAGGTCCCGCCCAGCCAGCTCGACGCCTTTGAGCAGGAGGTTACACTGCTGACGGGCAACGTGGAGCAGCTATCGACGGCGACCGGATTAGCGGCAGATCGCGTTCTTCACTACCTGACCAACATGCAAGGTGCGGTAGAACGCGCCAAGGCGCTACACGGCGGCATCATCATCTGGTAGCAGCCCGCTGGGTCTCGGTCGGGCGAAACGTGCTGCGGAGGCGGCGAAGACGGCACTGTTCCACCCCGCGTCCGATCTTGCTGAGCATCGGGCTCGGAAGAGTTCCGGGTAGTTGTGTCCTCAGATAGTGATCATACGATGCTCTTGATCGCCGCCCGTCGACCCCAGACATAACGAAGGGCCTGGTCAGCGGTGTGACCAGGCCCTTCGTTATCCCGAGCCGCCTGACGGAATCGAACCGTCGACCTACGCTTACCGAACGTCACGCTCTCTGACTTGTCATCGATCGTCAGAATCCATCGTTGACCTGCACAGACGTGATCGTCGACTTATCAGCGCTTGTGACACGCAGTGGACCCTTGGCCGGGGTTTTCGGGGGGTAAACGGGGGGCACCGTTGACCGTTGCCGCGATCGCCGTCACCCACAAGCAGGCACCTAGCATGCGTCACGGTGCGATGCGGTGAGCGCGCTCAGCCACAACCGGGCGGCGCGGATTCCGGCACACAACTGCTCAGCGCCGGCGTCGGCTCGCCGGGCGACCTTCATGGCCTGGTTGAGACGGCCGCTGACCACGTCGAACGGCAACCCGGACAGCCGCCTGATCAACGCGACGAGGCTCATGAGCTCGGCGCCCAACTCGCTGCGGCGGTGTCCGGCCCAGGGCAGGTCGTCTGGAAACATCTGCCCGGCCATCTCCGCATCCAGCTGCTCGCCGCACGGGCCGCAGAACTCCAGCGATTCGGAGACCGGCACCGAGGTGCACGACAGGCAGACCAAATTGTCGCAGTACGCACACGAGAACGAGGCGGAGTCTGCCAGGTCTACGCTCCGTCCGGGCTGCGTCTGGACGAGGAGACGCTCGACGGAGATGCACTCGCCGCGGCAGCGCTTAAGGTTCTCGCGGAGCTGGTCGACGCGGCGGCGGGTCTGTTCGGCGGCGCAGTCAGCGCAGACAGTGAACCGTCGATGACCGGGCGACACTGGCAGTCCATGCAGACCGGATGATCACCCCACGCGCACCAAGACATCGATCCTGACGCGTTGCGCCAGGCCAGGTACTGCGACTGACACCCTTCCCAGCACGGCGGCAGCTGCGGGCCGTCGTCTCGCCGGTTCGTCGGCATCTTACTGTACGGTACCCCTGCATCGATCGCGTTCGCGCGGCGGTCAGCCTTACGGGCTCGGTTGGGGGCCACGACATCTCCTCCGCGAAGGTTCCCGCGCACCTCCGCCCGAAGTACGACATCGCGGTTTCGGAGCACGGCGGGATGGTGGCGAGTCGTAGACCCTTTGACCTCGCCTCACGGCAGATGCCCCGGCGCGGGCCGGAGCATCCCGGGCACAACCACCATGGGGTGCACGGACGACACAGGCTGGCAGAGAGCAGCCGGAGAGGAAGCTCCACATCGACGAGGCCGGCCCAACCTCCGCTATTCATAGTGGATAGCGGGTATCGAGGGTGATCGAGGAGAAGTGCGCCCGGCCTGCAAGGGTGTGGTTGCTAGGACGGGCCTGCTCAACTGGCTAGCGCAGGCGGACACCGACGACGGCAAAGGGGACGGCCTGACCAGCGACGATCGCAAGGAGTTGGCCACGCTGCGGAAGGAGAAACGGCGCCTGGAGGTCGAGAACGAGATCCTGCGCCCGGGTCGGCGGCCGAGGCGCTGGCCGGCCGGAGCGAGCTGCTCAGCCGCCCCACTCGCCGTGGAGAAGCTCGCGCGTGACGCTCACCTGCTGGCGGATCTCGTGCGCGACGCGATCCTGAGTCACGGCGAGGCGGTACGCGGCCCGAAGTCCGAGCCGTCGAGCGTCGCGCTGCTCGAGATGGCGGCATCCAACAGCCGACCCACCAGTGTCACCAGCTCCAACAACGGTTCCTTCAGGGGGTCGATCCCGCAGCCGGCGAGTCGCTCCGCGCGCATCTGGATGTCCTCGAGGTCGAGCGCAGTGAAGCCAGCCGACGTGCAGGGTCCCTGATTGAGCACTCGAGACGCGACGTCGACCAACTGGTCGAGCACCCCGTCGATCTTTTATAGCCGAATGCGCCAGCTGTCTCGGCGACCCACCTTGGCCGCCTGCTCCACACGCTCGCGACGGGCTTCCGCGTCTCGATCACGCTGGTCTGCCAGCGCCGCCTCGGCGTGCATCCTCTCGACGGCTCGCTGGCGTCGTGCGAGTGCAACGGCTACGCCGATGCCCAGGATGCCGACCACGATCCCTGCGATACCGATGACTCGCGGTCAGGTCAGTTGGGACAGGAACTTTTCCATTTCCGTGCCGACAGCGCCCAGGGCCTCGGTGTAAGCCCGCAGCGGTCCAGGCGGCCGCAAGTCATGGTTGGCGCCTTCGATGGAGAGGACCGTCTTGCCCGTCCGCGCCGCAGCGTCAGAAACCCAGGTCCGATCTCGGGCACCTCCGACGAGCAGGGCTGGCGCCGGGTTACGGGCGATCGCCTTGGTCACTGCGTCGTCGTACAGAAGTGGCGTCAGCCAGATCGCCGGCAGTTGCCGCTCAGCCGCCAAACCGGCGGCGTATGTTCCGAGCGACTTGCCGATGATCACAGGTCGCAGGCCGGGCTCCGCATCGGCGAGCCGGTGCAGTGCCGCCGAGACGTGCGCTCTGACGAATGGCTCAGGCCCGATGTCCAGCAGCCCGTCTGGCACGGTCCACGTGATGGTCTCGATGGTGGCGCTGAGATCGGTGAGCGCTTCGCCGGCGAGGTGGAGCAACGGCGCCTGCGGGCCGTAACCGCGTCCTGGGACGATAATTCCAGCGGTCATCCGGAGACTGTAGCCGTTTTGCGCCGTTAGCAGCCCTGCTGCACCTGTACGCAGGCAGAGGTTCGCCTACCTCCCCAGGGCGGTGACGCGCCGCCGCACGTGAAGACATCCGACAAACTGGATCATGACCACCGCAGGTACTCGCGTCCAGAGCAGGGCGGGCCTTTCGGCAGGCTAGTGTCCTGAGTCGTTAGTTCGGCCGCAGTATGTGGCGAGGCTGTTGAGGATCTCGTCTGCGGTTCTGGT
>NZ_AXVR01000127.1 GCF_000484695.1 Salinispora cortesiana | reverse complement strand
GGTAGTGGGGGCAGGACGCGGTGGAGCATCGTGCCGGTGCGGTCGAGGCTGGCAGCGGCGTGTGCGGTCAGGTGCACGCCGATGGCGACGGCCTCAGCGGTGGTGAGGACGACGACGATCTGTCGGCCGTGTTGGTCGCGGGTGTGGATCTCAACGTGGCCGTTGGGTAGGACCCGCACGGGCAGGAACGTCTCGACGTGGGTGCGGTCCGGCGCGAGGGTGTGGATGGCCTCGGTCAGACTGCTGTAGTGGTTGTGGGCCTCGGCGTTCCAGTACTGGCTGCGGGCGATGTGGTGGTCACGCTCGGTTTTGGTGTCGGCGTGGTTGGCCACGGTGTAGGCCACTTTCGCCTTCGCGTAGGCGTCGCACAGGGCGTCGATCGAGTTCAGGACCGTGTCGGCGGCCGGCGTCGGGGCGGTGCTCATATGAAGGTCCTCCATTCCGGAGTGCGTGCGAGTGCGTCGAGGTGTGGGCGCGGCCGTAGCGGCGCCCGACGGGCGGGTGGTGCGCTGCCCCGGTGCGCGGCCGGTCTGTGGCGCGGGTGGGCGTCTGGGGCCGGTCTGTGTGGGCGGGCGGGCCGCGCCGCTCGGTCGGGCAACGGTGTTGGTGGCACGTTCGGCGGTGGTGGTGCCCGCCGGTGTCGGGGCCGTCCGCCGTCTGTGGCGGTGCCGGCCCCGATACCGGGCCACGCTCAGACCGCCAGCAGGTCGAACGCGCGGGCCTTGAGGTCGGCCCCGGTGCCGGTGACCGCGCGGCGGGCGCGGACCTCGGCGGTGGCGGCTTTGGCGTAGTGGTCGAGGTACTCGGTGATGGCCTGGTATCCGGCCCACCGGGTGCCCTTGATGGCCTTCTGGGTGTCCGCGTCGCGGACGAGGTACCGCAGGGTCGAGGAGCGCTGCTTGGCGTTGTTCCTCGCGGCGTCAGAGGCGTCATCCTCGACCGGCCAGAGCTGCGCGACGATCTTCTCGAACTCACCCATCGTCAGCGCCTCGTTGATCATCTTGTCGGCCTCGCGCTCGAACGCCTCGAAGTGCTTCCACACCAGCCGCAACGCCTGCCGCGCCTCGCTGATCTTCGCCGTGATGTTCGAGGTGTGCCGGAACACATAGGAGCCCTGCGACCGCTGGTAGGCCATGCGCTGCGTGTTGGCGCACACGATCCGTACCGGGGTGGCATCCACCCGCAGTGAGGCCGTGCCGTCGTGGCTTGTGGTCGCCGCGAGGTACAGGTCGTGCAGGTCGACCCCGGCGACCTTCATGGCCTCGGGCAACTTCATGGTGACGAACACCGCGCGGCCCTTACGCATCGACCCAGCGGTCTCGAAGTGCGCGCCGGACTCGTCGACCAGCAGGTTGAGCACCTCGGCGACCTGCTCGTTCTGCACGGTCGTGTAGTCCTCACCGACGATGCCGAGGTACTCGGTCGCGCCGGTCTCCGGGTTCGTCCGCACGGTCATGAACTTGTCGGGGCAGTCGACCTTCGTCACGCCCCTGTCGGTGATCTCCATGCCCTGCAGCGGAATCTTGCGGACCTCCCAGCCGCCGAGCCACGCCTTGCTCATGACCTCCTCGGCGGTCATGCAGTCGTCGCTGATCTGGCCGAGCTGGTGCCAGGCGGACAGCTTCGCGGAGGCGAAGGCGGTCTGACCGTTGGCGAAGGTCTCGAGTTCGTGTGCCACGTGGTACCCCTTTCGGGTCTCGATCGGTTGTGGGTGACGGCGGGCTGGGGGTTCCAATCCCGGGCCGCGCCGTCGCAAATAATGGTCCCTGCCTATAGTTGACGGATCAAGCCGATCCGGGCCGGTCTATCGAGTTTTCTGCGGCGAATCTGACGCCCACCATCGGCGCCATGCCTACCGGGTCACCGGGTCAGTGTTCAGTCGCCCGTCAGGGCCGTACCGGTACTCGTGCACGGTCTTAAACCGTGCCGGGAGGTACACGCTGAAGCCGTGCTCCGGGATAAAGACGGTCCGGTACTCCCGGGTGATCCCGAGCAGGTACCGGTCGGGTTTGTCGCCGCACGAGCCGGGCGGGGATAAGGCCGCCGCCGGGCCGGTCGGCGCGGGCGCGCCGGTGGCGGCCGAGGGCGATGTGCGGGCACAGCGTGAGTGCGGCGGTCATGCACTAACTCCACGTGTACCCCGCCGTCCGGGTCGGGGTGCAGGTTGACCGGTGGGATCGGCAGGCCGGGCCGCGCGTCGCGGGGGCGTGCCGCCAGAGCGGCCGGGATCTTCGGTGTTCCACTGTGGGGTCGGGTCATTGGTCGTCTCCGGTCCGCGCGTCCACGATCGTTAGGTCGGGGTTTGTTGCCCGGAGTCGGGCGCGTACGCGCGGCCACTCGTGGGCGCTGATGCGCCGGGTGATCGTGTCGAGGTTGGCGCCGGTCATCACCGTGTGTTGCACGGCGGCGGCGTCCGCATCGGTGAACACGGCTACCAGGTCGCCCCCGGCGACCAGGTACACGTCGGCGGTGTCAGCCGGTGGGGGTGTCGGGGCGGTACGACGGCGCCCCGGGCTGTTGCCGGGGTGGCGGTGGGTGGTCATTGGTCATTGCCTTTCTGGTCTGTGGTGTGAGCGCCGGGGCCGGGCGTGGTGCCCGGCCCCGGCGTATCGGGTCTGTTCGGTCAGGTCGTGGCCGGCGTGCCGTCGGCCCCGTCGGTGTTGCTCGGGTCGGTGCCCGTGCGGGTCATCAGCGCGGCAACCTCGTCGGCGGGTGCGGGCGGGTTGTCGGCGAGGGCGTACTTCACCGGGGCCTCGCTGGTCATGATCAGCACGCCGAGTCCGTTGAGCTTGTTCATGGCGTTGCCGACCGCGCCCGAGCTACGGCCGCCCAACTCACGGCCGACGGTGCCCGGGGTGAGGTCGTGGCCGGGGCCGAGGTCACGCATGAACGCTTCGACCTGGTTACGTAGGCCGTTCTTGCCGAGCTTCGGCGACCCGTCGGTGTTGCTCTCGCCGGTGGTGCTGCGGCGGGTGGCGGTAACCGTGACACCGGTCTTGATCCGGTGCTTGTGTCCGCAGGTACACACACACTCGCGGTACGGGGCAGCGTTGGCGAGGTCCACCGTGTCGAGGTCAGCCTCACCACGCACCCACCGTTCCGGGGCGCTGTCACTGTCACCCGGCTTACGGACCGCCGCCCCGGCAACCTCCATCGCCGTAAGCACCCGGGCGACGACCTGAGCGCGTAGGCCGGACTGGTCAATCACGTCGGCCGCGCTCACCCCGTCGGGGTAGTCGCCGAGCACCCCAGCCACCATCACGATCTTCAGGTGGTCACCGGCGCCCGACGGCACCCCCGACACAGGCACCCCGGACACCGGCGCCACGTCCGCCGCCGCGTTGCCGCTCGCCTCACTGTCCGCCGGGGTCGCCTCGTCGGCCGCGCCCGGCATGGCGTCGGTGATGGCTACCTCGTCTTCCGCCGCG
>NZ_AXVR01000126.1 GCF_000484695.1 Salinispora cortesiana | reverse complement strand
CTTCCGACGCCAGCACCAAGCCCAAGCCAAGATCGGTCACTACGCCCGACAATCTCTCACCGAGCCCTGAAACGGATCTCCTGCTGGAGTACTAAGCGGTTGCCATGGCTAGCTCCCCCGACACGACTGTCCAACATCTCGTCGACGAATGCCGGCGGCGTGTCCCCTACTCCGCGGGGCCGAGCAGTGAGCCACGTTCATGGTGGGTAGCGGGCGCCTCGACGGCTTGGACGACGAGGATGGCCTGCCCGATCGGCGCGGTGTGGCGGGGACAGCGTTCAAGATCGCTACCTGGACTACCGACTTCTGCAACCGGCACCGCCGCCACTCCGCTTACGACGGCCGCTCGCCAGTCGACTTCGAACGACCAACGACACGAGCCCTGGAGACTCAAGCCGCATATCGGCCTCACGGCACGCTTCCAGGGGATTTGACACATTGTCAGACATCGCGTGATGATGGCAGGCCGGACGAGGGGAGTCGATATTTTGGGTGCCATCACACGCCGGTCCCTGTTGGCCGCCGGCGCGACAGGACTGCTGGCCACGATTGCCGGGGCGTCACCGGCGCTGGCGCTGACCGGATCGGTCGGGCCGATCCCGCCGTCATTGGTGACCAAGTACAGTCTGGACACCCGGTGGTACGGCAAGTACGTCGACGCATGGGGGCTGCCGCTCTTCGGTCCGCACCACCTGCAGGACGAGACCCTGGTGCGGATGCGGAACCAGCTCGGGACCTTGCTGTGGACCTACCCGTACTGGCCCGTGCACGAGTTGAACCGGCAGAATGTCCGCCTCGTGGTCGTCGCCCGAGGTGAGCGCATGAGCGCGATTCCCGAGGTGTACCAGCAGTTCGGCACGAGCATGGACGACCGGTACTGGGCCGGATTCGGTGCCACCCCCTCCTTCCCGCTGTCGACCTGCACCGAGAGCAACGTGCTGGACAACCAGGGACGGGCGAATCTGTTCGTGCACGAGTTCGGACACACCCTGCATCTGATGGCCCTGCAGAACATCGACCCCGCGATGTCCCCCGAGTTGTCCAATGCCTGGAGCAACGCCCGCGCCAGCGGTCTGTGGACGAACACGTACGCGGGAACGGACATTAAGGAGTACTTCGCCGAGGGTATCCAGAGCTACTTCGGAGTGAACTACCCCGGACCACCCGGCGGCGACGGCGTGCACAACGACATCAACACGCGGACGAAGTTGCAGGCCTACGACCGGCCCCTGTTCAACCTCTTCGAGCGCATCTACCGAGGCGCAGTGCTGCCGTAGCGACGGAGCCACCGTTCACATCGCTGCGGTCGACGAGTGGCTGTGACTGACGTCGACGCAGACCCCAGAGGGCCTGTCGAGTGGTCCGGCAGTAGATCGTTTTCGGGCGGTGAGTCGTGTGCTCGAAGTCGCGGCGATCTGATGTGATCAGGCGGGGCGGGCACTTTCGAGAGTGCCGCCCGCAGCCTCGGCCTCGTAGGCCGACTGCAGCTCGGCGAAGACCGACGGGGTTCCGGGTGGGCGGGGGATGCCGAGGTGCTGTTCGCTCAGCTCGTCCATGAAGCGGTCCCATAGTTCGGGGCCGCCCTGCTCAAGCAGCTCGGCGCGCACGGAGAGCTCGTGGCTGGCCGGCAGGTGCAGCCGGCCCCACGAGCCGAGCGCGGCCATCACCGGGACGAGCTGCACGCCCGACTCGGTGAGGCTGTAGCGGATCTTCTGGCGATGGGTCGCGTCGTCCGTGCGATCTCAGGTCAACCCGCACGTGCTGATGCTCGCCGGCGACACTGCCTGGGACAGCGGCCTCGACCTGGCCGTCGCCGGAACCGCCGCGCCGGTCACCGACGACGCCCTGTTGCACCGGCTCGCCGAGCTCTACCGTGAACGCTGGGACGGCCGCTGGCAGCTCGACGTGCGCGACGGCGGGCTCGCCGCGCACGTCCCCGGCGCCAGCCCGGTCATGTTCGAGGTGACGCCCGACCGGGCGTACGGCCACGACAAGGGCGACCCGTTCGGCCAGACCAACTACCGCTACTGAAAGGGCACGATAAAGTTCCTGCTCACCGACTCCGGCGTCAAGAACCCGAGCATCCACGCCGCACTGCTCGACCTGCTCGGCAAGCCGATCGAGGAATGTGACGCGCTCGCCACCCCGACCGCGTCGTACAGCCACCCATGGGCCAAGCCCGCTGGGGCGACGTTCTGCTGGTCAACGGCGGCGACGCGCTCTACCTCGCCCACTGGATGCGCGAGTCCGGCCTACTTGACCTGCTCTGTCCACTCTCGGTGACAAGATCTACGTGGGCTTCAGCGCCGGCAGCATGGTGCTGGCCCCACGCATCGGCGATGGCTTCGTTGGCTGGAACCCCACCGGCGGCGACACCGCGCTCGGCATCGTCGGCTTCTCGACCTTCCCGCGCCTCGAGGTGTCCGACTGCCCCGAGAACAGCACGGCCGCCGCAGAGAAGTGGGCGGCCGAGATCGGCGTCCCGGCCTACGCGACCGACGACCAGACCGCCATCAAAGTCGTCGACGGCGTCGTCGAGGTCCTCTCCGAGGGTCACTGGCTGCGCTACATCAAAGGCAAGGGCTTCCTCCGACAGGAGTGGACCACGCCGACGCCGGCTACCGGGCAGTCTTCCTGCCCCGATTCGCCGTCGACGAATGGCCTTGGCACAAGCGCACAGAGGCAGCCGTTGGCGGGGTGAGGGCTAGCCTCTTGGGTCATGTCCGCCCCTGCACCGTGTCCCTTGCTGTTCCTCGACGTGGATGGAACCCTCATCCCGCTCGGCACACCCACGGCGGCTCAGCCGGGCATGCCGCATGGCCACACCCCGGCACCGGCCCTACCGGCGGACGCCCATCCTCTGCTGCACAAGATCGATCCGGAACACGGCCGCCGGCTGGAGGCCCTGCCGTGTGATCTGGTGTGGGCGACGACCTGGACGAGCGACGCGAACGACGTGCTCGCGCCGCTACTCGGGCTACCGACCCTGACTGTCGTGGACTGGCCCGACGCCGACGAGATAGGCCCCCTGCACTGGAAGACCCGTGGGCTCGTCGAATGGGCGCAGGGACGCCCCTTCGTCTGGGTCGACGACGAGATCTCCCACGCCGATCAACAGTGGGTATCGACTCATCACCACGGCCTGGCCCTGCTGCATCAGGTCGATCCACGCCGCGGGCTGACCGAGCACGACTTCACTGTCATCGGGAGCTGGCTCAGGCGGACGCGGTAGGGCGACCTCGATGCCGGCACCAGTCGCCGTGCTTGGCGGGCTGTCTGGCCACTCGGGACCGACGTTGACGAACGGTGCGCCGGAACGGCACCGATAGCCGGCTGAGCTGCTCTACGGGGGCGGAACGTTCGGTAGCAGGTCGTCGTCGCGTCCGGTCTGGGGTAGCCCAGCCACAGCGGCGATGGTCTTGACGGCCTCGTCCCGGCCGGTCACCGGGTTGAACGGGCAACCCAGCCGGGCCAGTTCCCACTGTTCACAGCGTCGGACCCACTCCGCGATCGCGGTCAGCGAGTTGT
>NZ_AXVR01000125.1 GCF_000484695.1 Salinispora cortesiana | reverse complement strand
TCCGACGCCAGCACCAAGCCCAAGCCAAGATCGGTCACTACGCCCGACAATCTCTCACCGAGCCCTGAAACGGATCTCCTGCTGGAGTACTAGAGCGGTGTCTGCGGCCATGTCGTCTATGCGCTGCAGGCCGGCCCCGACCTTCGAGAGGTGCTCGCCGGTACCGGGCACATAAGTCAGCACGTTGTCCGCGGTGTCCGGGTCACCGACCGAGACGATCACTTGGCCGTCCCCATCACTGGAAAACCCGATCAGGTACGCCGCCGGCAGGCCCATGTCGTTCAAGCGGGTGGTGATCGCGTCGATGCCCCGCAGCTTGCCAGACAACTCGCCATTCTCGTACTTAAGTCTCCTCAACTCGTCTGCCATCGCAGTCCCCGGATCCACGGCTTTCGGATAAACATCTGAAAGCTCACCCTGTTCAAGAGTTTTAAACAGGAACTCCTCTCTAGCCTTATTCTCGCTCAACTCCTGCTGGAACAGACTGCGTTCGCGCTCCAGCACCGTACGGTTGGCCACATCCCGATCAGAGATCGGAATACCGTCCATCTGCCCAACCAGATCCGGGAACTCCCGCAACACCTGCTCCTGCTGCAACGGAGTCAACGACTCCCACCACGCATGAACCTCAGCCGGACTCCGCCCCGCCTGCGCCTCCAACGCCGCACGAGAAACCCCATCCAGCCGGCCCGTCCCGAAACCCACCTGCGGCGACGGTATATTAACCGCGATGGCATTAGCCGTCGCATCATCCTGCGCCCGCGCATACTCCACCACCGTCGGCAAATACTGAAGCACCGACTCGGTAGCCCGACTGGAACGGTCCAAGCCACCAGCCATATCCGCCGACGGCGGCGGCGCCGTCGCCCCAGTCACCAGGTCCACCCGATAACCAGCCACCCGCGCCGCGGCAACAATCTCCTCCGCCTGCCGCCGCAACCCCACCATCGCGTACGCATGCTGCTCCAACACATCCGCGACCCGCCTCGCCGGGTTGTACGCGTTACTCACCTCAGCCCGCAACGTCTCGCCCTTGCCCACCGCAGCCGCGGAAGCCCGACCATCCGGCCACACATAAACAAGATCCCGGCTCCCCCGGATCAGCTGCTCAGCGGCATCGTCAATCCCCTGCGCAAGCCGACCCCACACCTGCGCCGACTCATGCCACGGATCCGGCCGAAAATCGAGCACATCCCGCAACGTCAGATCACTCACCGTGGCAACACCCCCGAGCGCCGCAAACCATCAGCACTCGCCTCATCCACGGCCCGATACTCCCGCGCCGAAGCGCTCAAATCCGCACCGAAGCCATCCAACTCCCCCGCCAGCCGACGCAGCTCCGCCAGCCACGCCCGCTCCGCACCCCGCGCCGCAACCACCGCAGCCGAACCCGGCGGCGACGACGGCGCCAACCCAGCACCAGCCGCCCGCACCGACTCCCGCAACATCGCCGCAGTCGCCTCCACCTGCGCCCCCACCCTCTTCAGGGCGTCCACATCAACCGCGAATCCCGGATGCATCAGCACCTCCCCCTCGTGCGACCCCGCACAATACCGAAGGTCCACCATCTTGGATGTAACAGCACACATCGCGACCGACCATCCAGAGTGACCATGGGTGCAAGGATTCGGTCCCGGCTCAGGGCCTGCGCTTCGCCACTCGGGTCCATCCGGTCCAGCCACGTTCGGCGAGCAACTCGGCCAGCCGGCCGACGACGGGGTGGGCGGCAAAGGAGTACGAATCCAGCAACCGGTAGAACGCCTGGTCCGGTATGATCTCGTCCTGCTGGTCCAACACCCCGCTCGCCGCCGCCTCCTCGTACTGGTCGCTCAGCAGGTCGGCGATCTCGCGCAGTAGATCGTCGTTTTCCGGCTCCACCGTGAGTCGGCTGAGGAGCTGGTAGAGCCGGCGGACCCGCGGGTCGGCGAGCTGGGCCACCTTGTCGGCGATGATCGCCGTGATCGTCTCCGGGAAGCGCGCTGCCACGAGAATCCACGCGTCGCGCTCCGCCTCGACGAGCACCGGCGGTGCGCCGATGCCCCGGAGGCGTTCCAGGTAGTCGGCCACCTCCTCGGGGACCGCCAGCGACTCGACGGAGCCCAGCTGCGCGACCCGCCGCCGGTGCTCCTGGAGGGTGCGGATCCGCGCCCGCAGCTCCCGGTCGACCTCGATCGTCGCGGCGGCGAACGTCTCGGGGTCGGCATCGAGCAGCTCCCGGACCCGGGCCAGCGGGACGCCGGCCTCGGCGAGAGTCCGGATCCGGATCAGGCGCAGCACCGCGGCGGCGTCGTAGCTCCGGTAGCCGGAGGCGTCGCGTGCCGGCTCCGGCAGAAGCCCGATCTGGTGGTAGTGCCGCACGGCGCGGATGGAAACCCCGGCGTAGGAGGCAAGCCGCCCGATCGTCAGCATGGCTACCTCCACGCCGGGCACAACGTCACCTGACCTTGCGATGGTAGACGGCCCTGGCTACGACGTACGCGACGGCGAGCAGGCCGACGCACCAGGCGAGGGCGATCCACAGGTCAGCACCGACCTGCTGCTGCGCCAACAGGCCCCGGACCGTGTCGACGATGGAGGTGGCCGGCTGGTTCTCGGCGAAGGCGCGTACCGGGCCGGGCATGCTCTCCGTGGGCACGAACGCCGAGCTGATGAACGGCAGGAAGATGAGCGGATAGGAGAAGGCGCTCGCCCCCTCCACGGACGTCGCGGTCAGCCCGGGGATTACGGCGAGCCAGGTCAGAGCCAGGGTGAACAGCAGCATGATCCCAGCGACCGCCAACCAGGCCAGCACACCCGCCCCGGAGCGGAAGCCCATCGCGAGGGCGACCAGCACCACCACCACGAGCGAGAGCAGGTTGGCGACCAGCGAGGTCAGCACGTGCGCCCAGAGTACGGCCGAGCGGGCGATCGGCATGGACTGGAACCGTTCGAAGATGCCGCCCTTCATGTCCAGGAAGAGCCGGTACGCGGTGTAAGAGATGCCCGACGCCACGGTGATGAGCAGGATGCCGGGGAGCAGATAGTTCACATAGTTATCCGAGCCGGCCTCGACCGCGCCGCCGAAGACGTAGACAAAGAGCAGCATGAGGGCGATCGGCGTGATCGCGGTCGTGATGATGGTGTCCGGGCTGCGGCCGATGTGGCGCAGGGAACGCTGTGTCAGGGCGGTGGTTTCGCTGAAGAAGTTGCCGGTCATCGGGGATCCTTAGCTGCTCGTACCGGTGAGGTGGATGCGATCGGCACGACGGTGTCGCCGCCGCCGACGATGGCCAGGAAGATGTCCTCCAGGGACGGCTGCTTCTCGACGTACTCCACGGTCGCGGGCGGGAACAGCCGCCGGAGTTCAGCGAGCGTGCCGTTGGCGATGATGCGCCCCTCGTGCAGGACCGCGATCCGGTCCGCGAGCTGCTCGGCCTCGTCCAGATACTGGGTGGTGAGCAGCACCGTCGTACCCTGGCCGGCGAGTTCCCGGACGGCCTGCCACACCTCCAGCCGCGCCTGCGGGTCCAGCCCGGTCGTCGGCTCGTCGAGGAAGATCACCGGCGGCTTCCCGACCAGACTCATCGCGAGGTCGAGGCGACGACGCATTCCACCCGAGTACGTCGCCACCCGGCGGTTCGCCGCGTCGGTGAGGGCGAAGCGGGCCAGCAGGCCATCCGCGACCCGACCCGGCTCCCGCTGCCGCCGCAGCCGGGCGACCAGCACCAGGTTTTCCCGCCCGCTGAGGACCTCGTCGACCGCGGCGAACTGCCCCGTCAGGCTGATCGACGCACGCACCTTTCCCGCCTGCGCGGCAAC
>NZ_AXVR01000124.1 GCF_000484695.1 Salinispora cortesiana | reverse complement strand
GTGTGCGATGCCGCCGTGCAGGTCAGCGGGGTTCCAAGGCTTGGGTTGGCTTCAAGGTCTTGACGATTGTGATCGGTGGTGGGGTAACGGTTCGTGTTGCCCCTCGGACACGTACAGTTACCCCACAGTAGTCAGCGTCGGGCTTGGCCTCGACGCTGATTTTGTTTTGGCCGGGGTTGTAGGTGAGGGCGAGCCGTAGCTCGCGGTAGACCGTGCGTTTGTCCTCGCTGCGGGCGTCGCGCAGGGTGTTGCGGATGTTGTCGAAGCTGCCGACGAGGCGTCGGATGTCTTCCTCGGTGAGACGGTCAGGAGCCTGTATCTGTGCGGTTGCGGTGTCACGTTGGGCGAGGGCCGCGGCGCGCGGGGCGTTGACCTGGGCGATCCAGGTGGCGATGGTGGTGGCGTCACCTCCGGCGTCTGCGATGGCCCATTTTCCGCCGGGCGGTCGCTCGTGGCGCCTGTGTTGGCACCGGTTGACCCAGGCGCGACATCCGCTGGAGGAGGAGCCTCCACGCCGCCTCTGGCGACAGTTGACTATTCCAGCCACCGATCCTGATGTGACGTGCTGGGTGAAGAACGACCGCACCTGCTGTTCGTCCGCGACACCGCCGTCGTGTCAGTTGTCAGTAAAGGCCCTGGTCGTCGCGCGGACAGCCTGCGGGCACATGAATATTGTTTCCGGCGTTCCTGGTTGCGCTGAGCTAACCCCTGGGTGACCCTATGGGTGTGATGTTCATGTAGTTCGATGTTTCGCTCGCGAGGAGCGGAAAGGCGGCGCCATGAGCCAGACCCCGCGGACGCTTCAGCCAGCACTGTCCGAGCGCCACTCTTTCGGAGCTGAACTGCGTTCGCCGCGCGGACGCGCGAACCTCTCGCGGGCGCGGCTGAGCGTCATGATCCGGTTCGGTGCGGACCTAGTGTGTCGCGTGGAAACGGTCGACCGGTTCCCCTCCTGTGAGTTCGCCGAGGCCTGCGACAAGGCGTTGGCGACCGGGTGCCCCGATGCGTCTGCTACCGCTGCTCGAATATCAATATCTGACGGACGGACATTCGCATCTTCGCCAAGGAGGGGTTGACCCCGTGGTGGACGTGGCAGTGGTGCAGACCAGCGAGCTCGGTGACCGCAGCTACATCGCCCACGACGGGCACCTCGCGATCGTGGTTGATCCGCAGCGTGACCTGGACCGCTTGCAGGCGGTGCTCAACGAGCGCGGGCTGCGCTGCGCGATGGTGCTGGAGACGCACATCCACAACGACTACGTCTCCGGCGGCCTGCAACTGGCGCATCAGCACAACGCGCCGTACGCGGTCAACGCCGCCGACGAGGTGGCGTTCGAGCGGCACGGCGTCGCTGATGGTGACGAACTGTCGGTGGGAGGCATGCGAGTGCGGGTGGTTGCGACCCCGGGACACACCGATACTCACCTGGCCTTCGTGATTAGCGGTGGCCCCGGGCCGGCGGCAGTATTCACCGGCGGCTGCCTGCTCTACGGCAGCGTTGGGCGCACCGACCTGGTCGACCCGGCCCGCACGGAGGAACTGACCCGGGCCCAGTATCGCTCGGCACACCGCCTCGTCGACCTGCTCGACGACGACGCCAGGATCTTTCCGACCCACGGATTCGGCAGCTTCTGCTCCGCCGGATCCAGGTCCGGCGGCGAGGACAGCACCGTCGGGCAGGAGAAAACCCGCAACGACGCGTTCACCGCGACGAACGAGGACACATTCGTGGCGCAGCTGGTCGCCGGTCTCACCGCCTACCCGGCCTACTACGCGTACATGGGTACCCGTAACCGTGCTGGCGCCGGACCTGTCGACCTGTCCGCACCGCAGCAGGTCAGTCCAACTGAACTGCGGGAACGGATCAGCGCCGGGGAGTGGGTGGTCGATCTGCGCGACCGTACCGCGTACGCCGCCGAGCACCTCGTCGGCACCATCAGTATCGCCCTGAGCCAGCAGTTCGCCACGTACCTCGGCTGGCTCATTCCCTGGGGCATGCCGCTCACCCTGATCGGTGAGACCCCGCAGCAGATCACCGACGCGCAACGCCAACTCGTGCGCATCGGCATCGACCGGCCGGACGGCGCCGCCACGGGCAAGCTGCGCGACCTGGCCGACGGCGTGGCCACCCGCAGCTACCGGCGGATCACCTTCGCTGGACTCGCCGCAGCCCAGCAGGCCGGGGAGGCCCTGACCCTGCTCGACGTGCGGCGCGCCGACGAACGCGCCCTTGGCGCGATTCCCGGCTCGGTGCACATTCCGCTGCACTGCCTGCTGGATCGGCTCGGTGACGTTCCACCCGGCCCGCTTGCGGTGCACTGCGCCAGCGGGTTCCGGGCCGGCATCGCCGCCAGCCTGCTCGACCGTGCCGGCCACGACGTCGTCCACATCGACGACGAGTACGCCGTCGCTGTCACCTCCGGTCAGGCCACCGGCTGAACAACCTGACCGACCCCATGCCGCCGAGGGAGCGCCACCCCGCCGACGGCCTCACCCACACGGAGGCACCGTCATGACCGCACCGGCCGTTCACCATCGCATCCTCATCGTCGGCGGCGGCAGCGCCGGCATCGATGTCGCCGCCCGGCTCCACCGGGCGAGAGTCCCCGACATCAGCCTCATCGATCCCGCAGAAACCCACTACTACCAGCCGCTGTGGACCTTGGTCGGTGGCGGATGCGCCAAGGCTAAGGAGAGCGCCCGCCCGCAGGCGTCGGTCATGCCGAAGGGCATCGCCTGGATCAAGGACGCCGCGCACACCATCGACCCGGACCAGCAGACGGTCACCACCGCCGGTGGGATCCGGGTCCGCTACGACCATCTCGTCGTGTGCCCCGGCATCCAACTCGACTGGGACAAGATCCCCGGCATGGCGGCGGCCATGGACACTCCGATGGTATCCAGCAACTACACGTACGCCACGGCGCCGAAAACGTGGGAACTGATCCGAAACCTGCGCTCCGGGACCGCGGTGTTTACCATGCCCGTCGGGCCGATCAAATGTGCCGGCGCCCCACAGAAGATCGCTTACCTGGCCGCGGACCACTGGCGTCGACAAGGCGTTCTCAAGGACATCCGGGTTGTGCTCGTGCTGCCCACCCCAACCATGTTCGGCGTCCAGGTCTTCGCTGATGAACTCGAACGCGTCGCCGCCCGGTACGGCATCGAGGTCCACAAGAACAGCGAGCTCGTCGAAGTCGACGCCGACAGTCGCCAGGCGGTGATCGCCGATCACAACAACCGCAGTGGACAAACCATCGGCTACGACCTCATGCATGTTGTACCACCACAGTCAGCCCCCGACTGGCTCAAGCAGACCGCCCTGGCAGACCCCGAAAGCCCGGCCGGCTACGCCCACGTCGACCGGAACACCCTGCAGCACACCCGATATCCGAACGTGTTCGCCCTCGGCGACGCCGCGTCCACTCCGAATTCCAAGACCGGTGCCGCGATCCGCAAACAGGCACCGGTGGTGGCCCGCAATCTCATCGCCACGATCAGGGGCGAGCCGCTGCCGGCGGCATATGACGGGTACGCATCCTGCCCGCTGACCACGGCCCGCAACAAGATGCTGCTCGCCGAGTTCGACTACACCATGCATCCCGCACCCAGCATTCCGTTCCTCGACACCACCCACGAACGCACCGACATGTGGTACCTCAAGCGCTACGGACTGCCGGCCCTCTACTGGAATCTCATGCTTCGCGGCCGTGCCTGAGGCCCGCGGGGGACTGTGGCGTTTTCCGTGTTTGGCCGTTGGGTGTGATCGAGGTTGTTAGATGGTGATCCGGTCGCCGTAGGCGAGGATCAGGGCGTTGA
>NZ_AXVR01000123.1 GCF_000484695.1 Salinispora cortesiana | reverse complement strand
ACAACCACAAGACTCAGCGGTGGCTGCTCCATGCTCACGGACAAAACCACACAGCTCCAGCAGGTCCGAACGGATCTCCTGCTGGAGTACTAGCCCCCTCCGCAAACCGGCCGGAGCGGGTCGCGTCGCCGCCGTACCCGCCCACACCCCGCACGGGCCGACCAGGCAGTAGGTTGGGCTCCGGTACTCCGGGCGCCGAGTCGACGGGATAGCGAGGACAACGCCGCACATGAGCCCATCATGATTTTCCGAATTCTCCTCGCCGTCGCCGGTCTGCTGCTGCTCACGGTGGCCGCCGACCACCTCGTGCTCGGTGCCTCCCGGCTCGCCCACCGGCTACGGATCAGACCCGTCGTCGTCGGCGTCGTGGTGATCGGTCTCGGCACCTCGGCACCGGAACTGCTCGTCTCCGGAGTGGCTGCGGCCCGCGGCGACACAAGCATTGCCCTGGGCAACATCGCGGGCTCCAACATTCTCAACCTGACCATGGTCCTCGGCGTCGCCGCACTGGTCGCCAAGGTCACGGTGAAGTCGACGGTGATCTACCGCGAGGCACGGCTCGCGGTCGGCGCAGTGCTGCTCTTCGGCCTCCTGGCCTGGACCGGACTGACGGCCATGACCGGTGCGGTGCTGCTGGTCGCCACCGCTGGCGCGCTCTGGCTGCTGATCCGGTGGGCGGGCCAGGGCGAAGCGACCCCGCTGGCCCAGGACGTGGTGGAGCACGTGGCGGACGAGAACACCACGGTTGACCCGGCTGGTCGTGCCGAGCCGACGCAGCGGCAACCGCTGGCCTGGTGGGAGCCGGTTCGCACCGTACTCGGCCTCGTCGGGGTCCTGGCCGGGGCGCAGCTGCTGGTCGTCAACGCCGCCGCCATCGCCACCGACCTGGGGGTCCCCCAGTTGATCATTGGTATGACCCTGGTCGCGGTGGGTACCTCACTCCCGGAGCTGGTCACCACGATTCAGGCCCAGCGACAGGGTGAGTCGGACCTGCTCGTGGGCAACCTGTTCGGCTCCAACCTGTTCAACAGCCTCGTCGGCGGTGCCGTGATCGCCTTGGCCGCCCCGAGCAGCGTCCCCGGCACCAATGTCGCACTCGTCCTGGTGATGGGCCTGACCGCGATGGCGGCGTGGATGCTGCTCCGCCGGAGCTACTCACTCACCCGCCCGGAAGGGTCGGTGCTGCTCGCGGCGTATGTGCTGACGATACCGCTGCTGCTGTCCGCGTAGCCGGGGCGAGAGCGCCACGCACAGGAGAGCGCAGGCCACCCAGCTGGGTTGGACCGACTACTCACAGGTGGGCCCACACCTCGCAATCACCCCCTCACCGCCTGACTCGGCACCTTAATACCCGTATGCACGCCCGGTGGCCAGGCCGCAAAAACCACAAGCGTGCACCATGCTACTTGTGCGTATCGAGCGTCTGAGCTTCTTCGTCACGTCTGTCCAGCTAGTCCCCGAAGGCTGGCGTCTGGTAGGTGTCATCCTTCCGCAGGATTACAAGCGGTTCATCAACTCCTATGGTGCCGGCCTCGTTGATAGCCACATCACCCCCCAATGAACCGCGCGACTGGGCAGACCTGTTGCCGCACAACGCCTGGGCCCACGGGTGCGTTCGCTTGGACTTCGGCGGACCTGGCAACAACTCCGGCGACTGGCACCTGGGCGACTCGTCGTGGTGGGAACCGCAGCGCGCGGATGTCCCACCCTGGTTCAACCCCGGTGACAACCTGATCTCGTGGGGACACACCGGCAACGGCGACCTGCTCTTTTGGCACATCAAGCCCAGCGTGGCCCCCGGCGACTGGCCAGTGGTGTTCAAGGAGGAAGGACCGCACTGGGAGCAGTACCAGTCCGGCTTCTCGGCGACCCTCGTCGGCTTACTAACGGGCACGATTCAGTCCGAATACCTGAGCAGTTGGCTTGGTGGACCGCACTGCTACACACCCTAGACACCCTCGTCCTTGCGTTCCTACTACACCAGTTCAGTTTCCCAATCTTCGAATGGGGGTTCGATGATGTAGCTCGGGTCGCAGTACCGGCACACATACTGAACTGCCGGGTACATGGCCTCTCCTGTGTTGGTGACGCTACCGTCGGGCTGCACGTCAAGTACGTTTGTAAAGATCGCGAATACTTGTTCGAGTGGCGACCCAAACTGCAGAAGGGATGACCTGTAGTCGATACCCTCAAGAGCTCGAAATCGAGGGGTGCCGTTCGTGATGTAGAACGCAAAGTACCGACAGACCGCCCGTACGTCCTCGGGGAGTTGGCTCACGCTGGACATCTTGGCAAACCCGGGCCGTCGCCTGTTTCAAAGCCCGTCGCCCAAAGCCCACCGGCGAAGGTTACATAACCAGGCGAGGAAGCTGCGCCCTTGCCTGGGTTAGGAAGGATCGAGCGGCGAGTTCCCCCGAACGGTTTCGGGCCCACATTGCCCACCGGGCATTAGAGCCGGGGAACACGGTGGCAAACGTTTTCCAAATGTGCAGCCGGAAGCCGACTTGCTCCCACCAGCGCTCGGTGTATCCGCACGCCTCCAGGATCGGAGTGAGGTGCACGGCATGCGCCTCGACCGCCGCTAGCCCTGGCGCGTCGTCGATCGATACCGAAATCCAGGTGGCGCACTCCTGGTAGAGAGCCTCGGCTTCGAGCATGGCGTCGATGCCAGGGAAGACGGGCACTATCGGCGCTGAGTGTGGGCCCGTGAAGCAATAGACGACGCTACCGTCGCCACGTAGCCAAACCTCGTACGGGTGGGCAACGTCGTGCTCGATGAGGTCGGCCATGGCGTCCTGGTCCTCGAGGCCGTAGTCGGCTGCTGCCCATGGACACAGTACGAACGTGACGGTCTCTTCGAACGACCATGCCCGGCTCCGGTACCGCAGGCCCCCGTACCGATCCGCCGCTCGCCGAAACAGGGTCAACGTTTCCTGGGCGTCCACGTCCGGCAGCCGGCTCAGCAGCGACCCCAGCTCGTCTGTCGTGGGCCAGCTCGACAGATCGACCGATGTCCGCTCTGCGGCAAGTCTGAGGAAGCGGACGGCTCTCGGTGACAACCCGGAAGAGTCGTCCAAGACGTGAAGCATACCTCCATGATCGATGACACGGCCGCCTGGTGTGCGGTGTCCTGCTGATACGCCACAAGTCGAGGTCCAGCCATTCGAGACGCAGCATCAGATTCAGCCAACGGTAGGGGCGCCGTCATCGGCACCACCGCCGCCCGTCGTCGCCTGCTGGGCCACCGACGGCGTTGCCACCCGACTCTTCACCGAAATGGAGCCGCAGTTACGAGCTTTCCCGGCCAAGCCAGCGCACGCCACACTCCGCTTCGGTGAGCCAGGCGACCTCACCATCGTTGAACAGCACATTGATCTATGACCGCCCACGTTATGACCCCAAGAGTGGGTAACGAAGATCGATGGGTCAGAGGTGTGGGGGTTGGCTGACCCGGGGACGACTGAACAGCCCCTCGCCCGTCACTTCCTCGTCGGTCGACCGACGACGTCAACCGGATGTCCGCTTAAGGGCGTTTCTCCGCATCCTTGTGGGATAGCTGGTTGACACTAGCGTCTGTCCTATTGGCAATGCTTGCCTGCGTGGAGGTAGGAGTGATGCGAAGATTCTGCCGGCGACCAGGCCGAAGCGCCGGCCGGGTGGGTCGGGCCATCGTCGGCTGGTTCTCTCTGGTGTTGGCGGTGACAGTCACGCAGGCAGTCGCTGGCGTGTGGCCTGCGGCCGCCCGGAACACGCCGGCACCGACCAGTGCCGCGTCGGACACCCTGCTGGCCTGGGGGGAAAACGATGACGGCGAGTTGGGCGACGGAACCACCACCAACCGCAGCACACCCGTCGAGGTCAACCTGCCCGCGGGCACGGAGGCCACTGCCATCGCCGCCACCGGCGAC
>NZ_AXVR01000122.1 GCF_000484695.1 Salinispora cortesiana | reverse complement strand
CATCGGTCCTCGGCGGTGCCTTGTTCGTGGCGTTGGACAGTTTCGCTGTCATCGAGGACAGCATCATCAAGAACAACACCAATAGGAACGCAGTCGGCGGAGGAATCTACAACGCAGGGGAAACGGTCGTGCGGCGCACCAAGATTATCGGCAATCAGGCCGACCAGGGTGGCGGCATTTACAACGAAGGCACGACCAGCCTCTTCACCACGAAGGTGGTCGAAAACATCGCCATCACCAACGGCGGGGGGATCCTCAATGCCGTCGGCACGGTGAACCTGAACACCGTCACCGGCACCGTGGTGATCAAGAACCGACCCGACAACTGCGTCAACGTTCCCGGCTGCGCCGGATAGCGATCCGCAGATCCACGAGGGCCCGTTCCGCCGCCAACCGGTCGGAGCGGGCCCTCTGCTGGCGGGTTGAGATCGAGCTACCTCGAAGCGCGACAAGCTACCTGCCAGAATCCGTCCATGAACCGGACCCACACCTATGAGATCGCGACCACCTGGACCGGCAACCGCGGTCGCGGTACGGCGGACTACCGCGCCTACGACAGGTCGTACGACACGGTGAGCCCCGGCCGCCCGCTCCTCGCCGGCTCCGCCGACCCGGCATTTCGCGGCGACCCACAACAGTGGAACCCAGAGCTGCTGCTCGTCGCATCGCTGAGCCAGTGCCACCTGCTGTGGTACCTGCACCTGTGTGCCGTCAACGATGTCGTGGTCGTCGGCTACCACGACGCCGCCCACGGCACGATGCGCGAGGACGACACCGGTGCCGCCCGCTTCACCGACGTCCTGCTCCGCCCGCAGGTGACAGTCACCCACGCCAGCATGGTCGAGCGGGCGACCGCGCTGCATGCCGAGGCGAACGACCGGTGCTTCATTGCCGCCTCGGTGTCCTTCCCGGTACGGCACGAGGCACGCACCACGGTCCGGCTACCACCACCAGAACCGGCCAGGTAGCAGCATCGATCTCGAAGCTCGTTCCGTCGAAACTGGGTTCCTCCCCAACGAGCTCGCCCTCAATTCGAGGGCAATGAGGAGTTGTTCCCATGACCGACCGGAATCATCCACACCGCCGCCCGCCGGTGTCCTCGACCCGGCGACGCGTGCTGGCCGCCGTGACGTCGTTCGCCCTCGTCGGCAGTCTTGCCCTCAGCGGGGCCGCCCCGGCGGCGAGCGCCGATGCCGTCCGCCACCGCGACGGCGTACAGGCCGACCTCAACCGCCTCGTGAGCGTGGAGAGGTTCCCAGCCGCCCTCGCCGCTGTCCGCGCCGCCAACGGCCATACCCGTAACTACACCGCCGGTGTGGCCGAACTCGACACCAAGCGGAAGCCACCGGTCGACGGGCGGGTACGCATCGGCAGCAACACCAAGACCTTCGTCGCCACCGTGGTCCTGCAACTCGTCGGCGAGGGCAAAGTCGATCTGGACGAGCCGATCGAGACGTACCTGCCCGACCTGATCCGCGGCGACGGCATCGACGGTCGGCAGATCACCGTACGGCAGGTGCTACAGCAAACCAGCGGCCTGCCCAGCTATGTGGACGACATCGCACCGGACTTTTTCCTCCTCCAGCACACCTATTTCGAGCCGCGCGACCTGCTCGACCTGGCCCTCACCGACAAGGCGAGCTTCGCACCCGGCACGAATTGGGAGTACAGCAACACCAACTACGTCGTCGCCGGTCTGCTCATCCAGAGGGTCACCGGCCGTCCGGTGGCCGAGGAAATCACCAACCGGATCATCGTTCCCCTCAAGCTGCGCGACACCTACTTCCCGAACGTCGGCGAACAGGGCATCCGGGGCCGGCACCCACACGGCTACTACACCGACGACCCGGACAAGCCGCTGCAGGACGTCACGAAGATGGACCCGTCCTGGAGCTGGGCGGCCGGTGCGATGATCTCCAGCCCCAGCGACACCAACCGCTTCTTTGCCGCCCTCCTCGCCGGTGACCTGCTCCGGTCCGCCGAACTCGACCAGATGCGTACCACCGTCCCCGCCTTTCCGGGCCGCAGCTACGGCCTCGGCCTGATGAGCTGGGACCTGCCCTGTGGCGGCCGCGCCTGGGGCCACGACGGTGACGTCCCCGGCTTCACGACCCGCGGCGGCGTCACGGAGGAGGGTCGCGCCGTCACCCTCGCCGTCACCGCGCCGCCGACCACGGAGAGCGCCGCCGGCCAGGTCGAGGCGGCCGTTGACGGCGCCCTCTGCGAGTAGACCCCTGGATGGTTCCGCGCCCACTCCCCCGGAAGCGCCTCATTCCCGGGAGGATTCCGTGCCTCGCTCCCCGAAAGGTTCCGTGCCCTGCCCGCAGAGCGGGGCACGGAACGCCGGCCGGGTGCCTACCCGACATCCTGCAGGTCCTCCCTGGTGGGGGCTTCCGCCTTGGGCCCGGCCGACCGTCCCGCGGGCCCGGCGCCCACGTCCGCCCAGGTGGCATCCCCGAATCCGTCCGGCCCTGGCCGGGCATACGTGTCCTGACGGATCAGGACCAGGCAGACGATCGTGAACAACACCAGCACGGCGACGCTGCCAACGGCCAAGGCGGGAGTGAACGGCACCAGCAGGAGAGTGCTGACCAACTCTGCGAAGATCAACACGAATAGCACTCCACGAATCGTCAAGGGCGTCAGGCGAGTGCAGATCCAGGCCCCCAGGGGGGCTCCAACGGCCACCACCGGCGCGGCAGTGACCCAGTAGTCAACCACAAACCCGGTGAAATCACGTACAACGAACACGTGCGTCAGAAACGCAGCAATCGACACCAGCGTCATCATTACCACCGTGGTCGGGGTCGCCACCTTCTCCGAAACCCGAAAGAGCAAC
Organism: Salinispora cortesiana; assembly: GCF_000484695.1. Taxonomy (GTDB): domain Bacteria; phylum Actinomycetota; class Actinomycetes; order Mycobacteriales; family Micromonosporaceae; genus Micromonospora; species Micromonospora cortesiana. Next base: position 1,063 of record NZ_AXVR01000122.1, on the reverse strand, counting down.
ACGAGCAGCAAGAACATAACGCAGTTCTCACCCACCCCGGCCACGCCGCTGAGCAATCCGCCAGCGAAGCCAGCACCCAGGACCAGATTTCGCTCCCGAGAAGTCCATATCGGCACCACGAAGTTTCGCCGATATCCCCGCTGACGCAGTTGCACGAGCAACGCTACCGCGAGCGCCACGAGCAGCATCGTAAACAACACCCGCACCAGCTTCAGCGGTACATGTGGGGCGATCATCGTCACGCTGAGCACCACGCCAAGCATTCCGGCGGCCGAGCCGTACAGCACCACCCGTCGCTCAATCGGCACCCGGCACAGCAGGATTGACAGCGAAGCCGCAGTCATACCGATCGACTGGATAGCGAAGGTGAAAATACGTGCCTGGTCTGGCGGAACGGTCAGCACTTTCGTCATCACCGGAAAGGCGATCGCACCACCGCCCTCGCTGGTCCCACCACCAACCAGCGATCCGAACACCATGGTTAGCGCCACCGGCCAGTGCTCTTCAAGTCGAGTAAAGTATCCCCACCCCCACACCTTTGCCCAGATCAGCCACACGATCGCCGCGAGGACGGCGTTGACCAACAACACTCGGGGCACTCGTACCTTTTCCACCGTCCCGCCTTCCACAGTATTCCCTGAATCATCGGCCACGGTCTAGTCGTTCACAGTCACCGATGTTCGGCAAGGGCCAAAAAGAGCAAAACAAAAGAATTGAGCGGTGGACACGTAGGGCACACAACTCGAGTTACGCACGGTGCCCTTCTGTGGCTGAGCTGGGTCGGGCCGCACTGGGCTTGGGGTTGGGGTTGGCCGACTGGGCCGGGAGGCCGCACACCGACCCGCCAGGCCCGGGACTCCGCCCCTGGCGCAGCGGGCGGCACGACACCGACCTCCGACAGGACCACCACCAGCGAACATGCGCCCGTTTCAGGCACTTCTTTCGCATTTGCACGAATATGAGACCTGTGTCGGTTTAGGTTGCGGGGTGGCTGCTACCGCCGTTTGGTAGCCGAGGGCGGCCCCCGCGAGTGCGGGTGGTGGGTCCTTGTCGCTTACGGGGG
>NZ_AXVR01000121.1 GCF_000484695.1 Salinispora cortesiana | reverse complement strand
ACAGAAGTACCCCTGTTGCGGTGGATCTGCCGGCCGGCACCACGATCACCGCGCTTGCCGCCGGCAACGGCCGCCACATTCTGGCGTCGACCTCCACCGGCGACGTACTGGCCTGGGGCGAAAACACCTGGGGCCAGTTGGGCGATGGGACCACCACCCACAGCAGCACCCCTGTTGCGGTGGACGTACCGGGCGGCACCACGGTCACCGCCGTCGCCGCCGGTCGCTTCCACAGTCTGGCTATCGTCCCGCCGGCATCAACCACGACCCTGCAGGTGTCCCCACCGAACCCGAAATCGAATCAGGACATCACCCTCACCGCCACCGTCACCTGCACTACCGACACCCCCACCGGAACCATCGCCTTCCGCACCAACGCCACCGACCTCACCATCGTGCCCCTGGACAGCACCAACACCGCCACCCACACCACCCGACTCCCACCCGGCACCCACACCCTCACCGCCCATCACACCAGCGCCAACACCTGCCCCAGCGGTCAGTCCGACGCCACCACCATCACCATCACCACACCCGACGACCCTGGCGACCCCAACGACCCCGGCGACCCTGACGACCCTGGCGACCCCAACGACCCCGGCGATCCTGACGCTCCCGCCGCGCCTGACGATCCCGGCGACCCTGACCTCCCCATCACCGGCCCCAACCTGCTCACCACCATCGGCACCGCCACCCTGCTCATCCTCACCGGCGCCGCCCTGGTCCACCTCACCCGTCGACACCGACCACCACACCACCCACACTGAGCGAAGTGCGGTCGGCAGTGCTGCTGCAACCGCTTGGCCGGCCTGTCGTTTCCGGGTTGAAACTACGACTAGGCCTTACCGGCCCCTGCATCACTCCGGACGACGAGTGCCGCCGGTGGACTGGAACCGGTGCGCGGTGGCGAACGTCGGAAGAGTATGCGTCGAGTATTCGCCCCCCTGAGCCTGACCCTGCTGCTGGCCGCCGGTTGCGCGCCGGCCGGCTCGGAGCCGACTGGCGCCCCCTCGCCGGCCGGCCGGCAGGCGGTGTTCGAAGAACGGGCCACTCAGATCGCCGCCGCCTGGCAGCCCGGAGCGGAGTGGAACGACGGGTACGTCCCGCTCCAGGAGTCGACCATGACCGTCGGAGACCCCGGCTTCACCTCGGAGACCCAGACCGCCTTCCAAGCCGGCTGGTACCGGGACCAGATTCCGCTGCCGACGGACCAGCCCGAAGACGGCACCATCCAGTTCCCCTCCGGCACCCTCACCGTGCCACTGGTCAGCGCCGTCGAGGCGTACCGGGAACTCGATCGGGGCGACCCACCGGCCTGCGGCGGGCGGCCGACGAACCCGGCCACCCCACCAGCCCCGGCGGATGGGCCGGACACGGGGGTGAGTATCTTGCCGCAGACCGCCTGCATCCCGCTCACCGTCACCGCCGTCGAGCTGGACAGCGTGCCGGTGCGGACCAGCCGAGGCGAGGCGGCGGTCCCGGCCTGGCTGTTCACCATTGACGAGCTGACCGCCCCGGTGGCCCGGCTCGCCGTCGCCCCGACCGCCGTCGGAGTGCCGCCGGAGCCGGCCGCACCCACCGCGCCACTGCCCGAGGAACTCGTCGGGGCGCTGGACCTGCGCGCCGTTGACGACGCGACGCTGACCGTGCGGCTTGGCATCGGTGCCTGCGACACCGGCCTCACCCCGCTGGTGTACGAACAGGACGACGTTGTGGTGGTCGGCGGTGCCGTGACCCGCAGCACCGGTGTCTGCACCGAGCAGCTCCTACTCGCACCGGTGACCGTGCAGCTCACCACCCCGCTGGGGGAGCGGACCGTCCTCGACGTACTCGGCGGGGGGCCGCTGCGGCTCGCCACCGACTGACCGCCGACGGCCCAGCCAGCCGGGCTCAGGGCAGAGGGAAAGGCAGCTTGATGCCGTCCAGAGCCGCCCCACAGGCGCAGTCCCGATCAGCCGGCAGCTGGGCCACCGCGGTGAAGAGCAGCTCCCGCAGACGGGCGGTGTTCTCGCCGAAGACCCGGAACACCTCCTCCTGGGTCACCGACCCGCCGCCCGGCACGCCCGCGTCATGGTCGGTGACGAGCGCGATCGACGAATAGCAGAGGGCCAGCTCCCGGGCGAGCACCGCCTCCGGGTGACCGGTCATGTTGACCACCGTTCCGCCGATAGCCGTGAACCAGCGCGATTCGGCGCGGGTGGAGAAGCGGGGACCCTCGACGACCACCACCGTCCCGCCGTCCACCGCCGGCACATCCCGTTCGGCGCCGGCGGCGAGCAGCGTACGCCGCCCAACCGGGCAGTACGGGTCGGCGAAGGAGACGTGCACCGCGCCCCGGTCGTAGTAGGTCTGCGCCCGACCACTGGTGCGGTCGATCAGCTGGTCGGGCACGACGAACGTGCCGGGACCCAGCTCCGGGCGCAGGCCGCCGACCGCGCAGGGGGCGAGCACCTGGCGGACTCCGAGCGAGCGCAGCGCCCACAGGTTGGCCCGGTAGGGGATCTGGTGCGGCGGGTGCCGGTGATCCCGGCCGTGCCGGGCCAGGAACGCCAACCGGCGGCCCGCGACCTCCGCGATGGTGATCGCGTCGGACGGCGGCCCGTACGGGGTGTCGACTACGTGCTCGGTGGCGCCGTCGAGTAGGGCGTACAGCCCCGACCCGCCGATCACCGCGAGTTCTGCCGTGGGACTCACCGAACCTCCCTCGTCTCTGTCGCGTCAGACCTTAGCCAGCGACCCACCAGCAGGCTATGGTGCCAGGCATGGCGTTGACGGGGCGGCTGGCACCGGTGTCCCCGGTTGTCCGAGCACGGTCGGACTGACGGGATGTCCGGCATGCGGGAAGAGGGGCGGGCGATCGACGGGCAGGCGACGGAGTCGATGGCCGGGCGGTTGCTGGTCGCGGCACCGACGCTGAAGGATCCGAACTTCGACCGGACCGTGGTGCTGCTGGTCGCCCACGAGCCGGGCGGGGCGCTGGGCGTCGTTCTCAACCGGGCCACCGAGATTCCGGTGGCGGAGGTGCTCGGCGACTGGGGCGAGTTGGCCCGCGACCCGGCCGTGGTCTTCGAAGGGGGTCCGGTACAGCCGGACTCGGCGATCTGCCTTGCTCGCATGCGTCACCCGCTGCGCCCGATGAAGAGCTTCCAGCAGATCTCCGGTGCGGTCGGCACGCTCGATCTGACGGTGGACCCGGCGCAGCTGCGGGAGAGCATCGCGGGCATCCGGGTCTTCGCCGGCTACTCCGGGTGGGATTCGGGCCAGCTGGAGCAGGAGATCGCAGGGGGCTCCTGGTTTGTCCTGGACGCGTTGCCCGGTGACGCCTTCGTCGATCGTCCGGACGACCTGTGGCCGATGGTGCTGCGCCGGCAGGGCGGCATGATGGCGGCGGTGGCGCACTTCCCGGCGGACGTGGCGCTCAACTGAGCCCGCGCGGTAGCGGGCACCCCGCGCGATGACCACGCCGGCTGGCGTGTGTATAGTTCTCCCGTGCCCGGGCGACCGGGTAGTGCACAGGGGGCCGTGGCGCAGCTGGTAGCGCACCACACTGGCAGTGTGGGGGTCAGGGGTTCGAGTCCCCTCGGCTCCACCCTAAGAAGCGCCCTGGTGTGGGAGAAATCCCCGCCAGGGCGTTTGTCGTTTCTGCCCTGATTAGCCCGGCGTAACATGGGTTGATCTTGCAGGCTACTTCCCGGTCTGGCGCCGGGGGCCGAGCAACTCCGATCGACGGGTTGATCTCCTGAGTGTGGCTCGCCTTGGGTATGGACGTCCCTGACGTCAGGTTGATGCCCGTCTGGGGTGTGGTCGGGGGCACGGCGGTGGCGGAATCCCGGCCGCCGTCGGGGCGTTACACCATGTGTACGACCGAGCAGGCGCTCCGCCGATGGCGGATACCGGCCCTGCGTGAGCCCCGGAATGTTGGTGGCCGGCCGGTCGTTACACCTGGACCCGGCGCCGTGCGCGTCCCCCGTGAGACCCGCGGTCGCCGCCCTCTTTTTCTTGTGATCTTTTGAGCGCCGGAC
>NZ_AXVR01000120.1 GCF_000484695.1 Salinispora cortesiana | reverse complement strand
CGCAATCACCATTTTCCCTTGCCTGGCAGGCACTTTCGCCTTTCCGGACCTCACGAAACCGTTACAAGATCACCACCTGGTGAATGTCCCGGGTATACGGACCCAAAAGCAGACGTCAGTGGACACGAGGCGATCAACACCCTTATCAGTGCCGTCCAGGAGCAGGTCCCGGGCATGACCTTCACCCTGGCCGGGCCGGTCGACACCCACCACGACATTGCCCGCTTCACCTGGCACCTCGCTCCAGCCGGGGCAGCCGAGCCGGTGGCCGTTGGCTTCGACGTGGTCAAGGCCGACGACGGCCGACTCTCCGCGGTATACGGCTTCCTCGACAAGGAGCCCACCGCCAGCTGACCGCACGGTCAGCGGTCGGAGAAGCAGCCATCCGGGGCGTCGCCACTGCGATATGGGCCCCGGATGATCCCGGACCAGGAAGGCGGGCCCGATCATCCGGGCGCCCTTTCTGGCCCGGGCGCCAACACCTCGTGCGCGGCGGAGCCAAAGGTCAGGCCGAGTGGCTCGTCGGTGAACGACTCCGCGTCGGGCCAGGTAGGCGTGCCCTCGGCACAGTCAGTGGCCAGGACCTCGTCGGCTACGAGGGTCCGGTGTTCCACGAGAGCCCGGGCGGCTTCCTCCCGGTGGGGCTGGTAGCGCAACCTGATCCGGTCGGTGGCCTCAAGGCCACTGTTCTTACGGGTTTCCTGAATCAGTCGGATCGCGTCCCGGGCCAACCCGGCACGACGCAACTCGGGCGTGAGATCGAGGTCCAGGGCGAGCGTCGCTCCCGCCTCGCTGGCCACCGCCCAGGGCCCGAAAGTTCGCCTTCGCCGTGGTGTCCACCAGCGAGTCCCTGGCAGCGCCGAGCGCGGCGACCGAGCCCACGTTCAGCTCCGCCGCGACTTCGGCCAGGAGCTCCGGTGGGAGCGTCGCGAAGTCGGGACCGGAGGCGAGAGCTCGGGACAGCGGTTGACGGACCTTCATCCCCGACTCGGCCCGCGCGGTGCGCCCCAGCTCCACCAGGCGCCGGGCAAGGATCATCTGTTCGGACAGCCTCGGGTCCACCAGGGCTGGGTCTGCCACCGGATAGGCGGCCAGGTGAACCGAGGGCGCGGCGCCCGGGGTGACCGGAGATACCAAATCCTGCCAGACCCGCTCGGCAATGAAGGCCGACAACAGTCGACCCGCCTGGTGCGTGTCGAAGTCGGCCAGAGCGGCGTCGACCCGCCCCACCAGAAGGTGCAGCTCGGAGAGGAGCCACCGGTACAGCACGGGCCGGTCGGCGGGTGACGGGTCGGCAGGTGACGGCGACCAACCTGCGGTACGGCCGTACAGGGCCTGGAAGGCAACGGTGTTTCAGTAGGTCAGCAGTACCTTTCGGACTACCTCCTGGAGCGCGGTGTGCCCGATCCGACGAGCTGACCAGGGAGACCCGACCGCGGCCATGAACCATCGGACGGCGTCGGCGCCGTGCCGGTCCAGCAGCGGGATCGGCTCCAGGGTGTTGCCGAGGTGCTTGGACATCTTTTCGCCCGTCCTCGGCCAGGATGTGCCCGAGGCAGACCACTGTCTCGTACGGCGACTGGTCGAACACCAGCGTGCCCACCGTCATCAGGGTGTAGAACCATCCGCGGGTCTGGTCGATGGCCTCCGAGATGAACTGCGCCGGGTACTGTGCGGCGAACTCGTCCGCGCCACGGTACGGGTACCCGAACTGCGCGAACGGCATAGCTCCCGAGTCGTACCAGGCGTCAGTGACCTCCTCGACTCGCCGAGCTGTCGCGCCGCACCCGCAGGCGAGGGTCACCTCGTCCACGAAGGGTCGGTGCGGGTCAAGCTCGCTGTGGTCGATTCCAGTCAACTTGCTCAGTTCGGCCAACGAGCCAGGCAGGTCAGGTGTCCCTCGGGGCACCGCTAGATCGGCAGCGGCGTGCCCCAGTAGCGCCGCCGGGACAGCGCCCAGTCGACGTTGTTGGCCAACCAGTCGCCGTACCGGCCGTGCTTCACGGTCGCCGGGTGCCAGGTGGTCCGTTCGTTCTCCCGCAACAAGGCGTTCCGAACGGCCGTGGTGCGGATGTACCAGGACGGCTGGGCGCAGTAGAGCAAAGCCGTGTGGCAGCGCGCCAGCAGTGTGGGTAGCTGTGCTCGTACGGGAACTCGCGGAACAGCAGTCCCAGCCCGCCTTGCGGTTGACGTGGAAGCCCTTCATCGTCCGATAGCGTGCGAAGACGTCCTTGAACACCCGCGCCTCGATGTGGTGGGCACCGGGCATACCGTTGGCGGTCGGTGGCCCCTCGTAGAAACACCCACTCCGGGCGGCCCTGCGACTGCTCCAGGCTCCGGGCGAAGATGTCACTCTCCCGCCAGAAGCGCAGGACCTCGTGGTCAAGGGTGGGCAGGTCGATCTGGGTTGGAACGCTGCGGTACACGCACATCTCCTCCGACGGAACAGACGACAAGCTCCGGCGGAGGGACGAGACCCCGAGGTCCCGCGGTACCACCCTCCTTGGCCGCATACGGCCCGCTCACTTCAGGGTGCGGTCGTTCTACTCGGCCTCGCGGCCTTTCTTCCGACGGCTCCGGGGTGATCTTCCCCGCCGTGCAGCCCCCGGGCTTCCACCATCCCCGGGTCACTCATGGCTGCGTACGGAGGTACTCGTCCCCATCAACTGAGCGCCACGCACGTGGTCGCGCAGACCGTGCGCTATCCGAACCGCTGGGCGAGATCGGTCAGCCGCACGACATAGTCCGACCAGTCGTAGTCGGGAACGCTGGTGTTGCCCGCATGCCAACCGATCGATCCATCGTGCTGCTCGCGAAGGATGTCAGCCTGGCCCAGGTGACGGGTCAGGTCACAGGTGACGTGAACGATGATTCGTTGCAGGGTCACATCCTGCCGGTCTGGCCGCCACCAACTCACCCGCCCGGGAGCATCAAGTGGAAGCTGCTCGATCGTCTGGTCCGCAAAGGCGGCCACCCGACGATACAGCTCGATCAGCCCATCCTTCGTCTCGTCTACCTCCGCATACCAGTCCGCCTGCGAATCCTTTTCATACGCCTCCACTGAAACCATTTCCTCCGGCTTGGGGAACTCACGCCCGAAGGTAGGACCAAAGTAACCAGCCTCAACGTTGAGGCAATGTTTGAGGATTCCCAGCAGGTTGTTGCCGGTTGACGTACGCGGCCATCTCGCCTCGCGTTCGCCCAGCCCGTCGAGTTTCCAGATCAGATCGTCACGAGTTGCCTGCAGGTAGTGGTGCAGCACGCCCTTCGGATCACGCATGTCAGCCATGCCCGCCAGTCTGCCATCAGCCCAACACTGGCATGAAAAGGGTTAAATTAATAGAATTCGTACATCCCGCCATTGCCGCCTGAATCGCCAGGGGTCAACCTTGACCTGCAGTGGACTTGAGGTTTGATACCTCCCTCAGCTGCCGGGGCCGCCGGGACACCCGGGTCCGAGCACCCGGCGTCACTCCGCGTCGAAGCCCCAGATCCAGGACAGAGAGAAGAGAGAGAAGTGACCCTTATGAAATGACGTCCTTCGGTGGGCCGGAGGTTCTGACGCTGACCGAGGTCGCCAGCCCGCAGGCCGGCCCCGGCCAGCTGCGCGTCCGCGTGCGGTCAGCCGGGGTCAACCACTTTGACACCGCCATCAGGAAGGGGTGGGCACCGCCGACGGTAGACAACTCCTTCCCGGTCGTCCCCGGCAACGAGTACGCGGGCGTCGTTGACCAGGTGGGCGAAGGCGTCGCTGGGCATTCGGGGGGACACCGTCCTCGGCTACTGCACGTTGGGCGCCATCTCCGACAGGCACTCCCGCTCGCGCAGGCCGCCGAGGCAACACCGCTCGATCGAGACCGGGCGCGGGCGGGGAAAGATCGTTCTTCTCGTGGACTCCCATCGTGAACAACATCGAAATTTGCAGCCAGGCGATCGATACAACACTGAAATCGATCACGCCGGTTAGTACTCCAGCCGGGGATTGTGATCACGGTTCGGTGAGGGCTTGTCGGGCGTAGTGGCTGGTCGTGGCTCGTGCTTGGTGACGGCGTCGGCGTA
>NZ_AXVR01000119.1 GCF_000484695.1 Salinispora cortesiana | reverse complement strand
GTGCACGCGGTTCTCCTTCTGGTGTGGGGGTCAGGCGGCGGTGGCCTGGTAGTGGCCGTATCGGGCTTTGCTGATCTGCTGCTGGTCGGTGAGTTGTTCGAGCAGGTTGTAGACCTGGCTGGCGCTGTAGCCGGTCGCGGCGACGATGTCTTTGGGGCCGGTGTGGCCGGCGCGGATGGCGTCGAGGACCTTGGCTTGGCCGGTGCTCAACACCGGCCGGGCCGCGGGCTGTTGCCAGAACTTCTCGATCCGCCGCACGGGCGGGTGGTGGGCGCCGCCGAGGTCGATGACGTCGACGGTGGTGTTGGAGGCTGCGGCGGTGTCCATGCTGCGCTCCAGGGCCTCGATGTCCTCGACGGTGCCGGCGTCGGCCATCGCGAGCAGCATCTCGTCGGCGAACCGCTGCTCTGAGGCGACCTGGTGGCGGCGGGCGTAGTGCGTGCCGGCCATGTTGGCCTGCCGGTCGGGCAGTGACCGCCAGGTGATGCGCCCGGGCCAGTACTCGGCGAGTTCGTCGGTGACGTGGTAGCCGCGAAACGGCGCGGAGCGGGCGCCGGGGTCGGGGTCGCACAGGTAGCCGTAGCCGGGCAGCTTCGGAAACGTCTTGGGGCTGATGTCCACACCGAAGACCGTTTTGGCGTTAGGGGTTTTCGAGCGCAGGATCAGCCCGTTACCGGCCAGCAGGCAGGAACGCAGGGTGTCGGCCAGGTTGCTGTTACCGGTACCGCCGAACGCGTCCAGCGTCACCGACTGCGAGGCCATGAGCAGTCCGACGCCGACTTTGCGGCCCTCGCGGGCGATGCTGGCCAGTGCCTGCTGGGTGGCCGTGGCCAGCAGCGGGTTCTCCGCCGCCGACAACGGTTTGTGGCACTCGTCGAGGATCACCAGCAGACCCGGCCGGGCGTCGGTGGGGGTGAACCCGTTCTGCCGGTTCAACCGGTTCTCCACCCCGTTGATCTTCATGACGCGGATGGCGGCCTGAACCATGTTGTAGATGCCCTCGAAGGTGGTGGCGGCGTAGTCGGCGTGGGCGACCAGCAGCGGGGAGCTATCGCCGCGTTGCCCGTCGCCGTACCAGACGATCGTCGGATGTGAGGTCGACGCGGCGCATGACATGGCGATCTGATCAATGAAGCGGGACTTCCCCGAGCCTTGTGCGCCTTGGATGTAGCCGCCCCACATGCTGTCGGCGGTGTACACCCGCCAGCAGGCCACGCCCTCACCGTCGGCGAACGGACCCAGCCGTACGCACCCGTGCCGCGGGTCGAACCCGTCTTGCGGGCCGGGCCACGGCTGGGACCGGCTGATCGGGGGGCGGGTAACCACGGTCAACAGGGCTGTCGGGGCGGTGTATCGGGCCTCGGCCAATGCCTGCTGGGAGTCCCGTTCGGCCTGCTCAGATACCTCCGTCAGGACCCGCACCTGCTCAGCGCAGGTCTGCTCCGCAAGCATCCGCGCGGCTGCGGCCCGGTCCGCGGCGTCACGGGCCTCCGCGAGCCGGCCCTCCGCCAGACGCTGCGCCTGCACCGCCTCCACGGCCCGCTGCTGCGCGGCCTCGGCATCGGCATCGGCGCGAGCCTGAGTCTCGGCCTCGGCACAGGTGGCGATTTCCGCCTCCGTGGAGGCCTCGATTTCCGCCCGCGCTTCCGCCTCAGCCGCCGCCCGGGTTTCCGCCTCGGCCAGCGCGGTTTCCGCCTCAGCCCGCGCGGCGGTTTCCGCTTCCGCCCGCGCGGCTTCCGCCCGCGCCGTCGTTTCCGCTTCCGCCTGCGCCGCCCGAGCCGCGGCCGTTTCCGCCCGCGCCACCCGGACCTCTTCCGCCCGTGCTTGCGCCTCCGCGGCGGCCCGACGCTGACGCTCGGCCACGATTTCCGCGTGTTTCCGACCGCCGTCCAGATCCCCCAGCACCAGCTTGGACAAGAACAGGAAAGCCAACGAGGGAAGACAGGCCAGGAACATTGCCGACCAGGACGCGTCCGACCCGACCGCCGACAACTGCGCGGCCAGCGACAGCACCGCACCAGCCAGCAAGACCACCAGGGCGTAGGACCACAACTTCTTGCCCTGCCGCAGCCGCTTACGCAACGACAGCGTCGCCACCAACGGCAGCAGCTCAGAGATCACCGCATTGGCCCACCCGAACCACTCCGGAGTGCCCTCCGGCATCCACTCCATGGTCCAGTCCTTCATGTGCGTAAACGCCGCCGCGAGCGCGGCCGCCATGATCGCCATGAGGATGACCACCTTGATGGTGTCCTCGACCTTGTCCGCCCGGCTACCCGCCGGCACATCTACACCGGCCGACACCGCCTCGGCGCTCACCGCGAACCGCCCGACGTCCTCGCCCGCTCGTCGCTGATCCGGGCCAGACCAGCCCCCAGCAGCTCCCGCGCGAGCTCGTCCTCCGCACACGACTGGTGACACGCATCGCCACGGCCGTCGCGCATCTTCGTGACGGTGGCGCAAACCCGGCAGGGCAACGACCGGTCAGGGTCGTAGTGCGTCGAGTCGGACCAATCCAGGCGTACCCGCACCAGCAGGGTGGCCATCAGCACACCTCCCCGCGCGCGCGGCGGCGGGCCCGCACCTGGGCCAGCAGCTGGCGGCCGTACGGGTCCAGATCGGCCTCATCCACATCGACCGCTGGCGGATGCCGGCGGTCGTCAAACCAGCGGACCAGACGGCCACCGACAACCACGCCAGTGACCAGGCCAACCGCAACGACCGGGGAGTACAGCAGCACCTGTGGGACCTGGTCGGCGTGATCCGACATGGCCCGGCCAGCAAGCACCGCCACCGGAGCCCCCGCCACCGCCGTGACAGCCGCAGCCCGCAGCGCACGGCTCACCGTCCGAGAAGCCGGAGGTGCCGACACGACCGGCCGGCGCAATGCCTGCCGATACTCCCGCTCGGCATCCACCAGACGCCGCAGCCCGTCACCACCAGGCAGCACCGCGACAGCAGCGGCCTGACGCTCCAACTCGACGTCAGACACCTCGCGTAGACGAACCCGATAGCGGTCCAGCACCACGGTCATGTCCAGCACTGTCGGGGCCGTCATGCCGCACCACCCAGCACGCGTGCCGTCCCGGCCATCGCCCGCAACCGCACCACCGGCCGCGCTTCCACCTGCGGCAAACCCGCCGCCCGGTCGTACTCAGCCGCCCGGTCACCGCCGGCCGCCTTGGCCTTGTACAGCGCGATGTCCGCCGCCTTCATCACCCGCAGCGGGTCATCGCCAGCCATCGCCGACACCGCGCCGACACTGGCCCGCACCGCCAACTCCCGGCCACCCGGCACCGTGATCGGCGCGGCCAGGGCCCGCACCACCTCCGCGCCGAGCATCCCCGCGATCGGGGCCGGCGACGGGCACACCAGCACCATCTCGTCCCCGCCAAGCCGGGCCACACACGCGCCGTCAACCTCGTCGAGCACCGCAGTGAGCCGGCCCGCGGCCTCCACCAGCACCGCGTCACCCGCGTCATGCCCGAAGGCATCGTTGATCTTCTTAAACCCGTCCACATCCAGGAGCACCAGGTCATAGGACCCGGCCGACAAGTCGGACAGGGCCTCGTACAGGCCGATCCGGTTCGACAAGCCCGTCAACGGATCCGTAGCCGCATCCCGACGGGCCCGCACCAGCTGGACCCGCTGCGACCGGGCTACCCGCGCAGCCCACACATGCCCCACCAGCGAAACCACACCCAACGTGGGCAGCAACACCTTGGTCGCCTTCACCGGGCCACCCCCCGACGTGCCTGGATCGCCGCGATCCGCTGATGCGGGGCCATGCCGCCGAAGATCCCGTGGATCCGGTCCCGGGACAGCCCGCGCTCTTTCCGCAGCGCCAGCTCGCCACAGTCGTCCTTCACCGGGCAGCCAGCGCACACCCTGCGCGCCACCTCTTCCAAAGCGGACTCCTGCTCCGTCGCCGGAAACCAGGGATCTAGATCCGCCGTCAGCACCGCTTTGGTGCACAGGCCACGGGCATAGACCCGCTTTTCCAGGAGCATGGTCGGCTCGGTCGTCACTGCCCCTGCCTTAGGGGGCGGAGCCGCTAACCTCGTCATAGGCACGTCGATCTCCCTTCCACGGTTTGGATCGGATGCCTCGGGCCTCGGCGGG
>NZ_AXVR01000118.1 GCF_000484695.1 Salinispora cortesiana | reverse complement strand
GGCACGGCGCGTGGAACGTCGGCGGTCAGGCGATGCTGTTCTGGCTTGAAGTCGATCTCGGCACCGAAACCCTGTCCCGGGTCGCGGGCAAGCTGACCGGCTACGCCGCGCTACCCCCACCCCGGGCCTACCCGGTGTTGTTCTGGCTGCCCACCACCGCCCGGGAAGCCAACCTGCACACCCACCTCACCCGCACCGGGATACCGAACGGGGTGACCGTGGCTACCGCCGCCGTCAACCACGCCCCCGACGCGGGCGGGCCGGCGGGTGCGGTATGGCGGGTCGCCGGACAACCCGGGCGGGTCAGCCTCGCCGATCTCGCCCCCACCGGGGACGGTGCCCCGTGCGACGGGTAGCAACCGGCCTTGCGGTAGCGGCGGCGGCGGTCGTGCTGCTGATCGCGTCCGCCGCCGGGGTGGTATCGGCCATTCACGGCGGGTACGGCGGCCATGGGCTACCGCCCGGCGTGGCCGTGTCCCTACCCCCGGGTTTCACCCTTCCGGCGGGCACCCCGCCGCCGGTCGTGACCGCTATCGGGTGGGCCCTGGCGCAACGCGGCACCCCGTACACCTTCGGCGGCGATTGCACCGCCGCGCATTCCGGCGTGCCAGCGCGGCAGTGTGACTGTTCGTCGCTGATGCAACAGGCGTACCGGGCGGCCGGGGTCACCATCGGACGCACCACCCGCGACCAGGTACACGACGGCACCCCCGTTCCGGGCGCGATGTATCTGCGTCCCGGAGATCTGATTTTGATCCCGGGTAGCGGCGGCACGCACACCGAACCGCGACATGCAGGAATGTTCATCGGTTCTGATTTGATCGTGCAATCCCCGAAAACCGGTGACGTGGTAAGGGTCAGCAAACTATCCGGATGGGCCGATCAGATAGCGGCCATTCGGCGAGTCGTACCGAGCTGAACGAGGCAAATGGAGAACACATCGAAGAGTCGCCGAACAGCCATTCGGGCGATGGGGTAAGAAGTGATTTTCACCACAAGGCATCGGGGTTCGTCGTTCGATTGATGGTCGGCGTATCCGGCGCCGACCGGCCCTGACCCCGAGGGCGGGCCGAATTCGCCCTGGCCAGCAGCGCTGCCGTCGCGCCATACGCGCCCCGATCGAACGCTACCCATACCGATATACCCACGCGCGGGGAACGTCCGCCAGCGGGGACCACAACGCCCCGCAGCGCCTATTACGGGCCGGACAGCCGGCCCTGAAATGAAGGGGTGGGTGGCATCCGGAATGGTTACGAAAAAAGTCTTGGAAAACGGGGTTGACATTCAACCGGCAACGAGGGTCCATGGACGTGGGCACCGAAACAACGGCCCCGGCGAAACCGCAAACAATTGCTAGCGCGATGCGGTATTCGCTGCCACCCCATTTCTGTGGAGGACCTGTCATGACCGCGAACCTGCATCTCACCGCCGGTAGCAACGAGGCCCAGTCCGTCGTCGCCGCCGCGCTGCGCCGCCACCCCGGCCTGACCGCCCGCAAGCTAGCCGGACAGGAAAACCTGCCACTGCCGGTCGTCACCGAGGCACTCAACACCATGGAGGCAACCGGAACCGCCATCCGCACTCCCGGCCCGACCAACGGCAACCGCAAGGGCGCCGACCTCTGGGAACCCACCACCCCGACTAACGACACCACTGACACCACGCCCGACACGGCCGACGAGGCGACCCCGGCGGGCAGTGACACGAGCGGCAACGCGGCGGACGCGGCGCCAGTGTCCGGGGTACCTGTGTCGGGCGGGCCGTCCGGCGCCGGTGACCACCTGAAGATCGTGATGGTCGCCGGGGTGCTCGGCGACTACCCCGACGGGGTGAGCGCGGCCGACGTGATCGACCAGTCCGGCCTACGCGCTCAGGTCGTCGCCCGGGTGCTTACGGCGATGGAAGTTGCCGGGGCGGCGGTCCGTAAGCCGGGCGACAGTGACAGCGCCCCGGAACGGTGGGTGCGCGGTGAGGCTGACCTCGCCACGGTGGACCTCGCCAACGCCGCCCCGTACCGCGAGTGCGTGTGCACCTGCGGACACAAGCACCGGATCAAGACCGGTGTCACGGTCACCGCCACCCGCCGCGCCGGACGCACCACCGGCGAAAGCAACACCGACGGGTCGCCGAAACTCGGCAAGAACGGCCTACGAAACCAGGTCGAAGCGCTGATGCGTGACCTCGGCCCCGGCCACGACCTCACCCCGGGCACCGTCGGCCGCGAGTTGGGCGGCCGCAGCTCGGGCGCGGTACTCAACGCGATGGGCCGCCTCGCCGCCATCGGGGTACTGACCCTAGCCAGCGAGGCGCCAACGAAGTACGCCCTCGCCGACAACCCACCCGCACCCACCGACGAGGTCGCCGCACTGATGACCCGCACGGGCACCGACCCGAGCGACACCGACGTGGCCGACGCCGCGCCGGCCACGACCTGACCGAACAGACCCGATACGCCGGGGCCGGGCACCATGCCCGGCCCCGGTGCTCACACCACCCAGACCAGAATGACCAATGACCAATGACCACCCACCGCCACCCCGGCCACAGCCCGGGGCGCCGTCGTACCGCGCCGACACCCCCACCGGCTGACACCGCCGACATGTACCTAGTCGCCGGGGGTGACCTAGTAGCCGTGTTCACCGATCCGGACGCCGCCGCCATGCAACACACGGTGATGACCGGCACCAACCTCGACACGATCACCCGGCGCATCAGCGCCCACAAGTGGCCGCGCGTACGCGCCCGACTCCAGGCAACAAACCCCGACCTAACGATCGTGGACGCGCGGACCGGAGACGACCAATGACACCCGACCCAACACCACCATTTCGGCCCGCCTCGCTGCCGAACTGACGCACTACGCGGACCCGCCGGGACACCCGGAATGCATGAAAGCCACACTCACGCTGTGCCCGCATATCGCGCTGGCCCGGCACCGCCGCGCCTGCCCGGACCGGCCTGGCGGCGGCACCATCCCGCCCGGCTCACACGGTGACAAGCCCGACCGCTACGTCCTCGGGATCACCCGCTCCTACCGGAGCGTGTTCATCCCCGAGCACGGCTTCACCGTTTATTTCCCCGCGCTGTTCAAGACCGTCCACGAGTACGCCTACGGCCCGCACGGGCGGCTGAACACCGACCCGGAACCCCGGTAGAACACCATCGGTGACGGGCGTCAAATTCGCCACAGAAAACTCGATAGACCGGACCAGATCGACTTGATCCAAAACCATAGGTAGGAACAATTATTTACGACAGCGCGGCCCCCGGATTGGAACCCCGGCCCGCCGTCGAGCCGAAACCACAACGTGGAAGGAAACCTCGTGGACACGCAGAAAGCGGTCAAGGGCACCCGGTGGGCCGGATACCAGGCCATCACCGAGTACCTCGACCACTACGCCAAAGCCGCCATCGCCGAGGTCCGCGCCCGCCGCACGGTCACCGGCACCGGGGCCGACCTCACGGCCCGCGCGTTCGACCTGCTGGCGGTCTGAGCGTGGCCGGGTATCGGGGCCGGCACCGCCACAGACGGCGGACGGCTCCGACACCGGCGGGCACCACCACCGCCGAACGTGTCACCAGCCCTGTTGCCCGACCGTCCGGCGCGGCCCGCCCGCCCAAACATACCGGCCCCGGACGCCCGCCCGCGCCGCAGATCGGCCGCATACCGGGGCATCGCACCGCCCGCCCGTCGGGCGCCGCTACGACTACGCCCGCATTTCGACGCACTCGCACGCACTCCAGGATGGAGGACCTTCATATGAGCACCGTCCCGACGCCGGCCGCCGACACGGTCCTGAACTCGATCGACGCCCTATGCGACGCCTACGCGAAGGCGAAAGTGGCCTACACCGTGGCCAACCACGCCGACACCAAGACCGAGCGTGACCACCACATCGCCCGCAGTCAGTACTGGAACGCCGAGGCCCAGAACCACTACAGCAGTCTGACCGAGGCCATCCACACCCTCGCGCCGGACCGCACCCAGGTCGAGACGTTCCTGCCCGTGCGGGTCCTACCCAACGGCCACGTCGAGATCCACACCCGCGACCAGCACGGCCGCCAGATCGTCGTCGTCCTCACTACCGCCGAGGCCGTCGCCATCGGCGTGCACCTGACCGCACACGCCGCTGCCAGCCTCGACCGCACCGGCACGATGCTCCACCGCGTCCTGCCCCC
>NZ_AXVR01000117.1 GCF_000484695.1 Salinispora cortesiana | reverse complement strand
CTGACCCACCCACCGCAGCAGCCACCAACAAACCCCCACCCACAGACCCAACCCACACAAGGGGGAAAGAAACTGTCGGCCGGCACCCGAAACCGGGCGCCGGCCAACAGCCATGTCCGGACATCCCGGCGCAGGCTTCCGGCTCGGTGGGCCGAGGGATGGTCGGTCGTTGGCAATCGAGCCGGCTAGCCTGTCTGCCATGCGTCTCTCCGCCCGGGTCGACTATGCCCTTCGCGCGGTCGCCGAGCTCGCCTCGGTGACCGGCGGTGCCTCGACCGGTCGAGGGCGGTACGTGACGGCCGACCAGATCGCCCGAGCCCAGGAGATCCCGCCGAAGTTCTTGGAGAGCATCCTGTTGCAGCTGCGTCGGGGCGGTGTGGTGCAGGCCCAGCGGGGCCCGGAGGGAGGCTACTGGTTGGCGCGGCCGGCGGGCGAGATCTCCCTCGCCGAGGTGATTCGGGTGATCGATGGTCCGCTGGCCCATGTCCGCGGGCAGCGCCCGGAGCAGCTCGGCTACCACGGTGCTGCGCGAGCCTTGCAGGATGTGTGGATCGCCCTGCGGGCAAGCGAACGCCAGATCCTGGAGCTGGTCACCGTGGCCGACGTGGCCGACGGTGCCCTTCCGGCGCGGGTTACCGAACTGGTCGCCGACCCGCGCGCCTGGATCTGAGCCGCGCCCGGACCTGAGCCGCGCCCCGACCTGAGCTGAAACTCGCGGTTGAACATGGTTGACCCAGGGTCCCTCATCCCGCATTGTCGACTAAGTCGATAGGAGATATCCGAAAATCAGGGAGGCGTGGTGCGTAAGCTGCTGGTGCTCGCGCTCGTCGGGTTGGCCGCGCAGCTCGTTGACGGCGCCCTGGGCATGGCCTATGGGCTGACCTCCTCGACACTGCTCCTGCTCGCCGGTATCGCGCCGGCCGCTGCCTCGGCTTCGGTGCACCTTGCTGAGGTGGGCACCACGCTGGCGGCGGGTGTGGCGCACTGGCGGTTTGGCAACGTCGACTGGCGCGTCGTTGGGCGTATCGCCGTGCCCGGTGCCCTCGGTGCGTTCGCCGGAGCGACCTTCCTGTCCGCCCTCTCCACCGCCGCCGCCGCGCCCTGGATGGCGGCTATCTTGTTCACCCTCGGCGCGTACCTGTTGGTGCGCTTCGCCCGACCACTGCGCACCGAACGACGGGCCGGTCGGCTGCGTGGCCGCTTCCTCGGCCCGCTGGGGCTCGTCGCCGGTTTTGTTGACGCGACCGGCGGCGGGGGGTGGGGTCCGGTGGCGACCCCCGCGCTGCTGGTCAGTGGGCGACTGGAACCCCGCAGGGTGATCGGATCGGTGGACACCGCCGAGTTCCTCGTCGCCGGTGCGGCCAGTGTCGGCTTCCTGATCGGGCTCGGCTCAGAGGGCTTTTTGCTGCCGATGGTGCTCGCGCTACTGGCCGGTGGTCTGATCGCGGCACCGGTGGCCGCCTGGCTGGTGCGACTCGTCCCGGCCCAATTGCTCGGTGCGGTGGTCGGCGGTGTGATCGTGCTAACCAACGCTCGTACGCTGATGCACGCTCTTGATCTCGGTGCGGGTGTGCGGCCCGTGGGGTATGCCCTGCTGGCACTCGTTTGGGGAGTCGCATTCGCGTTCGCGCTTCGGGCCTTGCTCCGCGCCCGTCGTGCCCGGGCCGTCGTCGCCGCTGCCCGCGGCATCACGCCGTCTCGGGGCGATAGCGCCACCGAGCCGCCCGGGGGTGAGGTCGCCACCAAACTGTCCCGGGAGGAGGCGGTGGCCGACTCTGGGTCGGTCCGGTAGGGCTGCGGGGCGAGCGAGTGAGGCACCGGACCGGCTCCGCGGAATCCGTCGACTCCGGCCCGGTGCGCCACAACCTGGCAGCTCCCGACCCGTCCCGACCGGGAGTGCCAACCACCACCAAAACTAAACCTAGGCGCAGTCCGCGTCCCAGACGTGACGCGGACGTGAAGATCCTGTTTCGGCGCGTCACCGGGGCCGTGATTCGTCTTACCCCAGGCCCCGTGCCTGCTCGAAGATCAGGCTGGTTTGGGTGTGCTGCACCGCCGGATCGACTGCCAGGTGGTCGAGCACGAAGTCCCGCAGCGCCTCCGCCGATGCCGCCCGGACATGCAGCACGTAGTCGTCCGCACCGGCCACGTGGAAAACCGCCACCATCCCCGGTAGGCGTACTGATCGGGCTCGGAAGGCGTCCACCACGGCCCGGTCGTGGGCGGAGAGTCGTACCGAGATCAGCGCCTGTAGCGGCAGGCCTATCGCCGCCGGATCCACCTCGGCGTGGAAGCCGCGGATCGCCCCGCATCCGCGTAGCGCCCTGGTTCGTGCGAGGCAAGTCGACGGCGCCACCCCTACCCGCTCGGCGAGGGCGTTGTTCGGGAGGCGGCCGTCTGCTGCCAGCTCCGCCAGGATCGCGCGGTCGGTGTCGTCAAGGCTCGCGTAGGGCTGCACCGGATTCGGGGAAGAGGGCATGGTGACATCCTTCCTCGAATTTTAGCTAGTTTCAACGCATAGTCGCCGAATCTTGTTCGGAGGAATTGCTCCTACAGAGCCAAATGTTCATTCGCCCCGGCGCGATGGCCCTCAGAGTGGAAGCCGAACGCGCCGGCTGAGGGGTCTCCGCCGCTCATCGAGGGGTCTTCGAGCGGCCACTCGGGGCCCCACGGTGGCCCTTCGAGCCGGTGTTACGGCTCATCACCCAGCCACTCAGCGGTGGCGGAGATGCTGAAGCAGCATCGGCGGTGACGGTGCGGCGGTCGAGGTGCTGGGCGAGCGGCATGCCCGTCGGTGGACTGGTGCGGCTGCCGGCCACCCGGCGGCGGGTCCTTCGCGCTGCTGCGGAGCGGGCGGGCCGGGCGGCCGTCATGGCGCCCGCCGGGGCCGCGACCTGCAGGGCTACCTCGCTTGCGAGGTGCCAACCGCCGCCCGCGCAGCGGTTTGTGGTGTCCCCGGTGGGATTCGAACCCACACTGTCGGAGGTTTGAGCTCCGTTTCTCTACCGGTTGGAATACGGGGACAGTGCCGCCGGCGGCCTCGGTGTCGGCTTATAGAGTACCCACTAGGCTAAGGGGCGCGGCACCCGGTCGGGTGTCGGTACGGAGTGGTGGGAGTTGCTCGTGGCCGAGACGCAGACGGACGCTGAGCGCAGGCGGGTACTGATCGCCGAGGACGAGGCGCTTATCCGGCTGGATCTCGCCGAGATGCTCGTCGAGGAAGGCTACGAGGTTGTCGGAGAGGCCGGCGACGGTGAGACGGCCGTTCGGCTCGCCCAGGAGCTGAAGCCGGACCTGGTCATCCTCGACATCAAGATGCCCATCATGGACGGGCTGGCCGCCGCCGAACGGATCGCCGGCGAGCGGATCGCTCCGGTCATCATCCTGACCGCCTTCAGTCAGCGGGACCTGGTGGAGCGGGCACGGGCTGCTGGCGCGATGGCGTACCTGGTCAAACCCTTCCAGAAGAGTGACCTGGTCCCAGCGGTAGAGATCGCGATGTCGCGCTACTCGGAGGTCGCCGCTCTGGAGGCGGAGGTTGCTGGCCTCACCGACCGGTTGGAGATACGCAAGATCATCGAGCGTGCCAAGGGTGCGTTGATGACCACCTATGGGATGACCGAGCCGCAGGCCTTCAAGTGGATCCAGCGCACCGCGATGGACCACCGGATGACCATGAAAGAGGTCGCCGAGCGGATCCTCCAGGAGACTGCTGGCGGCGAGGTGCCCCGTCCGGCCCAGTAGGCCCGGTCCCGCCTCTTCTTCCTCTCCCTCCCCCTCCCTCCCTCTTTTCTCCTCCCTTGAAGGTCGCTGCGGCCAGGGTTGGCGCCGCCGTGGCGTCCGAACGGTCGGAGTGCGCCCCCGTCGCGAGTTGTCGCCGCAGTTGATCTTTTATCCCGCCAGGTTGGATTGATGTCGGCCTTGCTGGCGGTGGACGAATGTGCTGGTCATTGCCGGTGCGCTCGCGGCTTCGGGCCAGCTGTGAAGGATGTTACGGGTTCGGGTCGCATTGGCGTTTGTATTCGTAACGGTTTGACAAGCGTGACTTCGAGGGCTTCCGGGACTGTCTATCGACCCAGTACGCTCCGCCATCACGAGCCGTAGCAGGTGTGCGGGCTCACATCGAGGTGGGGAGGCTGCCGTACTGGTGCGGCCGCCTGCATCGGGGTGTGCTCGGACTCCTGCAACTGGAGGAGGTCTATAGCCGTGAGGCGTAAGTACGTACGGGCGCTCGGCGCCATTGGGTTGTCGGCGGCCCTCATTGCCGCGGCGGGCTGTCAGGCGGAGGAGGACAACGCCGGCGGCAGCAGTGACTGCG
>NZ_AXVR01000116.1 GCF_000484695.1 Salinispora cortesiana | reverse complement strand
TGCAGTTGCGATCCCTGGTAGGGGCGATGAGGACCCCAGCGTTAAGTCCCTGGTCATGGGCCCTCTGACTGGCCAGTTCCGTGCTCAATTTGCAGCGAACCTCCGGTAGTGCAATCTACCTCGGCATGTCGCTGAACCGGCCAAGATCACAAGATATCTGAAGGGCTGGGTTGAGACCGCCCCCACTCCTGCCGCTGACCAGTCGTGCCGGGAGGGAACGTGTAGACGAGTACGTTGTCGTACGACGCGTCGATCGCTTTGTCGACGGCGCTCCGGAAGCGGCGGAGTTGTGCGTCGCTGAGGTTGCCTTCGAACACGCTGCGTTGGACGTGGTGCAGGTACTGGCGGCAGGTGCGCAGGATTCTGGGGTTGCGGTTCGCGGCGGTGTCGTAGACGACGATCACGTACACAGGTCACCACCAGATCCGGAACGGCTTGTACGGCTCGCGTTCCAGGCAGTAGCGGGCCAGTCGCAGCGCCTCCAGGTAGAGCAGTTCGTCGTAGGCGACCTTCCGGCCGAGGCTGCGGTGCTGGACCGTCTTTGCCAACTCATCGCGTACGGTCTGCACGACCAGCTTCCGGCCGTTTTCGCTGAGCATGGCTTGGTTGACGTCAGAGTCGAAGTGGTGAGGTTTGAGCTGGTCCCGGCCGGCCAGCCGCAGGAGCAGTCGTTCGGCGAACAGAGGTTTGAACACCTCGGCCAGGTCGAGGACTAGTGAGTGTCGCTGCCGCTCCATGGTGCTGTGCAGGAAGGCGATGCCGGTATGCAGTGGGGTCAAACGCAGCGCGGTCAGCATTCGGGCGTAGACGATGCCGTTGACGTATGAGATGAAGGCGTTGCCAGCGTTGCGCGGCGGTCTGCGGTGCCGGCCGCTGAGTTGCAGCCATCCGGGCAGGCGAGTGTCGAGCACCTGCCACGCGGAGCGGCGGAAGGTGCCTTCGGCGCCCATGAGTTGGCTGCTCGACTCCGCCACTCGCACCGATGTCTTCAGCGTGTCGTAGGGCTTGTCGAGCAGGTCACGGTCAACGACGCGGCGGACGTTGAACGCGGTGGCGATCACCAGGTCCCGGGCGATGGGGAGGCTGGCGTGCGGGTCGGTGGCGAGCTTGGCCTGGGCGATAACTGTCTCGCCGGAGGTGCTGGTGTCGCTGGTGAGCAGGGAGCCGGCGTAGTCGCCGTAGTGGCTGAGAAAGTGGAGGTTGACGCGATGCCGGTTGAACAGGGAGACGACGGCCGTGTTGATGTCAACGGTGGAGCAGGCAACGATGTCGCGCACGTCGGTGATGGGAATGTGAACCTTGTCGCCGGTTTCACGATCGATCACGAGGGACTGGTCCTGCCGTCGAATGCGGCAGGCGGTGGTGAGCCAGTAGGTGCGGCTTGCGGCTGGCATCAGTCACTCCAGCAGTAGTCGAGGAAGCTACATCCGCGGCAGGCGCTGCGGGTCAGTCGGGGCGGCGGGGTGTCGGCGGAGACGACGGCGAGGGCTCTGTGGATGTCGGCCCGAGCCTGTTCGACCTCGCTGGCGCCATAGACAATCTTCTTCGTGCGCCGGGTCTTGGGGTAGTGCAGGACCGCCCCTTGTGCCGGGACGTCGACTTCGTGCAGCTGGTGGCAGTAGTGGATGGCCTGTGCCTCGTCGGCTGGGGTGGGCCGGGTGGAGGACTTCACCTCGTGAACCCAGTGCTGGCCGCCCATGTGATCGAGTCGGGCTGCACCGAGGTCGACCGGTGCGTTGCGCTGGTAGGAGGTGTCGTGCACGGCTTCGCCCAGCTGCACGGCGATGTTGAGGTGTTCGGGGCGGATGCCTCGGGCGTAGAGCCAAAGCTGCCGTTGGCAGTGGTAGAGGTACTTGATGTGCACGCCACCGATGTCTGCTTCGCGCATCAGATGACCTCGCCGGGCTGATACCGGTTAGCCCCGACGGCCCCCCGGATCGCGGTGAGGCCCTGGTCAGGGCGGTAGTCGCCATCGATGATTTCGACGCCGAGGGATCGATCCAGGCGGCTCAGCCCGACTGCCCAGCCGGGCAGCGGGATAAGCCAGTCCGCAGCGAGCAGGCGGCCTTCGGCGCGGCAGGTGGTTGAGGTCAGCGCGGCCTCATATTCGGGCAGGTCTTCGAGCAGGACCGCTTCCGTGCCGTCGAACATGCTGTCGAAGGCATCGGCGAGGTGGCTGCGATCGTCGTACGGTCGCTTGAAGGTGAGGAAAGCCTGTTGGAAGTCGACACGGGCGGTGTCGACCTGGTGCCGCCACTTCTGTCCCCAGGTGCTGGCGTAGATCTCGTCGAGCCACTTCGTGGCGTGTTCCTCGTCCACGGCGAGGTCGGCGTGCTGGTGCAGGATTTGCATCGCCGCGTGGGTGGGTTCGCTGTCGTAGACACCGTCGGCGTAGTCGACCTGCCGGCCCTCGCCGCGGCGGGGGCCGAAGGACGGCTCGTGCACGACGACGTCGGCGGGTTCCCGGGCACCGGCCCGGTTGACCCGCCCGAACCGTTGCAGCAACGCTTCCAGCGGCGCTCCGGAGGTGAACAGCAGGTCGAAGTCGACGTCGAGGGAGACCTCCACCACCTGTGTCGCCACGACGAGGCCGGGGAACCGACGCCCGGAATGGGTTCGGTGAGCGCCGTACCGGTCGATGATTTTCCGCTCGACGCGGGTGCGGTCCATTCGCCGGAACCGGGAGTGCAGCAGGATGGCACCGTCCGGGCCATGCGCGGCGATGGCATCGGCGGCCAGGGCGTCGAACACTGTCTGGGCGTCGGCGACGTTGTTCGCCACCATGAGTACGGAGCGGCCTGCGGTCAGGTGAGCTCGGGCTTCCCGCAGGGCCTCCTCATCGGTGAGGTGGTGCGGGCGTAACCGGAGCCGGTGGCGGGGCAGGGTCAGGCCAGCCGGAGCAGTGACCAACTCGACCGGATCTCCGATGGCGTCACGGACCAGGTCCACCAGCACAGCCGGCAGGGTCGCCGACATCACCGCGACGCGACCACCGAGCCGCACCCAGATTCCCGCGCCGGCCAGGATGAACCCCAACCGCTTTGGGTCGTACGCGTGCAGCTCGTCGAGGACGAACACCGAGTTGGCCGAATCGAGCAGGATCCCAGCGTGCGCCGGCCCAGCCAGCGCCGCGCGCAGCAGCTGGTACGGCGTACCGACCCGGACGGTTTCGCGGAAGAGTTCGGTGGCGGCGCGCCGAGCTACCGCCTTGCGGGCGGCGTACAGCGGCAGCGATCCATCCGGGCCGGGGGTGTCCGGGTCAGTGCTGGCGGCTTCGTCGATCGCGGTGGCGAGGTGGTACGACGCGGCGCGGGAATGCGCCACGCCGACGAGTTCCCGGTCGCCGAGTACACCGACGAGGCGGTCTGCCATCGCGTTGATCGACGCCAGGTAGGGCAGCACGAGGAAGACCCTCGGTGCTCCTGCACCGGCGGCGATGAGGTCAGTGACCTGCCGGGCGGCCCAGAACAGGCCGGCCTCAGTCTTGCCGCTGCCGGTCGGCGCCCGCAGCAACAGATGCCCCCGCAACGCGCCGGACTGCTCTTGGTGCGGGTACGGCCGCCGGCCGTTCTCACTGAAACGCTGGCGTAGCCGTTTGGAAAAGCCCGGCCCGATGGGTTGCGTGACATGCAGAGTGCTGTGTGCCGACGACAGATGATCGGCAAGGGTGACGGCGCCCTGCAGCAGGATGGCGGTCAAGCCCTCATCGGCGGTTGCCCGGCGGCGACGCCACCGTCCCAGTACGTCGGTCAGCACCTGATGTGCTCGAGCCACGACGTCAGGGCCGGTCACCGTGTCGTCGGCACGGTCGGCGGCGAGGAGATGTCCCCCGGCGTGGATCAGCCAACGCTCGAGTGCCGCAGCCACTGCCGGGTCCACTGGGCCGAAACGCTCGCGGAAGTCGGTGCGGCCGCAGCCGCCGTACAGGGTCATGATCGACCGGAGGCCGGCCCCGGTCGGGCTGGTCAGCGGGCGGTGGTGAGTGACAACCGCCTCCGCCACCCACAGCAGCAGTCCACCATCCGGCACCAACGGTGGCAGGAAGCCCAGGGACAGCACTTCGTGCCGCTCGCCCCACAGCCCGCCGCCGGTCACCATGGCCTGAAACCCGGCAGGGACCTTACCGGCGTCGTGAGTCAGCGCGGCAAGCAAGGACACCGGCCAGAACCGTTCACCCAAAACCGGCTCGGTGACGGCGATCGGCCCGATCCGGCGCCGCAAGTCGACGGCCGCGCCCAGCGTGGCATCCAAGTGCTCGATGAGCAGCTCAGCTGGGCGTCCCGACCGGGCACTCTTGGCCAGGACGCGGTCGAGAACCTGGTCC
>NZ_AXVR01000115.1 GCF_000484695.1 Salinispora cortesiana | reverse complement strand
ACTCACGGGGGTAGGGCTTGGGCACAGCAACATCCTTCCAGCCCGCCACCAGGGCAAGCCATCTCAGATGTCACCCATCGGTGCAGCAGACCCCCGGGTAGTTCGGCGTGTAGGCCCTGTGCGCGGGCTTCGACCGCGAAGCAGATGCCGTATTCGTCGGGGAAGGAACGGTCGTGCAGGCGGATGGACACCGCCGGGTCGTCTTGGCATCGGACTATCACGTGGAGGTTGTCGTCGCCGCTCTGGTCAGGCACCTCGTGACAGTAGGCGATCGACATCGTTTTGAGCAGGCGAGTTACGGTTCAGCGTTAGGGCACCTTCACCAGCGTGCCGGACCTGATCGGCGCGATCCGGGCGTTCATCGACGCCTACAACGAACGCTGCCAACCGTTCGTCTGGACCAAGACCGCCGACCAGATCCTCACCAAAGCCAACCGTCAAAAGAACTCAGACACGCGACACTAGCAGCCGAGCTGTGTTGCTCCGCTAGTGACCTGCCAACGATGCTCCGGAGAGCTGAACCCGATCTCGAACCCTGAGTTACTTATGCCTGCCGACGTGATTCTCGTGTCGCTCCAGGTGTGGGCGTAGTGGGCGAAGATTTGAAGGCAGCCTGGCGGCCTCTTGAAAGCGTACGACAAAGTTCCCGACTGGGAGTTGTAGCGCGCACAGTTCGGGAAGTCCGACCCATCACATCGGGTGGCGTGCGTCGCGTCCTGCCACTGAATGAGTGCGCCATACTCCGAGTTCCCCCAGAGCCCGGGGAGCAGAGGTGGTCCTCCCTCTGGCGGTAGGGTGATGTCAGGGGTCAGGCCTCTCCATCCGCCCCAATTGATAGTTCCACTTGGGGTGCTCGTCTGTACGACGTCTTGAGAAAAACGAATTGAAAGTACATCATTGCCACCGACGTTGCCCGTGTTAAAGTGCCCGTCCCCGAGAGTTGCATTGTCGTTCCAGTTGTAGTCGGCGTAGGCTACATACCTCTCATTAGCCTCATCGTAGTAGATACGGGGATTGGGGACGGTGACGTCGGTGTTGATTGAGAGCAGCGAAGGGGCGATAGACGTCGTCTGAACAAGTCGATACCCCGTTCTACGGGTTATCTCCGCCTCGGAAGCTCCCTGGCGCCTCAGGTCAACGATCAGTTCGATCTTTTGCGCCTCACTCAGCCTCACCGTTTCTACGGCCTGGGCGCTTCCAGACGGGATGGCGATCAATGACGCCACCAGGACACCTACAGCCGAAAGCCGTAGCCAGGTGTTTCGCAGCTCGTTGCCTAATCTTCCTGGCTTCACTAATCCTCCAAGATCTTTGTCGATGGGACGCCGAACTAGTTCGAAAATCTTGTGCCTGACCGGAAGCTACCGGAGTTGGCTGCCGTCGCGTGACCCGCAGGGTAGCCGCCCACACTCGCAACCAATGCGGTGTGTAGCTATCGTCTTGCCGGATGGGGACATTTTGACCGGACTCGCCACTCTCCGTTGCCCATCTGAGCATATGTGTGATATTGACCATGATTGATTGATCACATCTGGATTTCGAGGTGTCGGACCTCCAAGCGGCGGTAGCGCACGCGCTGGAACTCGGCGCGACGATCGCCGACTACCAACCACAGCAGACGGTACGGGTGCTGCTCGACCCTGCCGGGCACCCCTTCTGCCTGTACCTGGGGGTTCCTTAACGGATGCGCGACCAGGGATCAAAAAGTTGATCTAGCGATGGGGATGGCCGAAGGCTGATCGACGGAGAATGATGTTGCCCCGTGGTTCGTCTTCCGGAGAACTTCGCTGACCTGGTCGAGCACTGGACGCTGCTGCCCAAAGAGATCAACCTGTTGGCGGGCAAACACGACGGCCCGACCAAGCTCGCCTTCGCACTGTTGTTGAAGTTCTACGGCCGGTATGGCCGGTTCCCGCGTGGCCAGGCCGAGTTGCGTGGCGAGGTGGTGGACTTCGTCGCGGCACAGGTGAAGGTGCCCGCGGCCGATCTGGGTCTGTACGCCTGGGACGGGCCGACGATCAAGCGGCACCGGGCGGAGATCCGGCGGCACTTCGGGTTCCGGACGTTCACGGTCGCGGACTACGACAAGCTGACCGACTGGCTCGTCCGCCACATACTCGACGCCCCCGTGTGGCGGTGGATCGGCCTCAATCAAGCGAACTGCGCTATCACCATCGTGCAGTGGGATTCCGATCGACCGCCGACCTTGGTCAGCTTCAACGACACCGGACATCTGTAGCCGGAGAGAATCCGCCCTTCGGCAAATCCGGATACCGCGAAGTCATTGACGGTCGCGCAGCGTAGTTGGCGGCGCAAGACGCGATCCCGCGCCGCAGCGAGTGTGGGTAACGGTCGGCCAGCGGGCAAGCTGCTGGCAGCCCGCTGCTTGACCCCGACCGACGCGGGTCCCCGAGGAAGACGAGTGATCACAGGGGCTGGTTCGGCCGGTCGGTCAGCCGCGGCCGGCCGCGCGCCTTCGGTTGTGACACAGAATCCCGTATTCTCTGTCACAAAGCCATTGATCCATCCGTCGCCACCTGCGGGACGTCGTCACCGCGGCGAGGGCGACTTGGCCACATTCTGTGTCACATCACCGGAAGAGGTCGCTGAGGTGTCCGTGATCCCGCTACCGACCGCCCACCGCCCGGTGGCGCTCGTGGTCGCCGTCGACGCGTTCCTCGACCGGTTCCGCGACGACCCCGCCACCCGCGCCACCTACACCGAGACCCTGCGTCGGCTGCGCGAGACCGCCGGGGACCAGATGCCGGTCACCGGGCTTACCCCGCAGCTCTACGAGCAGACGATGGCGCGCTGGGACCAGGGCGCGGCGAACACCTGGAACAAGCACCTGTCCGTGCTGACCTCGTTCACCGCCTACTGCCGCCGCCAGGACTGGCTGACCACCGACCCCGGCCGACGGCTGGAACGGCGCAAGGTCACCCGAACCCGGGACAAAGCCATCCCTCGCGCCCGCCTGGAGCGGCTGTTCACCGACGACCGCCACCCGCTACGCGAGCGGGTCCTCTGGCGGATGCTCTACGAGACCTGCGCCCGCGCCGAGGAAATCCTCAGCCTCGACGTACCCGACCTCGACATGGAGTTCCGCCGCGCCCTCGTCACCGAGAAAGGCGGCGACCGCGCCTACGTGCACTGGGAAACCCCGACCGCCCGCCTGCTGCCCCGACTGCTGGCCGGCCGCACCATCGGGCCGGTGTTCCTCACCGACCGGCGTGCCGCAGCAGCGGGGCGCCGCGCCCCGGCCCTGGGCGACATCTGCCCGGAAACCGGCCGGGGCCGGCTGTCCTACCCGCGCGTCGAGTACCTGTTCAAGCAGGCATCCAAGCTCCACGACCCGCACGACGCCGGATACACCCTCCACCAACTGCGCCACTCCGGGCTGACCCACCTCGCCGCCAAGGGCCGCAGCGCCGCCGAACTCCAAGCCAAATCCCGCCACCGGCACCTGGCTACCCTCGGCATCTACGTCCGGCTCGGCGAAGAGACCTCCGCCCGCATCACCGCCGAGAACGACGAACACCACCGCCGACACCGACGCTGACCACCTGTTCAGGCTCTAGATCAACTTTTTGATCCCTGGTCTCGCATCCGTTAAGAAACCCCCCACAGTGGCCGATGACGTCACCAGCGGCCTTCCGCTCGACCGCCAGCGACCCGATCGACCATAGCGGGTTGGTGCGGATCGAGTCCTCGAGCTCCGCGATCGCGGGGTGTCCGTGAAGCCAGCAGGGAAATTATCGAATTATCATTACTGATAATTATTCAATCCTCAGGATGGAGCAAAACGGACAAAATTCCGATGCATCATAATGACTGTTATGGTGTACCGAGGTTCGCGGTCGCTGCCGCGTGGTCGAGTGCTGGCGCCTCGGGAGCCGAGGTGGTCGATTCGGCTGGCGTGCGCCAGCGAGAAGCGAGAGCCGTCGCGGCAAGCCAGCGTAGCTTCGCCGGGGTCGTTGCTCTTGGCTATGCCCCGGCTTTTTCGCTCAGCGGCGTGATGACTCGGCGGTGGTGATGGGTCTGAGGGCCGCGATCGTGACCTGGGATCGAACGGACCTCCCGCCGCCGCCGACGACGACAACGACCCCTGTCCCGGTTGACCCCTATCGAGTACGAGACCATCACGACCCCACCGGCCAGGCAGGCCGCGTAACTGGAACCGTCACCCATCGGTGCAGCAGACCCCATCCTCTCCGGATGACCCGAAGCTCGGCCGAGCGAAGTCGTTCCGGCATTTCACGCTTACCAGCGCGGATGAAGCGTTCCTGCGGAAGCTCCGGACCCGCCACCCGCATTGGCCGCGGACCTGCGCGGCAGCCGGCACCTCCCGGTCCGCCTCCACCGATGCGCTGAACTCGACGGGGGACTGTGGCGTTTTCCGTGTTTGGCCGTTGGGTGTGATCGAGGTTGTTAGATGGTGATCCGGTCGCCGTAGGCGAGGATCAGGGCGTT
>NZ_AXVR01000114.1 GCF_000484695.1 Salinispora cortesiana | reverse complement strand
ACACAACCACAAGACTCAGCGGTGGCTGCTCCATGCTCACGGACAAAACCACACAGCTCCAGCAGGTCCGAACGGATCTCCTGCTGGAGTACTAGAGGCCCCGGACAAGCGGACCTCAGCGGTCTACTGGTATGGCTACGATGCCCCAGACGAAATTCTTCCTGACGCGGGCCTGGACTCCTATGCCGAGGGCGGCGGCCCGGTCCTTGACACCTTTCAGAGCGGGCTACGCGCCACCCATGACGGCGGAATTCCTCCGCATAACACCGTGCTCGGCCACAGCTACGGCTCCACGGTAATCGGTCACGCCGCGCGGGGCTCCGATTCTTTTGACGCCGACACCGTGGTGTTCGTCGGTTCGCCTGGCGTTGGCGTCGACCATGCCTCCGAGCTGACTGGTGTGCGCCCCGATCAGGTCTGGGCCACCACGGCGAAGCACGACATCATCGGTCGGGTGCCCGACTGGGTGCACGGCAACGACCCCAGTGAGCTCGACTTCGGGGCACGGGTCTTCGCCAGTGACCCCGGCAACCCCGACGACGAGGCGGCCACCCACTCCGCCTATTGGAATCCGAACAACATCGCGCGTAAGAACATCGCGCTGATCGATACCGGCCAACTCTCATGAGGTGTAGTGACATGGTATGTCGCCGGTTAGGTGCCGTGCTGGGCTTGGCCGTGGGGATCATGATGGCGGTGGCTGGCTGTCTGGGAAAGGAGAAGGCCTTGCAACTCACCGAGACGAGCGCACAAGCCACCCGACGAGTTAACATCCTCTGGGAGGAGGCGTTCGCGCAATTGCCCGCCGGCGTCACCACCGAGAGAAACCTCAGCCTGGACTCTCTCTCATGTGATGCCCCTACCGATGGCGGTCCAGAAGGCAGGATATTCGTGGAACGACGAGCTCAGGTTGTTGCACCTGCCTCCAGTTCCTGGTCGGTAACCGAGGTTTTGCCCACGCTCTCGGAATTCTGGGAGCGAAAGGGGTACAAGGTCATCACTGATGATCGCATCGTTAATGAGTACCGCCACACCGTTCAGACCGACGACGGCTATCAGTTGATGGTTAGAGTTTACGACCGTGCTGACCGCCATGACATCTATGTCGGTGTTAACTCGCCCTGCGTGTGGGAGTTCGGGACGCCTGACCCGTAGTAGTGGCTGGTGGCCAGCGGGAAAGGCCCAGCCTCCGTGGAGGAGCCGGGCCTTCCCGGGGGCTGGTCAGTGTCGCTGGTGGTCCAGGTGGGTCACCAGCGAGCCGTCGCCGAGAGTGGCCAGGATGAAGCCGCCCTGTATCCCAGGGTAGATCCCAGCCTCGTCGGGCACCACGAGGATCTGCACGTGCGGTAGCTCCCCCATGTTCACCAGGTGAGCGACCTGCTCGGCCATCATGCCTGGCTGGCCGACCACCGGCCGGCGGAGCACCATCACGTCGATGACCGCCACGAGTTGGACGGGCTGGTCACCGGAGAGAATCGCCTGCCGTCCGAGTCGGGAAAGCACCCGCTGTTCAATGTCATCGGTGTAGGGCAGGTTGTGCGACAGGGTTGCCGGCGCGTATGCCTCCGTCTGTAGCAGGCCGGGCACCCACGCCGGCTCGTACCAGCGGAGTAGGGTCGCTTCCTGCTCGCACTCGATCCACTCGCGCAACCAGTCCGGGTCGGCCTTGGCTAGCTACTCGGAGCATCCGGCCGACTCGGCCGTCCTGGCCCTCTCCACGACGGACCAACCCCCCGCGAACTATTCGACCGATTCGTCGCCTGGGGACCATTCCGACGATCGGCCGGAACGGCCCCGGGGGTGAGCCCGCGGTGCCAGACCGCGGGCCCTGATCGTCGGTCAGCCGAGCACGACCTCATGCCGGTACGCCTGCACCCGGGCGCCGTCGACGAGGACAACCTCCACTCGGCTCCCATCGTCGGCACGCCGCTGTACGGCGTGAATCGGCTTACCGGCATGCTCGGCGATCCGGTCCTGGTCGGCGCGATCGGGCCGGAAGACCCAGTTCAGGTTTACGGGATTATTCGACACCTGCACCCCCGGGTTGGCACGTTTGTTCGAGCGCCGAGTTTAGTCGCGCCAGCGCCCCGCGCCGGTGCGCGACACGGCGGCCGTACGGTCAGAGCCAGGCCCTAGGGTGTGGGTGTGCCTGCCCGATCCTCTGCGCCGCGACGTGCCACCGGCTCGCGGAAGCAGCGAGAACCCCGTAGCCCGGTCCCGCCGGCCGAGGTCAGCCTCTGCGAGGCGACGGCGCTGGAGCCGGAGTCGACGCTGGAACGCCAGGCGCTCTACCGGGTGCGGCTGGCCGGCCAGGATGCCGCCACGGTGACCTTCCGGCAGTGCCGGTTCCGTGGCGCAGACCTCTCTGAGTGCCGGCTGGATCAGGTGGTGCTGACCGACTGCCTGGTGACGGATTCCAGCTGGGCCAATCTGCGCGCCGACGGCGGAGAGTTGGCCCGGGTGCGGCTGGAGCAGTGCAGGATGACGGGCGTGACGTTGGCGGACGGCGTGCTGCGGGATGTCACCTTGGTGGGGTGCCGCCTGGACCTGTCGGCGTGGCGGATGACGACCTTCGACGCGGTGCGGTTCGAGGACTGCAACCTTCGGGGCGCCGACTTCACCAACGCGGACCTGCGGGGTGCGACTTTTCGGAGCTGCGACCTGACCGGGACGGTGTTCCATCACGCGTCAATGGAGGGCGCCCGGTTTCGGGGCTGCACCCTGGCTGGTGTCGGCGACTTTTCCAGTTGGCGGGGCGCGGTGGTGGACCACGAGGATCTGATCAGCCTCTCGTACGGCCTGGCCCAGGCGGCCGGCATCCGCGTTGAGGGCTGACAGCGGGCCGCCAATTGTGCTGGTGGCCCGCTGCCCCGCTGTTGGTCAGTAGGCGTAGACGCCGTACGCGGCCAGGGCCTCCCCGACCGGTTGGTGGAAGGCGTGGGCATTGTCGTTGGGGCAGCCGCCACCCCGGCTGCCGACGAGGGCGATCGTGAGTGTTCCCAAGATGAGAATCGTCGCTGTTCCCAGCGCTGCGATCAGTATCGCCACCGGGTAGCCCCGGCCCGGGTTCCTCACATCTTGTACGTGGACCGCGTTCATCTCCATGCCGGAATAGAAGAGAAAGATGCTCGCGGCGAGCGCCAGGTTGCTGAGGCTGCTCAGGTCGGGAATCGCGTCATCCCAGTCCAGCTGGATCTGCGGTGTGCCACCGGAGATCAGGTAGGCGAAGCCGAGGGTGATGAGGGCGGCAGCGGGGATGATCGTTCCGATAATTCCACCCCACTTCGCGATGCGGGTGAAGGCGGCTACCCCGCCGGCGGCGATGGCGGTCGCGAGCCAGTAGACCGCAAGCACGGAGAGCAGGATGTAGAGCTGGTTGCCGGAGAGCTTCTCGTCGATTGTGTCCTGCGGGCCGGTGTATGCCAGCGAGATCGCGGCGAAGGTGAGGACCAAGGGGAACCAGATCGTCACCTGCGCGATGAGCAGGAATATGGCGAGGAAGCCCCAGCGGTCCCCGAACGCCTCCCCGGCCCACCGGAACACACCGCCCTTCTCGGGCCACGTGGTAGTGAGTCCGGCGGCGACCAGCGAGACCGGAATGAGGAAGAAGACTGCCGCGAAAAGGTAGAAGAAAGCTGAGCCCAGCCCGTACTCGGCCTCGGTTGGCGGGCCGTCCAGGCTGAGTACCGCGACGATGTTGAGCATCGCCAGCCCGACAACAGTGATCTTCGCCGAGGTCCGGCCAGAGCGACCCGCTCGACCCCGGTAGGTGCCATGATCGAGAGCTCCATCGACGGGGTGAACAGTTCCACCGGTGGTAGCCCGGTCGCCGCATCCCGAGTGCCGTCGGAGGTGTGGGTGAAGGAAAACAACGTGAGGTTCTCGGCCCCGAGTGCCTCCCAGCGTTCGGCAAACCCGGCTCCCGGCTGCACCGCCACCGATGGCGCCGGCTGCGGCTCGGGCATCCAGGCCATGCCGCGCCCAAGCTCCAGGCCGGATGGGCCAAGCGCGGTCGGCCATACGCCGAACGCCAGCACGGCCGCGGCGGCTACGCAGAGTAGGCCGGTCAGCAGGCGCGCAATCGCCTTCGTCAGCACGCCCACCCGTAGCTCCCCGATCTCCGCTGGGTGATAGGACCCCCGGAGTCAGTGATGGTAGCGGCTCGCCGATGGTCTGTTACGCCCTCCGGCGGTCACCAAACACCCGGGATCGGAGCCCATGATCCCCGTCCCCGCCCCCGTCCGAGTCCGCAACCCCGTCCCAGACGCCGGTGGGGGCCGCGGCTGACCCTCCCGCCCCGTCCAGCGCGCCGACCCGCACCGTGCCGGCGCCGTCAGCACCGACCAGCACCGGCTCGACCCAGAAGTGCGCCACCGTGAAGGAAATTGACTGTGCTCGCGCATCGTTGGCTCGGGACCATTCAGAATGGAGACTTCCATCAACGCGCCACATGGGCTGGAGAACGGAACGTGGGTGTACAGCACGGGCGCGGCGGGTGACGGGGCCGAGCCGACGACGAGCTTGTTCATGCGGGTGATCATCAGCCAGGTGGTGCGTCCTGGACGACCGACTGTGGTGCTTCACGACTATGTGGAGCAGTATCTTGCTGCCCGCCCAGGTGACAGTAGAGACGCAGTCGTGAACTGCCCTTAGGTCTATTCGTTCCCGAGCGGTTGGCACCCGGTTGACCCCTGACGCACTGCACAGGCCCTGGGTGTCAGGGTTGGGTGAGACCAGCGGTTCAGAGCAAGTAGCCCTCCCGGGGCGAGGATGGATCTTCTCTCGATGACGATTTCCAGCGC
>NZ_AXVR01000113.1 GCF_000484695.1 Salinispora cortesiana | reverse complement strand
CGCTGGAAATCGTCATCGAGAGAAGATCCATCCTCGCCCCGGGAGGGCTACTTGCTCTGAACCGCTGGTCTCACCCAACCCTGACACCCAGGGGCCGCACTCGCCGACAGCCCCCGCCCACTAGCCGCACCGGCTCCATCGATCGGGATTACCGCCCTCGTTGACGTCCTGCCGGCTGGCGGCGTGGGTCTCATCGGCGCGGGCGCGCGGCCCGTCGGACGAGGATTGCTGGTCACTGCCCTCTTCGCCGGGCATCGACCTCCCACAACATCGCTGATCACCACCAAGGCAGCCCTTGCCAGTCTCCTCGGACCTGCCGCAGAAGCACTCGGCGGGCGTCTGCCGCTGACAATTGTCGACAACCTTGACGAAGCAGCGCAACTCGTCCACGCCGCCCACCACCGCGCGGAACCGCACGCCGTCCCAGGGCCCGAAGACAGGCAGCCACGTGCGGCCCGCCATCGGCAGATCGTGCTCCTCAGCGAGGAGGATGGCGACGAATCCCAGGCCAAGAACCTCGTCGAAGCTTGCGTCGCCACCGCTGCCGCGGTGGTCGCGTTAGGAGAATGGCCGGTCGGCCCGACCTGGCGCGCCGACTCGGCAGGCCACCTGCACAACCCCCTTGCCTCCGAGAGGACCGGGCCACGGCTATGCGTCCTGGACCAAATGGCCGCCATCGACCTGCTCGCCCTCATCGCCGTTCCCGACCCGACACCAGGCGGGCCGACCGCTCCCCGCGCTACTCCCCTGCCCCATCCACCTGACCCGCGGCTGCCACGACAGACCACCCGACACGAACCCACCCTCCGCCACCAGGCGGCCCGCCAGCGGCTACACCTGCACGTCCTCGGCGATCCCCAACTCCTCCTTGACGGCGAACCCCTCACCGTCCGCCGCAGCGCCGCCCTCCACATCCTCGTCTACCTCGCCGCCCACCCCACCGGCGCCGACACCGCACAACTCACCGATGCCATCTGGCCAGGTCTTCCCCGCCGCTCCCTCACCGGACGGCTCTACACCGCCCTCAGCGATCTACGCGGCACCATCCGAGACGCCGGCGGCCTCCCCGCCATCGACCACGTCGATGACCGCTACCGCCTCAACCCCACACACATCAACGTCGACCTGTGGCACCTCAACACCGCCATTCACCACGCCGCCACCACGCTCACCAACACCCACACCGCGTGGCAGGCCGTCCTCGACGCCTACCCCGCCGACCTTGCCGCTACGCGCACCTGGCCATGGCTCGACCCCATCCGCGAAGCAACCCGTCGGCAGATCATCGACATCTGCGTCTCCCTCGCCACCGCGGAACCTGACCCACACCGTGCCTTCCGGCTGCTGCAGGCCGGCATCCGCATCGACCCCTACAACGCCGAGCTACACAGACACGCCGGCCGGGTCCTCACCGCCCTCGGCGACCACGAAGCCGCGGCCAGGCTCCACGACCGCTACCAACAAACCCTCACACGCGCCGGTCTCGACGATGACACCGCCGCGCACCCAGTCACCCCCACCACCATCGGGTACTAGCCGCCCCGGCTGGGGCGGTGACGCTCGCGGCCTGTCTCCCACCAAGCCGAGAAGATCGCGATCACCGAGCAGCGCACGGCCCGGACCTGCGGTTGTGAGGCCGTGTAAGGAAGTGTGAGGTGCTGTCAGGTCCTTCGCCCTCTCCGGCAGCACATAGCGCTCCTACGGTCTGACTCACCAACCGCCGTAACGCCGGAGGTGAGACAGGCCATGGCGAAGCACGCCTCGACAGCAGTCGTACGGACCGCCACCGCTGCCCTCGCGCTGGCACCACCAGCACTGCTCTACCAGTCCGGCTGGCTCACCGCCGTCGATCTATCCATGGACCAGGTTCAGGCATGGGTGCACCAGCCACTGACGACCGGCTTCCTCGCTCTGCTGGTGTACGTCGGCGCCTGGCTGCTATGGATACTCCTCATCACCGCCATCACCGAACACATCCACCGATACCTCACCGCCCGCCTGCGATGGCACCTCACCCTGCACCTACCCGGCCCCCTGCAAGCACTCGCGGCCACGCTGCTCGGCACCACCGCCGTCACCACCGCCGCCCTTCCCGCCACCGCGCACAGCCCCACCGCCACCGATACCGGCCTGCCTGCGGTGACACCGTCATCAGCCGCCGACGCCACGATCCGCGACGCTGCGCCGCACACACCACCTCCCTGCTCCGCCCCCTCCGAGCTGAGACACACCATCAGCTTGTCCACGACAGCCAACGCCGTTCCGACTCTCGAAACCCGCAACAGCGAATCCGCTGTCGCCACCCCGCCGGCCTCGGCCCGAAACCACATCGACGCCCAATTCGTAGACCAACACCCCGACAGGAGCATCGACGTCACCGCCGGAGACACCCTGTGGGACCTCGCCGCCAATCACCTCGGCGACCCGCACCGCTGGC
This sequence comes from Salinispora cortesiana, assembly GCF_000484695.1. Classification (GTDB taxonomy): domain Bacteria; phylum Actinomycetota; class Actinomycetes; order Mycobacteriales; family Micromonosporaceae; genus Micromonospora; species Micromonospora cortesiana. The sequence goes on along the minus strand of NZ_AXVR01000113.1, from coordinate 2,616 downwards.
AAGAGATCTACAAACTCAACCAGGGACACGAACAGGCCAACGGCTACGCCCTCACCGACCCCAACGAGATCCACATCGGCTGGGTCCTCGCTCTCCCCGCCCGCCAGGCCCCACCAGCAGCCACCCCACAGAACGCCGAAAGTCCCCCACCAGGCAGCTCTGGCACCACCACACCCGAGGCCGACAAGACCATCCAAGCTGATCCACTGCCCGCGTCACCGGCGCCCAGCGTCCCGGAGTCGAGCCCGTTACCACCGAACCTCGAGCCAAGCGCCCCCGCCGGCTTCGCCGATGTCGACACCCCCACGCCGGGTGCCGTGCCCTTCGACAACCGACCCGACGACAAAGCCGGGATCACGCTGCCGACGCGAGGCTGGATCAGCCTCGGCCTAGCCGCCGCCATCGCCTCCGTGGCCACCCTGCTACGCCTACAACGACGACGCCACGCCCGACTGACCCTCACAGCAGCGGTGAGCAGCCCACCGCATCGCTTCCCGATGCCACCATCTCTGGCCCCCACCGACATCATCGACAGCCGCCACCTCGGCCCCAGCAACAGCGACCGCCACCGCGCCAGCCCTGCCGTTGCGGCACCGATCGGCATCGACGCAGACGGCAACAAGATAGGCCTGTTCCACCTGCCCGGTCCCGGAATCGCCCTGCACGGCGACGGCGCGATACCAACGGCCCGCGCCATCCTCGCCTCCGTCCTAACCACCACCGCGGCCGAAACATCCACCGCCCGCCCGATCGTGGTCACCACCGCCGACCTAATCGCCCGGCTCCTACCCGAAAACGCCCTGACCGTCGGACTCGACCCCGACAACATCGCCTACGACGGAGAACGCCTCATCGTGCTCGCCGACACCGCAGCGGCCATCACCCACGCCGAGGAAGAAATGATCAGCCGGCGCCGACTACTGGACACCTTCAACGCCGCAACGATCCTCGACCTCAACACCTACACCAACCACGCCGAGACCCAACCCCCATACGTACTACTCATCGACTCCAACCCCCGGCACGCGCCCCGCCTCCACGCCATCGCCACCCACCACACCACCCTGGACCTACACCCCGTCATCCTCGGACACCACGACGGCATTCCCACCCTCGACATCAGCCCCGAGGGCACCATCACCAGCGACGAACCACACCCGGTGAACCGACTGTCCACCCTCAGCGCAGACAACCTCGCCGCCACCCTCTCCATGCTCGCCGAGGCAATAGCCCGTCCCGAAGCCGGCAATGACGTCAGCGACCATTCCAGCGAGACCTCACCGGGCCCGGTCACCGCTGAGACAGACGAGCCGAAAGTAGCGCAGACCGATGACGGTGCGGCCCCGGTGCGGCTGCGGGTCCTCGGCCCGCTCCTGGTCGAGACCGAGACCGGGCCGGTGGCCACCGGGATGCGCAGCGGCTCCTACACCGTCCTCGCATCGCTGGCCGTGCACCCGAACGGGCGAACCCTTGACCAGCTCTCCGCCGACCTGCACCCCGACACCGATCCGAGCACCGCCGGCAAACGCATCCGCACTGACATCAGCACCATCCGGCGAGTGCTACGCGCCGCCACTGGTATGGAGGCCATGTTCGTCGTCTACGACCCGGCGACCAGCCGCTATCACCTCGACCCCGAACTGATCGCCGTGGACCTGTGGCAGATGCTCACCACCATCGAGCGCGCCAACCGGGCCAAAGACGACACCGCCGCGCTCGCCGCGCTGCGGGAGGCAGTCGAGTGGTATCGGGGTGACTTCGCCGACGGCGGCAACCATCCCTGGATCGGCGACCATGCCACGACCTACCGGCACCAGATCCTGTCCGCGCTCGCCCGCATCGCTGAAATCACCGAAACCGATCACCCGGACCAGGCGGTAGCCGCCCTGGAACGGGCGCTGGAGTTCGACCCGGTCAACGAGGAGCTGTACCAGCGGATCATGCGCATCCATGGCCGCGCCGGACGACCCGACGCCGTGCAGCGCACCCTACGCCGCCTCGAGCAATGCCTCACTGAGTTGGGTGACGCCGAACCATCCGAGGCCACCCGCCGCGTCGCCGCACGCCAACTCCAGCCCACCACCGCCGGGAACCGCAGATGACCGACAACCCGGACGCTCAGCTCCAGGCCAACCACGACACCGCCGACCACCCGGGCCGCAGCCGACCGCCGAGCGACGGCAGCGCAGGCTGGTCAGCGCGGTGGGCATACCCGTTCTATGCCGTGGCCGTCACCGGCGCCGTGATCGGTCAGACCTGGGTCGCCCTCGAGCACCTGTCCTGGTCGCCCGCCGTGCCGGTCCCGGTCCGGGTACTGCTGGTGCTGCCGTTCGCGCTGTGCCTAGAACTCTTGGCGATGGCCCTCGCCGCGATGGCCGACGAACGGATGCGCCTCGGTGAACGCGCCTACGGCCTGCGTGCGTTCTCGGCCATGGTCGCCGCCGTCGCGGTCGGTATCCAGGTAGCCGGGCACTGGCCAGACCTGTACTGGGCCGCCGTGTTCGGTGTCCTGTCCAGCTCGGCATACGCCCTGTGGATGCTGCACGCCGCCGCCCGCCGCCGAGACGCCCTCCGCGCGGCCGGCAAACTCGCCGACACCGCCCCCGACTACGGCCT
>NZ_AXVR01000112.1 GCF_000484695.1 Salinispora cortesiana | reverse complement strand
CCCCGGCTGCATCGCCGGCCGCCACACTGCCGCGTCGGCCTGCTGCGCGGCACGGGTCTGGGCGCGTATCCGGCGGGCCTGCTCGTCGCTGGCACGCGCTGCCCGCTGTAGCTGCATGATGCGGGCCTCGATCATTACCTGCGCCACCTCGCCGGCGGCCTGGATCATGGCGGTGACCGCCGCGGTAGCCCGCTGGTGGATATCGGCCATCTCGTTGTCGGGCACTGCCTCGTCCTCCTCATCGCTGCGCTTCCCCGTCACCGCTGAGATCTCGGGGTCGGGCCGGCACGGCGTGGGGCTGCGCCTGCGGCGTACTGCTCTGGGTTGGCACCTGCACCTGGTCGACGCGGTGGACGCCGGGCTGCAGCAGGGGCATCAGATGCGCCGCGGCGGCGGCTGCTGCGCCGGCGGCGTGGGCCTGCTGTTGGGCGGTACGCAGCTCGGCCAGCGCTACAACCAGCCGCGCCGCCTGGACGACCACGGCCAGCAGGATGGCCGCCTCCCCGCTGTTGCGGGCATGCCCGGCGACCAGCAGCGCATCGGCCACCCGGCCCAACTCGACGGCCACCGACGACGCTGCCGGCGCGGGCGCGCGACGTGGTGGTGCCGCCGCACGCGCCAGGGCATCGGCGGCACGGGTCACTGGACCCCGCCCGGATGGTTCGGCGCCCGCCGCTACCCGCGCCAGCAGTTCGGCGCTAGCCCGGGTAGCGGCCGGCCACTGCGGCGAGTCAGGAGCGACCCGGGTCAGCCGGGCGCTGATCGCCTCCAACGCGGTGGCGGAGGATCGCCACACCGCCATCCGGTCCTCTCCACTCAGCCGGATCCGCGGCGAATCCTCGGGGTCAGCCGCCTTCCACTGACGGGCCGACGGCGGCTCGGCATCGGGCCACCGCTTGCGGACCTGGGGCAGGCTGAGGTCACCGTCCAGACTGCGCCCGGCGTACCAGGTTGGCTTAGCGGCTCCGGCCGGCCTCATAGCCACGGCGTACCCGACCACCTGCTCCTTTGCCGCGGTGCGTGTGGCCACCAGTAGGCCCGCGCTCTTCATCCTCGCCACCCAGTCGGCTTCGCCCCCGGCTCCAGCGAGGGCCGCTCGGACCTGTCGGCGCAGCAACTCCCGCTCCGGTGTCTGGCCGCTGCGTCGGGCCCGGTCGACCTCCGGCCGGGTCAACTCCGGCCGCCGAGTCGCGCCGGCCCGGCCGGGTGTCCACTTACCCAACCGGAACTCGTCCTCTAGCAGGTCAGCTACCCGCTGGCTGCGCCGCTTGTCCTGCCGCAGCCACACCGGTGCCCCGTCCTCGGTAGCGCGGGTGACGACCACGTGTATGTGGTCGTTGCCCTTTGCGGACAGGCCGTGGCGCACTGCGATCCACCGGCACCCGGCCCGCTCGGCGTCACCGGTGAACCCCATCTCGGCCACGAACCGGCCCGCGATACGCGACCAGGTGGCGTCGTCGAGCTGCCCCTCCTGCGCGGGCAGGCTCAACGAGCACTGCCACACGTACTGGCGCACCCCGCGCTCACCGGCGGCGATTTGCGGCGCGTCCAGCCGCGCCGCCAACTCCTCCAGCGACCAGCCGCCGTCGTGCGCACGCTGCTGCGGTGCGAGCAACGCGACGTCGTCGTACCCGGCAACCAGGTGCGGATCGAGGTGTTCCTCAGCCTTTCCCGGCCCCCACAGGTACTCCAACAAACCGCGGACCCGACTGCCGTAGGTGACCTTCGGGATCATCGCCGGCCTGTCTGGGCGGCGGCGATCGCGGTGACGAGGTCGTCGACGCGCGCCGCGACCCGCGCGAGGTATGCCGCGGTCGCGGTCAGGTCCCCGGCCGGCTCACCGGTCGAATGCAGCCGCGCCACCGCCTGATTCAGGTTGTGCGCCGCGCCCCGTACCTGCCGGTGCAAGCCCATCAACTCGACCAACAGGGGCCCGGTCTCCGTGGCACCATCCGGGCCGGCGGGAGCGGGGACGAGTGGCGCTGAGCCGGCTTCCGCCAGATACGCCGAGGTGGCCATCCGGGCCGCCGCCGCGTTCGCCTCGACCGCCGCCGCCTCCGCCTCGGACAACCGCACGGTCACCCGATGTACACGCGGATCATCATCGGTGTGGGCACGCCGCCGGCGGTGGCTCGCACCGAACCGGACCACACCGACCTGCGCCGGATCAGCCACATCGACCACCCTTCCGACGAGCATCAACCGCCGCGTTGCGGCCGGCCGCTACGCGGCCCGTCTGACCAAAAGTCAGACTTTTACTCCAACTTGCTCCGTCAGGACGGGCGCGGTGGGCACGCCGAGGCTCCGAACGAAATCGACCTCCACCGGACCTAGTCGGACACCTTGTAGTGCCCATTACCGGGAGGCCGCCCGATCCCCACCTACACCCCTCACCGAGGATGTACCTGTAACACTGCCCCGGTCACTTGTGCTCGATGACGTCGCCTGACTCAGAGTCGCCCTGGTCGGCGAGAGGAACGCCAGGACCGCGGTATCAGTGGACGTACGGTCGGCAGCAGAGTCGAGGTGAGCCACAGCCCTACGGACCGCCTCAGCGAGAGCCGGCTTGAGATGCTCACCAATGCGCTCTGCCGTAGAGCGTGCACGCTGCGAAAAGTCGTCGCGCTCCTCGGCCGTCCATGCCCGTGATCGCTCGCCTTCGATCGCCTCTCGCAAGCGGGCCGGCTCGCTCCAGCTGCCGCTCTCGTCCAGGGCGTTGCGGTAGAGAGTCTCGCCACCGCGGCGCACCACATACGCCGCGTCAACGAGACGCTCATCCTCCAGCCGATCAGCTGTGACAAGCACGGCCGGGTACGCCCTGTCATGGATCTCGGGCGACACGAAGCGGCCAACACCGTGTTCGTTTCTCTCCCGCTGATACCGGTCAAGGACCGCTAACAGACTGCGCGCTTCGTGCACCGCGACGAAGACATACTCCACCCGGTACCCGGCCTGGTGAAACTCGTCGAACCGAGCCGCTGCCCAGTCCGCCCCGGCCAACGGTGCGCTGATAACGGCATCACACTGTTGCCCCCGAATGTGCTCGGCGAGCATCGTCCACCACCGGCTAGCAGCATCAGCTAGCAGCGCACGCACGGTCTGATCGTTCTCGGCAGCCAGCCTGGCGTAGTCCGGGTGGTACTCAAAAAGATCGTCCCCGTCAACCGCGACCGCTTCCTCACGCCCTAACTGAACAACAACCTGCGACTCGACGGTGGTCTTACCCGCACCCGGCTGCCCGGCGATGAACACGACCACCGGGTGTTCCCGCGCGGCGCCGGTATACACCGGTCTGATCTGCTCTTCGAAGATGCGCCGCAACTCCTCCTCGGGAAGCCCGAACATCGACGGATCCGTGTTCGCGGTCATCGCGGCTCCGAGACCTCCCGCGCCAACGCAGGATAGTCACGCATGACTCGCTCGATCTGCTCCCGGTCATCCAGAGTCAACAGGCGTCTCTCCCGCGCATACCGCTGCTGCGCCGCCACCAACGCGGCACGCTCCTCAACATCCACCGTCTGACCCAAGCGACTGCTGTAGGCCGCGATCACCGCACCGATCGCCGCCCTGGCCGACTCGAAATCAGCGGCATCCTGCTCGCTCCACCTACCCAGATCGTTAAGCCGCCCTGCATACCGTCCCCGGTCACCCTCCACCATCCGCTCTCCTCTCAAATACGCTTTGCTCGATCGAGCCGCCCTGTGAAAGGACGACGACATGAACCCTGACTTCCCTGCTGACCATGCTCTGTGGCGCAAGAGCAGCCGCAGCCTGAACGAGAACGCCCAGTGCGTCGAGGTCGCCCTGACCCCGCACGCCATCGGCATCCGCGACTCCAAAGACCCCTCCGGACCAGCCCTACTGATTACCGCCACGGGGTGGAGCACATTCATCGACCTGATCAAGAGCAACAGGCTGCGTACCTGATCTACACGACGGCCCTGACGGCACACACCAGGAGCCCACCCCGTGAGGGCTGCAGACGATAGCCGGCCGCCGTCCAGCGTCAAGGGCGCTACGCGTCGCTGCGCGATGGGCCCATGGCCCACCCTTGACCCTGGCCACCGTCCTCGGCTGACGACCAGGACGCCCCCACGGGCCGGAAGCAAGGGTGGAAAAGCGGTTACACAAGGATCGATCTTGCCCACTATGCTCTGCCTCCACAGCACCCGGCCGTCGTATTGGGGAGGACTCCATGGCCGACCAGACCGCTAAAGCCGTCCGTAGCCAAACCGAGAAAGCCGCGCTCGCGCTGCTGCGGGAGCGCACCAACCTGGTCGGGGAGGCGGCGACGGCGCGGCACGAGCGAGACCAACTCGCCGAGGCCCTGCGCGAGGCCACCGACCGCTACAACACCCGGTACGCCGCTGCGGTGGCCGGCGGTTGGACCGCCGACGATCTGGCCCGCCTCGGGCTGGACGCACCGGAGTCCAGCTCGCCGCGGCGCCGACGCCCATCCCGCCCAGCCGAACCGGATTCGGCCGGCGAGCAGGACGTCCAGGCGGGTGATCAGGGAGTCGAGCTGTAGCGCGACAGCTCGGGTGGTGGCCTGCCCCGCCGTGGCGGGGCAGGCCACCCGGTTGGCTACCCGCATCACGTGCCCTGCCCAAGTGGGGCGCCCTGGGCGGCCATGAACTGCACCGGGTCGACCGCGTTGTCGCGGTCGGCGTTGTACGGACCCGGCGGGACGTCCAGGTGCACCTCGAAGTGCAGGTGTGGGCCGGAACTGCCGCCACTGTTGCCCACGAACCCGATGACCGCTCCTGCGGCGACGTTCGCACCGATAGCCACCTCCGGTTGACGAACCATGTGGCAGTAACGGGTCACGATGTCACCCGCGTGACGGATGTCGACATACCAGCCGCAGCCCCGTGCTCCGGTGTGACCATCGCGGTCGCACGTGGTGTACCAGTCACACTTGACCTGCTCCACCACCCCAGCTGCGGCCGCCCGAATCGGTGCGCCCCGCACGTCTGTCCGGGACATGTCCACCCCGGCGTGGAACCGGCCGCCACGCGGGCCGAACCCGCTGCCGACGTTGGCGTCCACCGGCTGC
>NZ_AXVR01000111.1 GCF_000484695.1 Salinispora cortesiana | reverse complement strand
CAGTGGGAGACCCAGGCCGCCGACCTCGTCGCCGAGCACTGGACCAGCTGACCCACCCACCGCAGCAGCCACCAACAACCCCCACCCACAGACCTAACCCACAAAGGGGGAAAGAAGCTGTTGGCCGGCACCCGAAACCGGGTGCCGGCCAACAGTCGTCTCGCTGCCGCACGATGATCGTCCGGGGATTCGGAGCAATCTCGTACAACGGTCTTCTGAGCGGCCCGACGTGTGTGGAGTCACTTCCCCGGGAGCGACCGCGAGCGACCAGCTGACGGTAGAACGTAAGGCATGAGTAGCCGAGGGGATCATTACAGGATTCGGCGCGGTCGCGAGTCGGACGTCGATCAGCTCGCCCGCCTGCAGGCGACCGTTCAACTGCAGGCGGCAACCGGCGGAGAGCCGCACGCGGGGATCACCGCATGGGTCCACGATCTGCTGAGCGGGCATCCTTCGGTCACACCCGACGACTTCCTGGTCGTAGAGGACACCACCACCACCACCGGCCGGCTGGCGGCCAGTTTGGTCGGTCTTCGTCAGGAGTGGATCCTGGCCGGGATTCGGCTGCCGTTGATTCAGGCCGAGTTGGTGGGCACGGCACCGGAGCATCGCGGCAACCAGCTCACCGAACGGCTACTCGCCGCGCTGCACAATCGCTGCGCGACCGATCGCGTGCCACTCCAGATCGTCGAAGGGATTCCCCACTTCTACCGTCGGTTTGGCTACGACTATGCGCTGGCCCACGGCGGTGCACCGACCGTGCCCGCCACCGCCCTACCGGACGCCTACCAGGGCCCCTGGACCGTCCGCCCCGCCACCGCGGCCGACGCGGACGCCCTCGCCCGCCTCGACCGACGGCAGGTGGACGGGGATGCTCTGGTCTGCCCACGCGACGCCGCCGCCTGGCGGTACGAGATCGTGGGCCGCCGGACAGAGGCTATCGTCCGCCGTGAGGTCGCCGTACTGCGGCGCGGCGAACAGGTCCAGGGATATCTGGTGCACGGCACCGCGCTCTCCGCGGCGGGAGAACTGACCGTGCTCGCCGCGACCTGCGAGCCTGCCGGGCGCTGGCCGGAGGCCGCCGCCGCGACGTACGCCTATCTCGGCCGGGTCGGTCGGCGCTACGCCACGACGGCCCAGCGCCCGTTCCACGCAGTGCGTCCGCTGCTCGATCCGGGCCACCTCCTGGCCCGGGTCGGGCCCACCGGAATACCAACGCGTCCCAGAGCCTGGTACGCCCGAACCGGAGACCCGGTCGAGTTGCTCGCCCGCCTCGCCCCGCTGCTGCGCAGCCGCTGGCAGTCAGCCGATCTATGTTGGCCCGAGTCCACGCTCGTGATTGACACCTACACCGCGAGCGCGCACCTCGAGTTCGATGACGGTGAACTAAAGGCGGTGACGGCGAGACGGAGCACAATCGGTCCGAGCTCCGACGCGAGCAACCATGCCGCTATTCCGCCGGGTGCCCTGCTGCACCTCATCGTTGGTTACCGCACCCTGCCCGAGGTGCTCGATGCCTGGCCGGACGCCGCCGTGCGCGACGGCCTCACCAAGCGGTTCCTGACAGCCGCGTTCCCGCGCGTACCGGTGCGGGTCTGGCCGTGGAATTGACGGGCCGCGATCGTGAGCCGCGCCGGTTGGGTCGTTGCTGTTCGGAGAGCCGCCACGTCGGCGACCTCGACACCATCCAATGACACAACGGGCACGGGGTGGCGTTCCTCGCCGCGATCGCCGCCACGCCCGCTGCTGTCGGAAGTCACCCAAGCGTGGGGGCGAGAGCGGCACGTTGTTTCTACGAAAGGTCGGTGACGGTCGTAGGCGCGAGCCCACCGGCTGGGCGTTAATGACGCTCAGCCGGTGGGCTCGTCCTGTCTTACGGGCAGGTCCTCCAGGCCAAGTTGTAGGTGGTGGAGATGGCTCCGTCGGTCGAGTCCATCGTCATGAAGCTCGTTGTGGTGCTGGTGTCCGAGGTGCCGGCGAGCGCCCAGAGCTCCGTGTTGATGTTGAAGTTGCGGAACTCGCCGCACGGGTGCCAGACCAGAGAGGCGACGTCCGTGATGTCGGTGGCCTGCCAGTTGTCCATCATCGGACCGGCGAAGGTGTGGGTCGAGTAGGCCGTGGGTGACATTCCCTGGAAGTAGTAGTTTGCCCGCTCCACGCCGGACGCCCCGTCCGCTAGGGCGGCGAATCCGCGGTAGTCGGCCTGGGCCACCGCATAGGTGAAGCCCTGCGGGACGTGAACCCGTAGGTTGAGCTGGCAGTTGCGGCGCCAGTCGGTCGGCCCTGCCCCGACCCCGACCTGAGCGATGAATGCGCTGTAGGTGACCGTGAATGCGGTGTTGTCGGCCGACATGGCGATGGCGGCAGTGCCGGCCGGGCAGCCAGAGCCATTGACAGTTACCAGATCGATGACGATCTGACCTGGGGGTGGGGTTGCGGGCTCAGGGAAGTCCACCACCGGGTTCGTGGGAGCCAGCAGGGAGAGGATCATGCCTCCGGTTGCGAGCCAACTGAACATGAGAATCCTTCCTGTACGCCTCGGTGTGTGAGCGGCGGTACCGGCTGGCACTGGACCGTCCGGGACTTGAGAGGAAGACAGGTTCCGTGCAGAAGGGCGGTGGTGGAGAGGGCTTGGCGGGCCAGCCGGACCGCGCACATGAGGATATGGGCCCCCTCGGCGAGGAACTAGCGCCACATCAGTGACCATTGCCCAATTAATGCAGATTGATGTCCTGGCGCGTCCGCTCGCCGCCGTGCCATCCGACAATACGAGAGGTCGGACGCTATGTCGCTGCCGTGCTGGTAAAGCAAATTCGACCGATAGATTCCTCATAGCATGTTACGAAATGATACATACTTTCATCACGGCTTGCCGCTTGACACGGCCGGTGGCTAACTCGGGGGTCTTCTCAGCCGCGCACGCCACCAGTGCGAGGACGGCCAGGACCACCAGGGTCGCCGTACCCATGTTGCCGATCACCGTCTCGATGCGTTCCACCGAGGCACCGGCCAGCGCGCCGGCGAACACGTACAGCGCCGACCACATGTAGGCCCCGGCCAGGGTGGCGGGAGGGAAGTGCGGGTAGGGCGCCCTCGCCATCCCGGCGGTGGCCGGAGTGAGGGTGCGGACGATGGGCAGTAGCCGGGTCAGAAACACCGCCCACGCGCCGTAGCGTTGCAGTGCCTCCATCGCGCGGTCCCAGTTCGCGGCGCTGATCCTGCGGCCGGGGTAGGTGTCGCGCAGGCGCTGGCCATACCGGCGGCCGAGGAGGTAGCCGATGTGGTCGCCGGCGGAGTTCGCCACGCCGACGACCAGGAAGAGGGAGACGAGGGCGACCGGACTGTCCATCGCGGCACCGAGCACCAGGACGACGGTCTTCCCCGGGACGACGAAACCGACGCCCAGCCCGATTCGGCGGTGCCGAACGCGGCGGCGGCCAAGAGCACCGCCGGCGTCGGCAGCTCCGCGAGGGTGTCCAGGACGCCAGCGATCCACGACATTGGTTGACTTACTCCAGGTTGATCAGTTCAACAGGGGTGCTGTCACGTCTCGTGCTCGAGCGTGCCGTGTCCCATTCGCCCCATAGGCGCAGAGCCAGGGCTGGGCCGGCGGGGTGGGAAGGAGGGGTGCATCCTGTTGCCGCCGCCAGGGCTCCGGCTGCGACCAGGCTGATTCGTTGCAGACGCATGGCTCGGCCTACGCAGCCAACTGCTCGCGGAAGAAGGTGACGGCCGCGCTGGCGAGGCGGGTGCGGATCCGATCCGCCTCCGGTATGTCCCGCACGAACACGTAGTGGCCAGCCGACGGGTCGGCGCAGTGCTCGGTCGCGCCCGGAATCAAGGAAGCGTAGTGCAGTGCGTTGGTCTCGGCCGGGGTCTGGTCGTCCTCGCCGGTCCACCAGATCGACACGGGCGTCGTGATGCCCCGCAGGCTGGTGGAGGTGAGTAGTTGGCCCTGCGCCGGGCAGATGAGAAAGCCTGCGGTCACTCGGCGGTCGGCGTAGTCGTCGCCGGATTCGTCGATCCACGCGGCGATGTCATCGGCACCGACTCGGTCGGTCAGTTCGTCGATCAGCGTCGGGTATTCCGGCGGTGGCGCCACCGCCGCTCGTCCGGTGGCGATAGCGCCGAACATGTCGGCGTTGATTCGTGCGCCAAGCACCGCGGCGGCGGTGTAGCCGCCGAGCGAGAAGCCGGCGACGCCAACGGGACCGCCATCGGCGAGGTGGTCCAGTGCGACCGAAAGGTCCTGGGGGCGGTCCCACCAACGCGCGAAGCCTTCGGCGTGGTAGCCGCTACGGTAGTTGTTGCCGTGATGGTCGACGCCGATCACCCGCAGGCCGGCTGTGGCCAGCGGCTCGGCCAGCCAGGACAGGTCGAGTGCGCAACCGCCGGTTCCGTGCGAGAGCAGAACAGTGCCACTGGTCGTCGTGGTGGCTGCCGACCACACATAGGTCACGACTGGCCGTGGACCATCCGTCCCCCAGGCTTCTCGTCGGGGGTCTGTCAGCACGCGGACGTCCGGTGAGGCCATGCCGAAACTATGGCAGGGGTCCGCAACGCCCGGTTCGCTGCTCCGGGCGAGCTATCGGTGGGCGACGTCGGAGGGCCTGGTGGACAGCAGCAGCTGGGTAGCCCGGGCCGGGCGGCCGTTCATGGTGTGCACGGAGACCTCGCGGGTGGCGACCCGATCGAAGTCGACGAACAAGTCGATCAGCCAGTCCATTGTGTGGTGCCGGCACACCGCCCCGTCGTCGGTTTCGAACACCCCATAGCTGCCGTACGTCGCGGCGAACTGCTGATACCGAGAATGATTACGCCGGTCCGCCTGCAGGCACAGGTCACTGAGGTAGAGGAGCCCACCGGGCCGCAGAACCCGGCGTAGCTCTGCCTCCAGCTTCCGCTGCCCGGCGTCGCCCGGCACGCACGTCAGTACCGCGAACAGCAGCACCACGTCAACGCTGCCGTCCGGATTGTCCAGCCGGGGCGGAGCGTCAAGAACCGTGAACCGTGCCCCCGGCTGCTGCGCACGTGCGCGGGCGACGAGACTGGGAGCGACATCCACCCCCTCGACATTGTCGAAACCCCACTCGGTGAGCTGACCCGTCAGCCGTCCATATCCGCACCCGTAGTCGAGGATGTGCGCCTGGCGATCGACGCCCTCCAGCCATGAAGGCTCAACCGGGTGCCCGAAGGTCTTCGACGTCCCCGTGGAGTTCCAGTACCCCAGTTGGTTGTCCAGATCCACCATGGTGATGAGCATTCCACCGAGCGCAATGGACGTTCAAGCCCCGCGCAACCTCAAGCTGATGCGAGGGCACCCGCCACAACTGTGGCGCCGCCTGTGGGGCCACGGCCCCGGCGTTGTTCCGGCTTGAGGTGTTCTGTCCGTGTTGATGACCGGTCGGGCGGGAGTTGTGGGACGAGCGCGACTCTGATGATCTTTCGGGTGTCTACGCCTTAAGATCGTTTCGGGAGTCGCGCTCGTGTTGTCATCTTCTCTGATCGACCCTGTTGTTGACCACCTCGCTGATCTGGCGTTGTGGGAGGCTGAACTCGCTGCGGCCCCGGACGGTGTCGATCCGTTGTCGGCGGTGTCGTCGCTGATGCGGCGGTTGCGGCAGGTGCCGGACCCGCGTCGGCTACGGGGGTTGCGGCATCCGCT
>NZ_AXVR01000110.1 GCF_000484695.1 Salinispora cortesiana | reverse complement strand
CGACCTACACGACCGCACCGACACCTTCGCCGTCTACGGCATCTAACAAACCATGATCAAAGCGGACGTAAAAGAACAACGCCGGGGCCGTGCCCGGCGGCAAGCTCGAACTCGGCGAGGACCCGGCCGTCTGCGTCGGTCGGGAGATCAGCGAAGAGACCGGCTGGACGGTGCGGATCGGCCCGATCCTCGACTCCTGGCAGTACCAGATCCGCGACGGCGTCAACGTGCTGATCGTGACCTACGGCTGCTTCGCCGACGACGACTCGCCGATCGCAGTGAGCTCCGAACACAAAGAAGGCCGTCTGTTCGGCGCCGACGAGATCGTGGACCTGCCCATGCCCGACGGGTACCGGCGCTCGATCGACGACTGGTTCACCCGGCTCGAGTCAGATTGAGGAAGCGAAAGGGGCTTGTGCTAGGGTCGCGCCCGTGGTAAGCCTCGATGTCATCACCGAACGGTCAGATCCGGCCGTGCAGCGGATCAGCGATGTCGTCAAGCATTCGCGATCCGCCGTCCGCACCGTTCTCATCGAGGATGCCGAGCCGCTCGTGGAGTGCATCCGCGCGGGGCTAGACTTCGTCGAGGTCTACGGAGTCGAGAGCAGCCCCTTCCCCGACGAGGTGCTCGCCGCATGCCAGCAGCGGAACATTCCCGTTCGCCTGGTGGCGGTCCCGGTCATGAGCAGCCTGTTCAAGGCTGACAAGAAGCCCAAGGTGTTCGGTGTGGCACGCACGCCGCGGCCATGGGGCTTCAACGACCTGTCCCGTACGACCGGTGACATCATCGTCCTGGACGGCGTGAAGATCGTCGGCAACATCGGCGCCATCGTGCGTACCTCCTTCGCGCTCGGCGCCGCCGGCATCGTGCTCGTGGACAGCGACCTGGCCACCGTCGCTGACCGACGCCTCATCCGGGCCAGCCGAGGCTACGTCTTCTCACTGCCGATCGTGCTCGCTTCCCGGGCCGAGGCGATCGACCACTTCCAGCACAGCAGAGTCCCGCTGATCGCCTTCGACACGGACGGCGATCTGGCGGTCAGCGATCTGCGCGACGCCGACGAGCCGCTCGCCCTCCTGCTCGGGGCCGAGAAGACGGGCACGTCGCGGTCATTCGAGAGCATCGCCAGCAGCACCGTGTCGATCCCACTCAATCCGGACGCAGAGTCGCTGAACGTCTCGGTCTGCGCCGGGATCGCCCTGTACGAACGGTCCTCCTGGAACCTCCCCGCACGGAGCCGCTCGCCGCGCCCGGCGGGGGACGGCCGGCGGGGTAGCGCCAGGCACAGCGGCCGACCCGTACGGTCGGGACACCGAGGCCGCCCCGGCCGGTAACCGGCGAGCGGCCCCGCCATCGTCAGAAGGCGGGCTGGCCGTGGGAGATCTTCTCGGCCACATTGGGGAAGGCCAGGGCGTGCGCCCGCTGTCGCCGCAGGAGCGGGTCTGCCTCGTCGAACATGACGGGGTGCGGCAGATCAGACAGGCGCGCGGGGTTCCTTCGGCACAGTCAGATCCCGAGGCGGGCGATCAGCGTCTCCGGGTCCTCAACGTCGCCGTGTCGACCTATTACGGCTGGCGATCCCAGGCGGCGAACCCGTCACGGCGGCGGCGCGACGATGCGGAACTCGCCATGGAGATCGCCGATCATCGGTGATCCGCTCCCGCTACGCCCGCGCCGCTCCTGTGTCTGATCGCCAGTTCAAGGCCAGACGTCGGCGCATCTAACGAGCAGCACCGGCAAGCTTGTACAATTTATTGTACGTAATGTTTGGGAGGCAGCAGCATGCGCACCGTTCCCTACTCAGAAGTCCGCCAGAACCTGGCCAAGATGCTCGACCATGTCGTGGACGACGCCGAGGAAGTGGTGGTCACCCGCTCCGGCCGGGAGGCCGCGGTCATCATCTCGCTGCGCGAGTACGAGTCGTTGAAGGAGACGGCCTACCTAATGGCTAGCCCCGCCAACGCGCGCCGCCTAAATGAAGCCGTCGAGGAGCTGCGTAACGGGGGTGGGGAGACGCACGACCTGATCGACCCCGACGCCCGTTCAGGCGATGCATCGGCAGCGTGAAGGTCCAGTTCGCCAGCCGAGGCTGGGAAGACTATCTGACCTGGCAACGAGATCGCCAGATGCTCAAACGAGTAAACGCCTTGATCGAGGACATCCGACGCAACGGCTACCAAGGCATCGGCAAACCGGAGCAGCTCCGCGGAAACTGGGCCGGATTCTGGTCGAGACGCATCGACCAGGAACACCGCCTCGTATACCGGATCGTGGACGACACAGTGCAGATCGCGCAGTGCCGCTACCACTACGAATGATGTAGAGGACCACGCCCTCCGCCGAGGGACACCACGGGTGGCGCGGCCATGGCCGCCGGGCAGAGCGAACTGGACCTGAGACTTAGCGACAGTCCGCTGGCCGGCAGGCCACTTCAGATCACGTCCTCGCGGATGGGCCACCTGTGGGATGCCTTGGTCCGCGGCTAGGACGACATTGGGTTCCCCGAGGCGGCCGGGGTCCTGGTGAGCCGGCTAATCTTGGGGTGGCAGTGGTGCTACCGGGCGGACTGCGGTGAACTGAGCGTGCTCGTGCCGGGTGGCGGCGAGCCGCAGCAGCCATTCGCCACAACCCTGCCACGGGTAGCAGTCGGCGGCACCGCCGCGTACCGTCCGGGGACCGTCACCGATGCGTGGGCGGGCATCCGCCGGGGCGCCCACAAAACCGGGAATCCACATATCGGCGCAGATTTCGTTCGCCGAGCCCAGGGCAGCCAGCCCGAACGCGTTTTCAGCGGCAGCTGTCCGCTGCCCATCGCCGAAGTCGTCGAGTAGTTGGTCCTCGCCGGGTTTTCCGTCGCCGCGGAAGGTCAAGGTGGTGGTGCCGGCTCGGGCTGCGTACTCCCACTCAGCCTCGCTGGGCAGCCGGAACGGCATCGCCTCGAGCAGGTCGTCCAGGTCATCCTTGAGCCGGGCGGTGCCGGAGTCCGCGTCGGCGTAGTCGTCCTCGTACTCGGGCAACCAGTGCCGGACCTGCGCGACGGTCAAGGGGTGCCGGGCGAGCAGAAACGGTTCGACCCGCACCTCTCGTATCGGCTGGGCGTCCCCGGCACCGGCGAAGAACGGCTCAAGAGTGTCCTCGGCTCCCCCACTGCGTTCGATCGCGCGTACCGCCGCCAGTTCCGCCTCGGACAGACCCATGCGGAAAGTCCCGCCTGGCACCTCCCGAAAGACCACGCCGGATGGGATGTGCCGCCAGGCTGGCCGCTCGGTCACGATCTCCTCGGTCCACATGGCGCCGAACGCTAGCAGCCCGGGTGCCACCAACCTCCACGTTTGGTATGAATACGAGCACTCGGTCGATGCCCGGGTCATGGGCACGATGTGGCGGAGGCTGCCGCTCGCTTGAACGACTGGCCCCATCGTAACGATGTCGACTGAGGCTCGCGGAGATCAGGCGATCTGCCGAAGGTCACTGCCGTAGTCAAGATGATCCGTATCCGGGCGCCCAGCGCGCGTGCGTAGCGGCCGAACGAGGCGAGAGCAAACAGTTTGTCGGGGCGTCAGGTTCGTGTAAATATGGCTGGGTGATCTACTGACACGCACCCAGCCCGCTACCGCAGCCCCACTTTTGGTGCCAGTTAAGCACCGGCGGGCAGTTCCTCACTTTTCTATTCGGCGAATGGCGTCCGCGTGTCCAACCGCGCACGCCGTCAACCACGCCGGTCGATTAAGGACAACACCAATTGGGTACGACCCGGCACGGCGGCTGGTACCGGATCGGCTAGCGCCTCCCACGCCCATTGGCGGCGTCGTGGCTGGCAGGGTCCCGAATTGGCTTCTATCGACGGCCGCGTCTGGGATTGATCACGAGGAGTCTCATGTCTACCCAACTCACCCTGCACGCGGTGAGCAAGGCGTACGCCCACGGTCAGGTGCTGAACGCGGTGACCGGCACGGTCCGCGACGGAGAACGGGCCGCCGTGGTCGGTGAGAACGGCGCCGGAAAGTCCACCCTCCTGCGGCTGCTTGCCGGACAGGAGCTTCCGGACGAGGGCGAGGTCGTGGCCACCGCCGACGGCGGGATCGGCTATCTCGGCCAGGTCCTCGAGCTGCCGGACACGGCCACGGTCGGGGCCGCGATCGACGCGGCGCTCTCCGACCTGCGCGACCTCCAGCGCCGGGTCATCGAGGCGGAGCAGGTGCTGGGCACCGGCGAGGCGGGGCTACTCAACGCGTACGGAGAAATGTTGACCGCTTTTGAACTGCGCGACGGATATCGGCCGACGCGCGGGTGCGGGCAGCGATGTCCACCCTGGGGATCGGCGAGCTGGCACCGGATCGCACGCTCGGCACGCTCTCCGGTGGGCAGCGGGCGCGGCTCGCGCTGGCCGGTGTGCTGTCGGCCGAACCGGAGCTACTCCTACTCGACGAGCCCACCAACCATCTCGACGAGGCGGCTCTGGCCTGGCTGGAGGACCGGCTGCACCGGCACCGGGGAACGCTTGTGGTGGTGACCCACGACCGGCTGCTGCTACGGCGGGTGGCCACTACGATCCTGGAGGTCGACGGGGATCGGGCCGCCGTGGTGCGCTACGGCAACGGCTATGCCGGCTACCTCGCCGAGAACCGGGCGGCGCGGCGGCGGTGGGAGCAGGCATACGCGGAGTGGACCGCCGAGATCAAGCACTGGACTGAGTGGGGCGCGACGACGGCGTACCAAGTGGCGCCGGGCCGCCCCATCAAGGACAACAACAAGTGCAAATACAACAGCGACGGCCACCGAGTCCAGGCGTCGATTTCCACTCGGGTGCGCAACTCGGCCGAACGGCTCGACCGGTTGCACGCCGAGCCGGTGTCCCGGCCGCCGGACCCGTTGCGCCTAAACGCGCCGCTGGATGCGGCGATCCGGGAGGGCACCGTGCTCAGCGCACCGCGTGCGGGTCGGGGGCCGGCTGTGGGCGCCTGAGCTGACCGTAACCGCGGGTGAGCGGATGCTGGTTACCGGGCCGAACGGGGCTGGCAAGTCGACTCTGCTCGACGTGTTGGCCGGTGTGCTCCCCCCGGATGAGGGGACGGTGGAGCGCCGGGGGCGTCTCGGATACCTGCCGCAGGAGAGCAAGATCGGCGCCCCGGCGCACAGCCTGCTATCGGCGTTTGCGTCCGGCCGCCCAGGCACCCTTGAGGAGCACGGCGAGCAGCTGGAATCGCTGGGCCTGTTCCGCACCGGTGACTTCGGTAAGCCGGTCAACGCGCTGTCCGTCGGGCAGCGGCGCCGCCTGGTACTGGCCCGCCTGCTGGTCGGCGAAGCCGACCTGCTGCTACTCGATGAGCCCACCAACCACCTGTCGTTGGCGCTGGTCGAACAGTTGGAGCGGGCGCTGGCCGAGTACCCGGGCGCCGTGGTGGTGGTCTCGCACGACCGGATGTTCCGGAAGCACTGGACCGGCACCGAGGCGGCCCTAGAGGCCGGCCAGCTGCTCGCGCCGGTGCGATGAGCTGGTCGAGGATCGCTCGGCGACCCGTGCCGTAGATTCGCCCCGCTGACCGATGCCCACTTCGTCGATGTCCGCCCCGGAACAGGTCACCGCCGGACATGGGCACCGCCGGAACGGGTCACCGCCGGACATGGGCACCGAGGACCGTGAAGTCATCCGGTGCCCCCGCCACCGATGCCGAGCAGTCGAGGGCAGGGGCACCGGCTCGTGTACCGCTCAACTGGCCGCCCCTGATTCAGGGCCCCGGAGTAGTCCTTGATTGTCTGGTTGGTCATGGGATGCCATGTAGTGCCAGGGTTGCGGCGGGG
>NZ_AXVR01000109.1 GCF_000484695.1 Salinispora cortesiana | reverse complement strand
CCCCCGTAAGCGACAAGGACCCACCACCCGCACTCGCGGGGGCCGCCCTCGGCTACCAAACGGCGGTAGCAGCCACCCCGCAACCTAAACCGACAGGAGACTCAAAAGGACATGAACGCGAAAAAGATCCCTAGAGGGGTCAAATCCGCTTGATTATTTGCGGATGCGGCTCACAGCCCGGACCGGACCGGTGCCACCGCGCCACGGACCCACCTTCCGTATGACCCGACTCTCGGGGGGTGGGGCGGGACGCTCTGGGCCAGGGGGACGTAGTCACGGGTGCTTCAGTGACGCTTCGTTCGCTACTGTCTTGCCCTGTGGCAAGCACGAACCTCCGCACCGAACGCCTCACACTTCGGCCGGTGCGCGACGAGGACATCGACCGCATCCTGGAGTACCGCAACCTGTCGGAGGTCAGCCGGTGGCTGCTGCGTACCGAGGTTGACCCTGTCGCTTTCCGGGCGGCCTGGCGACGCTGCGCAGAAGACCCCAACAACCACGGCGTGGCGGTGACCCTCGACGGCGTCGTCATCGGAACCGTCTCGCTCAATGTGCGGGACGGCATGGGGCAGCCCGGCACGCCGCCGGGGACAGAAGCCGAGATCGGCTACATCTTCGACCCGAAGTACGGTGGCCACGGCTACGCGACCGAGGCGGTCAGCGCGATGCTCGCCCACGCGTTCGACCGGTTGGGCGTACGCCGGATCACTGCGGGCTGCTACGCGGACAACCTCCCCTCGGTCCGGCTCCTCGAAAAGCTCGGCATGCGGCGGGAGCAGCATGGCGTCGGCGACTCCTGGCATGCCGAGTTGGGCTGGGTGGACGGGTACACGTACGCCCTGCTGGCCGACGAATGGCGCCACCGGCCGTAAGTCCCTACCCCACCGGCTGTCCGGGGCTTCGACGAATCGTCACCGGCACCTCACCATGGCGGTAGTGGACGACCGCGAACGGCCACACCGCTCGCAGCCACGCCCCCACGATCTCGGTCAGCGGACCATCCAGCTCCGCTCGCGCGGCGGACACCCACGACGAGGCCGCCACCTCCTGCTTCCCCGCCGGCGATGGCTCGAAATACACGCAGCCGACCACGTCCCCGGTGGCGATCTCGATGACCGAGTAGGCGAAGTCCACCCGCTGGCGCGACCGCTGCGCATGCCCCGCCAGGTCCTCGCGGTTCTCGGCGAGTGTCATCCCGGCCACCGGCGGCCAGCCCTGGTCGAATCCCGGCGTGGACCGGATGTGCGCGATGCTCGACATCCAGGCAGCGTGATCCGCCTCGTTGTGCTGCGGCCCAAGCAACTCGAGCCGCAGCCCCTGGGAAACAAACACGTCCGGTACCGCGAAGGAAGCCGCGACGAGCGGTAGGTCAGTCATCTCCGGAGCCTAGCGGTCCATCGGCCAGCCGGTTAGTCCAGGCACGTTGGAACGTTCACGCAATTGTTTGGTCGGTTCCTGGCCACTGTGGTGCCGGTAGCGGTGGAGAGATCGACCGTGCCGCCCACCTCGTTGAAGATGCCGCCGCCGTCGGTGCCGGCGGCGTTCTCGACCACCTTCGTACGCAGCAGGGTGAGCGTGCCGGTTGCCGAATTGTAGATTCCGCCGCCGGACTCGGTGGCCTGATTGCCGGTGACCTTGGTACGCAGTAGCGTCAGCGTGCCGAGATTGTAAAGGCCGCCACCGTCTACTCCAACATTGTTCTTGATGACACTGTCTTCGATGAGCGCGGCTCCACCTTGCAGAAAGATCGCGCCCTGGCCGCCGCCGGTGGCGGTGTTGTTGGCGACGGTGACTCGGGAGACCGTGAGCTGGAGCGGCGCACCGGCGATGGCGGAGCCCCCCGCGCCCGTTGTCGTGTTCTTCGCAAAGCGCGTGTCAGCGATGGTGCCGGTCGTCCCACCAAAGAAGAAGACAGCTCCGCCCTCGGCAGCCTGGTGACCCACCAGCTCGCTCCGGGTGACCGTCAGGCGGCCGCTGATGGTCAGAGCGCCACCGGTCAGCGCAGTGTTCGCGTCGAACCGCGACTTGTCGATGAGGGTCGCGCCGATACTGAAGATCCCGCCACCGATGTTGGCCGCGGTGTTCCTACTGACGACCGAGTGTTCGATGTGGAGAGCGCCACCGATATTCCCAATCCCGCCGGCATCCCCCTCACTGGATACATTTTCGACGATCTTGCTCTTCTTGATTGTGGCACCACCACCTGGGTTGATGAGAATCCCGCCGCCGTCAGTGTCGCCGGATATCTTCCCACCGGTGACAGTGAGGTGATTCAGGGCGAGCCGCCCGTTGGCCTCGACGGTCAGGATTCTGAACTCCTCGGCTGCGGCGGAGCGCTTGAGGGTGGTGCTCTTACCGCCGTTGAGGGTGATCGGAGTGGTGATCGCGGGCAGACCGGCACCGTCAAGGTCAGCGGTGAGCAGGTAGGTACAGCCCGCGGCGAGGTCGAGCACGGCACCACCCTGGGCGTTGGCTCGGGTGATCTCGGCAATCAGCCGATCCGTGTCACAGGGCGCCGGCGTACCCTTCGCCTTTCCAAGCTGGTCATCGGCGACGGCGCGTCCGACAGCATCCACGCCGGGGATGGTGATGCCGGTGGTGACGGCGGCGGTAAGTGCCAGGCCGGCCGCTCCGGCCAGCCCGGCAGCCCACCACCGTGACCTCGCCCGACCTTCGTTGGGATGCTCCGAGTTGGCCTCGGTCGTGTGGCGCTGATGGTTCATCGCGGTGTTGACGCCTTCCCCGTGAACGACGAGGAGCCCGAAGGCCCGGGTGTTCCTCGGCTACCAGGCCGGCGGTAGCAGCCACCCGCACGCCAAACCGACACCGACCCCACATAGCTACAATTCCGAAGAAACTACTCAATCCGGGCAAAAGCACTTAGTCCGGAGACGGCGCTGCCGCGCACCCGCACAGAGTCGGGATGCAGACGGAACCACGCAGCGATGGCCAACGGCATCAGGAGGTAGCCGAACCGGGTGGCAGGCACCAGGCAGATGGCCACCGCTAGGGCGAAGGCGAGCCGGTCGGCGGCGGCGAGCAGCGTCCGCGGGACGGCCCACGGCGGCGGTCGCGAGGGCGAGGCACATCAGCGCCGTGACCAGCAGGTCGATGCCCCCGGTGGCCAGCGGCAGGGCCAACAGTGAAAATGCGGCCAGGAGTGCGAGGGCCCGGGGTGCACAGTGACTGATGGCGATCCGGGCAGCCACCACCAGGGCGAGCCCGAAGACCAGGGCGAACCCCCAGCGGGCATCGGTCAACGGACTGTCGCCAAACAGGGCGTACGGCAGCCCGAACAACGCCATCGCCGGCAGGTACGGGTTGTAGTCCTCAAGCTGGGATGGCTCGGGCAGGTACGGGCTGCCGGTGTGCAGCAGCAGCACACCGGAGTGGTGCACGACGTCGACCTCCAGCTGCCCCTGCCGGTGCGCGACCAGCCACACCATGGGTACGACGGCTGCACCGACCGCCGCGACGAAAGGCGCAACCTGGCGCAGCCCACTCGACGCGCCGGCGGCCATGGCCCCGGCCCCGACGTAGCCGATGGTCGCGCAGAGTCCCCAGACCCGGTGCGGCCCCTCGTCGGTGACCACGGCCAGGAGCAGCGCCGCAACCGCGCACCCCGCCCACAGCAGCGGCCACGGCCCGGGTCCGGCCCGACCGAGTGGCCGCCGCCGAGCCACGGGCACGGGAAGCGGGTGCGGTAGTAACGAAGTTCTGGTCATTCACTGCGCCTTCCACATCGGAGTACAGCCAGTCTCGGAAGGCCACGAGCCCGGATCGTCACTCCAGAGTGCGATCTTCGGTGTCAATCTGGGGTGTGCCGCCGGTGCCCCGATCAAACCCGACGGTGACGCGTCCGGTGCGGTGGCTTCAACGTCGTCGCGGAGGGCGCAGGCGGCCAGGACGCTATCCGGCTGGTCCGCGAACACCGCCCCGACATCGCCCTGCTCGACATCCGGATGCACGCACCGATGGGATAGCCGCCACCCGGGCGCTCTTCGCCGACCCCGACACCGCCACCCGCGTGCTCATCCTGACCACATTCGGCCTGGACGAATACGTCTACGACGCCCTCGCCGTCGGAGCCAGCGGCTTTCTGCTCAAGGACGCCACCTTCCCCGAACTGCTACACGCCATACGGGTGGTGGCCGCCGGCAAAGCCATGCTCGCCCCCGAGATCACTCAGCGGCTCATCACCCGCTTCCGCCACGAACGCCCCGCTCCCCCTCCCCGACCCGAGGCCCCGAACCTGACCGTACGCGAAACCGAGGTTCTGCTCCTCGTCGCGCGGGGCCACTCCAACGACGAGATCGCCGAGCGCCTCACCATCACCGACCACACCGTCAAGACCCACATCAACCGGCTCTTCGCCAAACTCGGCGCACGGGACCGGGCCCAGGCCGTCATCGCCGCCTACGAACACCGCTACATCACTCCCGGCCAATGACACTCCACGTGACGCGCGAGGCCCTTTGAGCGTCGGGCCCTCTCACACTCCGGGCCTTTTGACGCTCCGAGCCGGTGACGCCCGGGGGCCGGTGACGCTCGGGGGCCGGTAGCGCTCGACGCGGGCGCGGGATAGACGGAGTGCCTACGATGCGGGAATGACAGCGCCGACCGGACAGCCTGTTGACGAGTTCCTCGCCACCCTGCCGAACGAACACCGGCAGGGTGACGCACGCCGACTCATCGCGCTCATGCGCGAGGTCACCGGGGAGGAGCCGGCGATGTGGGGACCGAGCATTGTCGGCTTCGGTCGCTACCACTACCGATGCGCCAGCGGCGGTACCGGCGACAGCGCTCTCGCCTGCTTCTCACCACGCAAGCAGCACCTCGTCGTCTACCTCATCGGTGGCTTCGAAGAACGACACGCATCGACGCTGGCACGGCTCGGCCCGCACAAGACCGGCAAGAGCTGCCTCTACCTGAAACGCCTCGACGACGTGGACCTGGCCGTCCTACGCGAGCTCGTCGACCGCTCCGCGCGGGTACGCAGGGGCATCGACCGCGCTTGTTGCTGAACGTCATCCGAGCCCTGGTTGCTGGACGGGCCAGCAGCGCCGCCACGATCAGGGTTACCGCCGCACCGATCAGGAACCCGGCCGCCACGTCGTGCGGATAGTGCACGCCGACGAAGCCATGACCCCTGGGCGACGCCGGGGGTGGTGGCGGCCCACTCGACGATGGCGCGGTACCACTCGCCAGCGATGTCCGGAACATCTTTGATCTTGTCCCGCATTCCCCATCCCCCGATCCGGCACCACCGCCCCGTTCGCGGTGTTCGTTCCCACCGTAGGCGCCGGCAACCGTTGGCCCACAGGCGTAAGTCAGGGGCGCCCCTTACCAAAGTGGGGTCACCGGACCGCCCAGGACAGCGTCAGAGCGATCGATGACTCCGAACAACCAACGAACACGCGACTCCTTCACGTCGGGCAGCGGCTGGCGGGGAGCGCATCGACCCTAGAGTCTCATTCGAGTACGTTCTTCGCGTTCATGTCTGATAAAGCCATGTTGTCCTTTTTGCTCGACGTGGGTACTGCCGCCACCTGGAAGCCGAGGGCAGCCACCACCGGCCTCAGCTGACGCCTCGACCACGACGGGGAAGGACAACGACACCACGATGACCAACCCACACCGCAAGCCCGAATCAGGCCACCCCGGCGCACGCCGGACCAGGTCACGATGGTGGTCTGCTGGACTGGCCGGAATGACCGGCCTCGCCCTCACCACCACCGTCGGCCTCGCCACCACCCCCGCCGCCGGCGCCGTCGGACCCACCCTCACCTCCGTCGACCGCCAGCACGACGAAGGCAAGAACGACAACAACGGGAAGAAGGAGAAGACACCCGAAGGCACCCCCGTCCCCTGCGACGCCGACGCCCTCATCGCCGCCATCACCCTCGCCAACGCCCGCGGCGGCGCTGTGCTCAACCTCGCCAAAGACTGCACCTACCTGCTCACCACCGACATCGACGGC
>NZ_AXVR01000108.1 GCF_000484695.1 Salinispora cortesiana | reverse complement strand
AAGCGTAGACAACTTCATGATCCACAGGTGTTGTGCTCGCTCCTTACCCGGGCACAGCCCCCAGAACAAGATCAGACCAAACAGGACATTCGCGGGCTACTCCGGGGCCCTGCGAAAATGCCCTACTGAGGGTGCTTCCCTGCGCCACGGGGAATGGCGGTCGGCCGATCGCACGTATGGTGCATGGCGTGACCGACGTGACTTACTCGCGCCTCAACGCAGGTGCCGCCGCCCTCTTAATGGATCAGTTGTGCGAGGTCTACGCCGACGCCTACGGCGAAGTTTCCGGCGAGGACACCAACGTCAAGGCCGATGCCTTCCGCGACCGGGCCACGGGTGCGCTGGGTGCCCGCAACTTCGAGTTGGTCACGGCTCGAGTTGGTGACGTGGTCGGGTTCGTCTTCGGCTACAGCCTGCGGCAGGAGCGCGACTGGTTCGCCGGGCTCGACCCGGCTCCGGAGCCGGGGTTCACCGACGAACGTGGTGGTGAGCGAACCGTAGTCCTGGCCGAGATCGAGGTACGCAAAGCGTGGCAGGGCAAGGGAATCGGGCGGGGCCTGCACGACACGTTCCTCGCCGGCCGTCGCGAGGAACG
The DNA here is from genome assembly GCF_000484695.1 of Salinispora cortesiana. Lineage (GTDB taxonomy): Bacteria > Actinomycetota > Actinomycetes > Mycobacteriales > Micromonosporaceae > Micromonospora > Micromonospora cortesiana. Next base: position 5,464 of record NZ_AXVR01000108.1, on the reverse strand, counting down.
TGCCACGCTGACGGCCAACCCGGCCGCGACCGCTACCCACGCACTCTATGCGGGGTGGGGCTGGCAGCGTGTGGGCACCATCCCCGGACGGCCCGGTGCCTACTACCGCGAGTACGCCATGTTCGTGCGCCCGCTTCCGCTAGCCGACCGGGGCTGACCGGTGGGCGCGGATCGCCTGATCGAGCTCCCGCACCGCCCGCGTCCGCTTCCACGGGTCGAGGCTGCGGCGCAGCTCCTGCACCCGCTGCTCGATCCGGCGCGTCGAGTTCACTGACGTCAGCTCCACGACCTCGGTGATGGTCTGGCAGGCCAGGCCGAGGTTTTGCTGCCGGCCGAACGCCTCCGCACGAAACAACAGCCGGAACGACCGTTCGTGCAGGTTGCCCTGGTCGCTGAGCCTCAGAGCCTTGTCGGCCGCCACGAGCACCTGGCCGGCATCATGGAACTTCAACGCGTTCTGTGCGCTGGTACTCCAGAAGAACGACTCGTCGTAGAAGTACCACCACGACTGGCGCGGGCCTTGGTCGGTCAACGCCGTTTGCAGAGCGGCGTACTCCCGGTCGAGGGCGTCTCTCGACCGATCCGCTTGGCCGTCCGCAGTCAGTGCCCGCACGGCCACGTCTGCGGCGTAGGCGCGAGCGTACGGGCTGCCGCTTTGATCGGCCCACGCAGCGGCGGCGACAGCATGGTCGATACCGACGCGAGGCTTGCCCTGCCACGTGGCCAGGTGGCTCATCGTGCACAGGATGTAGGTCACCAGCTCCACGGCGCGCGCCTCGTGCGCGGCGGCCCGCGCATCGTCGTAGAACCGTTGCGCCGAGCCGTAATCGCCCATGTTGAAACACAGCCAGCCGGTCAGCTGAGTCAGCTCGGCGTACGTGGCCAACGCGCGGTCACGCTGCGTGCCGTTGGCGGCGGCCCTGGCTTGCTGCTCGGCGATGCGTCGGTAGGCCAACGCGCTGGGCAGCGCCGCGCTCGCGCCGAGCACGTCGCCCTGCTTACGAAGGTTGGGCATCATGGCCTCGCAGTGCGCCAGTGTGGCCGGGTCGAACCTGCCGAGATCCTGTGCCGGGGTGGCGCTGGCTGACTCTGCCAAGCCCGTCAGCTCCGTCAGCGGCGCTGCCGTCGCGGCAACGAGCGCGGCAGACAGTTTGCCCAGCATGTCCCTGCGGGCCGGGTAATGCGGTATCCGTTGTATCCACATAACGATGACCTGCGCCAATTCTCCGAAGTCGACCTCCTCGGGCAGGCGGTACGGGCCAGTGGCGACCGCTTGTGGCGAAACAGTCGCCCCCGAACCCGGGCGCCGGCCGAGCAGGTCGCGAAGCAGGGTCTCCGCCTCGCCCACCCCCATGATTTCACCCGCAAGAGTACTGGTCGTACCCCGAGGCACTGCCAAAGTCGCCCCGGCAGCCGAGTCAAGGTGACGGAAGCTCGGCAGGTCGGCCAGCAGATCGGCCACGCTGCATTCGTAGATCTCGGCAAGCCGCACGAGGTTGTCGTGTGACGGTGAGTATCCGCCCTTTCCCGGCCAGATCTCCCAGTACGAAAAGGACTTGAAGGTCTTGGGCTCGTCCGGCCAACGGCGGTTCCACTCCTCGGCTGCCTGCGTCTGGCTCCATCCCCGCACCGACCGAAACGCCACACGAGGATTGAGCCGGAACCGCATCTGGAAGACCTCGGCCGCCTCAACCCAGGTCTTGCCCGCCGAACGCAACTCCGCAGCCAAGTGCGCCTGCTGCCGCCGCACGCTCATCGACCGTCCCTCTGCCATTCCACCACCCACGATCAGCGAGACGCATTGACGTTCACCGCCCAAACGATACGCATCCAATGCGGACCACGGAACTTCCCCGCAACACGGGAAACAACGCCCCCGAAACTCCCGATAGCACCGGGTAGCCACCGGTGCAATGCGCAGATGATTCTGGATGAGCAACACCGACTCTGCTGCTATCCGCAGGCAGGCCGGCGGACTGCCCAGGCCGGGCATAGCGACGTTCCGTCCGCTGGTTGGGCGCGAACTGTGTTGAGGTGGCGCCGCGACGGCGCCAGTCCTGCTGTCTGCTTCGAGGCGGCGCGTAGCACCGATGTCCAGCACCACCACGGCGATACCGACGCATCGACGTACATCGACCGATTAAACCTTCGTCCGAGGGGGCCCATCGTGCTGTTCATACAGGTCGCTGGCGGCATCGTGCTGCTGGCCTTAGCCCTGATCGTGGGCTTCGTGCTCGGCAAAAAGGTGAGCGGGTGGTGTCCCGGCTGCGGCGGGCCGTCTTCGCCCGATCTCAGAGGGGAGTAGACCCATGATTCGCTGGCTATTTCGCCGCAGCCGCCCCGCACCGTTGGACGCCACCGGTCCCGCCACTTGTTACGGGGCGCGAGCTGGCGCCTTCCAGCCGCCGCTGGCTGATCAGTCGACGGTCATTTTAGACACGCGGCCGTTAATGACCCGGCTGGCCAGGCAACGGGCTTGTTTTCCGATGACCAGCCCTCGGAAACCGGGGCAGGGCCCTTGGGTGCCTCCGCAACAGGCGCGAGGGCGGCGGTGAAGCCGGCCGCCGCCACCATCGACCAATGGTGGCGGGACTTGAGCGCCCACCGGCAGATGGACGGCGGCTGCCCCAAGTGCGGCACCGGGGGGCGGCGCCCAGATCTGCGACGTGCGGCGGTTTTATCACGCCGAAGTGGTCGCCCGGTACCCGGTGCACTGTCACGCCCCCTCCGTCAACTCGCGCCACCGTGCCACGTACCCGTCGAACGCCTGAACGGCTTACTCGATCAGGTGCTCCGTTGCCTGCGAGCGGACACCGTCGTGCGCAGTGTCGACTGCGACAGCGGCCTGGATCCACACAAACGCCCTCGGCTCCAATCACCGTATGGAGGACATATGACAAGGACGCCAGATCCGACCGGGGGTGATGCCGCCGGCATCACCGCCGACTTGCCAGTCTCCGGCCCAGACCTACCGCACATACCTGCGCATGCCGTGGTGGTCTGCTCCGGAGGGCTGGACAGCAGTGTCTTGGCTCACTGGCTAGCGCACCTTGGCTCCCGACTGACTGTGTTGGCAGTGGACTACGGCCAGCGGCACCGGGTGGAACTCGGCTTCGCCGGCATCACCGCCGATCGGCTCGGGGCACCGTCTCATGTCATCGACCTGTCCGACGTTGGCCGACTGCTGGCCTCCGCGTTGACCAACGCGCAAGTGCAGGTTCCTGACGGCCACTATGCCGATGATTCGATGCAGGTCACCGTAGTGCCCAACCGCAACGCGATCCTGCTGGATCTGGCGGTGGGCTTGGCCGTGTCGACCGGTGCGGGCACGGTCGCTTTCGGCGCCCATGCAGGCGACCACCCAATCTACCCGGACTGCCGGCCTGAGTTCGTGGACGCCTACCGAAGCATGGTCCGCGTCGCCACGGAAGGACTCACACCGGAGCCGATCACCGTCTGCGCGCCGTTCGTGCGGATGACCAAGACGCAGATTGTCGCGTTGGGCACCCAGCTGCAGGTGCCGTTCGCCGACACCTGGTCCTGCTACCGCGGCCAGAGCACACACTGCGGCACCTGCGGAACCTGCACCGAGAGACGCGAGGCGTTTCATCATGCCGGGGTGCCGGACCCGACCCGATACGCCGCTGGCCGAGACCGGGTGACGTGATGTATCGCATCGGCAAAAACTTCACCTTCGATGCCGCGCACGCCGTTCCGGCTGCCGCAGACGAGCGGCACTGCCCGCCGGGCCTGCACGGTCACACCTACACCATCGGGGTTGTCCTAGCGGCCGAGCAGGTGGAGCAGCCCGGCTTCGTCATCGACTTCGCCGCGCTCAACCCTTTCGCCCGGCACCTTAACGGCTCTTCGAAGTTGAGCGGGGTTCGCGGCTGACGGCGACCCGGATATAGAGGGCTCGCAGCTCATCGGTGATCATCTGAGTGTCTAGATCGGATGATCACAAGTGAAGAGCTGCGAGCATGGTCAACGATACGACCCGGCTGCTGGGTCTGGACGGCCTGGTAGTGGAACGGGTCGAGCTGGACGTCGAGGGCGTCCCCGTGGTGGATGTGTCCACCGGTTGTGAGCAGGCACGATGCTGCCCGCAGTGCGGGCAGCGAGCAGCGCGGGTGAAGCAGTGGACCACGACCCGGCCGCGGGACCTGCCGGTCGCTGGGCGGCCGGTGAGGCTGCGCTGGCGTAAACGACGCTGGTACTGCCCGACGCCGGCCTGTCCGCGCAGGTCGTTCACCGAGCAGGTCGCCCAGGTGCCGGCCCGTTCACGGCTGACCATCCGGTTGCGGCAGGCGGCTGGGGCGGCGGTCGCCGACGGCGGGCGCACGATCGTGCAGTCCGCCCGCGACCACGGCATCTCCTGGCCGATCGTCGCGGCCGCGTTCACCACCCACGCCACCGCGGTGTTGCCGGCCGAGCCCGAGCCGGTCGCGGTGCTTGGCATCGACGAGGTCCGCCGGGGCAAGCCCCGCTGGACCTGGGACGAGCAGGCCGCCTCGTGGACTACGACCGCGGACCGGTGGCACGTCGGCTTCTGCGATCTGTCCGGCGGCCAAGGGCTACTCGCCCAGGTCGAAGGCCGCACCACCGCCGCTGTCACCGGCTGGCTGATCGCTCGCCCACCCGCCTGGCGCGAGCAGATCCAAGCAGTGGCGATCGACATGTGCACCGTGTTCAAGGCCGCGATCCGGCAGGTCCTGCCGCACGCGCTGCTGGTCGTCGACCACTTCCACATCGTGCAACTGGCCAACCGGGCCGTCACCGAGGTCCGCCGCCGCATGACACTGACCCAGCGCGGACGCCGTGGCAGCGGCACCGACCCGCAATGGCGGATGCGCAACCGACTGACCCGCTCGGCGGCTCGCATGCCCGGCAAACACGTCGACCGCCTGGTCGACACCCTCGACGCCCTGCCCGCCACGATCGGCGTCCCGATCCTCGCCGCGTGGAACGCCAAGGAAGACCTCCTCGACCTGCTCGCGACCGCCCGCACCCACCCGGACCGGGAACACGTCCACCGGCTGCTACGCCGCTTCTACACCCGCTGCGCTGCCACTGACCTGCCCGAACTCCACCGACTCGCCACCACCATCGAGACCTGGTGGCCGCAGATCCACGCGTTCCTGACCACCGGGATCACCAACGCCGGCTCCGAAGGAACCAACCGGGTCATCAAGACCGTCGCCCGCGACGCCTACGGCTTCCGCAACCCCGAAAACCAGCGCCTACGCACCCGCACCGCCACCACCCGCCGCCACCGCGGACACCGCGGACACCTCAACCCCGCTTAACTTCGAAGAGCCGTCATCATCAGGCTGCTAGTGCTGGGTCTGCTGCACCGATGGGTGACATCCGAGATGGCTTGCCCTGGTGGCGGGCTGGAAGGATGTTGCTGTGCCCAAGCCCTACCCCCGTGAGTTCCGTGATGACGTGGTGCGAATCGCTCGTG
>NZ_AXVR01000107.1 GCF_000484695.1 Salinispora cortesiana | reverse complement strand
CACAGCCATACCCGACGAGCCCAAGACATCCACCAGCTACAATGCCGGCCCCTCAATCATCGACAGGCGTCAGACCCGCGAAGAATCAGGGCCAACCCGCGATGAGCGCGGGTTCACCATCCATTCACGGCGCGCATCGATGCACGGACGGATAAGGGTCGTGCCGACTGGCGCGCGGACTACCGCAATCTACGGTACAGCGTCGAAACGCTGCCGGACGACGTAGCGGCCAAGGTTCGCCGCTTCCTGAAGATGCGCCGTCTGCGTTTCGCGGCGCTGGACTTCATCGTAACCCCCGAGGGAGAGCACGTATTTTTGGAGGCAAACCCAAACGGGCAATGGGCCTGGATAGAAGATCAAACCGGACTGCCGATTGCCGCTGCTATCGCAGATGCGCTGGAAGGCGTCACACATGACTGAAGAACTGTCCGACTACATCGCACAGTTTCTGGCCGGGCTAAAAGCCGATGGCTACTTGTCCGACCCGCTGTGGAAGAAAGCGTTTGGCGCGGTGCCGCGTCACGTGTTCCTACCGTCGTTCTTCCTGTCGCTGCCCGATGGACGTTGGCAGGCGATCGACACGACCCACCCTGCCTACTGGCGCATGGTGTACTCCAACACCACCTTGACAACTCAACTCGACGGGGCGGTCGGCCCGGACCCGGACGACGGCACGCTCTCCGGCACCCCCACGTCCAGCTCAACACAGCCGGGACTCATGGCGTTGATGCTGGACTCGCTGCGCCTGTCCGGCGGGGAGCTGGTATTGGAGATCGGCACCGGGACCGGCTACAACGCCGCGTTGCTGGCACACCGTGTCGGGGCACCGAATGTCACCAGCGTCGAAGTGGACCCAGGGGTCGCGAAGCTGGCCCGGCAACGACTCTCATCGCTCGGCGACTGGCCGAGCGTGGTCACGACCGACGGAGAACGGGGCTGGCGGGACAACGGCCCCTATGATCGGCTAATCGCGACGGTGTCCGTGCCGGCGGTACCACCCGCATGGCTCGCACAGGTCCGCGACGGCGGGCTGATCGTGGTCAGCTTGTGGCGTGACCTGGGCGGCGGTCCGCTGGTGCGGTTGGAGGTCAACGGCGGCAGCGCACAGGGCTTTTTCTTGGCCGAGGCGGGCAGCTTCATGCCGGTCCGTGCGGCCAACCGAGTGCCGACGGCGCTATCTATGGCCCTCAAGCAGACCGGAACCAGCCGGCAAAACCGCCGTCCGAGCACCGTGCTGCATCACCCTGATGCGGGGCTGTGGCTGGCGTTGCGTGTCCAAAACGTGAACTGGCTCGGGTTCACTCCGGATGGCGGCAACGAACAGGTGTGGCTGTTCGCCCCGGATGGCTCCTGGGCAGTGGTTGACGACATCGCAGGGCAGGTGGAGCAGTTCGGGCCGCCTGCGCTGTGGAACGAAGTCGAAACCGTGTACGACCGGTGGCGCGAGATGGGGGCGCCATCGCGCGACCGCCTCGGGTTGACCGTCACCAGCACCGGGGAACACCGGATCTGGCTAGACAACCCGGACGCGGTTGTGTGGAACGATGCCAGCGCGCCAGTAGCCGGCATATCGGCCCCTTAGGTATGGTTTCACGGCCGGGGCGGGGTTCCCGCCCCGGCCGTGGGCTGCGCTGCCATATCTGGCGGGACCGGAGCCCAGGTCGACCGGAGGATGACGTAGGTGGCTAGCGCCTGGTCGGGTCCTCGGCGCCGCGGGTGACGACGGCTAACCCGGACGGCCCGGTCACCACGGCAACGTCCCCATCAAGGTCGGTACGGAGGATCCGGGCTCCGCCGCGGGCAAGACGATCCAGCACCGACGCATCCGGGTGCCCGTAGGTGTTCTCCTGGCCGACCGGGACCACCGCCACCAGCGGACGGACCGCGTCGAGAAAGGCCGGGTCCTGATATGCCGAACCGTGATGGGCGACCTTCACCACATGCGCGCGGAGGCCGCCGTCCGGCGTGTGATCGAGCAGGGCCTGCTGCTCCTCGATCTCGGCATCTCCAGTCAACAGGATCCTCACCCCGTTGACAGTGGCCAGCAGGACAAGCGAGTTGTTGTTCGGATCTGAACGGGTGCCCCGCATCGGGGCCGGTGGACCGATCAGGGTCAACTCCACCGCGCCAGCCCGGTAGCCCCAACCAGCTGGAGCGGAAAACATCTCAGTGGAACCCGCCGCAACCTGGACCAAGTCCCGGCCGAACGCCGGCTCCGACCACGACGGAGCGAGCACGGCCGTGACTCGCCGCCCCCGGAAGACACCGGCCACCCCACCCACATGATCGTGGTGGAAGTGGCTGATCACCAGCAGTGGCACCTCCCGGACACCGATCCGACGTAGGCAGCGATCCACCAACCCCGGCTCCGCCCCGGCGTCCACCACCACCCCCCGCCCCGGACCGGCCGACAGGACCAGCGCATCACCCTGACCGACCGCACACGCCACAACCACCCAACCCGCCGGCGGCCAACCAGCAGCCACCAACCGCACCGGCAACGCACCGAGCACGGCCGCAACCGCGGTCACCGCCACCAGCCGCCGCACCACCCGGCGACGGACCGCCACCAACAACGCCAGAGTCAACCCCGCCAGCAGTAGCGCACCCCCGACCCCGGCCGGCCAGGGCAACGCCCCCGCCGGCGCCCGCGCCCCGTAGTGCGCCACAGTGACCAGCCACCACGCCGGCCAACTGGCCAGCCAGGCCAGAAACTCGGCACCCGTCGACCACAGCGGCGACAGCACCGCCGCCACGACACCAAGCACCGTGGCCGGCGCGATAGCCGGTGCCACCAGCAGATTCGCCGGCACCGCGACCAGGCTGACCGTGCCCGAAATCCCCGCGACAACCGGCGCACAGGCCACCTGCGCGGCAGCCGGCACCGCCAGTGCCTCAGCGACCCCCACCGGCACCCAACGACGACGTAACGCGTCCCGCCACCGCGGCGCCAACAACAACAATCCGCCGGTAGCGAGCACCGAGAGAGCGAAGCCGAAATCCCCCGCCAGCTCAGGATCGACAAGCACCAGCACAGTGACCGCCGCAGCCAGGGCCGGCAACGCCGCCCGCGGCCGACCGACGGCGAGCGCGGCCAACCCGATCGCGCCCATCGCCGCCGCCCGCACCACACTCGGCGACGGACGCACCAGGATCACAAATCCCACCAACGCAACCACACAGAGCCCCGCCGCGAGCCAGGGACCAGCCCGGCCCCAACGAGCCAGCAGCAACACCGCACCCACGACAATTGCTACGTTGGATCCAGATACGGCCGTTAAGTGCGTCATGCCAGTGTCGAGAAAGTCCTCCCGCACCGAGTCGGGCAGCTGACTCGTGTCGCCCACCACCAGGCCGGGCAGCAGGCCACCCCGCTCGTCCGGTAGCGGCTCGCAGGCTTCTTGGAGTCCGGCGCGGAGCGTGCCGGCGGCACGCTGCAAGCCCGGCGGCGACCCGTGTGGGACCGGGGCCCGGGTTGACCACAGGACCGCAGCGGTCAGATCGCCGCCCCGCGGAGCAGCGAGCCGACCCTCGGCGGTCAGCCGCTGCCCCGGCAGCAGCGCTCGCCAGGCCGGGTCGGTGGCGAGGACCAGCATCCGGACCCGCGCCTCGACCCGATCCCCATCGAGACCGGTGATGCGGGTTGACTCCGCTGCCACCAAGAACGTGGCGGGTCGCCCAGAACCGGACCGGACCAGCCGGGGGTCGTCCCGGACGACCAGGTCGACGGTGACGGTGGCCCGCTCCTCGACGAGGGCACGCACCGGGGTAGCGTCCCGCACGGCTACCCGGGCGGCGGTGACGCTCGCTCCGCACACCACCCCGAGAGCAGGACGGCGATGGCCGTCCAGCCGTACCGGCGGACGGATGCAGGTGGCCGGCCGAGTAGTCCAGCCAGGTGGGCTGCCCCGGCGGCGGCCACCACAGCAGCGATCGCAGCGATGAGCAGCGATGCCCCGGCGGGCAGATACAGGCCGGCCAACGCGGCCAGCCAGGCGGCGATGGCCAAGCCCGCCAGCCGTAGGTCCGGCGGGTCGGATGCGCTCGGTGCAGGCGCCCGCCGAGCGAGCCCAGGGCGCTGCCCGTCGCGGGGGCTTCTCACACCGTCACCAGGTCCTTGAGCTGCTCGTACCGGGTATCGCCGATGCCACCAACCTGGCGCAGGTCGCTCACCGACCGGAAGCCGCCATGCTCTTGACGGTGGTCGAGGATGCGCTGCGCGAGCACCGGGCCGACTCCGGGCAGCGTGTCGAGCTGCGCCAGGGTGGCGGTGTTGAGGTTGACCTTGCCGCCGGGCACCGCTCCCGCCTCCCCACCGGCGGGGGCCACCCCCGGTGGCGCGGTGACACCGATCAGAATGAGTTCCCCATCGGCTACCTTCCGGGCCGGATTGAACAGGGCGACATCGACGCCGGGCAGCGCCCCACCGGCCGCCTGCACCGCGTCGGCGACCCGGGCACCGGCCGGCACCCGGACAAGTCCCGGTCGGCGGACCTTACCGGCGACCGCCACCACCAGCTCACCCTCGGCCTCCATCGGGTCAGCGGAGGCGGACGGAGCGACCGGTGTCACCGCTGCGACCGGCTCGACCGGCTCGACCTGAGGCCGGGACCGCCACGCCCAGAAGCCCGCCCCGAGCACCACCAGCACAGCTACGAGAGCTAATGCCCGCACCCCACGTCGCCCCGGATCGAAAGCGCCCGGCCCCGACAAGACCCGGCTCGATGTTTCTGTGTGCGGTTGGGCGGACGACACCGCCTCTGCCTCCGACCCGTCCTGCGGGGTGCGTCGCGTCCCGTCCGGTGCCGCCGGTCGCGTCGCCACCGCCGGGGCTACCGCCGGGGTCGCCGCCATCGGTTGGCCGGAGCCGGACAGATCCCCGGTCAGCAGCACTCGGTGCAGGCGGTCCCGGACCGCCCTCTCCTCGTCGTATGACACGGCGCGACGCTAGGCCGACAGGCGGAACGAGTGCCCTCCGCACGAGGAACGCTGTGGATGAGAGCGCGCCTGTGGACAGTCCCCTGACCATGGTCGCGATGTGCTACCGAACGCGCCTCCGACAGCCAATCCGCCGGAGTGGGCAGCAGCTGGGTCAGCCGTCGGCAGACGAACGGCGGTGCACGACCACGCAGGCCAGGCCGGGCCCCGCATGCGCGGCGACCACCGCACCGGCCTCAGAGACGTACGTGCTCCGCAGGCGGTCACCAAACCGTGCGGCCAATGCCACCTGGAGTGCCTCGGCGCGCTGCGGCGCGGCGAGGTGATGCAGAGCCAGGTCAACGTCGGCGTCCCCGGCGACCTCGACAGCGAGATCCACCAGCCGGGCGACGCCCCGGCTGGCGGTACGCACCCGGTCCCGGAGGACGATCACCCCATCCGGCATGTGCATGATCGGCTTCACCGAGAGCGCTGTGCCGAGCAACGCCGAGGCGGCGTTGATCCGGCCGCCCCGACGGAGGAACTCCAAGGTGTCGACGTAGAAGTAGATGGTGGTCCGCGCCACGGCCCGCTGGGCGGCCGCGTGAGCGGCGGTCAGGTCGGCACCGGCTGCCGCGGCCTCGGCCGCGGCCACCGCGGGAAATCCGATGCCCATGCCACAGGAACGGCTGTCCACCACCGCCACTCGGTCGCCGAACTCCGCGGCGGCCAGACGCGCGGACTCGACAGTGCCGGAGAGCCCCGCGGACAGATGCACCGAGACGATGCCGTCGGCGCCGTCGTCGAGAAGCCGGCGGTACGTATGCACAAACTGCGCGGGGGCCACCCGGGAGGTACTGACTGATACCCGCCGCGCGCTCAAGGCCTGGGTAGCGTCGGCGGGAAAGGTCTCCACCCCCTCCCGCCCCTCCACGCCGTTGAGCACGACGGTCAAGGGCACCACCGTTAGCTGGTGAGTGGCCAGCAGCCCAGGGGGAAGATAGGCGGTGGAGTCGGTGACAACCGCGATGGGCATGCCGGAACGCTAACCGATGCTGACCGGCGCCGCTGAGGCAGAATCAGGTCAGAACCCGCCGGAGACGACTGTTGGCCGGCACCCTGTTTCGGGTGCCGGCCAACAGCTTCTTTCCCCCTTGTGTGGGTTAGGTCTTATCTGCGGTGGGTCAGCTGGTCCAGTGCTCGGCGACGAGGTCGGCGGCCTGGGTCTCCCACTG
>NZ_AXVR01000106.1 GCF_000484695.1 Salinispora cortesiana | reverse complement strand
GCGAGTCCTCATCGCCCCTACCAGGGATCGCAACCCGCCCAGGACGCCGGTGACACCGGTGCCGGGATCGCCGGTCCTCATCGCCCCTGGGGTGTTGGTAAGAACGACGACACCAGGGGCCAAATGGTTGATCTTCACGGGCCACCCGGGGCGATCGACGGTCGTTGAGCTGGTGTCCGTTAGGGGAACCCCAACGGACACCCGCCAGCCGCGACGGCGAAACACGTCCACCAGCGACGGATGTTGTCTCAGATAGGGCGTCCGGTGATCTTTCCGGTGACGGGGGCTCGTGCGGACCAACGTTCGGGAGAGTCACGTTAGTGGTGATCTTGGTTGGGTTGGGGTGTCCCGGAAACGAGGGTTTCCGGGACGGGTCCGTCGCGATGGTGGCCGCCGACGTTTCCGCAGGCCGCCGAGTCCCGAAACTCGTCTCGAAACCAGTGTGTCGTCACCCAGGTTGCGGGACGTTTCTGAGACGATGCTCGCCATGACGAGCGCCCCCACCGTGGTACCGGCCAGCGCCGGGCAGCAGCCACACAATCGGATCCGGGTCGGCTACGCGCGGGTGTCAACCCGCGGGCAGGACCACCAGACGCAGCTCGACGCCTTGGCCGGCGCGCACTGCCGCGAGGTAGTGGTGGAGACGGCGGGTACCCGTGGCGCGCGGCCGAAGTTACGCGCCATCCTGGATCGGCTTCAGCCCGGCGACACCCTGGTGATCTACAAGCCGGACCGGGTCGCCCGGTCGATGAAGGAGTTGTTGGTCTTTATCGAGGATGAGCTGCACGCCCGGGGCGTCGTGTTGGAGATCCTGACGGGGGTGTGCGCCGGCGTGCACCGTCCCGACGGTGCCACCATCGCCGACCGGCTGCTGTTCGCCGTCGCCGCCCTGGCCGCCGAGCTGGAACGCGAGCTGATCCGTGAACGCACCCTCGACGGGTTGCGGGCCGCGGCCGCGCAGGGCCGCCGCGGCGGCCGACCGGTCGCCGTCACCGCCGACCAGCTTGACGTCGCCCGCGCTCGGCAGGCCCGTGGCGAGTCCGTCACGGCGATCGCCGCGCACCTGGATGTGGGCCGCTCCACGCTGTACCGGGCGCTGCGACCCGACGACGGCGCGGATCAGCCGTCGTCAAAGTCGACGTAACCGGGGTCGCGTAGCGAACGCCAGGCCTGCCGAGGCGACCTGCCACCGCGCGTTATCGCTTCACCTCGGCCTGGCGTGACTTCCCGAACCCTGGTTCTCAAGCGCCTTGTCGTCAAGACGACGTCCGCCCCATGCGTGAGGTTGTTTCCGGTATTGAGGGAGTGTGTCGCAGTCACGAAGGGGTGAGCGCGGTGGCGGCATTGCCGCGGAGAAGTCCGACCGTGGGCAAGACGTGGGTGAGGGCGTGTCAGCGCGTAAGCCGGAGGCACACCCCGCGTCGACTCGGTGGGGTGCTCGTGTGGGCGCCGAGACCGTGCGGGTAGTGCAGTGGCTGACAGTCAACGCAATGTCGGCGGTGGACTTGGCCGTCGATCTACGGCGGCAGTGGCGCGCCGGGCGCGCGAAGCGGTTTGCCGAAGAGGCGGTTAGGAACGCACTGTCCAGAACGGAGTTCGCTCACTTTTTGTCGGTTCACCCTGCTAGGGAGTTTGTGTGGGGCCACGTGACGCGGCGCGCGCACGTGGGCATCATCGAGTACGTCAAGCTCCGAGAGATGTGGCGCTCCCGGCTGGTCGCCTACAGCCTGGGCCTGCTCGTTGCCATGATCACTATGAAAAACATTCCTCCTGTGCCCAACGAGTTGCAACAGCGGACACGAGAGGCTGTAGCGCAGTTGGGGACGACGGGTATGGCTGCGGTCATGCTCGCCACGGTGATCGTGATGGGCTCGATGATCGTCGGGCTTGGCATCACGGCATGGGCCGCCTTCCTTCGCTACCGGATTGCGTTACGGCAGGCCTGCGACAGCCTGCTGCCGCATGTGCGGATCGCGATAAACATCTGGACCGAGCGGCACTCGCCGGACGTGCTTCTGTTTGACGAGGCTCCCGCGTTGGGCGCCCGTGCGGGTAGTGGCTACTACATTGACCGCGTCGAACAAGAGCGGATCTCTACCCTCATCCGGGAGCTAGGGGTATCGGCGGTAGCGGTCAGCGGTCCTCGAGGTGCAGGGAAGAGCACCTTGCTGCACGCCATCGCAGCCGACGCCGACGCTCGAGGCGACAGCTGCCTGTCGTTGGAAGCGCCCGCCACCTACGAGGCCCGGGACTTCGTGATAGCACTGCATCGGCAACTGTGCGTCCATGTGACCCAGCGGGTTTCGGCCGTGCGCGACAGTCGGTGGCGACGTGCCATGAACAGACTGATCACTGCGGTCCAGGGCATCGGGCTGCTGACAGCGGGGTACCTCGCCGCGCTCCAGTGGGAAGTCACTGCTGCCGAACTCCCGCAACACCTGACCGACAGCCACCCACCGATCAATTCTTGGCAGGCCGGTGCCTTCATCGCTGCGCTAGTCGTCATCACGATATCGATCGGTGCACTCCGACCACCTCAGGGTCTACCCGGAGCCGCCGACCTCCTTCAACGCGCCGTGCAAGACGAGCAGAAACTCCGGTTCCTTCAGAGCGTCTCCACCGAGCACAGCGCTGGGCTGAAAGCAAAGATCGGGTTTGAACTGGGGCGCAAGCACACACGACAGCTCTTGGAACACGCGGCGTCCCTGCCCGACCTTGTCAGGTCATACCAGCAGTTCGCCAACATGTTCGTCACCTGGTGGCGGCGCCACGCCGGCACTGACAAAAACCTCATCATCGTCATCGACGAACTCGATCGGGTTACCGACGCCGAAGCCGCCGAACGCTTCATCAACGACATAAAAGGAATTTTTGGGCTCAACCACTGCACCTACCTACTGACCGTATCCGAGGACGCCCTGGCCCAGTTCGAACGACGGATGATCGGAATCAGGCCAGTCATCGACAGCACCTTCGACGAAGTCGTCCGGCTTCCCGTCCTACAGATAGACCAGTCCGAGGACCTGCTCGCCCGCAGACTGGTCGGCGTCCCCACCGCGTTCATCGCGTTGTGCCACTGCCTCAGTGGTGGCATCCCCCGAGACCTCATCCGATCCGCGCGCGCCCTCATCGACTCGCGACGCAGTCTGCAAGAGGACCACCTCACACCACTGGCGCACGAACTCGTGCACCAAGAGATCCAACGGCTCAAATCCGGACTTATCAGCCGAGTCCACACCGAACTGAACGGCGCCGCCGCCGTCCGTCACCTACAACTCCTAGCCGACCCCGACTGGCCCCAACGAGACCCCACGGCTCTGCTGATCGCGGCGCGCAAGCTACTACCCCCCCACGAAGATGCGGTCATCGATGACCGCATCGCGATGGAGATCGGCGTCGCCCTGTTCTACTACGGCACGATCCTCCAAGTCTTCCTTCCCTACACCACCGTCGACCTGATGGAAGTGGCTGAACGTCTCGCCGTCGCCCGCAGCGTCATGCCCACCAGCGTGGAACTGGCCTACGTACACATCAGCCGTCTTAGAAAACAGGCAGGCCTGGACACCAGCCCCGGCGAACCCCGCCGATAGGCCTGGCTGCCGCGGTGCTTCCGGTCCTCGCGCCGTGGCCGGCGCTGCGGTCCGGGTCACCTTGCCCCTGATGCCTCCGTGCCCGGCGGCCGTGGTGGCTTTTGGGGGGGGGGCTCATTTGGCGTCTTCTTTGTATGCACTCGGCCACGGTTGGGCGTGTTGTAAGGCTGCAGCCGTTCGTATAAGTAGGTCTTCGCGGTTGTGTTGGGCGACGATTTGGAAGCCCACAGGCGTGTTGTCAGGGGCGAAGCCGGCAGGGATGCTGGCTGCTGGATGGCCGCTGACATTAAATGCCCAGGTCAGAGCTACATTTAGGCGCTTACCTGGTCCCGCATGACCGTGAGCGGTGTAGGGGGTTGTCGGTGTGACCAGGATATCGGCAGCGGAGAACAGTTTGGCTAGCTGGTGGTTGTTGTGCATGTGCAGTTCTTTGGGGCGAGTTTTACCGGGCGATGTTTGTGTTCTGAGTTCCTTCCATACGGGTTCAGGGTCGTTCAGGATTAGGTCATGTTCGACCCATTGGAGGAAGCCGTCATGGGCAAGTCGGTTTGCGGCAGCATGGGCGATTCTTGCTATCTGCTGGTCGACCTCGGCGTAGCCGAGGTCGACTGACCACACTGCTTGGATTGGTCGCCCTCGTGGCGGGGCGGCGAGGTGTTCGGCAAGTCGTGTGCCGAGGATGGCGTCGAGGTAGCTGGTGGCGTCAGCGACAGTGCGAGCCAGCGGACCAGGTGCGTTGAGAGCGTTCACGGAGGGCAGCAGGCCATTGGTGGTCTTAACGCCGAGAATGCCGCACCAGGCAGCTGGAATCCGGAGAGATCCGGCACCGTCGTTGCCAGTAGCCAGCGGTACGAGACCCGCGGCGACTGCAGCTGCGGAGCCGGCGGATGACCCACCGGGGGTGCGGTCGACTCGCCATGGGTTGGTGGTGGGCCCGCGGTCCGTATGCCCCCAGGTCTGCCAATCGGTGCCGCGGGGGACGGCCGTGGTGCCGATCGGGATACACCCGGCGGCGATGAGGCGTTTGGCGTGTAGCGAGGCGATGCCTTCGGTGGCCTTGATGCCGATCGGGACTCCGGCGAGAGGCAGGTTGACGCCGGTGCTGACAATGCGCTGTAGCTCGTACGCGGCACGACGTGCCTGGTCCGGCCAGACCTCTCGGAAGGCCCGTAGTTCGTGGTCGATGGCCGCGATACGTCTCAAGGCGGCCTCGACGGCACCCACGGGGCAGAGTTGACCGCTGTTGACCATCCTTGCGATCTCGACGGCGTTGAGGGGCGCCGGGTCAGTGTCGGTGTTCAAACTCATCGCTGTGTGTCTCGGTCGGTCCCTTGTTCGTGGCCAGCCTGTTGGTAGGGAGGCCGATTTGTGGTCCTCGGCCCCTCCTGGCGAGGTACGCGAGTCGGGGTGGGGAAGGCGAGGGCTGCAGCTCGGGAGGCGTCGACTTCACTCAAGCGTTCCTGATATGGACGTCCTTTGTACTGCCACGACTCCAGCTCAGGTTGCAGCTCCTTTTGGATAGCCCGCTCGACTAGGACGGCCATCTCGACGGGGCCGATACCACCAGGTACCGGGGTAATGTTTTGCGGGATCTTGGTGGCCTCGGGGGAGATGTCACCAACTACTTTCCCGTTGGGTGCTGGCGCGAATCCGGAGTCGACCACAAGCCGGTGGTGTGGACGTATGTGCTGTGGGCCAAGGATGCCCGGGCTGCCGGTTACCGAGACGACGATATCGGCTTCTCGAACTGCGTCCAGGTCGTCGCCGAGATCGAGTTGGCGCGGTTTGTGACCGTGCTCGGCGAGTCGGCTGACGACACCGCGCCCGACAAACCCGTGGGCTCCCACGACAGCGATGGATGGCGCATCCTGGGCGAAGGGTCGTACCACTCGCCAGATCCCTTCGGCAGTCGCACACACCTGCCGGCTGGATGCCTCAGTGAGGGCGTCGATGTCCTTGTGTGGTGCGATACCCTGCACAAATTGACGCAGCCGGGCCGGGACTGGCTGTTGCACGATGATTGCGGTTACAGCGGGGCTGATGTTAGCGCTTTCGATGGCGGCACTGAACTGCGCTGGGGTGACGTGGGACGGAAGAACTAGATGGTCGGTATGTAGGCCAATTTTGGTAAAGTTTGCGACCTTCTGTTCGGCTGAGATCCGTGAGGCATCCGAGCGTATTTTCCAATCCGTAGGGTCGTGAGTTGCGGCCTCGACTCGGATGATTGTTGCTCTCTTGTCGAGAGATGCCATGGAGTCGCGGTAGCCGACGTAGAGATCATGGACGTTTCGTAGGATCTCTCGGCCTGAGATTTGGTTTTCGGTTCCAGTGACCATATTTGGCACCGTTCAGTTGGGCCAGCCGAGGTGCGCGAGTGTGGCGGGCACCGGCTCCAGAATGCAACCGCCGAGTAATTCGTGTACCTGATTCTCGGTCAGCAGGCGGTGATCCTCAAGTTTGTCCTGGTAGCGGTAGCCGTCCCAGGTTAAGGGGATGGCGGTGAATGTGTCTGGATCAAAAGCATCGTAATAGGAGAAATTCCCGTGATGGGCGATCCAGGTGATGTTTCTGGGCTCGACGTTGAGGTGTTCCTGTGCAAGTTCTAGCGCCTGCATGGCAACGCCGGCCATGTCATCGGCAATGCCGTAGCTGTCGCTGTTGGAGCGGATCTCAGACGCTACTGCGGTAACCTGATCGCTGAGACGATATAGACGTACCAGG
>NZ_AXVR01000105.1 GCF_000484695.1 Salinispora cortesiana | reverse complement strand
GCGACCTACACGACCGCACCGACACCTTCGCCGTCTACGGCATCTAACAAACCATGATCAAAGCGGACGTAAAAGAACAACGCCGGGGCCGTGGGGTCTGCAGTAGGCCAGGAATGAGCGAAGGCTGAAAACACCTGAGCTGCGTTGCAGTGCGTTCGGCATCTAACCAGGGCACGAACCAGGATCGCCGTCCCAGTTCTTTGATCATGCGTTCGAATAGTCCGCCGGTGTTGAGTCCCCGGTCGGCTCCATGAATGAAGTCGATTGTTAGCGCCCGCGTTCCGTTCTCGACGGAGCTAACGTGTGACGCGGCATATCCGGCTGCTCGCCCAAACGCTTCTTGCGTCATGCCGGCTGCCCCTCTGGCGCGGCGGATCTCACTAACGATGAACGATGCGATCGGGTTCGACAGATCGACCATTTCAACATCTCCCAAAACCAAGATCAATATTTCAGGCTGTCGCACGGGTTTCCCGGACTGCCTCGGCGCTGCCCACCCGACGGACACACCTAGTGAGGGTATGCCCATCGCATCCATGGTGGAACCCGACAGCGCGGGCCGGTGGCGAACCCATTGGAGGCGCTGTCGGACCGCCCTCGCCGGGGAGTGAGGGCGGTTCCAACGATCATTCCCATTTAGGAGCTGCCATGCCTACTGCCACGCTGATGATGATCTCTCTAGCTGCCGCTGCGGGCGGCTTTGGCCTGCCCCTTGGCGTGATTGCGGGTACTCGCGTTAGTGCTCACGCCCCGCGGCATAGAGGCATGGAGGCGGCAGCTCCGCCAACCCCCACGCCCGATGTAACCGATCTGTCTGTGCAGAGTTCGCCCGCCATCGGACGGGCGCGGGTGTACTACACGTCCCATCCGGACATCGACGTGCTTGAATCTGTTTTTTCTGGGCTGCGGAGGCTGTGATGGCAGACGACAGTGAGCAAAAGGAGCCACGGGCACACCCCGATCCTGACGGGTCGCCCCCGCTGCCGGACAGCGACCGGGTGCACGGGGAGCCCCAATTGCCGCCGGGTCCATTGACGAGTCGGCAGAAGCTGACGGCAGTGCTGGTGATGGTGATGGTGATCATTGTGGTCGGCGTGGTGATCGGGCAACTGAGGTGATCGCCCGGCCTGGGTCTACCGCCCGCAACCTACGGGCGGGACACATGGTCCGTCTCGATCGGCGCCCCTTTCCACAGTTCGTCTACCCGATTAAGTTTCGGGTGATTCGAATTCTTGATCGGCCGACCTACGACGGCTGGCTGTGGCTAGAGGGCTACGAGCTTGATGCCTCGGGTGATGCGCTACGAAAGCGGCAACTGTTCGTTAAAACCGAGGCAGTCCAGCCGCAGAACCCGGCATTTATCGACGTCATTCTGAGGCCAACCGTCGAAGGCTGCCCGTTGCCGGCAGTTAGCGATCCAGACGCCCGCCCGAGTCCCCCCGATACGCCTGCCCGGTCTTGCTGGTGTTTCGGGATGGACGCGAGACGGCCACCGCACTACCGTTCGCACCATGCTGGACTAAATCTCACAACGGGCGGAGGCCGCGTGCCACCGGGTTGCAGCTACTCGGTGGGAGCGGGTGTCGTTTAAGGTGCTGGGGTGCTTCGCGTGGCCGGTTCGGTCGGTTGAAGCCGCGCTGTGCGGTGGGACAGTTCGTGGCTGCTGTGAAATATTGACGTAAGGCCGTGTTGGCAGGTGCCGGAGCAGGCCGGGTAAATCGGGACGGCGGGTCACAGCAGGTCACCGAACCTGAAGGCCCACAGGCGCTACCTGGGCACTTTCGGGGGACAACTCAAAATGCCAGGGGCCCTGCCCAGCCTATCCACTGGTGAGGGCCCCTGCTCCCTACGCCCGAAGGAATCGGGCTCAAAGCCTTCTGATCCGTCGAGTGACCCGGCCTGGGGCCTCTAGTTAAGGCGTCGGGTCAGGGTGAGCCGGGAACGGATCGACGCAGCTGTGCCGAGCACGGCTATCACCGGCAACCCGATGATCATCACGATTGGTAGCCACCAGGGAAGGTGCCAGGTAAGGTCCTCCCGGAGAGCCACCAGACCCGCCGCGGGAGCCACCCCGGCGAGGAGCCCGAGTAGTGTGCCAGTTCCGATGATCAGACCTGCCTGGCTGGCGGCAAGCCAGCGGGATATCCGAGGAGGAGCGCCGACTGCCGCTAGCGTCGATAGATCATCGCGCATTTCCGAAGTCGCGAGGCCCACGGCCACGCTGCCGGCGAGCAACGTCACTATGGCGCTGACGACTGCGAGGACGTAGACGATCGGATCCGTTTGTCGCTGCTGTTTCGCCAGGACACCTACGGTCAGGTGTCCTGGAGTAGTGAGCTTTGTCCCCGGTCCGCGCAGCTGGCCGCCGAGCAGGACTGATTCCGCCTTCGCCAGTTCATGCGCTGTCGGTGGGCGGGTGGTCGTGAGTACGGTGTCCGCCGGTTCCGCCTGCAGGGCCATCTTCTGCGCGGTGACGGGCGACACCAGCACCGAGGGAAGACGTCGGTAAGCGTTGTCCGTCGGCACGAATCGCCCGTCCAGCGATAGCTCTCGGCCGTCCTTCGTGGTCACCGTCGCGACGCCGTCAACAATGAAGAACGGATGGAAGGCGAGGAGTAAACCATCTTCGAGAGCACGGATCGCATCCGGCGGCGGCGGAGCCCCGGTGACCGCTTCAACAACTTCAGGTCCGCCGATGGCAACTGTCTGCGGTAGATCGGGAGGTACTTTGCCGCCTTGGTCGCCGATCCAGTTGAAACTTGCCGTGGCAGTGGTTTCCTGGATAGTGACCACTGACTTGACCGGGAGTACGTCACGGATCTGCTCAACTGTGGTCGCGTCGACGGTTCGGACTGTCTGCTGATCGATCAGGACTTGACCCGGTCGCGCGTCCGGCTGCGCAGCGGTACCTGTCCGCGTGTCTGCTGACAGGAATAGTGAAATACCGACTGACCCAGCAACTGCTCCGCAAACTGCGGCGATTGCCGCCGCTGTGCGGAACTGGTGCCGAGCTGCATGTCTGACAGCCAGCCGCGGAGCGAGTGGCAGTACCGGGGCGGCCCGGCCTGTCAACTCCACCGCAGCCGGGGCCATCGCCACCAGGCCGACCAGCACTAGGACGGCCCCTGCCGCTGCAAGAGTCGCACTGGCCACCGCGGGACTGGCGGAGTAGCTGGCGAGTGCCACACCCAGGGTGGCCGTCACGATCCCAGCACCTAGGAAGCGCCGACCGCTACGATGCGCCGACGTTTGGCGGCCGATGAGGGTGTGCCGGATGGGGGCGCGTGAGACACCCCGAGCGGGCCCTACTGCAGCGGCTACACCGATCAGGACGGCGATCAGGGCGACACCGGCGATCGGCATCAGTGGCAAGCCATCCTCGGCCAATGGATGGTCGACCAGTCGCTCGACGAGCGGCCGGGACACCCAGTAGACACCCAGACCAGACGTGCAACCGAAGACACCAGCGCACAGGCCGAGCACGACTCCGTTCGCTAGAACCAGGCGTGCGACCTGACGATGTGTCGCCCCGACTGCCCCAACCATGGCCAGTTCGCGCTGCTGTCTGCGGGCACCGACTGCGAAGGCCGCACCGACCAGGAGCACGATCTGCATCCCGGCGAAACCTACGACCAGTGTGAGGCCAGCCACTCGCACCACTTGTTCCTGTGCGTCAGGCAGTAGGTCGGAACGTTGTAACATCCCGACTCCGAACCGTTTGTCCGGAATCCACGTCGACCGGGTATCGGGTAGCTTGAGCAGGAACTTTGTGCTGGCACCGGTAGATAGGGGATGGGCAGCCGGCACGATCAGTGCCTCGCGGCCCAGTTGGTTGGCCGTATCGATGAGGCCGACGACTCGTAGTGTCCGCTGCGGAAGTCCAGCTTGGATGGTGTCGCCGGTCTGGACATCGAGCTTTCGGGCGAGGCTGCGCGTGAGGGCCACCTCGCCCGCCGTCGATGCTGCCAACCCGTCTCGCAGCACATACTTGCCAGTGTTGATCGGATGCGCTACATCGGTGGCCCAGTATTCGACGGTGGTGTGATTTGCCTGTCGGGTCAGAATGGTTCGCCCGGTTTGCAGTTCCGTGGTGGCGGTTCCTGCCGGTGCCGTCCGCATGGCCTCCTCGGCTTTAGCGCCGTCCAGCAATAGGTTGGCGCGTCCTAACTGCCAGGAAGCCTCACGCTCCACAGAGGCGTAGGAGTCGGACCAGGCTAGGAGCAGGATGCTGGCCGCGAAGGCCGGAATGGCGAGCATCAAAATGATCAACAGACTACGGATCTTAGTACTGACGGCCGAGCGACGGGCCAATCGGACCGCTAGTCGCCACGACCCTAACACTTCACCAGCCCGTTCCCGCACCGACCGCGTCACGGTGCCGTTCCCTTCGCCGCTGCGTTGGCTTTGCCCAGATCGCTGGCATGTCCGTCGCGCATCCTTACGACCCGGTCGGCCCAAGCGAGAAGGCCTTCGTCGTGGGTTACCAACAGACCGGCTGCGCCAGCATCGATTCGGGAACGAAGAACCTGCATCACGGTGGCGGCAGTCGTGGTGTCCAGCGCCCCCGTGGGTTCATCAGCCAGCACAAGGCGCCGGTTCCCCAGTAACGCTCGGGCGATGGCGACCCGCTGTTGCTGGCCACCCGACATTTCATGGGGAAAACGGCCGGCCAGTTCTTCCAGTCCCACTTCCTGCAGGGCTGAGGCCGCCTCCTGACGAGCGATTCGCGGGCGCAGACCGGCCAGTTCCCGAGGCAAGGCCACGTTCTCCGCAGCCGTTAGTCCAGCGACCAGGTTAAAGTCCTGAAAGACGTAGCCGATGTGCTGGCGACGTAGACGAGCCAGCTCCGCCGGCGTCCGAGATGCCAGCGCATGCCCCTCCACATACACGTCGCCAGCGGTCGGTTGGTCGAGGCCACCCGCCATGCCCAGTAGTGTCGATTTCCCTGAGCCCGATGGGCCCATGACAGCGACAAGTTCGCCCTCACCTATTGAGAAGCTGACGTCTTTAACCGCGTGTACCGTCGCCGAACCCGACATGTAGTCGCGGCTAACATGATTAAAACGTAGTATCGCTCTGGTCAACACCCACCGCCCTTGTTCATCACAACTTATGCTCGTAACTATCCGAGCACGTGATTGAATGATTGTTGGACAGCTTAGCAGGCTCGAATGTCAGTCCTCGGGTGGCTCAGCCCCGCCAACCTTCCCTGCCGGATCCCTTCGCGACAAAGGTAATGACCTTTCCGATCCATCGAGACGTACTGGGCTGATGCCGATCTGGCACCAGCCCAGAGCAGATAATACGCCAACCCCTAAGAATCAGGATAGCCTATCATGCAACATATAGGTAGGTCTGAGCCGAGTGGCCAACCTCCGACCAGTCAAAGGTCTTCATGGTTCCTTCAGGGCAAGCAGGGGACGAGTAATGCCACTCCCCAGCAATCAATGATTTCACTCGAGCGCACTTGCCGTCCGCCGCAGTGTCCTTTACCCAGCCGTTGACGTAAACCTTTCCGCCATAGCACGTGACAGTCCACGATGCTTGACCACCACTCACTTTGACATTGAAGGTGTCCGGGCAATTCGCTTGAACCGCTGCGTGCGCAGGCGAAGTGGGGGTCAAAAGAAACAGACCCGCGGTTGTCGCGATAGTGGCAGCCGCGCCAAGGATGCGACGATACATAGTTTCCTCCGGAGAAATTAGACTACACTATGGATTGCCGGATAAAGCGCAAGATGTCAGCACTCCCCGCTGCTGCCACCATAGTGGACGTTCGTGCCACGAGTCAACGAGGTGTCACTCAGAGTCTCCGATTTACGGATCGAAGCTTGCGATCGTGGTCTATCAACGTGTACGCGCCGTCGACACTCGGGGCGTTCCTGAACACGTTCAGCCACGGGCATGTCCGGCAGGTGCAGGACGCCGCCCACGACGCCCTGATCATCCTCACCGCCCAGATACCGCTCCTGGCCAGCATGGATACGCTGACCTTCGTGGACATGATCTCGATGCTCACCGGATGGTGAGTAGAAACAGGGCATCGGGTTCGGTCACCCGAAGGTCGGCGGCTGCGACATGCGGCTACAACCCCCTGGTCGCGACGCTGTCGACACCGCCGTCCGCTCCGGTCGTCGCGACGACCCGGCTGTGCTCGCGGCGCGGCCAGCATGATCGCCGAGGTGACCAGCACTGCCCGATCCTACGGCTCGACCGGCGAGATCGCGCTCCACGCCGACTCCACGTTCTATACCAGAACGGTCATCAACGCCTGCCGACGACATCGGGGGGCGGTTCTCGGGTCACCGCCCTGATCGACGCCAAAGCCCGCACCGCCTTCGACAGCATCGGCGACGACCAACTCTGGGGCATCGTGCGACGTAACTAATCAGGTCAGTTGACTGCGGGTATCCATGGTCGGCCGGATGCCAGTTGGATGAGGGCGTCGAGTTGGTTGATGCCGTGTTCGCTGGC
>NZ_AXVR01000104.1 GCF_000484695.1 Salinispora cortesiana | reverse complement strand
CTACATCAACACCTGGGAGGGCTGGCTGTACCTGGCCACCGTCATCGACCTGTCATCGCGCCGCGTGGTCGGCTGGGCCGTCGCCGACCACCTCAAGACCGACCTCGTCGATGCCGCCCTGGCCGACGCCCTCAGGCGGCGCCGGCCCGCCGACGGGCTGATCTTTCGCTCCGACCGCGGCTGCCAGTACACCAGCGCCCAGCACGCCCGCCTCGCGAAACAGCACGGGGTCCGGCTGTCCGTCGGCCGCCGAGGGCAGTGCTGGGACAACGCGGCCGCGGAGTCGTTCTTCGCCACGATCAAGACCGAACTCATCCACCGCCAGAGTTGGCCCACTCGCAAAGCCGCCCACCAGGTCATATTTGAGTACATCGAAGGCTGGTACAACACCCGCCGCCGGCACTCCAGCCTCGGCTACCTCAGCCCCGCCGCCTACGAAGGCGGCACCACCATCAGCCTGCTACCCGCCCTCAAGGTAGCCTGAAAATCAACTCATCGACCCTGTCCGCCGAAACGGGGCAAGCCCAACCCTTATGTGTTGCTGAGATCACCTCACTGCACGATCAACGCATTGGCGTGGCAAGATGCGCGCCCGAAACGGCGGATGCTTGGTTTCTGGCGCGGAGGTCAGCTGATGCCGGGGTGGTCGCTACGGGACGCACGGCCCAACTTGCTGCTCAGCATAGCCTGACGCCGCTATGTCTTCTCCCCGAGCGGCTCTGGTCGGGCGATGTCGCGTCAGGAGTTGGCAGAGGCTGTCAACTCCTATCTGTGGACAACGTATCGGCGCCGGGGTCAGCCTCGACGGTGGCGACATCGGCAAGCTGGAGCGTGGCGATCATCACCGGCCCAGCGCTGAGTACCGGGAGGCGTTGTGTTCAGTCCTGCCCTGCCCTATCCGTCAGGCTGCGATGAGGCATCCGTTCCGGGAGCATCAGTCGTCCGGAGACCCTGCTACCCGGCCGGTACGACCGGCGGGACCGGTTGCGGTACACCGCCCGCTCCCACCCCTGGCCAGGGCCCCGGCAAAGTCGTCACGTGATGCCGAGAAGGGCCAGTGGGCGGGTGCTGTCGCGGGCGTGATGTCGGTTGGCGGCGGCGATGTTGGTGATGCTGGCGGTTCGTAGGGCCCCGATGGCGGCGTTGCGCAGGGCTGCCATCACTTGGGGTCCGGTGCCGGTGCGGATTTGGGATCGGTCTTCGTCGTAGGTGACGTCGCGGACCCAGTGGATCTTGTTCTCGATGCTCCAGTGGCCGCGGATCCAGGCGGCGAGTTGGGCGGGTCTGGCTTGGTGGACGCGGAGGTCGGTGATGGCGTAGACGGTCTCGGTGGTGACGCGTTTCGGCTGGTCGAGGCGGCGTCTGCGGCGACGGATCTGCAGTGCCTGTGCGGCGTGGGGGAACTCGATGCCGGTGGAGATCGTCAGGATCTTGAGGGTTCGGATCTCGCGGCGGCCGTGTCCGCGGTCGGTGTCGCGGGTGGCGTCGGGAACGGCCCGCCAGGGCAGGTTGGCGAGTTGGGCGTGCAGGTTGGGCTGGTTGGCCTTGACGGTCAGGATCCAATGCGCGCCACGCTCGGCGAGGTAGTCGACGTGATCGCGTTGGCAGTGCAGGGCGTCGACGGTGATCACGGTGTCGCGTAGGTCGCTGATCTGGTCGAGCAGAGGCCGGAACCGGGTGATTTCGTTGGTCTTGCTGTCCACGTCGGTGCTGGCCAGGACCACGCCGGTGGCCTGGTCGCAGGCAGCCAGGATGTGGGCGGCGGCGGTGTCGGTGGTGCGGGAGCCGCGCAGGGTCTTGCCATCCACGGCGACCGCCCGCCTGCCCGCCGGTGATGTGGCCGCGGTTCGCGCGGCCAGCCAGCCGTTGACGGCAGTGGTGAGACGGTCTGGGTCCAGGGCCTGCAACAAGCGGCGGATCATCGCCTCCGACGGACGCCGGTGCGGGGCGATACCTAATGCCAACGCGGTGGTGTCCGGGACGTCGGCGACCCACTCGGCGATCGCGGTGTAGGAGCGGTAACCAGCCACCACAGCACATACCGCCGCGGTCACCACAACTACCAACCCGTGCCGTACGCCCCGGCGGGCACGGGGGTCCGGCAGATTGGCCAACGCTGTGGCCAGCCCAGCAGCGGTTTCGGGCACCGTGACAGCCGGTGCGCAGGACAGGGACGAGATCAGCGATGATGGCAGCGCGGGCATGACTCACTTCGGACGATCAAGGCTTCGACACCCTGATGATCATCTGAACCGGTCATGCCCGCCTTGCTGCCCGCAACTCCGGCGCTTCTCAGCCGAATGCCTCATCCCGGACGCATCCACGACTTTGCCGGGGCCCTGGGGGCGACACGCCCTTCACCGGCCCGTAGCGGTCGGTCTCCATTGCGGCGCCGACCTGCTGGCCGCCCACCCGGGCGCGATCTTCGCCTTCACCGGCCCGTAGCGGTCGGTCTCCATTGCGGCACCGTCCGGCGTTGCCGTGTCCGGCCAGTCGCCCTCGACCTTCACCGGCCCGTAGCGGTCGGTCTCCATTGCGGCAAGAGCGACAGTCAGCGTGACGAATGGATCGCGGTCGGCCTTCACCGGCCCGTAGCGGTCGGTCTCCATTGCGGCATCAGTGTCAGTGAGGTGATCTCAGCAACACATAAGGGTTGATTGGTGCGACACGGGTGAAGGCGGCGAGTCGGGCAGCCGTGGACATAGGCGTGGAGCCATCGATAGGCACGTCCTTGCGACAGATCCGCGTCTTCGAGAGGGCTCCACGTGATTGCCTATCGTGCCATGGTCGATGTCCCCAGGGAACTCGTGCAGCACCTCGGTCGGCTCCTTGCCGCTGAACGCCGGGCCCGTGGCACCCGCACCGGCACGCGGGCGTTGACCTGCTTCTACCAGGCGTTGATGGTGCTGGTCTGGTTCCGCAAGGCCGAGGACGTGGCCCTGCTCGCCGCGGGGTTCGGTGTGTCCCGGGCGACCGCGTACCACTACCGCGACGAGGGCATCGCTGTGCTCGCGGCCCAGGCGCAGGATCTGCACACGGCTCTGCGGCGGGTGGCCGACGACGGTTGGTCCCACGTCATCCTGGACGGGAAACTCTTCGACTGTGACCGGCTCACCGAGACCACCTTGTCGGTGAAGGGCGAGGTGATCGACGCCTGGTACTCCGGCAAGCACCGCGACTTCGGCGCGAACATCCAAGCGGTCATGCGCCCCGAAGGTCTACCGATCTGGACATCCGAGGCGCTCCCCGGGCACCTGCACGACACCCGTTGCGCCCGTACGTTGGGCATCACCGCCGCGCTGAACTGGTCAGCGGCCGATCTTGATCTTCCCACGCTGGCCGACTCCGGCTACGAAAGCGCAGGCCACGGCATCAAGACCCCGATCAAACAGCCCGCCAAGGGCAGCCGGCTCGCGCCCGACAACCGCGCCTACAACCGGCTGCTGCGCGGCCTGCGCTGGCAGGGCGAACGCGGCTTCGCGATCCTGATCGGACGCTGGACAACACTTCGCCACACCACTGCCAGCCCACGCCAGATCGGCGACATCGTCGCCGCAGCCCTGCACCTGACCCACGTCGAATACAAATACCTACCACAAAGTTGCTGAGATCACCTCAGTGGCACGGATGTGCACGGCCCTGATCCCCTTCACTGGCCCGTAGCGGTCGGTCTCCATTGCGGCATGGGGCGAGTGCCGGGTAGTTACCATCCATAGCTGACTACCACGTCATCGTTCATGCACTGTGACGGTGGGGCGGCGGTATCGATCTCGGACACATCATCACCACATATTGATCATGATCCGCGCAGGTTGACCTGCGCGGATTTTTCTATGGTCGGTGTGCAGTGTTCCTGGTCGCAGACGATGGTGATCTTCCTTCTGCGTAGGAGCGTGACCAGGTCGTGTGGGGTCTGAATGCCGTCGGAGAGGCGGGGATGGTCGGCAAGGCTTGCGAGGATGTGGTCTTCCCTGAGGTAGAGGATCTTGTGCCGGCGGTTGGCGGGCTGTTGGGTGCTGGTGTGGCCGTGGCGGCATCGGTAGCCGGGGCGTTGGTTGATCCAGTGGGCTTCCATTCTTCGGCCGCATGGTCGGCAGCGCAGTAGGCCGGTGAACAGGTAGCGGCGGGTGGTGCCGTCGTGGGCGCTGCGGTGGGCGCGGATGGCTTGGGTGGCGACGAAGTCCTGCTCGCTGACCAGAGCGGTGTGGGCCCGTTGCTTGGAGACCACCCAGTCCACGGTCGGGTTTCGTCGGACGGGTTCTCCCTCCGGGCGGCCGGTGTCGGTTTGCGCGGGTTGCCGGTTCCAGACCTGTCGGCCGGTGTAGCGGGGGTTGGCGAGTATCGCCGCGACCGTGCGCAGGGTCCACCGGTCGCCACGGCGGTGGGGATTGCGGTTGGGATCGATGCCTGACGGGCACGGTATGCCGGCGTCGTTGAGTGCGCGCGCGATGCTGGCGAGACTCTGGCCGTCCAGGCGTTGGGCGAACATCCACCGCACGTGTTCGGCCGTGGCCGGATCCGGTTCGAAGCGTTGACGCCGGCGACCCCAGCGCGCGTGCGCGGTGTTCGGATGAGGGCCGGCGTCGACGAGTCGGTAGCCGTAGGGCGGCCGGCCTCCGAGATACCGTCCCTGCTCCCGTGTTTGAGCCCGCATCGCTGTGATGACCCGGAACCGGGCGCGCTGCACCTCACGCCTCGACTGGGCGCCGAGCATCATGATCAGCGCCTGATGGGTCGGGTTGTGGTGATCGACCGGCCCGTCCGTCTCGGGCAGCCAAAGCTGCACGCCGTGATGTTCGAGCACGGGTGCCAGGTGTGGCAGTTGGTTGGCGGAGAACGCCCGCTCGTACTCGCCGACCACGATCGCGTCGAACCCGCGATCGGGGTCGTCGAGCGCGGCCAGCAGCGCGGCCGCTTGCGGGCGCTGCCCCCAACCTCGGCGGCGTGAGCAGCCGACGTCGAAGTATTCGGCGACGATCACCCCGTGCGCGGTGACGAGCTCGTTGGCGCAGTCCCGTTGCCAGTGCCGGGAGGACACCCGGTCCTGGTGCTCGACTGTTGATATCCGGCCGTAGAACGCAAACCGCAGGCCACCGCGCCACCGTGCGGGCGGTTGCGCGCTGGCTTGCGGCTGACTGTTGAGCCATCGAGTCAGGGGATCGTCACGCTGGTCGTCCGACACGTCGACATTTCTACGAAGGATCCTCGCGGTCTGGTCGGACAAGCAGTCCGCTGGCGTTCATCACGGCAGTCGGACACCTCGGAGGCGTCGGTCAATATCATCCCACGGGTGGCCCTTTTGTCTCGTTTGATGACTTTCTTCGCATTCATGCCCTAGTAGCCTTTTATCGGTTTAGCTCAGGGTGGTTGCTACCGCCTACCTGGTAGCCGAGGAACCTCCGCCCCCTGGGTGGTTGGCTCCTCACCGTTCACCGAGGAAGGGCACCGGCACCGCGATGAACCAACTCACCCACGGAGACGAATCCAGCCGGCCAGGTGGACGCCGGGCCAGACCGCGATGGTGGGTCGTTGGGCTGGCCGGAATGACCGGCCTGGCCCTGACCACCACTGTCGGCATCGCCGCCAGCCCGGCCGCTGGCGCTGTCGGACACGCCCTCCCCGCCGCCAGCGACCGGCCCGAGAACCGGCCCTCCGCCCACGATGGCTACGACAAACACGACGACGGCAAGAGCAAGGTCGACAGAGGCGAGGGGGATCAGGAGAAGAGGCCGAAGGGCATCCCAGTCCCGTGCGACGCGGACAAACTGATCGCCGCGATCACCCTCGCCAACGCTCGCGGCGGTGCCGTGCTCGACTTGGCCAAGGACTGCACCTACCTGCTTATCGCCGACATCGACGGCGCCGGCCTACCCGCGATCACCGCCCCGATCACCCTCAACGGCGGAAAGAACACCACCATCGAACGCGCCGCCGCCGTTGATCCGTTCCGCATCTTCACCGTCGACGTCGGCGGCAACCTCACCCTCAACAAGCTGACAATCACCGGCGGAGTGACTACCAGCGATGGAGGGGGAATTCTCGTCAACCCCGGCGGAGCTACGACTATTAACCACAGCAAAATCCGGCGCAACATTGCCAGCGAGAACGGCGGCGGCATCTCCAGCGAGGGAACCGTCGTCGTCACACAATCTACTATCGATCGGAATTCTTCCATCCGCGAGGGCGGCGGTATTTTCAGTACCGGCACATTAGAAGTTGTCAAGTCTGACATAGATAGCAACACCACCGCCACTGGCGGCGGCATCCGCGCACCCGGCGGAACTGCCACCATTAAGGGGTCAACGAAGTTGATGGGGGTCGGCTGACGTCATCGGCCTGTCCAGGGTGGACCCTGGGGTGAGGGCGCCCGTGGCTCTTGGTTGATCATCTTGTTGTCGAAGCAAGTTGATCACAACAGAAGAGCCACGGACATGGTTGAGGATACGACCCGGCTGCTGGGCCTTGCCGGTCTGGCCGTCGTTGAGGTCGCGGACGGGCCGGACGGTCCGGTGGTGGACCTGGTCACCGCTGAGGATCAGCGGGCACGGCGGTGTCCGGAGTGCGGAACACTGGCACGCAGGTCGAAGGGTCGACG
>NZ_AXVR01000103.1 GCF_000484695.1 Salinispora cortesiana | reverse complement strand
CACAGCCATACCCGACGAGCCCAAGACATCCACCAGCTACAATGCCGGCCCCTCAATCATCGACAGGCGTCAGACCCGCGAAGAATCAGGGCCAAGCAAAGGCCGGCGACCAGCGAGCCCAGCTGGCCGGCCCGGACCAACGACAGATCCCAGGAGAGTGCGGCGAAGAAGCCCGCGCGGAATGCGTCGCCGCTACCGGTCGGATCCGGGGTCTCGACAGTGGCCGGCACCGCAACGTGAAAGGTGGCACGTCTCGTTCGGCGATCTCCACGCCATCCTTGCCCAGAGTGGTAACGCGGACCCGGACCAGTTCCAATAGTTGCTCGTCCGTCAGGCCAGCCTTGCTCTGCAGCAGCGACTTCTCGTACTCGTTGGTCAGCAGATAGTCGGCTCCGGTGATCAGCTCCAGGACCTGCTCGCCGTTCATCCGCGGCAGCTGCTGCGAGGGGTCAGCGGCGAAGGGGTAGCCATTCGCCCGGCACTCGGCGGCCTGCGCGAGCATCGCGCCGGGGTCGCTGGCACCGATGACGACCATGTCCAGCCGCCGATCTGCTCGGCCACCGGGAGCAGCCGGATGGCTCCGGTCTCGGCCATCGCGCCAGCGTAGAAGCTGGCTATCTGGTTGTCATCGCGATCGGTGGCGCAGATGAAGCGCGCGGTGTGCGCCTTGTCGCTGACGTGGATGACGTCGCACTCGACGCCGAGTCCACGCAGCGAGGCCCGGTGCTCCTCGAAGTCCTTTCCGACCGCACCCAGGAGCACCGGTCGCATGCCCAACTGTGCCAGGCCAAAAGGCGATGTTGGCGGCGACGCCGCCAACCGGGGTCCCGGCGCGTCCGGCCAGCCCGTGAAGGACGTACGCGCACCGGCACGGCTGCGCTCGCCGGTGCGCGTACGCCTAGCGCTGATGTGCTAGCCGGTGCTGGTGTGACCGGCAGCGGCCTGCGGGACGGCATCTGACACGCAGCTGCCCGTCGGGCCTGTGGGGGCACTATCGTTCTGGCGTGCACATCCGTTTTGACGTCCCGGCCGATCCCGCCTACCCGAGCCGCGTGGCCGCTGCGCTCACCATTGATCAGCTACGCAAGTACCTATACGTCGGCGCGGTGCTGGCAGCGGCGG
This sequence comes from Salinispora cortesiana, assembly GCF_000484695.1. Classification (GTDB taxonomy): domain Bacteria; phylum Actinomycetota; class Actinomycetes; order Mycobacteriales; family Micromonosporaceae; genus Micromonospora; species Micromonospora cortesiana. The sequence goes on along the minus strand of NZ_AXVR01000103.1, from coordinate 5,538 downwards.
GGGCGGCTGGCCTCGCCGTATCGCGGAGCCTCGGGTGGGGCGACCAGATCCAGCCGCTGTGGCTGACGATGCTCATGGGTGGCCTACTGGCGATGCTGTACTGGCCATGGGTCCGGCTGCGCGCCCGGCGTCGGTCCAGTGACTACGCTGTCGAGGGCGCCTATGAGATTACTGACGACAACATTCTGATGCGCAGCGGCTCGCAGACCAGCGGCATCGCCTGGGACGGGGTCGATCGGGTGAAGGACACCCCCGAGTTCTGGGTCCTGTACGTCGGTCAGATGCCGGCGACCGTAATCCCCCGTCGGTTGCTCTCTGCCGAGGACGCCGAGACGCTCCGCGCCTACCTGGCCGAACGCGGGCTGCTTCAGGCCCGATGAGATGTCCTTGGTGACCAGGCGGTACACCATCACGTCCGGCGGGGCGGGTGCGCTGTCCACCCCCCGCAGGATACGGACCGGTCCCGCCACCGCAGCATCATCCGGCGGGATGTCATCCACCGGTGTGTCCTCCGACCTCAGGTCGACCTGAAGTCGGAGGGTGACGTCCAGGACCGAGGACAGGATGGATGCCGCCACCGTTTTGATCGCGCCACTCGACAGCGCGGAGGCCGAGGCAGGGGCGGCACGGCGCCGGCAAAGACATGACGCGTTGGTGAGCATCTCCCCCGGCGTCGGCCTGGTTGACGGGGTCTGTGGGACGGGACGGGCGGTGGCCGCCGTTGGTGTCGATGGTGAAGCGGTTCTACCGCTCGTCGCGGTCGGGCCTGTGTTCGATCTGCTGGACGTGCTGGTGTTGGAGCCGACCAGCGCCGAGCGGGGCGTGCTGGACGCGGTGCGGTACGACTGTCGGACGGTCCCCGCCGCTCCAACCAACTTCGCTGCACGGACGGTTCGTCGCGGAGGATCTGCGGGTACGGATCGGAGTGCCCCACGCCCCGTACCCTGGATGACCGTGGACCGCATGATCTTCGGCCGCCCGCTGCGCAGCGTCGCCTTCGACGTCGCCGTCTCCGGGCTGGTGGCGCTGCTCGCGGTCGCCTGGATCTCGGGTGAGCCGGGTGGCTGGATCGCCACCTTGGTCGGGGTCGTGATGGCGGCGGTCCTGCTGTTCCGGCGGACCCACCCGTCGGCGGTAGCGGCGGCGGTGGCCGCGCTCGCGCTGGTGCAGGTGGCGGTCGGCTGGGGGCCGCTGGCCTACGACATCGGGGTACTGATCGCCCTCTACAGCGTGGCCAAGTACGCCAACCGACTCCGCTATGGCATCGGCGCGGGGCTGGTCGCTGCCGTCGGTGTGGTGCTGGCCGCTCTCCAGGTGCGCGGACCGGCGCCTTGGTGGTCGAGTGCGCTTTGGCTCGGGTCGGTCACCGGGGCGGTCTGGCTGGTCGGGTTGAACGTGCGGACCCGCCGGCTGTACGTGCTCAGCCTGGAGGAGCGGGCCGCGACGCTGGAACGGGAGCGGGAGGCCGAGGCCAGGGCCGCGGTGGCCGAGGAGCGCACTCGGATCGCCCGGGAGCTACACGACGTGGTCGCGCACACCATGGCCGTGATGATCGTGCAGGCAGACGGGGTGCGGTTCACCATCGACCGGAACCCGGCCATCGCTCAGGAGGCGGCCAAGGTGGTGGGGGACACCGGGCGGCAGGCGCTGGAGGAGATGCGCCGGCTGGTGGGCGTACTGCGGGAGCCGGCAGACGCGGCTGGGCCCGACGGCGTTCTCTCCGCCGAACCGGCGCACCGCCGGCCGGCGCTGGTCGGGCTGCCCGACCTACTGGACCACTTCCGCGCCGCCGGTTTGGCGGTCACCTGCGCCACGTCGGGCGAGCCGACGGTGCTGCCACCGGGTCTGGAGCTGACCGTCTACCGGGTGGTGCAGGAATCGCTGACCAACACGCTCAAGCACGCCGGGGTGGGCGCGTCCATCGAGCTGGTTTTCGACTGGTCCCCAGCCGCCGTCGTGGTCCGGGCCGTGGACGATGGGCGCGGCCGGTCGCTGGTCCGTCCGGCACCGTCGGGCGGACACGGTCTGGTCGGCATGCGCGAGCGGGTAGGAGTGTACGACGGGAGCCTCACCGCCGGCCCCACGTCCGCCGGTGGATGGCGGGTCGAGGCGCGGCTGCCGCTACCGTCGGCACCTGACACGGAGGAAGCTCCGCCGTGAGGACGAGGAGTGAGTCGGGTCTACGAGCCCCGCAACCACGAACAGAGGTGTGACATGGCCGTCCGGGTGGTGATCGTCGACGACCAGGCGCTGGTGCGTGCCGGCTTCCGCATGGTGCTCGACTCGCAGCCCGACCTTCATGTGGTCGGCGAGGCGATCGACGGCGCGGACGCGCTGCGCGTGCTGGACCGGGTCGGGGCCGACGTGGTGGTGATGGACCTACGGATGCCTACCATGGACGGAGTGGAGGCGACCCGGCGGATCGTCGCCCGGCCCGCCGACCGCCGGCCCCGGGTGCTGGTGCTCACCACGTTCGACACTGAGGCGGACGCCTTCGCCGCGCTACGGGCCGGGGCCAGCGGCTTTCTGTTGAAGAACGTGCCGCCGGAGGAACTGCTGGCCGCGATCCGGGTGGTCGCCGAGGGCGACTCGGTGGTGGCCCCGTCGATCACCCGGCGGCTGCTCGACCAGTTCGCCGGCCAGCTCGGTCCCGGCCCGGCGGAGGACCCGCGGCTCGCCCAGCTCACCGAGCGGGAACGCGAGGTGCTGCTGCTGGTCGCCCAAGGCTTGTCCAACGCCGAGATCGCCACCCGGGTGCACATCGCGGAGGCAACCGTGAAGACCCACGTCGGGCGGATCCTGGCCAAGTTGCAGCTCCGTGACCGGGTCCAGGCCGTGGTGCTGGCGTACGAGAGCGGACTGGTCACGCCCGGCGGATGAGCCGGCGTATGCAACGGTGCTTCCGAAGATCCATTCGGCTGACGGCAGACCGTTCGGTGACTCTCGTCCTGACCCCGACGCCGTACGAACCGAAGCCACGCAGCGCGACATTCCACGCGTCAGTGCGCGAGCTGGGCGCCGCCCGGCGATCGCGTCGATCACTGACAGTATCCAAGGCCAGGCCGAGCTCGGGCTTGGGCTTGGGCTTGGGTGCGACCTCTGAACCATGGTTGCCGGTTGGTGTGCGACCTGAGTCGTACGCGGACCGGTGACCTGAGGTGGATACGGCCGCCGGGCTGGTCGGCCGATAGTGGAAAGATGATTCAGTTCTTTTGGGGCGGGATGTCACTGCCCGAAAACGTTGCGGTACTCGGTGCCGTTGGGCTGGTACTCGCCCGTTGGCTGCCGCCCGGTGTCCGCCGCCCGACCACAGTTGCTGCGGGGGCGGTGGTGGCGGCGTCGACGGTGGTACTCGTCGTCGTCGGGTTGCGGTGGCAACTGGTGCCGGTGCTTGTGGTTGCGGCGGTGATGCTGTCGCTCGCCGTGCCCGCGCTGGTGCGCCGACGCGACGGGCGGCCAGCGTGGCGGGCTCGGTGGTGGCTGGCGTTGCCGGGGACGGTGGTGTGTTTAGGGCTGATCGCTACCGGGCCGGCCGCCGTGTGGGCACTGCCCGTACCGGTGTTCCCGCGACCGTCGGGACAGTTCGCGGTCGGCACCTCCGTGCTGCAGTGGACCGACCCAGACCGCCCCGAGACCGCCACGCCCGCCCCGGACGACCGCCGCACCGTCGTGGTGCAGCTGTGGTACCCGGCGCGCCCGAGCGCCGCGGGCGCCGAGCGTGCCCGGTACGCCGGTCGCACCGCGCACGAGGCGCACGTCGTGTTCGGCGCCCTGGCAGACTATCTCGGCGTGCCCGGCTTCCTTTTCGACGGCGCCGCGGACGCCCGAACCCGGTCGGCGCCGGACGCGGCCGTGGCCGATACCGACGGAAGTTTCCCTGTCGTGCTGTTCTCGCCAGGGCTCGGCGGTGTGCGCACCCAGAACACCGCCTGGGCGGAGGAGCTGGCCAGCCGGGGTTACGTCGTCGTGGGCGTCGACCATCCATACGACTCCGCCGCCGTTGTCCTCACCGACGGCACGATCGTCCGTACCCTGGTCGCCGCCACCGGCGACGACGCCGAGGACGAGCGGCGCGCGAATGGCTGGACCGCGGTCCGCGCCGCCGACCTCAGCTTCGTGCTGACCCAGATGGGCCGCCTCGACCGCGGTGAGATCCGGGGACCACTCACCGGCCGCCTGGATACCGACCGGGCCGCAGTGACCGGCCACTCCGCCGGCGGAGCCGCCGCCCTGCTGGCCGCCCGGCAGGATGCCCGGTTCGCAGCCGTCATCGACATCGACGGCGCCCCCCGCGATCCCGACCCGGGGCCGTTCCATCAGCCGGTACTGGCGCTCTCTCAACCCGTCGACCCGGCGGTGAACCCCACCTACCTTCCAGCCCTGACCCACGTGCTGAACCTCAGCACAGAGACTGGCTACCTGCTCGTCGTCCCCGGATCGGCACACGCGACGTTTACCGACGCGCCGCTCTTCCTGCCGCCAGTCCCCTCGCTCGTCGGCACCCTGGGCCGCACCGACGCGCTGCGCATGACCATCGCCACCACGGTCGCGTTCCTCGACGCCACGCTGCGCAATGCGCCGGGCGATCTCGCCGCGCTGCTCACCGCGTATGGCGAGGCCACCGTGTACTGACCCGGCGTCCCGCGTGAAGCTCTGGGTCAATGAACGCAGGCGGGATGGCTCAGGCGGGCGGAGCTGACGAGGAGACGCGGGCCGAGCCGCGACCGGATCCGGGGGCCGGGGGCCGGGGGCCGGGGGTCGGGGGCCGGGGGCGACGGTCGCATGCGCAACGACGTCTGGCCCTCGTGGACGGCGCGGGTTCGAGCAGGGCTTGGCGCAGCAGCAGCCGGTTAAGGCGCGGGCAGGACTCGTTCGAACGATCAGCGCGACTTTGCCGGGTCCCTGCCGGCGATGCGACTAGTCAAGCAGGGGCGGGTCGCACTCTTCAATTAGCGCCCATGCGTTGAAGAACTTTGGCTGTGGACCGAACAAATCGTCAAGAAAACGTGTCGCTACCTCATAGCGGTCGTCGCCGGGCAGCCAGATCGAATCGCACTCCGGACAAAGCAGAAACACTCGACCGTCCTCGCGAACCCGGTACCAGGCTTGCCAGTCCTGTTTGCATCCTGCGCATTCGATCCCTTCGGAGTCGCCCATCCAGGCATTCCTAACTATTATATTTGCATTCTCTTGGATCTACTATTGATGCCAAAACAACGCGCATTGCGGACAGTGCATCGTCCTTTGCCGCTCGCCGGAACGCAACGCTACACCCGGGCAGCAACTACTTCCAGACGAATTCCAACCGGTCCGCGTCGACCACTCCGGCGCGGCGTGCCGGCTTCACGATGATCCGGTCCAGAACCAGCGCCAGCATCTCCCGCCGCCGCTCCAGCGGGGCGTCTACCCACCACTCGGCCAACGCCTCCGGCGTCGCCGGCAGCACCTGCAACCGCGCCGGGACTGCGTAGATTTCCGTGTTTGACCTGGGTGTGGTCCGTTGGACAGGACGTTGATCCTGTCCAGGAAGGACCACGT
>NZ_AXVR01000102.1 GCF_000484695.1 Salinispora cortesiana | reverse complement strand
TCAACGTCGTCCAACGTCGCCTAACGAGCAGGGCATTCTGCACTTCGACACCGTGACCAGCGTGATTGTAGGGGTTCAAGTCCCCCCTCGGACACGTACAGTTACCCCACAGTAATCAGCGTCGGGCTTGGCCTCGACGCTGATTTTGTTTTGGCCGGGGTTGTAGGTGAGGGTGAGCCGTAGCTCGCGGTAGACGGTGCGTTTGTCCTCGCTGCGGGCGTCGCGCAGGGTGTTGCGGATGTTGTCGAAGCTGCCGACGAGGCGTCGGATGTCGTTCTCGGTGAGGCGGTCAGGAGCCTGTTTCTGTGCGGTTGCGGTGTCGCGTTGGGCGAGGGCAGCGGCGCGCTGGGCGTTGACCTCGGCGATCCAGGTGGCGATGGTGGTGGCGTCGCCTCCGGCGTCTGCGATGGCGCGGTACTGGAGGAGTTTGGCGTCGCACGCAGCGATGATCTTGTTGGCGGCGGTGATGTTCGGGGTGATGGTGTCGGGTTCGGTGTGGGGTTGGGCGGCGTGGAGCCGGCGGATCGTGTCGGTGAGTCGGTGCGGGGCGAACACGGTGAGGAGCCAGTTGTCGAGTGCGGGGACGATGTCTCGTTCTGCGACGTAGATGTTGCGGGGGTGCTGGATGTGGTTGGCCAGGGCGTACTCGTTGGGGTAGCGGCATCGGTAGTAGGCGGTCTTGTGTGCCTGGTGGCTCTGCATTTTGCGTCCGCACAGCCCGCAGAGCATGAGTCCGCGAAGGATGTAGGGGTAGCGCGCTTTACGTGGTTGGGTGCTGGTGCGGCCGCTGCCGCTGGCGTTCATGATCGTTTGGGCTAGTTCGAAGTCGTTGACGGTGACGAGTGGTGGGTGGGCGATCGTGTCGGACCATACCCACGAGTTCTTGTCGTTCCAGCGCATGCGGGTTTCGTAGCCGAGGGCGACGTCGTTGACGTCGAGGAGTACCTCGTCCTTGCGTTGTTTGTTCCATACCTGGCGGCCGGTGTAGCGGGGGTTGGACAGGATGTTTTTGATGGCGCTTTTGGCCCAGCCTTCGCCGGTGCGGTGGGGGTTGCGGGCGGGGTCGGCGGCTGATGGTGAGGCGATGCCGTCGCGGGTGAGTGCCTCGGCGATGGCGAAGTAGCCGTTGTTGGCGAGGTACATGGCGAAGATTCGGCGTACGACGGGTGCGGTTGTCGGGTCGGGTTCGAGCTTATGTAGGCGGCGGCCGTCGGCGGCTTTGCTTGGGTTGGGGTGTGGTCCGGCGTCGGCGAGGCGGTATCCGTAGGGTGGGCGTCCGCCGAGGAACCTGCCTTCGATTTTTGCCTGGGAGGTCATTGCGGTGCGGACGCGGACTTTCACCCGAGTTCGTTCGCCTTTGGACATGCCGCCGAAGACGCTCATGATCAGGTCGTGGGCTTCGGACTCGGGGTCGATCGCGCCGCCGACTTCCGGCACCCACAGGCCGACGCCGTAGTGCGAGAAGACGGGCATGGTCAGGCTGTACTGGTTGCCGTAGAAGGCGCGTTGGGGCTCACCGATCACGACGGCGTCGAAACCACGGTTAGGGTCGGCGAGAACGTCGAGAAGCTTGGCGGCTTGGGGCCGGCGCTTCCACGGCAGGGAGCGGGACAGGCCGACGTCGAAGAATTCGGCGACGATGATGCCACTGGCCGGTTCGATGAGGCCGGTGGCGCGGTTGCGCTGCCAGTTCCTAGAGGCTACAGGGTCCTGTTGGTCCTCGGTGGAAACGCGGCCGTAAAACGCGAACCGTTGATGTTCGTGGTCTGCGAGGGTGGCAGTCGCATCTTCGATGCGAGGTGCGTCGGTGGTCACGGAGAGTGCCTTTCGGGTGTTGTGGGGTGCGCGTCCACGGTCACCCGGGCATGGGGTGACCGTGGACGTGTCGCTATCAGATCCACGCATACCGGCATTAAGGGATCAAGCGTTTGTGGACTCGGCGGGCCCCTGGCTATTCGTCGCTGGCGAGCGTTGCAGCAAGGTCAGGAGCGCGCAGGCCACGGTGTCGGCTAACACTGGTTCGATACGAAACTCGACGGTCGGTGTTGGTCTCGACGCGGAGGTCGTGATCGTCTGCTCCGGCAGGCGATCACTCATCAATATTCAGTCCGACATCACTTGGGTTTCGGTAGCGATCTGATCGCGCAGCCTTCTGGGTGAGCGTGATCTGGGTGATTTTGGTCGGGGCGGGTGTGATGACGTCACCTCGGGATTTCTGAAGCGTTATCAAGGCATCCGGGGAAATCTCGGATAGCTCGAACGTGAGGGGCTTGGGTTGGGCCTGGCGGCAGTCCGTGATCTGCGCGAGCGACGTGGTCTGGCGTCGGCCGAGGAGTTGGAACGGTTCGAGACGGATGCGCTGGCCGGATTCGTTCTGGCGCGGGCGTCGGCCGGACTCACCGACGGGACGATCCGCGGCGACGTGGGCCATCTCGAGCAGGTACGGTCGTGGTTCGGCCGCCCGTTGTGGGAGATGGAAGCGGCGGACGCGGACGCCTACTTCGGGAGGGTGATCCGCCGCGCGCCGAGCGGCACCCGCCTGGCCCGGTCGCAGGCGCTGCGCACCTACTTCACGTTCCTTGAGCTGCGTTACCAGACCGAGTTGCACTATGACCGGCCGGGTGGTGACCTGCCCGGTAGACGAGATGAACCGCCCGCGCGGTAGCAAGGACGCCATGCTGCGCATCCCGCCCAGCGAGGCCGAGGTCACCGCCTTGTTCACCGGCTGGGCGCAGGAGCTGGCCAGCTGCCGCAAGTTCGCCCCGTCCGCTCGTAACTACACGGCGGCCCGTCTGATGGCCGAGGCCGGACTGCGGGTCAACGAGGCCCGCCGGCTCGACCTGGCCGACATCAAGTGGGACCTTGGTCGGTTCGGCAAGTTGCATGTTCGCCATGGCAAGGGCTCGCGTGGCTCGGGTCCTCGAGAGCGGATGGTGCCACTGATCAACCATGCTGGCCGGACATTGCACTGGTTCATCGAGGATGTGTGGGGCCAGTTCGGTGATGACCACACCCGGCCGTGCGCCCCGCTGTTTCCCTCCGAACGGGTCGGCGGTCGGGTCGGCTACGACGCCGTCCGGGCCGCGCTCGCGGCGGCGGTCGCATTGCACCTGCCGGTGTGGACCGACCGGCTCACCCCGCACGTGCTGCGACACTTCTGCGCATCGCAGCTCTACATGAACGGCGTGGACCTCATCTCGATCCAGGAGATGCTCGGACACGCCTGGGTCGCCACCACGATGCGCTACGTCCACGTGCACCGCACGCGGATCGAAGAGGCGTGGCTGGCTGCGCAGCAACGGGCCGCGCAGCGGCTTGAAGGAGTCACGTGAATGCGGTGGAATCTGCGGCTGGTCGCCGCCCAGCGTGGTATCTGGAAGGCTTCTGACCTGCAACGTCAGCTCGCCGAGCATGGCTTGGTCATCTCGGCCGGCAAGATGTCCGGCCTGTGGTCGGGGCAGCCAGTCACCGTCAAGCTCGCCGACCTGGACGTCATCTGCGTGGTGCTCGGCTGCCAGGTCGGTGATCTGCTCCTCCCCGAACCGGACACGGTTGCCCGTCCTACGGACGCCGGTCAGGTGGCCTCCCGGGCAGCCGGCGCCACACCGCTCACGGTGGTGCCCCGACGCCGAGACGGCCGTTCCCTGCCACCGGCCTGAACCGTGGTGGCGAGAGCGCGCGACGGCAGCATTGTTCGCAGAGCCGTCACCACTTGCGCCGCGTGTCTGGCCTGGGGGCTGACCTTCGCCCAAGGCGTCTGCCTGGCCTGTTACAACTTCGCCGCGCCCCGACACGGGCATCAGGCGGGCGAGTGCAGCGCCTGCCTGCGGCGGGAACGGCTGAAGAAGGGCTACTGCCGGCTGTGCTGGTGCCAAGCCCGCACCGATCGCGCTGTCCTGGCCGAGAACGCCCGATCGGCGGTAGTGCTGGCGCCATACCTGCGCGAAATCCGTCACCACCAGTTGTTCTTCGCCGACATGGACCGGCGGACGGCCCCTCCCCGGGCTGCGCCTCGACGCTACGGAGCCAACGGCCGACCTCTCAAACCACCACCACTGCCGGCCGCCCGGCCGGTCACTGGATGGATCCAGCCGCCGCTGCTCGACGCCGGAGTGCGCAGCTACCGCTACGCCGCAATCGATCTGCGGCACGGCCCCGCGCCGGACAACCCCTGGCTGGCCTGGGCACTGCACCTGGCCCACACCAACGCGGAGGCCCGTGGCTGGGCCCCGGTCACACGCCGGGGAATGCAACGGGTCCTGGTGATGCTGCTCGCCAACTACCAGGAAGGCGATCTGATCCGGGTCAGCGACTTCGCGGACATCGTCGTGCGCCGCTGCACCAACCTCGACTACGTCATCGAGATCCTCGCCACCATGGCCGTCGTCGACGATGACCGACCGGCCGCCCTCGAACCATGGCTGCACGCCAAACTCGCCCACCTTGCCCCGCCCATTCAGCGCGATGTGCTGCGGTGGGCCCGGGTCCTGCGCGATGGCGGACCACGCACCCGCGCCCGGCGCGTCGAGACCGTTCGCGGCTATGTCGCCGCTACCGTGCCCGCGTTGACCGACTGGGCGCGGCATCGCGACCTGCGGGAGGTCACCCGTGACGACGTCAGCACGTATCTGGACACGCTGCACGGCAACCCACGCCAGACCGCGACCACCGCTCTGCGGTCGCTTTTCGGCTGGGCCAAGCACAGCAACTTGATCTTTCGTAATCCGACCGCCCGGGTCAGAGGGCCACGCGTCGAGGACGCCATCTGGCAGCCGCTGCGTCCCGACGAGCTGAACCAGGCCGTCACAGCCGCGACAACCCTGCAGGCCCGGCTCTTCCTCGTACTGGCCGCTGTCCACGCGGCGCGCCCCGGCCAGATCCGCGCGATGCACCTCGACGACGTCGACCTGCCCGGCCGGCGCATCACCATCGCCGGCCACGACCGCCCGCTCGACGAGCTGACCCACCACGCACTGCTCGACTGGCTCGACTACCGGCACCGCCGCTGGCCGAACACCGCCAACCCGCACCTGCTCGTCAGCACCGAAAGCGCGCTGCGGCACGGCCCGGTCAGCCACACCTGGATCCTGAACATGCGCGGACTGGCCGCCACCATCGAACGACTGCGCATCGACCGCCAGCTCGAGGAGGCCATCGTCACCGGCGGCGACCCGCTGCACATCGCCGCGGTCTTCGGCGTCAGCGAGGACACGGCCATCCGGTACGCCACCAACGCCCGGATCCTCCTGCAGACCCCACCCCGGCCGCCGCACTGAGCAGCCCGCGAGGGCAGAACAACCGTCCCGGCACGGTTGGACTACGGTGCGCCGGTGACCAGATATCGCCGCACCTACCACAATGTGGACGGCCAACGGATCGAAGGCACCTGGCGGCACATCTTCACCCGCAACATGGACACGTACTTCCTGACCGACCTGGTTATCTACGCCGACGGCGCGATCGACTGCGGCACGGGCGGACTCACCGACCTCGACGGGCTGGCCGAACAACTCCGCCGTGGCCAAGTCGCGACCACCCTCGAAGACGGCGCACGAGCATCGGCGCACCACCTGGCGGGGTGGCGGTTCACCGAGCCCCGCTCCGCCATCAACGCCGAGATGCTTCTCGGCGAGGTAATCGACGAAATCGACCGGCTCAACGGACGGCCCGACTCCACCGGTCGATGCCTGCAAGCAGCAACGACCTACCTGGCCGACCCCACCGAAGACAACCGACGCACGCTTCGCGAGCGCTACCTGGCAATCCCCGAACACCTGCGCACCTACGCCCTCGGCGACATGGACCGCAAAGACGCTCCACTGCGGATTCTGATCACCGATCTGGGCGAACCACTGCACGGCTGGCCAAACGGCCCGGTCGTCACCGAGCAGAAGCGGGCCGAGGCAGTCGCGTACTTCCGCGAGCGCGAGATCGCGATCGAGACATGGGACGCGCGGGTCCCGGCCGATGGCCCCGAACATCCGATGCAGCCCACGCTGACGATCCCGAAGACGGTCTACCCACGCGGCTGGCCGGATCCACCCGGCGTCGAAGTCCTGCAGAACGATTACCCGGCAGCCATCACCGTCGGCGCCAACAGCTACCCCAGCGTCACACACGCCTATTGGGCGCTGTCGACTCCCGACCCGCACTGGCACGACCAGGTCGCTGCGGCGCCGCGCGGATACGACGCCGGCAAACTCGCCGAGCAGGCACCCCGCCGCGCCGACTGGGCCTCGGCACGTCTGGCCGTCATGACCATCCTGCTGCGTGCCAAGTACACCCAGCACACGCAGATGGCACAGACATTGCTCGCCAGCGGCGACGCCCGCGTCATCTACGTCGACTTCGACTCCGCGTACTGGTCCGTCGGTAGCGAACGAGCCACCAACTGGATCGGCCGTCTGCTGGAAGTGATCCGCTCCGAACTCGCAGCTGCCGAGGCTGGGATCCCCCTTCCGGCGATTCATGGCAACGGCTCCTCAGCTTCGCCAGGAACACAAGGGCCGACATGCGAGGATGGGGCACCAGGGCCCTCCGGTTCCCCGTGAGAACACTTGGGTTCGCGGGAACTTCCGGACATTTGGCCGACCCGAAAGACGATCACGTCTTCGTGCTGGACGAGCCACTGTGGGTCGCCGCAGTCGATGGCGTCGCCGACGTTTTTGATTTGGAAGAAGGAGGTGCGGGGTATGAGCCGGCCGTTGCGGACGGCGGCGATGAGGGCGACGCATTCTTCGACGAGTTCGAGTCCGGCGGTGTGTCCGGCGGCGACGACCATGCCGGG
>NZ_AXVR01000101.1 GCF_000484695.1 Salinispora cortesiana | reverse complement strand
CCAGGCGTAGGGTGCCGCCGCCGGCCTGGTTCGCCGCGGTGATCGCGGCGATCAGCGCGTTGGGGTCGCAGGGCACCGGGGTGCCCTTGTCCTTGCCGTCACCATGGCCATCGCCCTTCCAGCCCGGGTTGCCGGCGGTGTTCATGTCACCACCCCCGTCGCCGTTGGCGGAGCTGTTTCGGTGCTGCTCCGGGCCACCCTTACCGGAGCTGCCGCCGGCGTCGTTCCCCGACAGTGCGGCTCGGGTGAGCGCCCCGGGCGCTTGGGCGAGGCCCATGGATCCGGTGGCGGCCACGGTTGCAAAGCCAGCGAGAGTCGCTACGCCCAGCGTCGTCGCCGTCCGGGCGAGCCGCCGCCGACGGGCTCGCCCTGGTGGCCGTGCTTGGTCCGGCATCGTGATTCACCTTCGTGTCGGTCGGTCCGCGCTCCTGGTGAAGCGGTGGGGCGGCCGTCCAGCCGCACAAGCAGTTAAAGTCCACCAAACCGAATGATGAGGTGGTTTCATCGTAAAATTCCTCATATCGGTACAAGGCACCCGTCGTGCCAACCCCGGGGAAGCGCGAACCCACTGCCGTCGAGCCGACGAGCGCCGTCCGTTTTGAGCATGTTTTCGGTTTCATGTCTCTTTACGGTCATCCCGGGGTTAGCGTGCGGGTGGCTGCTACCAACGATTCGGTCGCCGAGGAGACCACCCGGCCCGCCGATGGCCGGTCTTCGTCGCTGACGGGGAAGGACACGACACCGCGATGAACCATCAGGACACCCACGAACCCGAAGCCGCCCGCCGAAACGGGGACCGACCAAGGTCACGGCGACGCTGGTGGGCGGCCGGGATGGCCGGTGTGACCGGCCTCGCCCTCAGCACCGTCGGCGTCGCCGCCGCCCCAGCGGCCGACGCTGCCGGGCGCACCCAGACCACCGCCGACGACCACAGCAAGCGCGCCAGCGGCGAGACTGACGCCCGCCGCGACCGCGGCAAGACCGACGACCGGCGCGGCCGTGACGACAAGGGCAAGCCCGGCGGCACGCCAGTCCCCTGCGATACAGATGCGCTGATCGCCGCGATCACCCTGGCCAACGCCCGCGGCGGCGCCACCCTCGACCTCGCCAAGGACTGCACCTACCTCCTCACCGCCGACCTCGGCGGTGCCGGCCTGCCCGCCATCACCACCCCGATCACCCTCAACGGCGGCAAACACACCACCATCGAACGCGCCGCCGCCGTCGACCCATTCCGCATTCTGATCGTCGAGGCCGGCGGCGACCTCACCCTCAACCACCTCACCATCACGGGCGGCGAGACCGAAACATTCGACGACGGTGGGGGATCCTCGCCAACAGCGGAAGCACCCTCGCCATCAACCACAGCGTGATCAAAAGAAACATCGGCTTCAACGGTGGCGGGGTGGCCAACCGTGGCACGACCACCGTCAAGCACTCCACGGCTAGCGGGAACACCGCACGGGAGAGCGCTGGCGGCCTCCAGAATATGACGGGCCTGCTCACCATCGGATATTCCACCATCACCAAGAACACCGCCACCGGATTTGCGATCGGCGGGGGAGTCGGCAGCATCAACAATGCGACCACACGCATCAGTCACAGCAGCATCACCCACAACCATTCCGGGCTAGCCGGCGGAGGAATAGGCGACTTCGCCGCCATCAGCATGGTTACCGATTCCGTCATCAGCCACAACACCGCGGAGAACTCGGGGGGCGGCATCTTCGAGGAGGGGCAAATCACCCTGCGACGCGTTAAGCTCACGGACAACAACGCCCCCGGCGATGGCGCTGGTGGCCTCGAAATTCAGAACTTTCTCGGCGACAGCGCCGCAACCATCGAGGACAGTGAAATCACCAACAACAGGGCACCCCGGGGCGGTGGAATTCGTAACCTTGCCGCCCCAGTCGTGCTCCGAAACACCCGGATCGCCGGAAATCAAGCCGACACCGGCGGCGGCGTCTTCAACAACGACAACGCCATCCTCACCCTCTTCGCCACCAAGATCGTCAAGAACACAGCCGTCACCGACGGCGGGGGCATCCTCAACATTGCGGGCGGCACCGTAAACCTGAACACCGCCACCGGCACTGTTGTGATCAAGAACCGGCCCAACAACTGCGTCAACGTCCCGGGCTGCTCGGGCTGACCTCCCACCGGCCACGCCACCAGGAGGGTTGGGCCCCACCGCCGGCCGGCGGTGGGGCCCAACCGTCCCGTACGATCTCGCGACGAACAAAGGGCCTTTTCGCCTCTGGCATGGGGGCAGGGTCCAGGGGTATGACCGGAGGATGAGGGCAAGCTTCCGGCTCGGCCGGATCGTGGGCGTACCAGTCGGGGTCAACTGGAGTGTCCTGGTCATCTTCCTGGTGATCGCCTGGGCGCTCTCCGCCAACCAGTTCCCCCGCACCTACCCGGACCAGCCGGGGATCGCGTACCTGCTCGCCGGCCTCGCCGCCGCCGTGGTCTTCTTCCTCGGCCTGCTCGCCCACGAGGTCTCGCACGCGATCGTCGCCAAGCGCAACGGGCTCGAGGTCGGCGGCATCACGCTGTGGCTCTTCGGCGGTGTTGCCGAGCTGAAGGGTGAGGCGCCGAACCCGGGTGCAGAGCTGCGCATCGCCGGGATCGGGCCCCTGGTGAGCCTGCTGATCGGCGTCTTCTTCGGCGCCATCGCGGCGGTAGTGGCGATGACCGGGTACGACGGGCTGTGGCTCGGCGCGCTGGCCTGGCTCGCCGGCATCAACGTGCTGCTGGCCGTCTTCAACGTGCTGCCTGCCGCCCCACTGGACGGCGGGCGGCTGCTGCGGGCGGCGGTCTGGAAGGCCACCGGGGACCGGACCAAGGCGTCGGTGGTGGCCGCCCGAGCCGGCTGGGTCCTCGGGGCGCTCCTGATCGGCCTGGGGTTCTGGCAGTTCTTCGCCGGCGGCGGGTTTGGCGGCCTGTGGCTGATCCTGATCGGCTGGTTCCTGATCGGCGCCGCCACGATGGAGGAGCGGCAGGCCCGGATGGGCAGCGCCCTGAGCGGCATCCGGATCGCCGACGTGATGACACCAGAGCCACAGACCGCCGCCGGTGACATGACCGTGGCCGACTTCATCGAGCACTACCTCTTCGCCTACCGGTACTCGACGCTGCCGCTGGTGGCCGACGACCGGCCGGTCGGGCTGATCACCCTCGACCGGGTCCGCCGGGTACCGGCCGATCGCCGGTCCACCACCACCCTCGCCGAGGTCGCCTGCCGCACCGACGAACTTGTGCTCGCCGCCCCGAATGAGTCACTCAACGAGCTCCTCCCCCGGCTCACCGACTGCGCCGACGGGCGGGCACTCGTGGTGGACGACGGGCGGCTGGTCGGGATCGTGTCGCCCAGCGACATCAGCCGGGCGGCGCAGCGCGGCAGCATGCGGGAGCAGTTGGCCGGGCAACCAGGTTCCTAACGGGTGCGGTTACCGGCCACTGGGCCGGGAATTCCCGGACGATGAGCAGCCACCATGTTCCGGCGCCACCGACCACGCCGGGCCCCCAGCCCACCCCGGCACCGCCGCCAGCGCCGACGCCGGTGCCACACCCCGGGCCGCCGCCACGCACCGGCCCCCCGCGGCACGGACCGAGCAGCCGCGCACCAGGCCGCCGGCGGCACGCATCGGACCCCTCAGACGTACGGTCGGGTGGTGTAGGCCAGCTTGAGCGCGGCCAGGCCGGCGTCCTTCGGCACCAGCCGACCCCAGCCCGAGTTGAAGTAGTTCGTCCGCACGATCCGTGGCCCCCGCTCCACGTTGAGCACGGCGACGGCAGCCGGCACGGTCCCGATCCACGCCGCCTGGTCGGGAAGCTCAGCCGACCGGACCCCCCACTCCGCGATCAGGACCGGGCGGGAGAGGGCGATTGGGCCGAGGTCGGCGACCGCCCAGTCTTTGATACGGCGAAACCGGGCCAGCGCGGTGTGCGTGGCGCTGGTGGCGTAGACGTTCCACTGCAGGAAGTCGACCTTCGCCATCAGCGCCTCCGGGTGGATCCGCTGATAGCAGGCCCGGTCGAAGCCGCCCGCCCCCACCGAGAAGGTGGTGTCGGCGGGCAGGCCCCGGGCCTTGAACCAGGTGACGATGTAGGCCAACGCCGCCACTGCCCGGGCGTCGGACTCCGCCCAGGTGTACGCCCGACCCGCCTCCGTGGTGCCGAACTCGTGGTCGGTGTCCAGCTCCGAGGCGAGTTGGAGGTTCACCCCAACGCCCATCTCCTGGTACTGCGCCAGCGCGCGAGAACAGCCCGTCGCACTGCCCGGAGAGCACCTGACCGTACCCGTATGCCCGGGGCCAGGTCGTCCCCGGCCGCTGCTGGATGGTCATCGCCGGAGCCGGGACCGTGTAGGTCCGGCCGTTGACCCGAAACGTCTGCTCTCTGGCGTGCGGGGCGCCGTAGTGCTTCAGCTCCAGCACCATATTGATCTTCATCCCGGCCGCACCGAGCTCCGTCAGCCAGGGCTTGTTCCAGCCCGGGAAGAGGTAGCCGTCGGCGAAGCTGCGGTACTGGGTCAGTGACCGGATGTTTCCGCCGGCCAGGTCCGCTATCGGATTTCCGTTGCCGGAGAGGTAGTAGCCGCCCAGTACGGGCGAGCCGACCTGGTAGTCGGCGGTGGTGGTGGCGGTGCGCCCGCCGGAGTCGCGCACCGTGACGGTGACCCGGGGCATCACGACACCGCCCGGTATTCGGCCACCGCGCCGTTATCCGACAGTTTCGTCCAGGCGCGGCCGGAGTCATCGGTGACGGTGAGGGTGAGCGGGTCGATGACCGCGGCGACCTGCGCGGGGGCGCTGCTGTGGCCACGCACGTCGGTGACCATCACGGTGACGGTCAGCGGCCGGGTATCGGCGTCGCTGTAGGTGACGATCATTCTCATGTCATCACCGGGAGCGTAGACCGCCGCGTTCAGGGCGACGGTTACGGTGGGAGCAGCCATCGGTCGGCTCCTTCCAAGCGTGGGTGGGGCGGGCCGACGGCGCGGGCCGCGTCAGCGACGACGCTCGCGCCGGGCTCGGTGGCGGCGGTGCGACCGGAACACTGCTGGCCCCGCCAGGCCCGAGGATCGGGATGTGGCCCGCCATCCACGCCTCTCACCTGCTATAACAGTGCGTCGGTGTGGTGCCCGGTGTCCTGTCCGTTAACCGATGAGCCGACTGTCGCGCAACTGATTGCCCCTCTTCCCGACCGCCCAGTGGCACCCTGTTGCCATTCACAGTCCGTGCCGGCCCTCGCCCGCCACCAGCTCGGCGACCCGGGCCTCGGACCGGCCCGAGAACGGATGCCGCAGGGCAACGACCGCCCGTTGGGTCTCCTCGGCGATCAGGTCAGCGTTGATTGCGGCCCCGGCGACGGCGCCACCGGCCGCAGCGGCCCCCACCTGGGCCGCCAGGTCGGTGACGTTGCCCGCCGCCCACACCCCCTCCACCTCGGTACGCCCGGTCGGATCGGCCGGGATGTGCTCGCCGAGCCCGCTCGGGTGCTCGACCGCCTGCAGCCCGAGCCCGGCCAGGAACCCGGCCCGCGCCACCATCCGCGGCCCAACTCCCAGGACGGTCCGGGGTACGACCGTGTCGTCAACGAGCCGCACCCCGACGAGCCGGTCGTCGGCAGTCTCCAGGGCCGCCACCGTGCCGGTGACCACCCGTACACCCCGGGCTTCCAGCTGCTCCGCCTGCTCCTCGTCGGGTCCGGCGGACATGTGGGTGAAGTAGCTGATGTCGGCGCTGAGCTGGCGGAAGAGCAGGGCCTGGTGCACCGACCGCGGGCTCGTGGCGAGCACACCGATGGCCTGGTCCCGCACCTCCCAGCCGTGGCAGTACGGGCAATGGAGAACGTCGCGGCCCCAGCGTTCGCGTAGCCCGGGAATGCTCGGTAGCAGGTCGACCAGTCCCGTGGTGACCAGCAGGCGGCGGGCCCGTACCGACCGGCCGTCGGGCATGGCCACGACGAAGCCGGCACCGTCCCGAGTCGCGGTCGCGACCTCACCGGTCACGACGTGGCCACCGTAGCCGCGCACCTCGGCCCGCCCGCGCCGGAGGAGCTCGGCCGGCGGCATGTCCTCGCGGCCCAGCAGCCCATGCACTCCCTCGGCCGGGGCGTTGCGTGGGTCGCCCGAGTCGAGAACCACCACCGATCGGCGCGACCGGGCGAGCATCACCGCCCCGTTCAGGCCAGCGGCACCGCCACCGGCCACCACCACGTCGTAGCTCTCCTTCAGCTGATCGGTCATTCTGACCACCTCCCGCGGCCACAGTGCCCCCAGCCTGCAGCGATAGCAAACTCTATTGCTGATGTGGCAAACTGCTGGCCATGGACGGTGACCTGAACCAGGCTCTCGACGCGGTCGGCCCCCGACTGCGCGCCCTGCGCCGCCAGCGCGGAACCACCCTGACCGACCTCTCGGCGGAGACCGGCATTTCGGTGAGCACCCTCTCCCGGCTCGAGTCAGGTACTCGCCGGCCGACCCTCGAGCTGCTCCTCCCCCTCGCCCGCGCCCACGGCGTCACCCTCGACGAACTCGTCGGGGCACCGCCCACCGGCGACCCCCGCATCCACCTGCGCCCGGTCACCCGCCACGGCATGACCGTGCTGCCGCTGACCCGACGAGTCGGCGGTATCCGGGCCTTCAAACTGGTCATCCCGATCAGCAAGCGGGAGCCAGAACCCAAGACCCACGACGGGTACGAGTGGCTCTATGTCCTCAACGGGCGGCTACGACTTCTGCTCGGCGAGCACGACCTCGTGCTGACGCCCGGCGAGGCGGCCGAGTTCGACACCCGGGTC
>NZ_AXVR01000100.1 GCF_000484695.1 Salinispora cortesiana | reverse complement strand
GCCAGAGGTCACTGGACCGTAGAGAACAGCCTTCATTGGACCCGGGATGTGACCTTCCACGAGGACACCTCCCAACTCAGGACCGGCACCGCCCCACGGAACATGGCAGCCTTCCGCAACCTGGCCCTCAACACCTTCCGCCTCGCCGGACGCGCCAACATCGCCCACGCCCGCCGCGACCTACACGACCGCACCGACACCTTCGCCGTCTACGGCATCTAACAAACCATGATCAAAGCGGACGTAAAAGAACAACGCCGGGGCCGTGACCAAAGCCCGGACCGCAGACTTGCAACACCGAATCCGCAGCACCGCGCTGGCAGCCGTCGTCATTCCACGATGTCCAAGGGGGGTAGCCCGTCTACGATCTTCATGGTTTCCAGGCTGACAGTCACGATCTTCTTGAGCAGGTCAACTACATACCGTGGATCGTCCGACCAATCGTTCGGATCGTTGACGATGCCCGATTCCTTGTCGGTCTTGACCTGGTACCGATCGATAATCCACTCAATGGCCGAACGGGCGCCCAGCTGATAGCGATACGCCTCCTCAGGGATGTTGCTAAGGGTTACTTGGTGGTTGTAGAGGATTGTCGACCGATCAACCACACCCTTGGCCCGGGCGAACTTCATCTTGCTCACCCGGTATAGCTGGTCGAGCGGAGTCGTAGAAATGTCTCCCGCAGCCGTCTCGACGATGCCGGCATACGGCTCCACCTGCTCATAACCGATGTGTAGGTCGGCGAGCCTCCGGCCGGCCGCTGCGAAGCTGCGGAAGTCCGTCACCTTTGGGATGCGCGGCAGGGACTTCTTCAGGTCCGCGGCGAATCGCTCGCGATACTCCGCCGAGTGAAGCAACCCGTAGGTATAGTAGAAGATGTCATCCTTGGTAATCGTGGAATCGTCGTACGTCTTCCGGTAGTCCCGGAGGACCGCATCGGTGACGTTGTCGAGTCGCTCGTAATGACCCTCCTCTTGTACGGTGGCGAACAGGCCGTCGCCCATGTCAAGTTCCCGGTAGGTGTAGCGAGGGAAGAAGGTGCCGCCGCTACCCGCGCCAGTAACATGGAGGTTAGGGATACAATCAAGCATTAGGACAGAGAACGGAACTGCCGAGCCGCTGCCCACGTTATAGAAGCCGAAATTCTTGTGGTCCACTGTCGGGAAGATCTTCGGCAGCTGGTAGGTCATATCGTTCAGTCGCGAATCGAAGTAAAGCTTCTGCTTGGTGAACGGCCGGTAGGAAGAGGTGACAACCCGCTCCCCGTCGAAGCCGTACTCGAAGCCCTTAGCCAGGCGGCTTTTGTCGGCGCGATTCCAGCTGATTTTCTTGGAATCCATGTCAATAAACCGCTCGGCATCGCTGGCAGTGGGGGTGGTAATCTCCTTGGCCTTGCAGTGCGTCTTGAAGGCTTCTACTTGGCGGTTGTAAAAGTCAATCATCGACTCCATGTTGGTTCGCACCTTCTCTTCCGAGAAGTTGTAGACCCAGGAGTCGCGGGCGGAGTTGAGGCCGCTTGAGTACATCGCGAAGACGGCTCGGTCGCGGGTGGTCTTGTCCTTGTCGCCTATGGCCTGGAAGGTCGAGTACCGTTCGTCGCGCTGGTTAATCCAGTCACCCTCGGGGCTCGGTGCGATCTTTTCCCACTCGACGCTCTCGAGCCCTTGGGAGGCGATGATGCGGAGCTTATCCTCGCGGCTGAGGTAGTCGCCGATGTCCCGGTAGTGCAGGGCACACTGTTCGTCTGCGGCGGTTCTGGTGCCGCCTTTGATCAAGAGCAGGATGGCCACAGTGTTCCGGCTTCCGGAGCCGAAGATTTTGCCGCCTTCCCTGCGGGATTGCTCACCAGCGGTTCTCTGGTTACCGCGCAGGTTGTAGCAGTAGATGGCATCGAACTCGTCGGCTAGAGACTTGCGCAGTCCGTCAGCGCTGGTGCCGTCGATGTAACCGCCGTTGGAGACGAACGCGACGACGCCCTCGTCTTTGATCCGGTCGGATGCCCAGCGGATCGCACGGATGTAGGAATCGTAGAGCTTGTTTTTGTTGCCTACCGCAGACCGGGCAACGTACGTGGCGGCGATACGCGCGTCGAGCACCTCGTACTTCAAATTCTGGTTGTTGTCATTGACGCTGTCCTGGCCCACAGAGTAGGGCGGGTTGCCGATGACGACGGTGATGTTCTGCTTCTGTTGTTTTTTGGCACGTTCGCTGTTGCCTTCCAGCACTTCCATCCCGTCGAGCTTCGCGCTCCCTTCGGCGAGCTGGAACGTATCGGTGAGAACAATGCCTTCAAAGGGCCGATAGTTGCCGCCAGCCAGGTCGTGGAACGCTGCTTCGATGTTGACGGCGGCGATGTAGTAGGCGAGCAGCACGATCTCGTTGGCATGCAGCTCGCTCGCGTATTTGCGGAGGAGGTCCTCCGGTTTGACGATGCCAGATTGGAGGAGGCGGACGGGGAAGGTGCCGGTACCGACAAACGGGTCGATGATCTGGACGCCTTGGTCCGACAATGAGCGGTCGAAATGCTTCTTCAGCGCCTGTTCCGTCGAGCGGATGATGAAGTCGACGACCTCGACGGGGGTGTAGACGATGCCGAGGGCGTCGGCGGTTTTCGGCAGGGCGGTCTTGAAGAACTTGTCGTACAGCTCGACGATGACGCGTTGGCGGCCCTCGTGGTTATCGATGCCCTCAGCGCGTACCCGCACCGACTGGTAGAACTCGTCGAGCTTCTTGCTCTCGGCGTCAAGCCCCTGGTCGTCGAGGATGTCAAGCATGCGCTGCATGGCCTTGGAGACCGGGTTGTGCTCGGCGAAGCCGTAGTCCTTGAACAGCGCGTCGAAGACCGGCTTGGTGACGATGTGCTGGGCCAACATGTCGATGGCGTCGCTCTCGCCCACACCGGGGTTGATGTTGACCCGCAGCTCACCGAGGAACTCCTCGAAGGCGTTGCGCTTCTCGGGGAGAGTCAGGGCGGCCTTGATCCGGGTGACATGGCGGTCGGCGATCTGGGCGATGTCGCGGGCCCAGTCTTCCCAGTACTGCCGCTGGCCGACCTTGTCGACGATGCGGGCGTAGATTGCCTCTCGCCAGTCGGTGACGGAGAAGAGCGCTTCCTGGATGTGCTTGGCGCTCTGGGCTTCCTTTGCCTTGGCAGCCTCGGCGCTGTCGGCTGTGCTCGATCCGTCACGGTCGCCGATCGACTCGTCACCTGGGCCGATGCTGCCGATGCCGATCTTGTTGTCGGGCTTGTTTTTGTTCAGCTCGATCTGGTTGACGGACGCGTTGAAGCGGTCGTCGTGGGCGCGCAGTGCCTGGAGGACCTGCCACACCGTCTTGAAACGTTGGTTGTCGGCGAGCGCCTTCTCCGGTGCCATGCCGGCGGGGATGGCGACCGGCAGGATGATGTAGCCGTAGTTCTTGCCGGGAGCGAGGCGCATAACCCGCCCGACAGACTGCACGACGTCCACGACGGAGTTACGGGGATGAAGGAAGAGGACGGCGTCCAAGCTCGGCACGTCCACGCCCTCAGACAGGCAGCGGGCGTTGGACAGAATGCGGGCGTTTGCCGGTCCCGGGTCCTGCTTCAGCCAGTCCAGCAGCTTGTTGCGCCGCAGCGTGTTGAACGTTCCGTCGACGTGCTCCACCTCGCAGCGCAGCACCTCGTCATCGGCGTCGTCATAGGCGTCAACCACCTCGGTAAAACGCCTCGCGATCGCCGTGGAATCGGCGATCGAGCGAGCGAACGCGACAGCCCGCTTCATGGGCGCCTCGCCCTCGGCGAACCCGGAGCCGTCGGCGAACGTGCCGGTGCGCTTCGCCATCGCGTTCCAGCAGCCGATGATCTTCGCGGCATCATCGAGTCGCAGTTCGCCGTCCCCGCCGGCAAGACCCTGCTGCAGCGTCTTGGCCACCCGGCCCTCGTCCACGGTGAGGATGAGAACCTTGTAATCGGTGAGTAAGCCCTGCTCGACGGCTTTTCCGAAGCCCAGCCGGTGGAACTCAGGGCCATACGTCGCCTCGTCGTCCATCGACGCCAGCAACGCGTCCGCGTTCCTCGCCTCGGATTTGGTGTCCTCGTTGTAGATCCGCGGCGTTGCGGTCATGTAGAGGCGGCGGTCGCCGCCGAGGTACGTGTCGTCGTGGACCCGGACGAACGATGACTCGTCATGCCCGGCCAGGGTGACACCGGTCGTCCGGTGGGCCTCGTCGCACAGGATCAAGTCAAAGCGGGACAGCCCCTTGCGCTGGGCCGCCGCCACTGTGCCGATGGACTGGTAGGTGGAGAAGACCACGGTCAGCCCCGGCTCAGCCTCAACCCTGTCCATCTGTTCGATCAGGCGATCGGGGTCGGTGGTGGCGGGCAGGGCCAGGTCGTAGGTGGCCATGTCGTTGTCGTCGCCGGTAGCGGCCCGCTGCTTGCCGACCTTCGTGTCCGAGCACACCGCGAACGCACGCAGCGTCACGTCGGACTCGTACGACCATTCGCGCAGGCTCTGCGACAGAAGGGCAATGGAAGGCACCAGGAAGAGCACGGTGGTGTGCTCCGCCTCTCCAGCGACCGCGCGCTCGCGCTGCAGCCGCTCGGCGATCTTCAAGCTGGTGAACGTCTTGCCAGTCCCGCACGCCATGATCAATTTGCCGCGATCATGCTCCGCAAATCGGGCGAAGACGTCGTCGATGGCCTCGCGCTGGTGCTTCAGCGGTGACTTCTTGGCCCGAAGGGTCATCTCGATGCGGCGGTCGACGCCGGGTAACTGCCACTGCACCGGGCTCTGCGCGATCTCGTCGAGCCCGATCCGCGTGACCGGAACCTGCTGATCGGCTAGTGCCGCCTCAGCGTGAACGTTCCACTTGTCGGTCGTCGAGATGATCAGGCGGCGGGTAAAACCGCCCTTGCCGGAGGCGGTGAAGAAGGAGTCGATGTCCGCCTTCTCCACGGTGTGGTGCGGCTCGTAAAACTTGCACTGGATGGCACAGTAACCACCCGTCTCCCGGTCCTGCGCGACCAGGTCAATGCCGACATCCCGCTTGTCGTGCTCCGTTCCCGGCCAGTCGGCCCACATCCACACCCGGCTGAACTGTTCGGTCCACTGCGGGTCGGTGCTCAGATACTGGAGCATCAACTCCTCGAAGCCGGTACCACGATCACGATTGCTCGATGAGCGGTCGCGGATCGCCTTGATGACGTCGTGCACGGTCGTGGTCGTCGTCACTGCGCTTCGAATCCCGTCACAGTTGTCGGCGAGCCATGAGCCCGCCGGAAGGAGCACCCGGAGGTAGGCGACTCTACCGTCACGCACCGCTGCTGTGGATCCTGCGGCAGTGACGAAACCCCAGCGGCAGCCAGCGAAGGCGGCAGCGTACGCAGTCAGTCCTGGACAGTTGGTCGGTACGGGTGGCTTCAGCACCAGCCGCGAGGAAGGTTGCGGCGATCTGCAAGGGCGTTCGGCTGGATCCGCCGCCGCCCGGGAGGACAATTGTTGGGGCGCTCCCGACGGGATCGCAGCTGGCCCATTCTCCGAGACTGGACTACAGCTCTCGGCAGAACGACCGAGGGCCTACGATCGCCGCCCTCTGGAGGGCCGCCGCCTGGAGGGCCGCCGGCCGCTTGTCAGCCGCAATGGCCGCGACGGAATGATCAGCTGTTCACCGAGACCGCTATCAGCGCCCCGGCGACCAGGTACGGACCGAAGGCGATGCTGCGCGCACGGCGCAGTGCTAGGCGTGCCAGCGCTTCGGGGACGGCGAGCACGAAGGGCAGCAGACCGCCGAGGAGCACCGCAGGCCAGCTGATGGCGCCCAGTGCCGCGCCGAGCAGCGCGGCCAGCCGCACGTCACCCAGGCCCATTCCGCTGCCCGCCACGAGGACCAAGGCCAGGTACAGGCCGCCGAGCGCAGCCGCGGCGAGCGCGGCAGTGACCAGCGTTCGGGCCTGACCCGTGGTCGCTGCCTGGCCGGCCAGCACGACGCCGACGGTCAGGGCGGCGACGCTGATCACGGGCGTGGGCAGTCTGCGGACCGCGACGTCGACGGCGGCGAGCAGCACGCCGGCGTGTATCACCACCAGCCAGACCGCCAGCAGAGGCAGGCCGCCGGGGGCGTCGCGCAGCAGCCAGACTAGGCCTGCGGATGCGACAGCCAGTCCGATGCCACACAGCTCCGAGACGGCCAACAACCTCAGCGCGCTCCTAGCCGGAACACGGCGGGATGCCGAGGCGCCCATCTCGGACGTTGGCAGGCCTCCGATCGCCGGTGGGTTGGCCGCGAGCCAGGTATACGCGTATGGCAGCGCCAAGCCGGCAAGGGCGCCGCCGGAGAGTGCCAGCCCCAGTGCTGCGGGATTCATCGGCTGCGGTTGTCGTGGCGCGCGATGGGCCTACGCCGTATCGGCAGCGGTCGGCTGGGCACAGCCGTCGCGGTAGGTGTCCGACCAGCGCCGCATCTCGCGCATGAACGACGAGAGCAGCGGCAGCAGGTGCGTGCCGGCGGCAGTCAGGGAGTAGGTGCCGGCACCCGCGTCGTCAGTGTGGTGCACTAGGCCACCGTCGCGCAGGCGGCGCAGGGCGTCGTTGAGCGATTTCGAGCTCGGTGCAGGTCGGATCTCGCGCAGCAGCTCTGACTGGACGTTTGCTTCATCTTCGGGCCGGTAATGGCCGATTCGCGCCTCGACCTCGGTAGCGCGAAATACCCGACCCGACCTAGAAAGAAAACATATCGGTGGACATAGGCCTACCCGGTTTCAGCGCATATCACCCCGGGATCGTGTCTGGTTCACTTTCATCCCGCACTGACGGACATGACGTCCGCCAGGTCGAGGCCCCAACACCGTACGCCTGCTTCATGACCGAACGGCGCCCCTACCCGTCCGACCTGTCCGACGCCCGCTGGGCCCTCATCGCACCCCGCCTCACCGCCTGGCGGCAAGCCCGCACCGACGCCG
>NZ_AXVR01000099.1 GCF_000484695.1 Salinispora cortesiana | reverse complement strand
AGCCATACCCGACGAGCCCAAGACATCCACCAGCTACAATGCCGGCCCCTCAATCATCGACAGGCGTCAGACCCGCGAAGAATCAGGGTTAGTACTGACGTCGGTGACCCAATACCGTCCCTCACTGTCGGCGGTGATCGAGTGAGGGGAACGAAACCGTCCCGCTCCCCAAGTCCGGCGCACCGTGCCGTCGCGCGGGTTCAGCACGACGACCGTGTCCGTGTCGATGACCGCGTCGTAGGCGAACGCGGTGCCCGCCCGGTGCAGCAGAGCTATCTCCCCGGTAGGCCCCACCGTGATGCCGGTACCGATGCGCGCCGTGGCAGGTAGCTGTCCCCACGGCCGTAACAGCCGGTCCTCGGGGATGGCGCCCACCGCAGGATCGCTGACCGTGGCCGCTGAGGGCGGATCGCCCCAGAGTGTGGCGCCGGCGGCGGTGAGCAGACCAAGACAACTACCGGTCAGCACGGCGCGGCGCGACAGTTGGGGGCGGGTCGAGCGTTTCGACGGCGGTTGCGATGACATGGTTTCACCTTGCCCATGCGCTCTATCAAGATCAATCAGGTGTTCCCCGGACCGAATCGCTCAGGTGTTACCCGCACGAATCCTGAGCACCTCATCAGGGCACGGGCGTCCCGGTCCGGGTTTTTGGGCACCTCACCGCGCGGCCGACCCACCCTGCCGGAGGAACGGGGTACAGTCGCTCACCAGACACAAACATCGCACCGCCTACTGCCGGTGGCTCTAACCCGACGGATTTGTCGAAGGCTCCGGTCAAGCCACGGTGACCAGGCCGGCCTCGTGGGCGGCAATGACCAGTTGGACCCGATCTCTGGCGGCCAGCTTGCTGAGCAGGCGGGTGACGTAGGCTTTTACGGTTGCCTGGCTCAGCACAAGCTCGTCGGCGATTTCGGAGTTGGACCGCCCGCGTCCCACCAGCGTGAGTACCTCCCGTTCCCGGTCGGTGAGCCGGGGGAGCTGCCGGCGGGTGGCAGCGGGCGCGGCCCGGGTGTCGACGAAGTGCTTGATCAGGCGTCGGGTGACACTGGGAGCAAGGTGGCCGTCGCCGTGTGCGACGGCGCGGACGCCATCGAGGATGTCCTCCAGAGGCATGTCCTTGACCAGGAATCCGGCGGCACCCGCCCGCAACGCCCCGAACACATGATCGTCTTCATCGAAGGTGGTCAGAACGAGTACACGCGTCTGGGGGGCCAGCGTGGCGATTTGAACCGTGGCTTCGACGCCTCCCATGCCGGGCATCCGTAGATCCATCAGGACGACGTCCGGTCTCACCGACCCTGCCCTACCGCGCGTGGATGCGCATCGCCGATATCGAGTTCGGAAGCCAGCCGTATCTGTGGACGACATCCGGCGCATGGACGGTCTACGCTGTCTGGGCTGTTCTCGCCACCATCCTCACGGTGGTTGTCGCGCAGCGCCGGGACCCCTGAGTTCGTTGGATCGGGTGCTCGATCGACCACGAAAGGCCGTCTCGTACGACGACCCCCCAGCCGTCAGCGACTGGGTGTCCGGGAGCGCCTTCGAGCCGGAGCGGGACGTTTTGGCCGGAGCCGTGGCCGGTCAGCGTGCTCGACCGTACGGGTGGGCCACGAGCACCGGGCAGTGGGCGTGCTGCACCAGAGACTGGCTGACCGAGCCGAGCAGCATCCCGGTGAATCCGCCTCGCCCTCGGCTCCCCACGACTATCAGGGCAGCGTCCCGACTTGCCTCGATCAGTGCCTGGTCCGGCTTCTCCGCCTGCAGCTGTCGGGCGGTCACGGCCAGCCCCGGGTGGCTGCCGCGGGCCGCCGCCACCGCGGTGTCGAGCACCTCCGCGGCGTCGGTCGCACCGGGGGCGTGGACATGTACCAGCACCAGCTCGGTCTGCTGCCGGGTGGCCTCGTCGGCGGCCTGCCCGACCGCCACCTCCGCCGACTCCGACCCGTCCACCGCGACCAGCACCGGCCCGTCCACCGCGACGGGTGCTTCGGTAGGTCGGACCACCAGCACCGGGCTGTGCGCGTGCGCGGTGACCTGCGAACCGACCGAGCCGAGCAGCAGCCCGGCGAAGCCGCCGTGACCCCGGCTACCCACCACGACCAGCTCCGCCCGGCGGGACTCCTCAACCAGCGTGGCGCCCGGCCCGCCGGCGACCTGCCGTACCTGGACGGTCAGCCCGGGCCAGCGGTCGGCTAGGTCGGCCGCGGCCCGCTCCAGCATCGACTGCGCCTCGTCGTTCGGCTTCGGAATTCCCAACTCGTACGGGTTGATCGGAACCCCGTACCCCGATGGGTGCAGGTAGCCGTGCACCAGGTGCAGCGGTCGCGACCGCTGCACCGCGGTGCGGGCGGCGTGCTCCGCTGCCACCAGGCTCGATGGTGAGCCATCCACCCCTACCACCACGGGCCGGTTCATCAGCACCCCTTTCAGACTCGGTCGGCATATTGTCCCCCGGGCCAGCGTGGCTGACCCGGGGGTTGCGGGCAACGACGTAAACGGGAACCGCCACGTCTACCAGGGCGCGGCGGAAAGCGGTGAGCTGCCGCTCTCACCCGCGCCGGTGCGGCTATTCGGCGGGGTTTCGGACGATGGCCAGTGGGCTGTGCCCGTGATGCAGGACGGCGTGGCTGACCGAGCCGAGCAGCAGCCCGCCGAGGGCACCACGCCCGTGTGCGCCGACGACCACCAGCTGGGCGCTCTTCGATGCCTCCACCAGCACCCGGGCCGGCGAGCCACGTACGACCCGGTGCCGCACCTGCACCTGCGGATACCGTTCGGCGAAGCCGGCGAGCGACTCGGCGAGGGCCCGCTCCTCCTCGCCCTCGACGGCGTCCAGGTCGTAGACCAGGGGCAGGATGTCCCCCGGGCCGACAGGGGTGGGGAAGAGCCAGGCGTGCAGGGCTACCAGCGAAGCGTCCCGGCGGGCCGCTTCCTCGAATGCGAAGGCCACTGCCTCGGTGGACAGCTGCGAACCGTCCACACCCACCACGACCGGACCGTCCGCGCGCGGCTCACCTCGGACGAC
Organism: Salinispora cortesiana; assembly: GCF_000484695.1. Classification (GTDB taxonomy): domain Bacteria; phylum Actinomycetota; class Actinomycetes; order Mycobacteriales; family Micromonosporaceae; genus Micromonospora; species Micromonospora cortesiana. The sequence goes on along the minus strand of NZ_AXVR01000099.1, from coordinate 4,009 downwards.
CAACACCGGGCTCTTCGCGCGGGCGGCGACCTGCACGGTGACCGAGCCGAGTAGCAGCCCGGCGAAGCCGCCCAGACCCCGGTGGCCGAGCACGGTAAGCACCGCCTTCTGTGCCTCCTCGACCAGCACCGGGGTCGGCGCGCCGTCCACCACGACACCGGTGATTCGGAGATCGGGGGAGATCTTGCGGGCCTGTTCCACCGCTTCCCGCACATACTCTTCGGCCTGGTTGCGTAGCCCGGCGGTGACCGGGGCGCCGGGAACCGGGGTCAACGGGGTCCCGGTCAACGGCCAGATGAAGGCGTGCACCACCCGGAGCGGGCGCTGCCGGTACTCCGCCTCGCGCACCGCTACCCGGACCGCGTCCAGCGCGGCGGCGGAACCGTCCACACCCACCACGACCGGGGCTCCGGCGTTGCTTGTCATGTGTCTGCCCTCCTTCGGCTCGTTCACCTTCAGCCTGCCGGGCCGGCGACCGCCCAATCAGGGGCGGTCGGCCCAAGCCCGGGGCCAATGGTCCTTCGCCGGGTGGCCTCGGCCGGAGCTACCATCGCGCGATGCCCAACGATCTGCGCCTGCGCCCCGTACTCGATAGTGACCTGCCGTTCTTCTTCCGCCACCAGCAGGACGTCGAGGCCAACTGGATGGCGGCGTTCGGCCCGGCCGACCCCGCCGACCGCACCGCGTTCGACGCGCACTGGAAGCGGATCCGCGCCGACCCGACGGTGGTGTCGCGGACGGTGGTTGTCGGCGATGAGGTGGTAGGCCACCTGAACGCCTTCCCCGCCGACGGGCGCACCGAGGTCAGCTACTGGATCGATCCAACTCGTTGGGGCCGGGGTTACGCGACCGGTGCGCTCACCGTCCTGCTGGGTGAGCTGACCAACCGGCCGGTGCACGCCCGGGTGGCCAAGGACAATCGTGCCTCCCTCGCCGTGCTGCGCAAGTGTGGCTTCGTCGTCACCGGTGAGGACCAGGGGTACGCCCCCGGGCGCGGCGCCGAGGTCCAGGAATGGATCTTGGAGCTCGCCGGCCCGGACCCAGCACCCGCGCCGAGCTGAGGGACTACCCTCGCCGAGGTGAACTGGCTGGAACTGATCGGCTGGACCGGCTCCGCGGTGTTGGTCTGGTCGCTGCTGCAGACCGCGATTCTCCGGCTGCGCGCCCTGAACCTCGTCGGCTGTGTCGTGCTGATCGGCTACAACGCGGCAGTCGCCGTGTGGCCGATGGTCGGTCTGAACATCGTGCTGGCCGCCATCAATGTGTGGTACCTGCGCGGCATGCTGGCGACCCGCCATGATGCGGCGACCTACGCGGTGGTCGAGGTGGGCGTGGACGACAGGTTCCTGGCACACATGCTGCGGGTGCATGGGGCCGACATTGCCCGCTTCAACCCCGGCTTCACCTGGCACCGAAGCGGGAAGCGGTTCGCGTTCCTGGTCGTCAAGGCCGACGAGGTGGTCGGGGTGGTGCTGGCGCACACGGAACCGGGCGGGGTAGCCCAGGTCGACCTCGACTACGTCACCAAACGGTTTCGGGACTTCACCCCGGGCGAGTTCGTGTACCGGAGCAGCCGGCTCTTCACCGACAAGGGGTTCCGGCAGGTAGTCAGCCCGCCGGGCATGGTCGCCCCCTACTATCATCGGCTCGGCTTCCGCCGGCAGGGCGACACGTACGTGCTGGACCTCCCCGCCGCTGCGTAGCGGGTTCACCGGCTGCTAGCGGGGGGCCGCCGGCTGCGGCTATTCGGTCGTCGCCAGGTTCTGAAGCCGAACCTGGCCGCGTGCCACCAGCCGGTCAGCGTTGTCGGTGATCTCCACCTGCCACAACTGTTGACTGCGGCCGCGGTGGATCGGGGTGCCCACAGCGGTCAACTCACCCGACCGGACCGCCCGCAGAAAGTCGGTCTGATTCGACACGCCGACGACCTGCCCCCGGTCGCCCAGCCAGGTTGCCCCGCCGATACTCGCCGCCGTCTCGACCACCGAGCAGTAGACGCCGCCGTGCTGGATGCCGTACGGCTGGTGTAACTCGGGGCGGACCTGCCAGCGGAGGACCACCCGGTCGGCACTGACCTCGTCGTAGCGAAGCCCCAGCAGCGCCACGAAGCCCCCGGTCAGATCTGGCTCGTCCACGGCGTAGCCCTTCGTCGTTACCGGGCGGTCAGCATAGCGGGCCGGCAATCCCGGTAGTGGTCCCGGCTGGTCGTGCGGGAGAATCGGGGACTGTGACCGACACCAGCCCCCCGCCGTCAGGGCGGGACACACTCTTCGACGATCTACGGTGGCGTGGCCTGATCCAGGACTCCACCGGCCTCGACGAGCTGCGCGCGTTGCTCGAGGGCCCAGGAGCGGCTTTCTATGTGGGCTTCGACCCGACCGCGTCGAGCCTGCACGTCGGTCACCTTATGCAGGTCGTCACCGCCCGGCGGCTCCAGCTCGCCGGTCACCGGCCGCTGCTGCTGGTAGGGGGGGCGACCGGGCAGATCGGTGACCCGAAGGAGAGCGCCGAGCGGGTTCTCAACCCACCCGAGGTGGTGGCCGGATGGGTGGCCCGGATTCGGGACCAGCTGGCCCCCTTCGTGTCGTACCAGGGTGCGAACGCGGCACAGCTGGTCAACAACCTGGACTGGACCGCCGAGATGTCGGTGGTGGAGTTCCTGCGGGACGTCGGCAAGCACTTCCCGATCAACCGGATGCTGGCACGTGAGGTGGTGCGGGCCCGACTGGAGAGCGGGGTCAGCTTCACCGAGTTCAGCTACCAGCTGCTCCAGGCCAACGACTTCTTCGAACTGCACCGACGCCACGGGTGTCAGCTTCAGTTCGGCGGCTCCGACCAGTGGGGCAACATCACCGCTGGTGTCGACTTCGTCCGTCGCCGGGGCGCGGGGCCGGTGGAGGCGTTCACCACGCCGTTGGTCACCAAGTCGGACGGCACGAAGTTCGGCAAGACCGAGGGTGAGGCGATCTGGCTCGACTCGGAACTGACCAGTCCCTACGCGTTCTACCAGTTCTGGGTCAATACGGACGACCGCGACGTCGCCCACTACCTGCGCTACTTCAGCTTCCGTTCCCGGGCCGAGCTGGAGGCCCTGGAGAAGGAGGCGGCGGAGCGACCCGCCGCACGCGTCGCCCAGCGGGCGCTCGCCGAGGAGCTGACCACCCTGGTACACGGCGAGCGGGAAATGGCCCAGGTGGTTGCCGCGAGCCAGGCGCTGTTCGGGCGGGGGTCGCTGGCAGAACTCTCGTCCGCGACCCTTCGTGCCGCCCTGACCGAGGCGGGCCTGGTCCACCTCGACGAGTTGCCCGACGTGGTCGGGTTGCTCAAGGAGTCTGGTCTGGTGCCGAGCAACAAGGAGGCTCGTCGGGTGATCGCCGAGGGGGGTGCCTACCTGAACAACAACCGGGTGTCGTCGACGGACGCGGTCGTCACTCCAGCGGACCTGTTGCACGGTCGATACCTGGTCCTGCGTCGGGGGAAGCGTTCCTTCGCCGGTGTTGAGCTGCGAAAATAGCTAGATCCTGATGATGTGACCGGGGACGCGTCCGGCGGATTTGACGGCAACTCCCTCGGACGCGTAACTTTCTCTCTGCCAGCACGGAACGGACAAAAACGGGGCGGACGCCCCGAGCGGCCGGAGCGCTGGAAGTGACCTTTCGGACTGACCGGGCCGCACGGCTTGGGTGGTCCTCTTGGGCGGTGCCCCAGGTTCGCCGGTAGGCGGATTTGGCGAGGCGAAACCGACCGGGTAAGGTTAGCCGCCGGCAGGAGCCGGGCGCGCTAGTGGGAAACCGCGAGCGGCCGGTCTGCCAAAACCATGACGAAGGCGACGACAGTCGGGGACGTCTTGGTGCCCAAAAGTGGACGAAGTCGACAGATCGCCACAAAGCGGTTTGACACGGCAGAAACCACCGGGTAAAGTAGTAAAAGTGCCTGACGCGAGAGTGGCAGGTGGGAGCGGTTGCCTCTGGAGGGGCCCTGGTGTGGGGTTCTGATGGTGTGTGGTTGT
>NZ_AXVR01000098.1 GCF_000484695.1 Salinispora cortesiana | reverse complement strand
CCCCGCCTGCCACTCGTCAAGCACCTCACCACCCAGCACGACCAGTCAACGAGCCAGCACGACTCAAGTCGCAACACCGGGTTGCAGTACTAGGCAACCAGACGCCGACCGGGCAGGGCCGGCCGCCCAACCGTCCGGAGCCGAGCACGTCAGCCGAGCGTGTCCAGCCAGCGCAGGAGCGAACGGACGCCCCAGCCGGTGGCGCCCGGGGTCAACTCCGCGTCCGCCCCTTCCGACCAGGACGGCGCCGACATGTCGACATGCACCCATCGGTCCCGCAGCTCGCCGAGGAACTCGCGCAGGTAGAGTGCCGCCACCACCGATCCGGCGCCCTGGGCCGGCGCACTGTACAGATCGGCGAGGTCGCTGCGGAGGTAGTCGACGTAGTCGGTCGGCAGCGGCAACCGCCACGCCGCTTCACCGGCCGCGTGGACCGCCGCCAACAGGTCCCCGGCGAGGCGGTCGTCCTCGCTGTACAGGGCGGCGGTGCGCTTGCCCAGCGCCACCGCGTTCGCACCGGTCAGCGTGGCCAGATCGACGACCAGGTCGGGCTGGTGTTCCCGTACGGCGTAGGCGAGCGCATCGGCGAGGACCAGCCGGCCCTCGGCGTCGGAGTTGGTGGTCTCGCTGGTCACGCCGCCGTAGTGGCGGATGATGTCACCCGGCCGGAACGCGGCACCGCTGACCATGTTCTCGGCCAGCGGGGCGAGGGTGGTGACCCGGACCGGCAGCCGCTGCATGGCCGCCCCCAGCGTGGCCGCCACCACCGCCGCAGCACCGGCCATGTCCTTGCGCATGAGCTTCATGCCGGCCCGGGGTTTGATCGAGATTCCCCCGGTGTCGAAGGTGATCCCCTTGCCCACCAGCACGACGTGCATCCGCGCCCCGGCCGGCCGCCAGTCCAGCTCGACCAGCCGGGGACCGCTGGCGGAGCCGGTGCCCACCGCGACGATCCCGCCGAAGCCCTCGGCAGCCAGCTCAGCCGGTTCCCGGACCCGCAGGTGCAGGTCGGGCACGCCAGCCGCGGCGTCGGCCACCTGCCCGGCGAACCATTCCGGGTTCTTCACCGACGAGGGCATGTTCACCAGGTCGCGGGCGAGTCGGGTCATCTCCGCGGTGGTGCGGGCGCTGGCGACCACGTCGGCGTACTCCGCCGGATCCGACGCCACCAGGTCAACCGCGGCCAGGGCGGGTGCGGACTTGTCGGCACCGAGCCGGAACCGGTACGACGCCAGCAGCAGCCCCTCCACCAGCCCCCGTACGGCCGCCGGGGTGGCAGCGGCCGGTAGCGGGAGCGTGACGTGCTCCGCGTCGGCCGCCGCTCGGGCGAGAGCGGCCCCGGCCGTCCGCCAGGCCACCTCGTCCCCGGCCCCGATGCCGAACGGAAACAGGCGGGCCGGCACCCGTGCAGGTCGGATCTGGTTCCAGGTCTGGCCGGCATCGCCGCCCAGTCCCGCGACCGGCAGCAGTGCGGCGAGTTCGTCGGCAACTCCGTCCGGCAGGGCCACCGCGACGGGCACCAGCTGAGCTGATGGTTCCGCCTCGGCAGCAGGTCGGACGGGTAGGGCCAGGACATCGAGCCGCTCAGGCTCGGCGAGTAGACGGATGGCGAGCACGCGACGCCGTACCTTCCAGGAAGAGCCTGCGGAGCAACCTCCGCAGGACAGGAGAAAAATCCGCAAAGCGACTGCCGGGGCAGCACGATGGGGTCAGTCGGCGACCGGCGGTGGCCGCCCGGAATCCCGGGCGGCCACCGCCTCGCCGTCCCGCTTCAGCACGCCTCCTGATCCACCGGCGTTCGCACGCCGGTGGATCAGGAGGCGGATGGACCGTCCACGCGAGGCGCGGACGGTCCGTACTCAGCCGGCAGCCGCCCTCAGCGCGTCACCTAGCGCGTTGGCCTCGTCCGGAGTCATCTCGACGACGAGCCGGCCACCGCCCTCCAGCGGGACTCGCATGACGATGCCACGGCCCTCCTTGGTGACTTCCAGCGGACCGTCGCCCGTCCGCGGCTTCATCGCCGCCATGTTGTCTCCCCTCAGACCTGAACCAGGGTCGGTGGGTTGCCCCACAGCCACTTCGCCACGACCACCCGCAACCTTCACCGGGGTGTCGACCAACGATTTTCCCTGATGAACACCGCCGGACCCAAACCGAGGCAGTATTGATGTAACAGAACCTAGCTTATCCCGAGAAGGCCTGTCACAATGTGCGGTCATGCAGGCACGGTCGGCACTCTTCGACCTGTACGGTGACCACCTCCGGCCCCGAGGTGGCCGGGCGCAGGTCGCTGCTCTGGTCAAGCTGCTGGCACCACTGGGCATCGCACCGCCAGCAGTACGGACGGCGGTCTCCCGGATGGTGCGCCAGGGCTGGCTCGAACCCCTCCGGATGGCCACCGGACCCGGATACGCGATCACCCCGAAAGCCGCCCGTCGGTTGGACGAGGCGGCCACGCGGATCTACCGCACTGGCAAAGCCGGCTGGGACGGGCGCTTCGACCTGCTCGTCGTGGCGGCCCCAACCACCCGCCGGGAACGCCAGCGCCTCGCCGCGAACCTGAGCTTCCTCGGTTACGGCACGCTCGACGAGTGCACATGGGTGGCCACCCGACCGGGCGAGGATGTTGACCTGCTCCTCGACGAGGCGGGGGTGCACTACGAGCGGTTCACCGCCGCGCACGTGGCCGGCACACCGGGCGCGATGGGCGTCGTCCGCCGCGCCTGGGACCTGGCCGAGATCGGCCGGGCATACGAGCAGTTCGTCGCCGAACAGCGGGCGCTACTCGGCGGGGTTACCGTACGCAGTCCCGACGAGGAGGCGTACGCCGCCCGGTTTCGCCTCGTGCACGCCTGGCGCACCTTCCTGTTCCGGGACCCGCAGCTGCCGCCGGCGCTGCTCCCCGAGCGTTGGCCGGGCACCGCCGCGGGCAGCTTCTTCGACCGCCACGCGGCCCGGCTACGGCCGGCCGCCGACCGCTACGTCGAGGCCTGTCTCGACACCGGTAACCACATCACTGGACAGAAGGGTCATTGACACCGTGACCGAGCCACTCCTCATCGACCGCACCGACGCCGTCATCACCCTCACCCTGAACCGCCCCACGGCCATGAACGCGCTCGACTCGGCGCTGAAGGAGGCGTTCCGGGACGCCCTGACCGAGTTGGAGAGCGACCGAAGCTGCCGAGCGGTGGTGCTGGCCGGGTCGGGCGGTTCGTTCAGCGCCGGTCAGGACCTACGCGAGCACGTGCGGACGCTGGAGTCCAGCGAGGGTAACCCACTGGACACCGTGGGAACGCACTACAACCCGATCGCCGCCCGGCTGGCGGGCCTTCCCAAACCCGTCGTCGCCGCCGTGAGTGGCATGGCCGCCGGGGCGGGTGCCTCGCTGGCCTTCCTCGCCGACATCCGGGTCGGTGGACCCTCCACCAGCTTCCTCATGGCCTTCGCCAAGGTTGGACTCGCCGCCGACACCGGCGCCTCGTGGACGCTGCCCCGGCTCGTCGGCCACGCCAAGGCCGTCGAGCTGCTGATGCTCGCCGAGCCGGTACGGGCGGCGGAGGCACACCAGCTCGGCCTGCTCAACCGGCTGGTCGCGACCGACGAGGAGGTGCTACCGGTGGCGCAGGAGTTGGCCGCCCGGTTGGCGGCTGGCCCGACCATCGCGTACGGGGCGATCAAAAGGCAGCTCTCCATCGCCGACGCCGGCACGCTCGCCGACGCCCTGGCCGCCGAGGCGCAGGCTCAGTCGATCTGCGGCGCCACCGCCGACCACCGGTCCGCCACCATGGCCTTCGTCGCCAAGCAGAAGCCGGTCTTCGAGGGCCGCTGACGACGCCCGGGGGTCCGCCCCCCGGTCAGTCGTCCTCCTCCGGGTCCTGGTTGGCCTCCTCGCCGAGGACGAACGCCTGCATGGCCAGCTCGTCGCCGGACGGCCAGACGAATGCGGGTAGCTCACGGGGGCCCAGCTCCTGCACGTAGGCCCAGAACTCCCGGACCGCCTCCGCCGATGACACGGCCTCGATCGGCAGGTTGAGACTGACCATCCAGGGCTGCCGTGGCGGAGGCGGGCCGAGTTGGTCGGCCAGCGCCTGGAACGCCGTCGGTTCCAGCGGCGTGACCGGCCCGTCGACCGTCAGGGCATCGGCCAACACCGGGGTGTCGAAAGACCGTCGGGTGTACGTGATCACCAGCCGCGGCTCGGCCCGCTCCGCGGGCGGGCCATCCGGAAGCAGGTCGCCGATGTCGGTGACCTGACCCAGCGCGACCAGCCTCGACGGCGCGTCGGTAAGCACCGCTACCCGATCGCCGGGGCGCGGCCGAGCTCCCTCGGCAGCGATCAGCTCGAGCGTGTCATGGTGCACGAGCCGCTCGGCCTCGTACCGCCCCGGCGGCAGCAGCACGGCCCAGGTGCCCGCGCCGTCGGTACGGGTCGTCCGGCCGGTCCGGTCCGCGGTGTCGGTCGTCATGCACTCCATCCCATCACGTCGCCATCGCCAGCCGGCACGTGGCAACCAACGAGATGGTCGTCAACCATGCCGGTGGCCTGCATCAGCGCGTAGGCGGTGGTCGGGCCGACAAACCGGAAGCCGCGCTTCTTCAACGCCTTCGCCATCGTGGTGGACTCCGCGGTCAGCGCCGGCACCTGTGCGAATGAGGCCGGCCGTTCCCGTCGTGGTGGCGGCGCGAACGACCAGAGCAGGGCGGAGAGGCCGACCGGAAGTTCCAACGCGACCTGCGCGTTGGAGATTGCCGCCTCGATCTTGGCCCGGTTGCGGACAATGCCGGTGTCATCGAGCAGCCGGGCGATGTCCGCCGCGGAGAAGGCTGCTACCGACTCGATCCGGAACCCGTCAAACGCCTCCCGAAACGCGGCCCGCTTCCGCAGGATGGTCAGCCACGACAGCCCGGACTGGAACGCCTCCAGCGTCATCCGCTCGTAGAGGGCGTCGTCGCCGTGCAGCGGGCGGCCCCACTCGGTGTCGTGGTAGACGGCGTAGTCGGGCGTGCCCGCCCCCCAGGCACAGCGGGACGAACCATCAGTACCGATCACGAGGTCAGTCACGCGTCAACGCTACGACACCTCACCGACACCCCGACCGCGCCCGGCCGGACGGGTGGATCAGGGAAGACGGCCCTGCTCCACCCGCCGCCCGAAGCGCCGGAGGGCCTGCGTCAGCCCAACCTTCGAGCCGGGCCACAGGAAGGGCCACACGACCCGCCCAGCCGCCCCGCCGGGCAGCTGGAACCACTCGTGCCAGACGACCTGGGTCCGCTCTCCGGCCAGCGGGGTGCACCGCAGCACGCCGGGGCCGCGCAGCAGCTTCCCGCAGTGGACCACCCGCACCTCGTACGGTGCGTCCACCCGGACCACCCGCATCTCGTCGCGGAGGGTGGCCGGCCCAACCGCGGTGACCGCCTCGACCAGGCTGCCCTCGCCACCATCGCCCTCGACCACCCGGACCTTGGTGAAGGGAATCCATTCGCCCTGTCGTTCCCAGGAGACGAGCGCCGCGAAGACCTGCTCGGCCGACGCGTCAACGATCACCGCGGCGGTAACCTCGGCGGCCCCCGGCTGCGCCACCGGGCGCAGGTCAGCGCCGTCCGGCGCGGTCCGCTCCTCGGCGCCCTCCCCCGCCGTCACACCGACTCCGACCGAGCGGTCGAGTCGGCTACGCCCGCCGGCCGGGTGTCGTCCGCCGATCGGGTGCCGTCCACCGACTCGCCCGCGACCTCACCGCCGGAACCCGTCGCGGAATCTGACCGGGTCCCGTCACCAGACCGAGCTTCGGGATCTGGCTTGGCCTCGCCGCCGGAGCGGGCCTCCTCCGCCGGCTCGTCAGCGGCCTCGCCGGTGTGCGGTCGGGACCGCTGCGCTGCGCCACCGGACGGGTCGCCGGTGCCCCCGGGGTGCGCTCCGACCGCCTGCTCGCGGGCACGCAGGAGCGCCTCCGCATCGGCATTGCGCCCCTCACGCAACGCGGTGACCTCTGCCTCCAGCACTCCGATCAGCTCCGTCTTGTAGCCGATGTCGTACGCCGCCCGGCGCATCGCCTGGTCGACCTGAGCCATGCGGTACCCACGCAACGCGGTATCGAACCGCACCTGACCAACATCGGACTCCCGCAGCGGGCGGGTGCTGGGCAGGGGTACCGCCGCCCCGTCCGGCTCCGCCGGCACCAGACCCGAATCCCGACCGGTGACCAACACCGCCACACCGAAGACCACTGCCGCGACGGTGAGCGCCGCGACCAACAGGAGCAGAACCTGACCCATGCACCAAATCGTGGCACGTCAACCGGGGCGGGGCGACCCCACCACCCCGGATCCCCGGTGAGCAGGCGAATCGACCGCCGGTCCGGCCGAGTCGGTGACCACCGACTAGCGTCATGACGGCCGGGAGGTCCGGCGACACCCTCGGGAGGCGGGATGGCGGACGCACTGCGGCTCGGCCGGCGAACCTTCGGCCCAGGTGAGCTCGGAGTCATGGCGATCATCAACCGCACCCCGGACTCGTTCTTCGACCGGGGCGCGACCTTCGGGCAGGAGAGCGCGCTACGCGCGGTGGAACGCGCTGTCGCCGAGGGCGCGGACATCATCGACATCGGCGGGGTCAAGGCCGGTCCCGGTGCCGAGGTCGACGTGGCCGAGGAGATCCGCCGGACCGTGGCCACCATCGCCGCAGTCCGCGCCGCCTTCCCCGACGTGGTCATCTCGATCGACACCTGGCGTGCCGAGGTAGCCGTGGCGGCGGTGGCCGCCGGTGCGGACCTGTTGAACGACACGTGGTCCGGTACCGATCCGGCGCTGGCTCAGGTCGCGGCGGAGACCGGCGCCGGGCTGCTCTGCTCCCACGCGGGCGGGCTGACGCCGCGCACCCGGCCGCACCGGGTCGCGTACGACGACGTGCTGGCAGACGTAGTGGCGACCGTAACCGGCCTCGCCGAGCGGGCGGTGTCGCTGGGGGTACGGCCCGACGGCATTCTGATCGATCCGGCCCACGACTTCGGTAAGAACACCCACCACTCCCTGGAGCTCACCCGCCGGCTCGACGAACTCGCCGGGACCGGCTGGCCGCTGCTGGTTGCCCTGTCGAACAAGGACTTCATCGGCGAGACCCTGGACCTCCCGGCCGTCGAACGCCTGGAGGGCACCCTCGCCGCCACCGCTATCTCCGCCTGGCTGGGCGCCCGGGTGTTCCGGGCGCACCAGGTCCAGGCGACCCGCCGGGTCCTGGACATGGTGGCCGCCATCCGGGGAGACCGCCCACCCGCGTCCACCCGGCGCGGCCTGGCGTAGCGCACCACCGCTGGGCCCGCGCGGGTGGCCAGGGTCGGCCCGGTCGGCCCGGCGTGGCCGAGCGGTCAGGTCCAGCGCAGGATGTTCTTCCGCCACGCGTAGAGGATGCCCAGCGCCAGCACCGCCACGAAGATCGCCATCTCCACGACGGTGACCAGCCCGTAGCCGCGCCGGTTGAAGATCACGGCCCAGGGGAAGAGAAACACCGCCTCGACTGCGAACAACACGTACAGGTAGGCGTACACGTAGTAACGGATCTGGGCTTGGGCCCAGTCACCGCCCACCGGGTCCATCCCGCACTCGTAGGTAGCGCGCTTACCAGGTGGCTCGGCGGGGCGGGCGGGACGCAGCACCCGGTTGGCCGAGAAGGCCGTCACGAAGAAGAGCAGGCTGGCGAGGAGCAGGAGCCCGAGCATCGCGTAGGAGCCCAGGTAACCGGTCACGGTGGCTCAGACTACCGGTCCGGCCCCCCGCCCGCACCCGTCCGGCCGCGGAGCACGACGAGGGCCGGCCCCGGGTGGGGCCGGCCTTTGTCGGTTGGTTGGTGGTCAGCTGGTGGAGTAGCCGCGGGTGGCGATCCAGTCCGCGAGGG
>NZ_AXVR01000097.1 GCF_000484695.1 Salinispora cortesiana | reverse complement strand
CTTCCGCAACCCCGCCAACCAGCGACTACGCACCCGCTGCGCTACCACCAGACGCACCCGAGGCCACCTCGACCCCCGCTAATTTCGTAGAGCCCCATTAAGGGAGGCGGTATCACCAACAACCAAGCGACCTCCACCGGAGGATTGTCCATGTCCGTAGGTGTCTTCACAGTTACCGGCACCCGAATCACAGGAAATACCGCCCAAGGCTCCGGTGGTGGTGTCTGGATCTTCGACGGACAGGCGACGCTGCGGCAACTCGAAATCACTGACAATGTCGTCTTGGGCCAGGGAGGTGGCTTGTTGGTCTTGGACAGCTCCGTCGTCATCGAGGACAGCAACATAGCGAACAACACCAGCACTAGCGATGGTGGAGGAGTTTTCAACTTCCTGGGGCAAACGGTGTTGCGACGCACAAAGATCATCGGCAATCAGTCGAATCGTCGGGGCGGCGGCATCTTCAACAACTCCGGCGCAACAACCACCCTCTTCGACACCAAGGTGGTCAAGAACCTCGCCGTGACCGACGGTGGGGGCATCTTCAACGAGGTGGGCGGCACCGTGAACCTGAACACCGCCACTGGCACCGTTATCATCAAGAACCGACCCAACAACTGCTTCAACGTTCCCGGCTGCGCCGGATAACCAGCCGATCACATCGGATCAACGAGGGGTCCCGTCACGCCGCTTGCCGGTAGGGGCGGGATCCCTCCGCCGGTCCCACACGGTCACCCCATCCTGGGGTTGTCGGCGCCACTAGCGTGAGCGATCCGGTCGACCTGTTCCTTGGTGACAACGGCGACTGGCCTCTCCATGTTTGTCATCTGGTTCTCCGTGCGTCGGCTGCCATAGGTGCGGAACATCGCAAATGAGAACCGGGCGGCATCGAACGCTGGGCTATAGCGCTCCACACCGGCATGCCGCGGGCGCCTAGAATCCGCTCATGTTTGTGAAGGTATGCGGTTTGCGGCAGCCGGAGCATGTCGAGGCGGCGGTCGCAGCAGGAGTGGATGCGATTGGCTTCGTGATAACGGCCAGCGTCCGCCGGGTGGAAACGAAGAGGTCGGACGTCTGTTGAGACTGGTACCCCCGGAGATTCTGACCGTGGCGGTGTTCTCCGGGGAAGCGCCGGAGGCGATGCGAGCGACTGTGGAGGAGACCGGAATTAGTGCGGTGCAGTTGCATGGCGCTCACCCTGCGAAGGACTTCCAAACCTTGGCCGACCTGCCGGTCACCCTCATCCGGGCTGCAGCGTTGGATGATGCCGAGCCGATGAGTTGTGGGGCGTTCGGCGAAAAGTTATTTATCATCGACGCCCCCCCAGCCGGGTTCCGGGGAGGTCTGGGAGTGGGCCGGCGTAGGCGACCGCGTCACGGGCTGGATACTGGCGGGGAGTGCAGTCAGACAGGGTACCGCGGAATGCCAGTGCCCGTCCGGTGTAGTACTCCTCGAAGGTCAGGTGCGCGAAGCCGTAGCGGCCCGGTGTTCGTTCGACCAGCAGACCGGTGTGGGTGTCGGCTTTGTCGATGAACTCCAACACGCCCCGTCCCGCGTCGGTGCCCAGTGGGTCCGCTGCGGTCAACACGTTCGGATCCCAGTCGATGCCGTGATGCTTGGCCCACCACGGGCCCAGCACTTCCAGCAACTCTGCTCTGCTGGCGGAGCCCTCGGGGCGATGTTGGTGCATCCATGCGCCGAGTTCGGTCAGCCAGCGGGTCAGGATCCGCTCGTTGGGCAGGTCCGCCTCGGCGACTCCTTGAGCGCTGCGCCAGGTGCGGCCCAACGCGGTACACACCTCCACATAGGCCTCGACCCTTCGGTGGGGGAGTCGTCCGCTGGCGCGGTGGACCAAGACGAGGGCGGTCAGCAGTAGCGGGTTGGCCGCCAACCGACGGATCCCGGCGTTGGAGCGCAGCGCCTGGCCGATCGCGGTGGCGTCCCGCGCACCGGCCTCGATGATCGCCGCCTGGCTGTTGGCTGGGGTTTCGGCCTGGTGCACCTGCCGGCAGTAGACCTGCAGGAACCGGCTGATCGTGTCATCGTCTATGTCTCGCAGCCGTAGCGCCGTGAACGGCTCCGGTAGTGCAGCGGCCTGGTAGCCGGCGATCCGACTGGTCACCACGAACCGGTTTCCCGAGCGGCTGTGCGCGGCCACGAAATTCATCACCGCGGTGACCACCGCGCGGCGCAGCTCGGCCGACCCGATTTCGTCCAACCCGTCCAGCAGCACCAGACACCGACCCGCCTCCAGCTGCTGCCCCAACAGACGGGCCAGCCCGGGGGTGCGACACTCGGAGCGGTTCAGGTAGCCGGGCAGGAAGTCACTGATCCCCACCCGCGGATACCCTTGACGGGCGTACTCCCCGATGCGCACATAGATTGGGAACCGCGCCGGCCGCCCCTGCACCGACCCACCGTTGAGTAGCCCGCGCGCGTGGCACAGCGCGAGATACCGCAGCAAGGTCGTCTTGCCCGTACCGGGATCACCCAACACCAGTACCTGCGGCCCGTCTCGTACTGCGTCCAACACCAGCACCGGCTGGTCAGACACCCTGCCATCACCGGCGGTGAACCGGCGCCCGTTCGGCTGCGGCCGGTGTTCGCGGCGGTGTTGGCGGAGTTGGCAGAGGGGGCTCGCGGGGAGCCTGCGCTGCACGCGGTGTTGGGCCGTGCGGATGCGGCCCGGGCAGGCGCGTCGACTGCGGCGATAGTGGAGGCGATGGGCGCCGCTGCTGCCTTCGTTGACCAGTTCCGCGGACAGGTCCGCGCCCACCCCCCGGCGCCCCAGCGGTCGAGGAGAACGGCCGCGTCCTGAGGTACCAGGAACTGGAGGCGATGACTGATACGGCTGCGGCTGCCCTGATCGCGGGGGTGTCACGCCCGGCAACCGGGTCGTGGTGTCCGCCGACGCGGCGGCCGCGATTTTGGCCGTGCTCAAGGCCGGTGCGGCGTTCGTGCCGGTCGATCCGGAGCAACCGGTGGCGGTCATCGAGCAGATCCTGGCCGACAGCGGTGCCGGAACCATCCTGCGGCCGCGCGGCCGGCGTACCGAGTAGGACACCCAGCCACGGCCACCGTGCCTCGGCGACCCGGACGAGGGCGTAGTAGCCGGCCGGCGGCCACACCAGATGTGAGTGCGGTGGAGGAGTCGGCGTTGAGAACGATGTCCGCCTGCGAGGCGAGCCATGCCAGGAGGGCACCGACGGCGGCGGGGACAGCGGTGCGGATGAGGGAGATCAGGTAACCGTGCGTCAACGGGGGTTCCTCTCGGGGTATGAGGGGGCGCGCCTGATGCCACGGCAGTCTCGTGTCTCGTTCAGGCATGTTTTTCGGGTTCATGTTGTGGTGGGGTTGATGTCGGTTTAGCTCAGGGTGGTTGCTACCGCCTGCCTGGTAGCCGAGGAACACCACCCCGGCCGAGGTGGTTCTCGTCCGTGAGAGGGAAGGACACCAACACCGCGATGAACGATCAGCGCCACGACCATGACCCGGACCGGCCAGGTGCACGCCGGGCGAGGTCACGATGGTGGGCCGTCGGACTGGCCGGCATGACCGGCCTGGCCCTCACCACCACCCTCGGCATCGGCGGAGCGCCGGCTATCGGCGCCGTCGACGGCACCCTCACCGCCGCCGATGACCGGCCGGGAAAACCTGACCGCGCCTCCACCGACAACAAGGACCACGAGGGCAAGGCAAAGAAGGACAAACGCAGGGGCACACCGGTCCCGTGTGACGCCGATGCGCTGATCGCGGCGATCACCCTCGCCAACGCCCGCGGCGGTGCCGTCCTCGACCTCGCCAAAGACTGCACCTACCTGCTCACCGCTGCGCAGAACGGCGCCGGTCTCCCCGCGATCACCAGCCCCGTCACCCTCAACGGGAAGAACACCACCCTCACCCGTGCCGCCGCAGCCCCCCTGTTCCGCATCATCACCGTCGACATCGGCGGCAACCTCACCCTCAACCACCTGAAAATCACCGGCGGCCAAACCGCTCCTGCTGACCCAGGCGGCGGGGGAGTCCTCGTCAACACCGGCGGCACCGCTACCATCAACCACAGCACTATCACCGGCAATATCGCCATCTTTGGCGGCGGCATTTCCAACAACGGCACCACCACCGTCAAACACTCCATCATCAGCCACAACACCGCAACTCTTTCAGTTGGTGGTGGGATCCAAAGCACTGGCCTGTTGAAGGTCACCCACTCCCAGGTCGACGCCAACAACAGCAGTACCGGCGGCGGTGGAATCAGCGTCGTTGGAGGCACTTTCGGCATCGCGCACAGCACCATCACCGCCAACCAGTCAGCACAGGCGGGCGGCGGCCTGGTCGCCAGTCCAGGAGCCGGCACGGTCACCGATACCCGCATCATGCAGAACACCGCCAGATTTGGCGGCGGTGCTTTCTTTGGTGTTGGTGGAGGGCCGTTCACGCTCAGGAACGTCACCGTGGCCGACAACGCCGCGACGAACGGTGGCGGCGGACTCGGCGTGAACCCGAACACGCCTCTGGTCATCGAGGACAGCACCATCAAGAACAACACCGCTACCTTCGGCGGAGGCGGCATTCTCCAACAAGGCAACACAGTGCTGCGGCGGACGAAGGTCACCGGAAACCAAGCAGGAACCCAGGGCGGCGGCATTCTCAACGACGCCGCCGGCACGCTCACCCTCTTCACCGCCAAGATCGTCAAGAATACCGCCGCCGCCGCTAACGGTGGCGGGGGCATCTTCAACGTGGCGGGTGGCACGGTCGAGTTGAACACCGCCACCGGCACCACCGTGGTCAAGAACCGGCCAAACAACTGCGTCAACGTCACTGGCTGTCCGGACTGACCCCGTCGCCCGGATATCACGACGGGCCCCCGCCCCTACCGTCTACGGGCGGCAGGGGCGGGGCCCTTCCTGGTTAGGGTCGGGGGATGGTGGATGTGCCGTCACTGCCGCAGCCACAGCGGCTGATCCTGGCCGAGCTGTCCGGCACAGCCCGCCGGTACGGCACCCGTATTAGGCACCACCGCAGGGCGATTGCAAGGTCGAGGTATGACCGGATGGTCTCGGTTGTGGGGTAGTCACGCCGGGGTCGGTGGGTACGTAGAAGAGCGCGGTCTCCTGGTGATTATTCAGGTGTCTACGCTGGATGATCGAGAAAGACCGCGCTCGTGGAAGCATCATCGTTGATCGGCGGGCTGTCCGCACGTTTGTGTGGTGTGCCGCCTCTGTCGGAGCAGGACACGCCGGGGTTGTTGCAGCCCCTGGCCGAGGTTCCGGACCCGCGGGATGCACGGGGCCGGATCTATCCGTTGCCGGGACTGCTCGCGACCGCGATCGCGGCGGTGGTCTCGGGTTCCAGCCGGGTCTTGGAGATCGTGGAGTGGGCCGCCGATGTGCCGAAGGTGGTGTGGGACCGTCTCGGTGCGGCCCGTGACACGTTCACCGGTGTGCGGCGGGTGCCTGATGACAGCACCTTGTCCCGGGTGTTGGCCGGCATCGACGCTGACGCGCTGGATGCCGCGGTGTGCCGTTGGTTGCTCAGCCGGGCAGGGCTGGCCGGGTTGGCCCGGCGGGTGATCGCCGTTGAAGGCAAGACGCTGCGGGGCAGTGGACCGGCCCGGGGCGCAGGTGCATTTACTGGCCGCGTTGGGCCAGGCCGAGCAGATCGTCCTGGCGCAGCTCGACGTCGATGGTAAGACGAATGAGATCAGCCGGTTCATGCCGCTGCTGGACGGTCTGAAACTGACCGGCGCGATCGTCACGGCGGATGCGTTGCATACCCAGCGCGAACACGCCCGCTGACTGGTCGAGAAGAAGAAGGCCGGTTACGTGTTCGTCGTCAAGCGCAACCAGCCGCGGCTGTATCGGCAGGTCAAGACGCTACCCTGGGCGAAGATCCCGGCCCTGGACGAGACCCGCGAGCGGGCGCACGGCCGCTATGACATCCGCGCGTTGCAGGCGGTCACCTGTCTCGGGCCGCTCGCGCTGGACTTCCCCCACGCGGCTCAGGCACTACGGATCCGGCGCCGCCGCTACCACACGGGCGCCGGTCGCTGGTCCACCGTCACCGTGTACGCATGGATTCACCGACGCGTTGTACTCGACGGTGCGCAACTACGTGGCCCGGCGTCGGCCGGAGATTTTCGCCGAGGCGCGTGAGGGCTGCGGGCACCTGGACGGGATGGTGCCACGCAGGTCCGCAAGCCCGGACCCATTTCGATCTTGCGCACCCGAAGGGATTCGAACCCTAACCTTCTGATTCCGTAGCCTAGTATGGATCGACTCGCCCGCCATGGGCCCATCCGGGAGGACGGCATGGCGCTTTACTTCGGACTCGACGACGCGGTGCTGGCGGACTTCCCCGAGAGCCAGGTGCGACTGGTCCTAGCCGACGGCGTCCGTAACGACGGGTCGTGGCCGCTCACCGATCGACTGATTGACGAGTTGACGGCAGACCTGGCAGCGGGCAGGTGGCAGCCGCACGACGAGTCCCAGCCCACGATCGCCTCGTGGTACGAGGCGTACCGACGGTTCGGCACCAACCCCCGACGGACGCGGCCCAGCGTGGACGCGTTGAGCCGCCGCCTGGCCAAGGTGGGACGGCTACCCAGGGTGAATCCCGTGGTCGACGCGTACAACCTGGTGTCGGTGCGGCACGGGATTCCGGCCGGCGCCTTCGACGTTGCCAGCATCGACGAGCCGGTGGTCGTGCGCCCGGCCCAACCGGGCGATGGATTCACCCCGCTCAACGAGACGGACCGGCGGGAGGAGCCGACCCCCGGTGAGGTGGTGTACACGGCCGGTTCGGAGGTGCTGACCCGGCACTGGAACCACCGCGACTGTGACCGCTGCAAGGTTACGCCCGCCACCCGACGGGTCGTCTTCATCCTGGAGCGGGTCAGCGCGTCGGCGGTCCCCGACGAGGCCATGACCGCTGCGCAGGACCTGCTTGTGGAACTGGTCACTCCACACGCGGAACGGATCACCGTGCTGGCCCTCTCCGCCGACCTACCCCGGACGGAGACCGTCTCGGTGTGAGCGCCAGCCGGGACGCCCGGCCCTGGGCAGCTCAGCCCTGCGTCACCGCCCAGCCGAAGAAGGCCGCCACCGTGAGGATCAGCAGCCACTCCGCTGTGAGCAGGAAGCGTTCCGACGCAGGGTGATCGGCATGGAGACCTTCGCGGGCGGAACGTTGCTGAAGATGCGGTCCTCGAAGACGTACCGCACGTACTGCGGGGTCCGGAACCCGAGCACGGCCAGCAGGACGTTCTTGCCGAAAAGGCCGAGGTCGGACCCTGCACGAGGGCAGCCGCTGGCTGCTGCGCCGCAAGGCCGTGTGACTCTGGTGGCCGGTTGGCGCGGCCGCCGTCCCGATCTAACGTCGCCGACGGCCCCGCCTGGCTCCTTTTCGGCGTGGTCCTGATCGGCGCGCTGGCCTCCGCCGTACTCACCGCGGAGTCCACCCGCGGCGACGCCTCGAACCCGGCGATGTTGCGGCTATTCGGCGCCAGGAGCCGCCGGGCGACCGCTCAGCGGCTCGGGTCCCCACCGTTGTCGCTGGCGTGTGGCTCGTCATTACCCTGGTCGCGCTGCAGGCCACCGGCTCGCTCGCCGGACCGTGGTGGGCGCTTGGCTTGCTGGCGGGACCGGCCGGCGCGGAGGGCGCCCTCCAGCGGGCGAAGCCGAGCACCGCCTCGATCGGCACCATATCGACGTACGCTTCTGCCGCGATCCGGGTGGTGTCGGTTTGGTCGCGGGAATGCGGCCGTTGTTGAAGGTGATCTCGCCGAAGCTGAAACCGTGCAGGCCCATGGCGGGTTGGTGTGGGATGAGGTGGACGCTGGATCGGTCGTTTCAACCAGGACGGCGGATAGTCCGCCGGAGCCGGAGCCGGAGCCGGAGCCGGAGCCGGAGCCGG
>NZ_AXVR01000096.1 GCF_000484695.1 Salinispora cortesiana | reverse complement strand
AGCCCGGTTCGCCACCACCCGGAGGAGCAACCGGTGACGGTACGCCACCGCGGGGCGCTGGCGGCGATGGCCGCCGGCGCCGCCCTCACCGTCGCGGCTTTGGTCGCCGTTGCCGCTCGGCCCGCGGCGGATGTCGGCGCGGACGAGGTGACTGCCCTCGCCGACACCGCCCCCTCCGCGGCCGGCGGCCGATCGCCGGTGCCGGTACGCAAGGGTGCGCTGCCGACCGGCGCCGCGGTTGTTCCGCCGGTCGGCCTACGGATCCCGACAATCGGGGTGACCGCCACGGTAGCGGCCGTCGGTATCAATCCACAGACCAGTGAGTTCGAGGTACCGCCCAGCGTGGACCAGGTCGGCTGGTACCGCTACGGCCCGGGGCTGGCGGCGCCGGCGGGCTCGGTAGTGATCGCCGGCCACGTGGACAGCTCCACTCAGGGCGAAGGTGCGTTCTTCCGGCTCCGGGAGTTGGACCAGGGCGACCGGCTGATCGTGACCGGCAGTGACGGCCAGGAACGCACCTACCGGGTGATCGCCCGGGAGGAGTACCAGAAGACAAGAATTCCGCTGGATCGGTACTTTGCCCGCGACGGCGACCGGCGCCTGACCCTCATAACCTGCGGCGGCCCCTTCGACGCCGACACTCGCCGCTACCGCGACAACCTCGTGGTCACCGCCGTGCCGGCCTGATCGACCGGGGCGAGTGGTCAACGACCGCGCGCAACGCCGGATAGCGCTGCCGGAGGCGGCGTTCCAGCTGGCCGTGCAGGGTGCTCCGGGCAGCTGGGCAGCCGTTGCATGCACCAGCGAGCCGGACGGTGACCACGTCGTCCCGCACGTCCACCAGGTCGATCCGGCCGCCGTGCGCGGCCGCGAACTGCCCGACCGGCCCGTCGAGGAGCTGCTGGGTCAGCGTACGCAGCTCCGCGTCCCCGGCCCGCTCACCGGAGTCGGGCACGACGTGCCAGCCGCCGGGTTCCCCGAGCGCGGCGTGCAGCGCGCCGCGTACCCGTGGCCCCTGCTCTCCCCAGCTGTGCCGCGGACCGAGGCGGGTGAGTACGGCGGCGGGCTCGAGCCCGAGCTCGGCGAGGATCCCGTCGGCGAGCAGCCCCGCCAGCGGTGGCGGGGCCGCGGCGACGACACCGACCGAATCGAGCAGGTCAGCGGGGATGACCCAGCGCAGCAGATCCGGTTCGTCGGCACAGCGCTGCGGGTGCAGGGGAACCATCCGGATCACCCCACGAAGAAGGCGGTCACGGTCCGGGCAAGGTAGGCCATCAGCCAGGCCGTCACGGTGAGGTAGCCGAAGGCCACCAACGGCCATCGCCAGGTGCCGGTCTCCCGCCGGATGACCCCGACGGTCGCCATACATTGGAGGGCGAAGGCGAAGTACACCAGCAGCGCGGCGATCGTCGGCGCGGTGAAGATCAGCTCCCCGGCGCGGGGGCCGTCCGAGTAGGTCATGGCACGCAACGCGTCGGCCGGGTCTTCGGGGTCTTCGGCCGCCGCGACCTGGCCGAGGGTGGCGACGAAGGTTTCCCGGGCCGACTGGGCGGACAGCACGCCGACATTGATCCGCCAGTCGAAACCCAGGGGGTCGAAGACCGGCGCCACCAGCCGACCGACCTCGGCGGCGTAGCTGTGGTCAACGACGTAGGCCGACACCGCCGCCGAATCAGCGGTGTCGACGCCCGCCGCCTGCATCTGCTCGGTCGAGTGCAGCGGCAGGTTCAGCAGCAACCACAGCACCATCGTGGTGGCCACAATGATGGTCGAGCACTTGCGGAGGAACGAACTCGCCGCGCCCCACACCGCCAGCAGGACCGCCCGGGGCGAGGGCAGCCGGTACGGCGGCATCTCGAGATAGAACGGTGTCGGCTGACTACGGCGGTCGCCGAACTTCTTGAACGCCCACGCGGCCAGCATCGCCGAGACCGCCCCGAGCAGGTACAGCCCGAACATGACCAGGCCCTGCAGACCGAACGGGCCGAACGTGGCGGCGGGGTCGACCAGCAGACCGATCAGGACCACGTAGACCGGAAGCCGCGCCGCGCAGGTCATCAGTGGCGCCGCCATCATCGTGGCGATCCGGTCCTTGGCCGAGGGCAGGGTGCGGGTGGCCATGATGCCGGGGATTGCGCAGGCGAACGACGACAGCAGCGCCACGAAGGCGCGTCCCTCCAGTCCCGCGCGGCCCATCACCCGGTCCATCAGGACCGCCGCGCGGGACATGTAGCCGACGCCCTCAAGGAGAGAGATCAGCAGAAACAGCAGCATGATCTGGGGCAGGAAGACCAGGACTCCGCCGACCCCGCCGATCAGGGCATCGCCGAACAGGCCCGACAGCCACGGGTTGGTGACGTGCGCCGACACCCATTCCGACAGTACGCCGAAGAACGCCTCGACCCCGCCCTGGAGCGGAGCGGCCAGGGCGAAGACTGTCTGGAAGAACAGCACCATCACGGCGAAGAAGACCACGGTGCCCAGGAGCGGGTGCAGCAGCACCGCATCGAGCCGTCGGGTGAGGCCGTGCGGTTGGGCCACCCGGTATCCGGCGTAGGACAGGACGGACTCCACCCAGGCGTCCTGCTCACCCGGGTCCACCGGTGGTGGCATCACCGGCGTCGGCCAGTCTCTCCAGTCGAGCAGCTGTTCCCGCAGCTCGGCGATGCCGTGACCACGGTGCCCGACCACCGCGACCACCGGCACTCCCAGGGCCTGACTCAGCGCGTCGACATCCACCGCGCCCTGGCGGCGGAGCAACTCGTCGGTGAAGGTCAGCACCACGCAGCTGGGAAGACCACGGGCCAGCACCTGCGCGACGAATCCCAACGAGCGCCGCAGGGTCGTCGCGTCAACCACGATCAGCAACGCATCCGGTGCCCGCATGCCGTCGCCGTCCAGGACATCGACCAGAACCTGCTCGTCCAGACTGACCGGGTCCAGCCCGTACGAGCCGGGTAGATCTTCGACAGCGAACTTTCGATCGCCGACTCGGCAGGTCCCGGCGAAGCGGGCCACGGTCACCCCGGGATAGTTGCCGGTCTTGGCGTTCAGGCCGGTCAGGGCGTTGAAAACGCTCGTCTTGCCCGCGTTGGGGGCACCGACCAGGGCCACCTGCGGCAGTTGGGTCAGCTGGGCCGCCGGTTGGCCGCTCTCGTGGCAGGAGCTACTCACCGGTCCACCTCGACCACGGTCACGCACGACGCCTGCGCCCGGCGTAGGCAGATCTCGTAGTCTTTCACCTGGTAGATCAGGGGGTCACGCAGCGGTGCCCGGCGTAGCACCCGGACCTCCGTGCCCGGCGTAAATCCGAGGTCGGCGAGGCGCCGCGCGACAGCCGGTGAACCGGGCACCGAGACGCTGACGACCTGCGCCGTGGCGCTGGGCGTGAGGTCGGCGAGCGTCCTTTCGCCGCCCCCGGCCTCACCCTGGGGCCGACCGTCGGCCCCCTGTTCGAACGTCCTGCTCGTCATGCACGCCCCCAGCCAGACCCACTTTGAGATTAGGTAAGGCTAACCTCAGTAAAATCTCCTGGGACGTGACCTTCGGCCCCTGTTCTCGGGACAATCGCGGACGAGCGCACCGGGCAGAGACTCGCCGCGCAGATCCAGCCCGAACTCGAGGTGCTACGCGCGGCTGCGGACTTCGCGCCAGCGGCCACCCGGAAAGCGCTGCTCGATCTGGAGATCGAGGCAGACGCGATCCAGGTCACCGCCGTGCGAACGCCGATCGGGCAGGAAAGGATGCCGGGAGCCGTTCTCACATTGACGCCAGCAAGCACGGTCACGCCCTAACCGACCGCCGGTCTCCCTGCCGAAGTCCTGGGCCGAGGAGCGCCCCCCGGGTCCACGAGCTCGCTCACGCGCCGCCGGACAGTCGACGCACCAGGCGCCACGAGCCGGGTAGCAGGCCCGCAGCGAGCAGGGCCTTGAGCAGGTCGCCCGGCAGGAACGCAACGAGGCCCAGCAGGAGCGCGGTCGGAACGTCCATCCCGGCGGCAATCGTCAACCAGGGAACACCAACCGCATAGATCACCACGTTCCCGAACACCATCAGCCCGAACATGCGCCAGGGCCGCCGATCCGCCCCGGCCGAGGCCAGCCGGCCGACAACCGCCGCGGCCAACACGAAGCCCAGCAGGTAACCCGCGGTCGCGGCCGGCCAGCCGTGCGCCCCGTCGGCAAACCACGGCACCCCCAACACCCCCGCCACCAGGTAGAGCAGCATGCTCGCCACCCCACGGGCCGAACCAAGCGCAGTCCCGGCCAGGAGCACCGCGAAGGTCTGCCCGGTCACGGGGACCGGCGACCCGGGAATCGCTACCGACACCTGCGCGGCGGCACCGACGACAGCGGCCCCACCAACAACCAGTGCAACCTCCCGCGCCAGGGAACCACCCCACGCGTCGGCCAACACGCCGATGCGTGGGCCGGAGGCCATCACCAAACCGTCTGCCATCTCATCCTCCTGTTGTCGCTACCGACGCCGGTGGCGTCCCTACAAATCATGTGGGGTACCCCCGGCCGCCGTCAGCCCGGGCGTCCGCCCACGGGCGAAAGACCATATCGGAGCAGGAGGGTAGTCGGGCTCCGACCGCAGGCGACGGGATCGACCAGTAGCCCGACCGGGCTGGTGCGCCTCGGGAGTCCGGTCCGGCAGCTGCCGCTCGCGGCGGCCAGCACAGTGCTGCCGACCCGTCGCATCGCGGCCTACTTGGGATAGCACGGCCGGCCTGCGGTAGCACAACCGGCCCGGGGCATCGCGGCCGGCCCGGGGGGAGCGCCGGCCGGGCCAGCGACACGGCGAACTCTCGACCCGTCATGCGGCGCATCCAGGCTGTTCGCTCATGCACGGGACAGTAGACGACGAAAACACCACCAGCCCGGGCCATCCGGCCTGCTCGGCACCCGCCCCACAACGGGGTAGCAGCTCACCCAAATACGGGTGCGCCGACGCGGCCGATTCGCTATCGATATCGCTATGCCCGAGCTGAGCCGGCCCACCGTACAGGTACATCAATCGTTCGTTGCCGCCATGGCCGAGTTCCGCGCCGAGGGACGCGGTAGCGCGGAGGACCGCAGCGGGATCGGGTCCGAGCTGCGTGAGTTCACCCGCCACTGGTCAACTCCCGCCGGGTTCGCCAGCTACGTCGACTGGTTACGGAAACAGAGTCTCGAGGACTCCCCGCGCCCCGACGGGCACGTGCCATCAACCACGTTGTGGTGGATCCAGGACGACGCCTATCTCGGCCGCGTCGCAATCCGGCATCGCCTGACCCCCTACCTGCGGGACTTCGGCGGTCATATCGGCTATGACGTGCGACCAACCGCACGGCGGCGGGGCCACGCGACCGCGATGCTGACCGCCGCGCTACCCGTGGCGCACCGCCTGGACATCACGTCTGCCCTGGTGACGTGCGACGTGGACAACGTCGCCTCTCGTAGGGTGATCGAACACAACGGCGGGATCTTCGCCGACCAGCGCAGCGAGAAGCTTCGGTTCTGGGTTCCGACCGCCTGACCCGGCGGTAAGGGCGACGGGTCGGCGGCATCGGGTCATGCTCCGCTGCAGTTCTCCCAGTGCCGAGCCGGGCCACGGTGCGGGGCGACCGGACTGTTGTCGGGCATCAATTCACCGGTGTCGTCGAACGCGATCACGCCGTTGCAGCGCAGGTTCCAGCCCTGCTCCGGGTGGGAGGCGATGATGCGGGCAGCCTCGTGGTCGACCGCGCTCGCGGCGGGACACGTCGGCTGGTGGTTGCACGGGGTGTTGGCGTTGGGCCGGGCTCGAAGGGCGAGGTCGACGGTGTGCATGCCGGTTCTTCCTCTCAACTGGGCGACTCAGCCGCGCTGGCGCGCGGAACCGGTGGGGAGGCCGCTGGTTGGACTCCCGGGCACTAAACCGATGCGGCGGGGCTGACACCTGGTGGCGACTCCTACCAATTCGCTACGTCATCGCTGATACAGATGAGGCTGCCTACCCCCGGGCTGATACACACCCGGCAGAATGCTGACGCGCATATTGATCGATCATCGAAAACAGGGTAGTTGGGTAACGCAAAATGCGCTGGATCGCGGGCTGCAGAGTCAGTCCCAGGCTGCGCCCATCGTGGCGAGTTCGCTCGCGTACTCGATTTGATCACGCCAGGACTCCGGCCACGCGGCCATACCGAGGGCGGCACCGAGGAACGCGCCGGTCAGACAGGCGATGGAGTCGGAATCACCGGAGGTGGTGGCGGCGCGGGCCAGGGCGGACACCGGATCGTCGGCATGCCGGATCGCGCAGAACAGTGCGGTGGCCAGGGCCTCCTCGGCGATCCAACCGGCACCGGTGACCCGGCAGGCGTCCGCGCCATCATCGGCCGAGGCGAGCGCGAGATCGAGCCGATCCAGTACGTGCCGGCACTCGTCCCAGCCTCGGGCGAGGTAGTCGGCGGGACTGGTGACGCCGGGCTGCTGCCACAACACACCCAACCACTCGTCGCGGTAAACGGTGCGCTGGTCGTGGGCGCGGGCTCGCAGCAGCGTGGGCAGGGATGGCAGCTCCGCGCCGTCGCGCAGCAGCCGCACGGCGTACGCGGTCAGCTCACTGGCCGCGAGCGCGGTGGGGTGCCCATGGGTCAGCGCGGCCTGCAGTTGCGCCACCCCGGCGAGGGTGTCCAGGTCGTAGCCGGCGACGAGCCCGACCGGCGCGACCCGCATGTTCGCGCCGCAGCCCTTGGAGCTGATCATCGTGGCTTGGGTCCACGGCTCGCCGAGGGCGAGGTTCGCACAGGCACGCAGGCAGGTCATTCCCGGTGCGCGGTTGTTGTCGGGGCTGGCCGCCCACTGCACGAACCGCTCCCGAAGCAGCGGCTCCAACACCTCGGCCGTCGGCGTGGGCGCGTCCAACAGCGCCATCCCGACCGCCAGGGTCAGTTGGGTGTCGTCGGTGACCGGTGCGGGGTCGCCCGCCAACTCGCGCGGGCCGTCGGGTCCATAGCGGGCATGAATGTCGGGGACCGCCATGAACTCGGTCGGTCCGCCCAACGCGTCACCGTAGGCCAACCCGAACAGACACCCCGACGCCGCGTTCGGCGCAGTCAGCTCTCGCATATCGGGTGGATGGTAGCCCAACGGATGGCATTGCGGGGTTGCCGGATTGACGATAATCGGACCGGTACGCCAGCGAGGAGAGATCATGGACGACTGGAACGAAAAGATCATCAAAGAGTTCCGCGAAAACGACGGGCGGGTCGGCGGCCAGTTCGCGGGCGCGCCCCTCCTGCTCCTGCACACGGTGGGTGCCAAGAGTGGTCAACCGCGCTTGAACCCAATGATGTACCAGAAGTTGGATCATGGCTATGCCGTCTTCGCCTCCAAGGCCGGGGCCCCCAGCCACCCCGACTGGTACCACAACCTGCGGGCCCATCCGCAGGTCAAGGCAGAGATCGGGACGGACACGTTCGACCTGGTGGCCCGAGTCGCCGCTGGGGACGAGCGGGAGCGCATCTGGAGCGCGCAGAAGGACGCCTTCCCCGGCTTCGCGGAGTACAAAGCCAAGACCACCCGGGAGATCCCCGTCGTCGTACTGGAAGCCGCGTCGTAGACCGCACTCGAAAGCCCTTTGCTCCATGTCGGACGATCGATAGGTTGCTGCCTATGGGCAGCATCCTCTCGGTCAACCTGGCGGTCCCGGAACACAGCACCGCGAAGCGAGTCGGGGTCACCGGCATCAACAAGCAGCCAGTTGACGGACCCGTGCCGGTCCGGGCCCCCGGGCCGAAGACCACCGGTCTGCACAGCGGCCTGGTCGGCGACCAGATCTTCGACATCGAGCACCACGGCGGCGACGACCAGGCCGTGTACGCGTATGCCCGGGAGGACTACGACTGGTGGGAAGCCCAACTCGGCCGAGCGCTGCCGGGCGGGATCTTCGGCGAGAACCTGACCACGGTCGGTGTTGACGTCAACGGTGCGGTGATTGGCGAGACCTGGCGCATCGGCGACCACCTCGAACTTCAGCCGACCTTTGGCCGCATTCCGTGCGTCACTTTCCAGGCCAAGATGGCGGAGCCGCAGTGGGTGAAGCGGTTCACCCGGGAAAATCGACCGGGCGCCTACCTTCGGGTCGTCACACCGGGAGAGGTTCAAGCCGGAGATCCGGTTTCGGTGCGCCACCGACCCGCCCACGGGGTAACAATCGCGGCGGCCTTCCATGCCTACCTGACCGAGCCGGAGTTGCTGCCCACGCTGGCGGCGATCGAAGGCCTTCCCGATGAACTCCGGCAAACCCTACGGGAACGTGCGGGCAGCTGAGGCAGGCAGCAGCTCGATTCCGCAGCCGGGTCGCCTAGTACTCCAGCAGGAGATCCGTTTCAGGGCTCGGTGAGAGATTGTCGGGCGTAGTGACCGATCTTGGCTTGGGCTTGGTGCTGGCGTCGG
>NZ_AXVR01000095.1 GCF_000484695.1 Salinispora cortesiana | reverse complement strand
CCGGGCTGGAGTCACCTGGCAGATGTGTCTGGCGTCGTGCACCGAACCGTCCGGTCCAGGAACTGCCGGATCTGACTAT
Organism: Salinispora cortesiana; assembly: GCF_000484695.1. Classification (GTDB taxonomy): domain Bacteria; phylum Actinomycetota; class Actinomycetes; order Mycobacteriales; family Micromonosporaceae; genus Micromonospora; species Micromonospora cortesiana. The sequence continues at coordinate 8,820 of NZ_AXVR01000095.1, read as the reverse complement.
TCTTCCAGCGGACGATCCCGATACCGGATGCGTCGCCGAGGTGTCCCAGCCATCGCAGAATTGGTAGTACGACGGTAGCGTCATGGAAGTCCAGGTGCTTTGTCCCGGGTGCTGTCATCTCGTGGAACTCGGCCTGTGCGGTGTCCCGTGCGAAATCGTTGCTACCCGAGTTCAACTCACTGTAGATCATCAGGTATGGAATGCTGAGTGGGTCGTGGGGGCGTTCACTGTAGAGCCCGCCATCGATGTTGATGGCTGCGGCGCACCGGTTGTCGATCTTGCTGAGCTCGCTGGCGACCGCCCCACCCAGAGATAGCCCCATTGTGGCGATCGGCCGCCCTGACCCCAGTTCGTCGGTGGGATACCCGGGAATAGTGGCCAGGATGGTGGGAAGTCGATCAAGCACATGCTGTGAGTCTTCGGTACGTCGGGCAACGACGGTAGCTGTGCTGGTGCTCAACCGGTAGAGCTCCGCAGAGATTCGGGCGCGCTCGGATCGGGTGAGCCTACCCCGCAGCTCGCGGTTGATCTCCTGGATCCGGCTGGCTGTGGCCGGGGCGACGGCTGCGTCCGTTTCCTCCAACTCGGCACGCTGATCGATGTGCCTGACACTCACCACGACATAGCCGTGGCTTGCCAACGATTCCATCAGGAGCGAGTTCTCCGCGGTGATGGACACGAGCCCGGGCTGGTAGAGAACCACCGGCGCGGTAGTAGCGTGTCGGCTGGCGTGGGCGCCACGAATCGCATGCGTCCGTACCTGCTTCAGGTAGCCGGCGAGCCGCCGTAGCCCGGAGGGGATCCCGGGAGCTTCGTGGAATTCGGACCACAGGGCTTCGCCTTCCGAATGTCGTTGAGCCAGGTTTGCTTCCGCCGGGTACCACGTGGTGACGAAGAGTCGCCTGCGTCCCATGCGTGGTGCCGTCCTGACGTCACGCTCCTCCGTTGTCGTGATCACGCCGACCCCGAACGGGCCGTCGGGCTGCGGGAGGCTTGGAATGGGAAAGCCGACTACCAACGCGGCAGACACTGTCGACAACGCCAGAGCGACCAGCCCGCCGACGATGCGTACGCCAACGGGCAGTTCTGTGACGACAGCGACGCAGAGCCAGGCGACGGCGAGGTAGGCCGGTGCCATCTGCCACCGGGCGCTGTTGTTGACCAGGCGGAGGATGCTGAGTGCGGTCACCGCGACGATCGCCGGCAGCGTCACGCTCGTCGGAGCGGCAAAGAGGATCAGCGTCGTGGTGAGGGCGGTAGCAGTTAGAGTGGCGCGTTCGACAAAGGTCCACATCATCGATTCCGCCGGTCCGACGCGCCCGGGACGCGGGCGACACCGAGGTAGCCACATACGAAGTCGGCGAGTTCCTCGGCGAACTCGTCGGCATCGGTGGGAAGGTTCCAGCCGGACATCCCCTCTGGGTGAAGCAGGCGTCCCAGGAACATCAGGTTGAAGAAGTACGCAGTCATGCTGGCCGCTCGGGCCAGGTCCGAATGGCGTATCTCGTCGGCGTGACCCTGTAGCAGTGAGCGAAAGCCGGACACGGCAACCTCCTCCCGGTGCCGCCAGTGCTCGTCGAGCAGGTCCGGGTGCAACCGAGACTGGAGGTAGGCCGGCTGCATGACATAGCGCAGGTCCTCGGATTGACGCCATGCCGCACGGCCGACATGGACGAGTGCCTCACGCAGCGAGGTGTGGCTGCTCGGCACGGGGTTGTCCCGGGAGAAGTCGTCCCACCAATGCGTAACCCGGCGCAGGTACAGGGCGACGAGGATGGCGACCGAGGCGTTCTGATTGTCGAACCGCTGGTAGACCGACGCCACGGACACACCGGCCCGGTTGGCGATCTGCGCGACGCTGATCTCGTCGAAGTTCTCTTCATGCAGCAGTTCGTCCAGTGCGGTGATGAGCTTGTCCCGGGTCTCGCGGGAGCGCCGCTGCGTGGCGGGTTTGGTGCCGGGCGACGCACCGTCCACAGAACTAAACATGACTCAGGTTTACCTTATCCCTGGAGGAATCTCAACCGACTCGCCTGGCTGGTAGTTCGAGGTTGCGGTGGAAAGCCGGATGCGCGGCGAGCGCTGCCTCGACGTATGGCGAGACGAGTTGCAAGTAGATCCGGACGCCTTCGCCCGCGCCCTGCACGACGCGTTGATCACCTACCCGGGCGCGGGCGTCGCGGTGGCCGCGCACCGGCTGGGACGCCTACGGCCGTTGCAGTGCTAGCCGGCAGCAGCTTCTGCTGATCCGCTGCGGGAACGAGCCCGAGCCACCAGCCGGGTCACCTCCGCCACGGTGGCCGGGCCCGGATTGACCACACTGACCCAACCCCGCACGGCGTAGACCGGATGGGGCAGCAGACGGTCCGTCTCCGCGAAGTCGAGCCGGTCGCGGTGTACGTGGAACTCCTCCGGGCCGTAGCCGAACAGGTTGCGGAACTCGGTGCGTCCCACCTCGATGCTCAGCCGGTACCGTCCGGGGTCGGCCAGGCGGGACCCTTCGTCGAAGCCCGGGACGTCGTGCCCGACGATCGTGGCGAACGGTCGCACCCGGTCCGCGCCGGTGAAGAAGAACCGGTCGCCCCAGGTGTGGGGCGGGTGCTCAGGGCCTGGCAGGATCCGGGTCTCGGTCACCCCCGTCAGGCCGGCGATCCGGGCCGCGTCGGCCGCCCCCGGTTCGGAACCGATGTGCAGGATCGCGTCGCACGTCCCGACCGTCGCCGCTTCCAGCGACGACAGCCCGAGCAGGTCGGCCGCGCGTTCACGTAGCTCGTCGCCGGTGGGCGGCGGAAAAATCCCGGTCTCGGCGCCGAGTTGGTGCTCGTAGGTGCCGGGCTCCGGCGGCCCGAGACCCAGCGGCCCGCTCGCCCCGAGACTGCCGGCCACGTACACGTACCTCCTGCCGAGCGAGGCAGACACGATCGAGCCGGCGCCGTTCCACTGGAAGGCCAGGTCCTGGCCCTCCCAGTGGCTTTCCCACCGGCCCGGGTGCCGTTGCAGGTGGAGGTTGTGGGCGGAGACCAGGACCGGCCCCCGGTCCCGTTCGCGGGCGAGGATGTCCAGCAGATTTTGCGCCATCAGCGCATCCCGGACGGCGAGCAGGCCACCGATGCGCTGCGACTGGGTGCCCGGTACGGCCATCGCGCCGTGGTAGGTGAGCAGGCCGACAACCACGCTGGCGAGGACCGTGGCGCGGTTCCAGGACTCCGGCGATGTCTCCCGGACCAGGCGAGGCGCGTCGGCGTACAGCTGGGTGCGGAAGTCCTCGGCGATACCGCGTAGCGTCGTCGCCTCCCGTGATCGGCCGGGAGATCGCGTCGCGTCGTACATGATTTCGGGAGCGGTCCAGCGCTCCTCAGCGCCGACGAGGCCGTCCAGGTCAGAGACGGTTTCGCCGAGGTAGTCGCGCAGTTCACGCAGGATCGGCCCGGGACTGGGTGCGCCGGTGATCTCGGTGGGGGCATCGAAGCCGTGGAAGGTGACGCGCTCGTCGGGCGGCAGCTTCTCGTTGTGGGCGCGCAGCCAGTCGACCAGTTCGCGGCTGGCGGGGTGGGTGCCCCAGCCGTGGCTGATGCCGGTACTCAGGTCCACCTCGTCGCGGCGACCCTGCACGTAGTCGTTGACGGCGAGCCCGGCGGCCCGGTCCGATTCGATGGCGATGGACCGGAAGCCGTGACCGACGAGGGTTTCGAGGATCCGATTGCGTAGGTGCGGGAAGGCCGGCTCCCCGTGGTAGGGCTCGCCGATCGCGAGCAGCCGCGGCCGGTGGGCGCGGACAAGGGCCTGCAACTCCGTATCGAAAGCCATGACCTTAACCATATCGTTGAACCTTCGATTTAAACTATGGCCATCGATAACCAGGAGATTTGCTGTTGAAGTTTCAAAAGGCGGTTTACCGTCCGGTGGATCTGGCCCGGGTGCACGGGCTCTCCGCGCAGGCGGTCCGCAACTACGAGGCGGCCGGAGTGATCCCGCCGGCTTCGCGGACGCCGAGCGGCTACCGCAGCTACACCGACAACCATGCGGGCGCGCTGAGCGCCTACGTCGCGCTTGTTCGGGGGTACGGCTTCCAGCCGGCCGGGGAGATCATGAGATCGGTCCTCCGGGGCGACCTTCCCTCCGCCCTGACTGTCGTCGATGCCGCCCACGTCCTGCTGCAACGCGACCGGGAGACCCTGGACCAGGTCGCCGCGGCGGCCGTCGTGCTGGCGTCCGGATCCACCTCGGCCGCGCCCGGTCCGGCCGCGTCGGTCTCCGTCGGTGCACTCGCCCGCCGGCTCGGTGTCACCCCAGCGACGCTGCGTAAATGGGAGCGGGCGGGGATCCTGGCCCCAGCCCGGTCCCGGACCGCGCGGGTCTACTCACCCGAGGACGTACGGGACGCCGAGCTCGCCCACCTCCTGCGACGCGGGGGCTACCTGCTGCACCACATCGCTGCCGTGATCGAACAGGTGCGCGCCGCCGGTGGGGCCGGCCCACTGGCGGCGTCGATCGAACAGTGGCGGGAGCGGATCGCCGCCCGCGGCCGGGCGATGCTCACCGGATCCGCTCGCCTCGCGGACTACCTCTCCTACCTTGAGCTGACTCGCGGTGACATCGCCACCTCAGCTATGGACTCACCAGGCCAGCACCCGGCGGGCTGACTCGTACTCCTTGGTCAGCTCGTCGTCGATGCGAGACGAACGCTGCTGGGTGAGCACCACCGCCGGATCGTGCCGCTCAACGCCCTCGAGCATCAGGTGGCGCAGACCGGTGGGTGGATGAGAGGAGAACAGCGACGCCTCCTCGCGGCCCGACAGCTGCCGCAACAGTGGCAGCTGGTCGGCACTGGCCGCCAGCGACTCGGCAACCGCCGCCTGCCACCGTTGGGGACCGTGCCCCGCCCTGGACTCCCGGCGTACGGCGAGCGACATTGACTCGATCCGTAGCGCGGCATCCAGCAGGCTCGTCGCAGCGGCTGTTCCCGCGGCCTTCGCAGACATCTCGTCAGCCAGGTACTCGGCCCGTTGACTGTCTCGAAGCGCCACGCACACGAGTGCCACATGCAGCACGAACAACAGACGAGACAGCGGGTATTGGATGACACGCCCAAGGGCCGCCCCGATCCACTCGATGAGGCCGGGGGCGGTCGACGGCGCCGGGCGGAGAAGGTCCGCCGCGGAGCCGAGGGTGGTGAACGCCGGCTGGGTGAGCAGCATCCGCCGCGGGTCGCCGTTGACGAAGTGGCCGAGTTCGTGACCGAGCAGGGCGACGCGTTCCTGCGGTGCGAGGGACCCCCAGTACGGCAGTCCGAGACACAGCACCCGACGGCGGATGCCGATCGTTGCCGCGTACGCGTTGAAGTCGGCGTTGACGGCGATCACGTCGGGAGCCGGCGCCCCCACCGCCTGCGCCACCTCGTCAACCAGGGCGAAAAGCTCGGGTGCGCGGTCTCGACGGAGGACGTCGGCGTCGGGGTCGAGCCGCCCGAAGCGGGGCCGTAGTCCGACGGCGAGGGCGAGCAGAGGAACCGCCAGCAGCAGCGACGGGCTCGGGAAGGAGAAGGCGAGGAGCAGCCAGATCCCGGTGACAGCGAGGGCCACCACGCCCAGGAACAACAAGCAGGATGCGGTGGCGGTGACGACGGCGGCTGCGCCGACGCCACTACTGCCCAGCGAGCGCCCGAGTAGCCGGTCACACTGGCGACGGGTCATGCGGTACCCGATGTCATGGATCCGTCGGTCCAGCCAGCGCCAGCCGAAAAACGGGCCGATGCGCTCAGCGTCGTACGCTTTGAGGTTCCACTCGCAGGCTGGGCACCACGGCAGGGCCTCACGCGGAGCGACTGTGGCAGTGCCGCATTCCGGGCAGGTGTCACCGATAGCCCTTGTATCGATCATGAGCGCTGATTCTGCCGACCAACACTGGCACCTGGTACTGCCCGTTCGGCCGATCTGCCGGCGGTTAAATTCCGTGCGTCCCGGGTACCGGGTGGCGTACGACGGCTGGTCGGTTTGCCAGCCATTCCTGGCGGGTGATCGCGTACTCGACCTCACCGTGTTCGCTGCCGGGCAGCGGGGCGTCGAAGTCCAGGTGGAAGGTGCGTACGTAGTCCAGCCCGACCGCGGCCATGGTCGCGCGCGAGGGCAGGTTCACCGCCATCGTCTCGGCGAAGATGCGGTGCAGGCCCAGGTCGGCGAAGCCGTGCCGGATCAGTTCCCGGGCGCCCTCGCTGGCCAGGCCCTGACGCCAGTACCGGCGCAGTAGTCGGTAGCCCAACTCCGCCTGCCCCTCGACCGGCCCCTGATCCGCACGCTCCGGCGGCTGCAGAATCCACCATCCGACAAACGAGCCCGCCACCAACCCGGCCCAGAAACCGAGGCCGGGAACCACCGACGCGGTGGCGATTCGCCGCCGATGCGCCTGCTCCACCTCCGCCCGCTGCCGCGGCCGGCCTAGATAACGCATGACTTCCGGATCTGCATCGAGCTGGACCTCACCCTCCAGGTGATCGTCGCCCAACGGCACGAGTTGGATTCGCGCGGTCCACAAGGTCGCCTGGGTCACGAGCGGCATACTGCCCTGGTCGAGCGGCTCACCTCAATCGATTTCCGCTGCGCGGTTGCGTCCAGGGAATGCTGGGTATCGGCAGCGGGCGGTTCGGCGGTGGCACACCGGACAGACGATCCTCACTCGCCGGAGGCGTTGTGGCCGGCGCCTTTGGTTGCCGCCTCGTTGTCCAGTTTTCCACCTGGGTGCACCTCGGCCGACGAGCTACCGGTTGCTTCCTGCTCGGCCAAGCCCGCAGGAAGTGAGCCGCCGAGGAGATTGGTGCCGTCACTGTAAGGTTCTTTCGGTATCGTGAAGTATCACAACTCCATGATCGATTACCGATAGAATCTTCCCCTGCGACTAACTAACCTCCACGCAGGTTTAGTTACCACACCAAGCCTCACTCGGCGACATCATCAACCGATCACGCAATCACCGGTAGTTCACGCCATACGAATTCATGTAAGCGAACTCGTGGCAACGTGCCTCCGATCGGCCATTGTGGCCGGACAAGCTACCATAAGCAGTATATTCGCTTCCGCTGTTCTCAGTGCAGCGCACAAACTGCTGGAATTGATTCCAGTTGCCGCCGTTGCAGATTGACCACCTCAAGCCGCCATACGAGCCCAGCGAAGTGCCTCCAAGGGTGCACGACTGTGCTGAATCGGCAATCATCGAAGTATCTGGCTATCCTCCGCCGTGGCACGCAGGTCACCCGGACCGCCGAGGGCGAGGGGAGGCCGTGCACCTCCATCGCGGTGCCACCCCCAACCGGCCACCACGAAGGCTCCTATAATCGACGAAGTCAGAGGTTCTGCTGCACCGATACACCGATCGCCGCCGCTGCCCGACTCCACACGTCGGCCCAGGAGTTGGCATGACGTCGCAACCGGCTCCCGTCTTCGACCAGCTCCTGCTTCGTGACCCGCACCGGCGGTACAACGCGCTGCGGGACGAGGCTCCGGTGCATCACATCCGCACGCCAGACGGCGCGCCCGCGTGGCTCGTCACCCGCTACGACGACGTACGAGCGGCATTCACCGACCCGCGTCTGTCGGTCGACAAACGCCTCAGCAGCACCGATGGTGAGCACGGTTCGTCGCTGCCCCCCGAGCTGGATGCGCATCTACTCAACCGTGACCCACCCGACCACACTCGACTCCGACGTCTCGCAGCGGCCGCCTTCACCCCTCGCCGCGTCGCCGACCTGCGCCCCGCGGTGGAGCGGATCGTCAGCACGCTGCTGGACGGTCTCGTCGGCCACGACCAGGCGGAGCTGATCGGCTCCCTCGCGTCACCGTTGCCCCTGCAGGTCATGCAGGAACTCCTGGGCCTGCCCACCCAGACCAGCGTCGACTTTCGGAGGTGGACGAACACTTTGCTCTCCGCCGACGCCAACCAGCCCGCCCAGTCCCGATCGGCCATGGCCAACATGCGCCGCTTCCTGGTCGAACAGCTGGCACACAAGAGGGCACGGCCCGGCGACGACCTGCTGACGGGTCTCCTCGCCGCCCGTGAGGACGATGACCGGCTCACCGACGACGAACTCGTCGCGATGCTCTTCCTGCTGATGTTCGCCGGCTACGACAACACCGCCGCGCTCATCGGCAACGTAGTCCACGCGCTGCTCACCAACACGGAGCTACCGGCGGCGGTACGCACCGGGTCGCTGGCCCTCGACGAACTCGTCGACGGTGTTCTGCGGTGGAACCCCTCCTTCCCGCTGGCAGTACGACGATTCGCCCGTGAACCCATCACCATCGCCGGCCAGACGATCCCCGCCGGTGATCGCATCTGGCTCTGTCTGGCCAGCGCGAACCGCGACCCCGCACAGTTCACTGCACCCGACACACTCGGTACGACCGGCATGCGGCGCCCGCACCTGTCCTTCGGGCACGGCATCCACTACTGCCTGGGCGCACCACTCGCCCGGCTCCAGACGACCGTGGCCGTCACCATCCTGCTCGACCGTTTTCCCGGGATCCGGCTGGGACTGCGTAGATTTCCGTGTTTGACCTGGGTGTGGTCCGTTGGACAGGACGTTGATCCTGTCCAGGAAGGACCACGTCATGGCAGACAAGAAGAACACGGTTCAGCTTCCGCAGCCGTCGGCGGCGGAGGTGGAGTTCGCGTAGCAGCTGGTCGAGCGGGCCAAGGCCGATGGAGTCTCGTTGGTCGGTCCGGGTGGGCTCCTCGCGGGGATCACCCGCACGGTCCTGGAATCAGCGCTCGACGCCGAACTGGATGCCCACCTCGACGAGGTCGGCGTCGACGAGGAGTCGGGTCGGC
>NZ_AXVR01000094.1 GCF_000484695.1 Salinispora cortesiana | reverse complement strand
GATCCGCTTGCGGGCCTCACGCAGCTCGGCCGACTCGCTGCCACTGACGCCAGGCTTGGTCCCGGCGTCGATGTCGGCTTGGCGCAGCCACTTGAACAATGTCATCGGGTGGACCCCGAAGTCCTTGGCGATCTGCTCGACCGTGACGCCAGGCTCCCGTTCACGAGCGATTCGCACCACGTCATCACGGAACTCACGGGGGTAGGGCTTGGGCACAGCAACATCCTTCCAGCCCGCCACCAGGGCAAGCCATCTCAGATGTCACCCATCGGTGCAGCAGACCCGTACTGTAGAAGAGCTGTCTGCCCAGACGCCGGCGTCAGATGTCGGCCGCGACTGGGTAGTGGTCGGCGTAGTCGGTGTAGCAGTAGCGGACGAACCAACTTGTCACGCACCACTTCGGTGCCTCGACGGCTAGCGTCTCGTTGTCACCGGAACCGTTCCGCACGTGGCCATTGCGTTGCAGGATGTAGTCGAGTTGTTGGCGGCTGTTCTGGTCGTCGTTGTAGTCGGCCATGTCGTTGCGCTGCGCGTCCCACGAGTACGGATGGCCGGTGAACGTGGCATCGCTGACATCGAGCCGGGTCAGCATGCTGTCGTACTCGGTCGAGTATCGGTCAACGTTGAAGTCCCCGGCGACGATGACCTGTTCGTCCGCCGGGACGTGGCGAGCACCCAGGAAGGCGTCGAGCTCGTCGAACTGGGCTGCCCGTACCTGGGCCCCGGTGCCGTCGGCACAGCCGGTGTCGGCCGCCTGTGCATGAGTGCCCACCACGTGCACGAAAGTGTCGTTGACGTTGAGTTGCGCGTAGACGAATCCCTTGTTGGAAAACCAGTCTGCCCCGCAGCCGTCCGCGTAGACGTACTGGATCATTTCTAGGATGGGCCACCGGCTCAGGATGGTGACTCCGCCATCCTCCGGGGTCGCGTCGGAGTATGAGCCCAGGGTGGCGTCCCAGCCGGACCTCGACCGGCCGAGAACTGGGGTTTGGTAGGGATACTCCGCAGCGAGCTGGTCTTTGAGCTGGTCGGATGCCTCGTTGTCGAACAGTTCCTGCAGGATGACGACATCCTGGCCGGCGATGTAGTCGGCCTCGGCGATCAGGTTGGCGCGGGTGACCTGCCCCCAGTTCGGGAAGAGTAGCTGGGGCAGGAGCATGACGTTGTGGGTCAGGACCTTCAGCGGTGCCGGGGCGGCGGCGGCAGGGGCGGTGGGGGCGAACAACCCGGCCGCGGTGAGAACAACGGCGAGCAGCAGACTCAGCGGTCTCTTCATGACCATCCATGATGGTCGTTGCCGACGGCCGACTTCAATTGCTCGAGGATGTTCAATGGATGAACGTGTGCACTGTCGGGCAGCTACTGGCCCGGGTCGGGGTCAGCGGTATCCGGTGGTGTTGGCGGGCTTGCCGACGTCCTGCACCTCGACCAGGTATCGCCAGGCATCGGGCTGACTCCCGTCCAGGTCGGTGAAGCCGTAGACCTTCGCCAGCTCTCCGCTGGAGAGCGACCCGCCATGCCAACGGGACACCTCCGGGTCCTGCGCCAGGGCCGCCACGGCGCGGCCAACGTAGGCCGGGCTTTCGGAGATCGCGAAGTGGGGCTCGACCGTGAGCGCGTCACGCCAGTTTTGTTCGGTCACCCCGAAGCTGTCCAGCATGTCCTCAGACCGCAACCACCCGGGCGTGAGCAGCACCGAAGTCGTGTCCTGCGACCGGAGCTCGTGCGCCAGCGCGAACGCCATCCGGCTCACGGCGCCCTTGGCGAGGTCGTAGAATAACGAGTTGCGGTAGGTGGCCGCGTTGTACTCGTCTGTCCCGTCGGTCATCTCGACAACCAGCCCGCCCGGGTTCCGAATGAGCAGGGGTAGTGCGAAGTGACTGGTGATGGCGTGGGTTTCCACGGCGAGACGCAGCGTATGCAGCCCGGCGTCCAGGTCTGACTCCCAGACCGTCTTGTTCCACTCCACCTGGGAGGTGCCCCAGATGTCATTGACGAGCACGTGGAGGGCGCCCTGCTCGGATTCGATCCGTGCGATCAGCTCGCGTACCTCGTCGGGGACAAGGTGGTCGACCTGCACCGCGATGCCGACCCCACCAGCGGCGCTGACCAACTCGGCGGTCTCTTCAATGGTCTCCGGTCGGTTCATCTCCGACCGTTGGACGCGGGTTGACCTGCCGGTGACGTAGACCGTAGCCCCAGCCGCTCCGAGCTGGATGGCCGTTCCTCGCCCGGCACCTCGGGTCCCTCCGGCGACGAGCGCCACCTTGCCGGTCAACAGCTTAGTCATGCGCCACACCCTAGCCGCGCGGGGTAAGGGAGTGTCGGCTAGCGAGCCGAGGCTCCCTGCTTGGCTTTCTTCCGGCCCAGGTAGTAGGTGCGTTGCTCCCGGTCGAGGTGTTCGATGGCTGCGCGCAGTAGGGTCCGGGGCATGGTGGCCGCGTGCCGGTCGAGGAAATCGAGTAGCCGTGCCCGGTCCTGGTCCCCGGCGCTGCGCAGCAGCCAGCCGGTGGCCTTGTGGATCAGGTCATGCGGATCGGCAACGAACAACTCGGCGATTCGGAACGTGTCGTCGAGGTCACCGGCGCGTACGAACGCCATTGTGCTGACGATCGCGGTTCGTCGCTGCCACGGGTCGTCCGAGCGGGCCAACTCGTACAGCACGTCACGGGACTTGTTGGCCAGTTGCGCCCCCACCACGTTCGCGGCACCGAGGTCGACCAGGTCCCAGTTGTCGATCCGGTCATGCCGGCGCAGGTAGAGGTCGTACAGCTCCGCCCGGCGCGCATCGGTGGTTCTCTTCCGCGAGGCCTGCTTGGACATGATGCTGACCGCGCCGGCGCGTACCTCGTGGATCGGGCTGTCGAGTAGGGTTTCGATCTCGCCGGGCGCCAGGTCGATGAATTCTTTGGCCAGTGCGAATACCTGACCCATTCGGACGCCCAGGAACGTGTCGCTCTCGGTGCGCCTGAAGTAGCGCTGAATCTTGCGGAGCTCCTCATCCGACTGGTAGGTCCGCAACTCTTCGACGAACTGCTCGGCGCTGACATCCGTCATGGTGGCCCTCCGATCGATAGGCGATCGTACCGATCTCAGAGCTACCCAGCGCCGATCAACTACGCGTGTCCCCAGACAGCCGGACCCCCGTGCACCTGCAGGACCGGGCGCGCTGGCTGGGCGGCCGGCTAGCTCGCGTCACCTCGCCGGGGCGTCTCCACCTGCGCAGACATGCCGAGGTCGGGTTTGACAGGGCGGCGGTCGAGAGATATAACAAACTCGTTATGAAACAAGCTGGTTATGCACTCGATGAGCCCGAGCGTCTCGACGCCACCTTCGCGGCCTTGGCAGACCCGACCCGGCGAGCGATCCTCGCCCGGCTCGCGCAGGGTGACGCGACGGTGAAGGAGATCGCCGCCCCGTTCCCGGTGAGTCAACCGGCGATCTCTCGGCACCTGAAGGTCTTGGAGAGCGCGGGGCTGATTTCTCGCGGACGCGTCGCCCAGCGCCGGCCGTGTCACCTTGAAGGACGCCAGCTCAGGTTGGTCGTGGACTGGCTGGAGAACTACCGCGGCTACTGGGCGGAGGCGTACGGGCGCCTTGACGAACTACTCGACGAACTCCAGGCCGGTGACGATGCGCGCCAGTCGAGTGGCGGCCGGGAGAGCCAGGGAACATGACGGCGAAGACCTTGCGGGTGACCACACCGGCACCGACTGACATCGTCCTGACCCGGGTGTTCAGGGCGCCACGTCACCTCGTGTTCGACACGTTGACCAAGCCAGAGTTGCTCAAGCGGTGGTTCGGCGCTCGCGGTTGGCGCCTGGTCGAATGTGAGGTCGAGCTACGGGTCGGTGGCAGTTGGCGCTTCGTCTCGGTGGGGCCGGATGGCCGGAAAATGGGCCAGGGCGGGGTGTACCGCGAGGTTCAGGCACCGGACCGGCTTGTTTACACCGAGTCCTACGACGACCAGTGGGCGCCGGGCGAGGCCCTCGTCACCGCCATGCTCACAGAGCGTGCTGGGTTGACCACGCTGAACACCACCCTGCGCTACTCGTCGCAGGAGGTGCGTGACCTCGTGCTGGCCACTCCGATGGAGCGGGGCATGGGGGAGAGCTACGACCGGCTCGACGAGGTGCTCGCGTAACCGTGATGGGGGCCCCGGGGTCACCAAGAATATGTCGGCGGCCGGAGAACGCGTCCGGCTAAGCAAGGGGTAGCGCAAGCGAGAGCGGGAGTAATGAACTGGACTCTGGAAGTTGTGCCGGTGCCGGTGGCTGACGTGGACCGCGCCAAGGAATTCTTCACCGAGAAGCTGGGCTTCCACCTGGACTTCGATTCTCGCGGCGACGGCGGCGAGTTCGGTCCGGTGCAGCTGACCCCACCTGGCTCCGGGTGCTCGATCATCATCGGGAAGGGCGTCAGTCCGATGGAGCCGGGCTCGCTGAAGGGGGTGCAGTTCGTGGTCGCGGACGTGCGGAAGGCCCGTCAACAGCTGGTGGAGCGGGGGGTCGAGGTTAGCGAGGTCCGAGTGGCCGGGCCGGAGGGCTTTCGTCCGGCCCAGGACGGCGACAGCCTGGACAACGTCGGCTTCGTCGCTTTCGACGACCCGGACGGCAACCACTGGACAGTGCAACAGATTTCGTCCCGCGGTTAGGTACGGCGTGGGGCGCGGCGGTTCAAGTTGGGGCTTGGGCCTGGCATCGTGGTGTCATGTGCCGGAACATTCGCGTGCTCCACAACTTTGAACCGCCCGCCACCGACGACGAGATCGAGGCCGCCGCAGTCCAGTACGTGCGCAAGGTCAGTGGCGCGACCAGACCGTCCGCGGCCAACGAGGAGGCGTTCAACGAAGCCGTTCGTGCTGTCGCCGCGGCAACCCAGACCCTCTTGGGCGACCTGGTGACCAAGGCACCTCCCCGGGACCGCGCAGTGGAGGCCGCGAAGGCCAAGGCGCGTGCGGCCGAACGGTACGGGGACCACGCAGCGGCGGGGCGGGGCTGACCGGGCCGCGGTCAGGCCGAGTCGTCACCGGTCTGTTTGGCGGAGAGCCGGTCGAGGATCGGTAGGAGTTGCGCCTCCTCGTAGTCGAGATGCGCCTCGACCGCGGCGGAGAGCCGGTCGACCTCGGTACGCACGCTCGCCCGGTCCACCTCGGCTGCCCCGACCACCTGCTGCAGTTGCTGGAGCAGCGCGTCCATCGCCGTGTGTTCCGCCCGCAGCCGCCGTACCGCGTCGGCAAGCTCGGGATGGTGCTGGGTAACCACCGGGAGCAGCTGGTCGTCCTCGCTGCGATGGTGATGACCGAGGCCGCCGCAGAGGGCGAGGCAGTTGATTCGTAGCTGCGCGCCGAGGTGGGTCCCCGGCCGTGCCAGCTCACTGCGGATGACCGCCAGCTCGCGGCGGAAGGCGTCGTGAATCAGCTTCAGGCCGCTGCCCCAGGTGGTCCCGACCGGCCGGCCGGCGAGCGGCTTCAGCGCCACAACAGGTGGCGGTTCTGGGGCGAGGGAACGCTCCCGCCGCAGTACGGGGTCCAGCTCCGCCGCCCGGTCGAGCGCGGCGTCCCGTTCGCCCTCCTCGAGCAGCGCCGCGAGTGCCTCGATCCTGAAGGCACCGTTCTCCAGGGTCACCTGTGGCTCGGCGAGTAGGTCGTCGTACCACCCCGGCCTCGTACGGGTGCCGTCGGGCAGCGCGACGACCAGGATGCGTCGGTCTTCGTCGAGGAAGAACTCCACCCAGGTGCTACGCGGTGCCCCGGTTTCTCGGTTTGCGGTGGTGAGCAGGATGCTCCGCCGGTCTTCGGGAATCTCCGAGGCCTGTTCCTGTTGGGCGTGGAAATCCTTGACCTGGGTAGCGTGGTCGGACGGCAAAGGGTGTACTCCATTCCTTGGTTGGGCTTCGTTCTCTATGCGGGCACCACAAATCGCCGGCTCGGGCCGGGGCGCCTGCGGAAGTGGCACGGCGAGACGTGGGGAAGATAAGAGCGCATGCGACAGCAAGTAGAAGCACGGTTGCTGTGCTGGCAAATAGCTGATCGCGGAGGGTGGGGCTCGGCCCCGCCGGGCGATCATGCCCAGGCCGGGAACCCTATTCGTTTCTGGCGTTTAGCCGACCCGGCAGTCATGGCGCGACAATAGCATAGGTAAATATTTCTGTCTCACCCCAAAGCTGCCAGCTCTGTCGGGGCCACCGGCTCTGTCGGTTCGGTGGGTCACGTGGCCGCTGCGGCCGCTGGCCGAGGAGGGAGCGGGCGGCAGGCAGCGGCCCAAACGGCAGGATCCGCTGATCGAGTGAGGCGCCCGGATCAGGGGACCATGCAACATTTCCAGGGGGATGCGGGGTAGTCATAGTATGAAGGCGACTGCACTCCCGCCGGACGGGTCCGGGTTCGACGCGTTCGTGCGACAGAGCGCCGCCGGGCTGCTGCGCTTGGGCAACATTCTGACGCTGGACCGAGCCGCCGCGGAAGATCTTGCCCAGGAGACCCTCATCCGCGTCGGGTTGGCCTGGTCACGGGTGCGCGCGGACGAAAATCCGGTCGGCTACGCCCAGCGCACCATGACCAACCTCTTCCTCAATGAACGACGACGTCGCCGACCGACACCATCCCGGAAGCCGGGTACGAGGACGCCGCACTGGCCGCGGTGGAGTCGACCGCCGCGGTTCGGCGGATCCTCGCGAGCCTGCCACCGAAGCAGCGGGCCGCGATCGCCCTACGTTACGTCGCTGACCTGCCGGACGACGAGATCGGTCGCCTCCTGAACTGCACCCCGACGACGGTGCGGTCGCAACTCTCCCGAGGGTTGTCCCGTCTCCGTACGACGATGTCAGCAGAAGGGTGATTTCAGTGTCCGAGAATCTCGCCGACGAGCTAGCCGAACTGGATAAAGGAGACTTCATGCTCCCGGTCACGGACGCGTTCGTCACCCGGGTGCATCGCGGCGTACGGCGACGTCGAATTCTTCGCGCGGGTGCGGCCGGCGGCGCGGTAGCCGCAACCGCCATCGCTGTCACTGTCGCGGCTTCCCTGACTGGGATTACCCAATCGGCTTCTCTTCCGAACTCGTCCACCGATCCGTCGGTGGCCGCCCCGCCGACCTTCGCTTTGTACCCGCTTTTCCAGCCACTGGACGATTACCGGATCACCTTCGTTCCGGAAGGGCTGCGGGCCTATGTTGCCCAGTTTGGACCTGTTAGCTATGCCGTGTCGAAGAACCAACTGCACAACGACAGCGGGGTGCTCACCCCGACCGGGGGCGGAGCGGTCGCCGGCTCCGACCATCCGACCGCCACGGAAACTTACCGTAACTATGTGCGACCCAACGGGTCGAATTGGCTTTGGATTTCGGTGTTGCGCCCGGAACGGACGACGGCGGAGGTTGATCGGGAGCAGGTCACCGAGTGGCTGGTCGGCTGGTCCATCAAAGGCACGGCGGTGATTGACAGCTTCCCGGTTCCGGCGGGCCAGGCCCAGCTCACCAGATTTGTCGGCTCCGAGGTCACCGTCCACGAAGTGGTGATCACAACGCCCAGCGGTACGGTGATCAACATTGGCGGGAACGGAGCGGTGCCAGTTGCGGACCTGAGGGCGGTGGCCGCCGGAATCCTGCCGCCATGACGAGTCGTCGCTCGCCAGGAGTGCGGCTTACTATCAAGTGGAGGGCTGATGGTCAACGAGGTGCGATCAGTTCGCTCAGTTCGCCCGGTACCTGCCGGCAGTTGACCTCAACCTCGCTTCAACTCTTACCGTTCCCGAGTGGACGTACTCGACGAGGCCCTGCAGCGGATACAGCACTTCGGACCGGAACGGGATGGGTGGCTCTCCAACCATGCGCCCATGGCCGTTGAGGCGCTGGCCCGGCACGGCCACGCCGCGGTCGTCCACCGATGGCTGGACGGGTACGCGGACCAACTGGAGGAGCGACCACGGGGGATCGAGCCGATCGCCGCCGACGAGTGGCGAGACCCGCTCGGCGACCCGGTACGCACCGGCGATTGGCTCGACTTCTTCGATCGGGAGTTGGCCGATGAGCCGTGGCGGCAGGTGCTTGCGCGATGGTGGCCACGCCTGCTGCCCGGCGTCGCTGCCGGCGCCACCCACGGCGTGATCCGCGTCGGCCATGCCGTTCGTGCCCTGCTGGACGAGGAGACCGTCCCCCCGGGTTGGTGAACTCGGGCAGGGGTTGGCCTACTGGGCGGCCCGCTGGCAGCCCCTCGCGCCACCCGGAGCCGGGCCGTATCCCGCCATCGATCCCCGCGCTGCGCTCGACGTGGTGCCCCGCGTACCCGACCAGCGGTTCGGCATCCGGGCCCGGCTCGCCCAACTCGCTGACCTTCCCGGCTGGTCGGCGGTGGCCGGCGCGGTGCCCTGCCGAGGAGCAGGTAGCGGGAGTGTCGCCGACGGGCCGGATGCCGTGCCAGCCCGGCTGGCCGGCATCGTGCACGCGGCGGTTACCCGGCACGGCACCCACGGCTACGCCAAGCCGGTCATGCTGGTGCACGCCGCCACCGCCCCGAACGCGATCCTGCGCACCCTGCCCACCCTGCCCCGGGAGATCTGGCCGGCCAGTCTCGCCGCCGGCTGGGCCGCCACCGCGGCCGTCACCGCTGCGTACGCCCCGGCGATCGGAGAACCCGGGCCGCTGCTCGTGGCCGAACGGGATGCTGCCGAGGTCATGCGGCTCGCGGTGGACTCCGTCGACCCGCACGCCATCAAGTTCGCCGATACCGCGCTTGACGCGTACGCCGGTACCGGTGACGTTGCCCTGCTCGCCGCATCGGTACGCGCGACAGAACAGATCGGGCCGTGGTGAACCGGAGTACCCCGGTCCACGTCCTGTTCGTCGCAGAGTATTCACCTCTGGCGGGGGGAGTTGTCACGAAATCTTGGCGAGGCGTACGGGTCGGTTGGGCAGGTTGAGGCGGTGGTGGCGCACCGTGGGCACTGGCGTGCCGCACCGGAGAACTCGCTGACGGCGATCGATCTTGCGGTTCGGGCGGGCGTGCACGTGGTGGAGATCGATGTGCGGCGTACGGCTGATGGGCATCTGGTGTTGATGTATGACAGCACGGTGGATCGGACGACGGACGGTACGGGTGCGGTGTCGGAGTTGGCGTTGGCCGAGGTGAAGCAGCTGCGGTTGAAAAGGGGTCTGGGTGGGAGTCAGGCGCCGTTGACCGAGGAGCGGGTGCCGACGTTGGCGGAGGCGATGGCGCAGGTGCGGGGCCGCGCCATGGTCAACCTGGACAAGGCGTGGGAGATCCGGGACGA
>NZ_AXVR01000093.1 GCF_000484695.1 Salinispora cortesiana | reverse complement strand
AATGTGCCCGTCCGTTGCGGTGGTGCGACCAGTGCACGATTGCGCTCAGGTGACTGTCAGACTTGAAGACTGGCGAGTCATTGGTCACTTCTAGCACCTCCTGTTAGGCCAACCTGGTTGTCGTGACTACGGGCAGAGTCAGTATGCGTCGGGAAGTTGGGCGAGTACCTCTTGGGGCGCGGGTTCGACCGGCAGAGGCCGGGGTTCGGTGTGTTTGGTCGGGCCGCACCTGTTGAACGGTCCGTAGTCGGCAGTCAGGGCGGCGAGGTGTGGGTCGAGGTGGTCGCGCCACCAGATGCTCATGCCGGTTCCGGGGTCGTTGATGCGGAGGGTTTCCCAGGCTCGCCATAGGGCGTAGAGGCGGGATAGGGCTTCGGGGTGGGCCCACCAGCGGGGGCACCAGGTGATGCCGGGTGTGGGTCCGGAGGCGATGCGCCGTTCGAGGACATGCACCAGGTAGCCGGCGACGAATTGGTCGACGTCGCGGAAGGCCGGCTCTGGCTCTGCCGCCTGGTCCTGCTCCGGGGCCGGTTCGTCGGGGCCGGCGAGTTGGTCGAGCAGGGTGGTCAGGTCGGCGACTGGGTCGGGGGCCGGGGTGGTCATGTGATGGGCTCCGGCGGGGTGTGGGGGGTGAGGGTCCAGTCGGTGTGGCTGTGGGGGGCCCAGTGGTCGATGCTCGCGCGGATAGCCGCTGCGTGGGGGCCGGTTTGCCAGGGGGCGGTGCGGGCGAGCGCGGGTGGGGCGCCGGAGGCGTAGACGATCATTCGGCCGCGGGGTAGGGCGTGTAGGTCGGAGATGTCGAGGATGCGTTGGCGGCGGGTGGCGTGGGAGACGGATCGTTGGCCCCATCCGGTGCCGCTGCTGCTGGTTGAGCGGGTGGTGACGTCGTGTTCGCCGATGAGTTTGGATAGTTCTTCGAGCCAGTCGGGGTCGGCGACGCCGCCGCCGTAGGTGCGGATGTTTGCCGCGGACCAAAGTTTGCGCATGCCCTCACGGCCCCACACGTCGATGCCTTGGGGGTAGGACTGCAGGATCGTGATGATTGGCAACCCGTGGGAGCCGTAGTAGGAGTACAGGTTGGGTAGCTGCCGGAGGCGGCAGATGTTGGCGGCCTCGTCCAGGATGCTCAGCAGCGGCGGGTCGAGGCGCCGGCCGGCTGAGGCGCGGGCGCGTAGCTCGCCGGCGCGCAGGACCGCGTCGGTGAGGGCCGCGACCAAGGGTGCGGGGGAGCCGGGTCCGCCTTGGGACAGCAGGTACAGCACGTCGGTGCTGGTGGCGAATGCGGCCGGTTCGAACTCGCGGATGCCGCCGCGGGTGGGTGGGGTGACCCAGGCGGTGACGGCGGGTTCGGTGAGGCACATGAGCATTTTTTGGGCGCCGGCGTAGATACCGCCGCGGGTTTTGTCGGGCATGTTGACCACACCGGCGACGGCGTCGGCGGGTAGGTCGTAGCCGTGTTCGCGCAGCAGCGTGGCGGGTTCGTCGTCGCGGGGGCTGACGGCCCACCGGTAGGCGGTGAGGATGTCGCGGCCGGCCACGGCGGAGGCGAGCAGCAGGTTGGCCACGAGTTCCTCGGAGCTGGGGTCGAAGAAGGCGTCGCGGCTGACGCCGGGGTCGCGTTCGGCGGCGGCGAAGTGTTCGGCGAGGCGGCGGGCGTCGGTGACGGTGGCGACCGCGCGCAGCGGGTTCCACCACATGTGCTGGCCGGCGCCGAGGATGTGTTGGAGGTCGAACGCCCACACGGTGCCGCGATGGGCGCGGATGTCGCGGGTGGCATCCACGATGTCGCCTTTGACGCTGGTGACCAGGACGGGGCCGGGGGCGGCGACGATGGCGGGGATGGCCCGGCTGGTGGTTTTACCGGTGCGTGGTCCCCAGATGTCGACGGCCATGTCCTCCCAGGATTGGCGTAGCGGCATGCCGCCGGCGACGGTGTGCCCGATGAGCACGCCGAGTTGGTCGGGGTCGGGTCGGGTGACGCCGGCGAGGCTGGGGCGCAGCCGCCGGCCGCTGTCGGCGACGCCTTTGGGTCCGAGGTGCGCCAGGTCGGCGCGTGAGGCCATTTTACGGGCGGCGCCATCGACGCGGGTACGGCGGCGGCGTGCCCACCGCCAGGCCGCCACCGCCGTGGTGGTCAGCAGCACCAGGGCGGCGACTTCGGCGGCGGCGATGAGGGTGCAGGTGGTGGTCCAGGTGATGTCGCCGCGCAGCACGGCGGCGGTGACGTGGATGGGGCCGCCGCCGGTGTAGCCGGGGGGCTGCACGAGCGCGACGGGTAGCCATGCGGCGGTGGCGAGGGCCAGGGCCAGGGCGGAGATGGCGCCGACGATGAGTCCGGCATCGTCGTGGCCACCGCGAGGTCCGGCCGGGCGGCGGCTCACGTCATGGTCCAGCGGAAGTCGGTGTTACCCAGGTCCTTCTCGGTGTCGGTGGGATCCAGGTGCACAGGGATACCCGGCCGGGACCCGACCTTGATCAGGAAGTTGCCGCGGCCGACGGTCTCGCTGCCTTCGGTGGCGGTCCAGGATGGTGGCGCCGACCAGGACAGCACCTCCCGGCGTTCGGCGTGTGAGAGCGGCCGGACGCGGGAGACGGCGTCGAGTTCCTGCTCGGAACAGGGCCCGATCATCAGCACTGCCGACCGCTCGGCGAAGCCGCGGGCTTTGGCCCGGTCGTGGGCGGTGGGCAACGCCTCAAGGTCGGCTAGGGAGTGGGTGATGAACGCAGTCCCGGTGCCCTTTTGGCGGTTGAGGCGGGTGAGGCCGTCGGCGCGGTCGACCAGGCCGTGCCCGACCCGCAGGGCCCGCCACAGCTCGTCGAGGACCGTGAAGAAGGTGCGGGCGGGGGCGAGGCCGAGGTCGGCCATCAGGTGCGCGGCGTCGACCTGGGCGAACCCGTAGGACCAGGTGGAGAGCAGCGTCGCGGCGGTGCGCAGTTCGTCGGTGTCGTCAATCCCGGAGATGTCCACGCATACGGCGGGGGTGTCGAGGCGGATCGCGGTGGTGGTCTGCCCCTCGAAGGTGTCGCCGAGGGGGCCATGCAGCAGCGCGAGCAGGGTGCGGCGCAGCCCGTTGGTTTCCTCCCGGAACCGGTGCAGGTCTTCGTCGGCCTGCCAGAGGGTGACCGCGCGGACGTCGGCGGGGGCATCGCGGATGACGGCCAGGACGTCGGAGAGCACGGGCTGGGTGTCGGTCTCACGGGCGGCGAGGTAGCGCAGCGCCGCAGACAGGACGGTGGTCTCGTCGGAGGTCACAGGCCCACGGCGCACGAGGGTGGCCAGGGCGACGAGCATGTTGAGCCGCCGGTCGGTGACCGCCGCCCGCACAACGGCGCCGGTGCGCTTGTCGACGCGGTCCAGCACGTTGCGCCATGGGCCGGCGTCGAGGGGGTTGATCCGGTCCAGGCCGGGCCCGACGCGCAGGACCTGCCCGCCGAGGGCGCGGACCAGGGCGGCGTAGTCGGGTTTGAGGTCGCCGAGGATCAGCGGTGTGACGCCTTGGGCGGTGAGGCCGAGGACCATCCGCCGCACCGCGGTGGACTTGCCCATGCCGGGTTCGCCCTCGATCCACACCGACGGGTTGTTGATCAGTCGGGCGCGGGTGTACCAGGAGATCGGGTCGAAGCACACGGCCGAGCCGGTGTAGAGGTGCCGGCCGAGTGGCACGCCGATCGCCGGGCTGGAGGCGCCGGTGCCGAACGGGAACAGGCCGCAGACCTGCACGGTGGTGCCCCGATATTCGGTGGGTGCCTCAATGTAGGACCAGGTGCCACCGCCGGGACCGGTGTGGCCGAGACGGCCGGGCCGGCGGCTACCGGGCCGTCCGGGTGGGCGGGGGGCGCGGGGTGGGCTCATGCCGGGTCCTTAGAAGGGGATCGTGGCGTGGGTGTGCAGGACCACGCCGGCGGGTAGTCCGGCGGCGAACCCGGCGGCTTGGCAGCCGTACATCGGCCGCAGCGTCAGCCGGGCCTCGCCGGCGCGGGCCTGGATGACACCGGTGGCCTCCTCCAACTGCTGTTCAGAGGCAACGGTGGCGGTGACCAGCACCGCGAACCGCGTGACGCCGGCGCCGGTGGCCTCCTCCTGCGCGGCCTGCTCGGTGGCGGCGAGGTCGGTCAGGTCGCGGGCGCTGGGCCGGTGCTTTTTGCCGGCGAGGAACCGGGCGTCGCGTTTGTCGGACTCGACGAGACGAGCGGCCTCGGCAGGGGAGTACGGCCGGTAGAGCATGGTGACCCGTTTGCGTAGCAGCTGCGGGTCCGGGTCGGTGAGCCGGGCGAACAGCCGCGAGTCCACCGCTCCGCGGGGCGCTTCGGTCATGCACCAGGTACGCGAGACCGCGGAGTCGTGCCGGTAGGCGTCCCAGCCCTCCCGGGTCGCCACGGGCCCAGCGTGTGTCCAGTCGGGGGTCAGGTGCGGGTCGCGGGCGAGGTCGACCGCGGCAGCGGGGTCGTAGGCGGCGCGGAGCACGCCGGCGAGGCTGCGCGCGGCCATCGGTCTGATGCCGGCGCCGGTGGCGCCGGTGAGACCAGCGTGCAGGTTCGGCAGCCGCGCGGCGACCTCCCGGCACACGTCCTCGTGTGACATGGTCCGGCCGGGTGGGGCGGTGTAGGTCAGCGACACCCGGGTGTCGACGGTCGCCGCCCCGGCCGGTGAGGAGCGCACGACCTCGTCGAGGACCTGCCGGGCCAGCGTCGGGGCGTCGGGGCGGCTGGTGGCGGCGACTTCCGCGGCGAGGCGGGTACCGGGGTCCGGAGTGGTCTCCACGGTGATCTGCGCCTGCACCAAGTGCGGCTCGCGGCCCAGCGCCGACAGCCACGAGGCGAGGTGCCCGACGCGGGCGTCGATGACCGACTGGTCGACTAGGTCCATGCCCTCTGGCGCGCAGCGCAGGCTGACGGTGTAGTGCCGACTTTGTGGCACCACGACCACGGCCACGACTCCGGAGCGGCCGGTCTCCACCTCATACACCTCGCTGCGGGCCAGCACCCCGGGCAGTTGGTGGGCGGCGGTTACCCGGGAGGCGACCCCGGAGACGTAGACGTGGTGGCGGCGCGCGCGGGCCTGCCACCACGCCACCCGGGCGGCGAGGGTCTGGAAGCCGGTGCGCCCGTGCACGCGCACGGCCAGGGGGGCCAGGACCAGCAGCCCGGCGACTGCGGTGATCAGCGCCGCGAGGGTGGACACCGGCAGCATCACGGCTGACAGCACCATGACCGCGAATGCGGCGATCGTGCCGGCCGGGCCCAGCCCGAACAGGCCGGCGCCGCGCCCCAACCGCCAGTTGCCGTAGGTGCGCTGCTGCCCGCTGGTGCGTTCCTGGACTCCGCTACTCACGTGTGCTCACCATCAATCGCTCCGGAGGCTGTTCCGCCGACCTTGCGCACCGCAGCCGGCCCGGCCTTGGCCGCCGTTACCCCCGCGCCGGCGGCGAGACCGGCCGGTCCCGCCGCGCCGGCCGCCGCGGTCGAGCTGGTGCTGGTGGCCGCGGCGGTGGTCCCGGCCTGAGTGCCCGCCGTAGCCGCGGTCGTGCCCGTGCTGGTAGCCGTACCCGTGCCGCTGATGGCGGCTGTAGGAGCTGGGCCGCCGCTGGACGGTTGGGGGGCCGGACGCGCGGTACCGGGACCGGCGCCATTCGGGCGGCCTCCGGCACTGGACTGCGTACCGCCGTCTCCGGCGGGACGGTTGCCGGTCTCGGAGGCCAGGCGCACCGCGCCGGTGGCGAGCTTTCCCGCGCCGGCCGTGGCGGCGATTGCAGCGCCGCCGCCCCCACCGCTGGACAAGACGCCTACCGGTGGTGCAATCAGCCGCATCAGGGCCGGCAGCGCGACGATGGCCATGATGAACATGACCAGGCCGGTCAGCATGTCAGTGATGCTCTGGCCCTCACCGATGAGCCAAAACACGGTGGCGTAGATCGTGGCGGCGGCGGGCTTGTAGAGCACCAGGGCGAGCAGCCACGTCAGGTACCGGTCGCGTATCGACCGGCCGGAGCCGGAGATCCCCGCCGAGGCGGCCAACGGCAACAGCCCAGCTAGCAGGATCAACCCGGCGTTGCGGGCCAGCAGCAGCAACAGCTGCACCATCGTGGCTAAAAACAGCATGAGAGAGATACCGATGGCCATCAGCGGTGACGTGGCGACCTGGCTGGCGGCAGGAGCTAGAAGGAGGAGGCGCTCCCCGAGGTCGTCGTTGGCGGAGGCGTTGAGGATCCAGGTGGAGTACTGGTCGCCGATCTCGATGAGGTACCGCACCGCTGGCACTCCCGCGCCGGCGAGCACGACCATCGCCGCCAGGCCCTTGCCGACGGATCCGGCATCGCGGCCATCACGGTTCAGGGCCAGCTTGATCGCCGCTACGAGTAGCGCGCAGACCGCGATCGCGGCGACCGCCCAGTTGGTGTAGGCGCGCAAGTATCCGATAACGCCATCGCAGACCAGCTCGTCGCCTGCCGCGTTAAGGCGACAGGACTCCGATGTGCTGGGGGTGTCGATGGACAGCCATCCGGCGACGACTGTTTCGAGCATCTCCGCAGCGGCTTTGGACGCCTGCTCGGCCAGCTCATCGAGGAATCGGCCGGCTGTGCTGTCCACGACCTCGCCGATGATGCAGCCCGGGTCGAGTGGGTTGCAGGGCAACTACCTCGCCCCCCATTCGACGACGCCGGTGAGGTCGTTGGTGACACGGTTGACGGAGGCCCATGCGCCTCCGGGCGGTGCCTGCATTCGCCAGTCACCGTCACGCCAGAGCAGGGTCGTGGATAGGACGTGATAGCGCGGTGTCCCGGCCGATGGCACCCGAAGCACGAGTCCGATCACGGCCGTGTCCGGGGTGTAGGACAGGTATTGAAATCCCGCGATGTGGCTCAGGGAGCCTGGATCCGACGGGCTGGTGTCAGTGTTGCGCAGCGTGGCCAACATCCGGTCCCGGTCGGGGCTGGGCACGAACTGGTGCTCCAGGGTGGGCTCCCAGTGCTCCCGGCCGAGGGAATAGCTGGCTCGGGTGCTGATCTGGGCGGCGGCGATCAGGGCGCCTTCGGGGGTGTGCGCGAAGCCGGACGCGCCTGTGTCGGTGATCTGCGTCGGGCCGGCGGTGTCACTGACTGGTACGGGCAGTGGACCGACCAGCTCCCACCGGACCCCGTCCGGTGCGGTGGTGGGAATCGCGGTGGGCAGCGCCTGGTCTGGGCTCGGTGCGGGATCGGCCGGTGCCGGGCTGGCCGGTGGTGTGTCGTCGGCGTTGTTGTCACGGCTGTCGTCGGCGCCGAGGACGGCGATCAGGGCGCCGGCGGCGATGACGATGAGCACCAGGGTCGCGGAGGCGATGAATGCGGGTCTGGTCCATGGAGGGCGGTCGGCGAAGTCCTGTTGCTGCGACATTCGGGTCTCCTAGATCAGGGCTCCGACGACCGTGGAGGCACTGCCGATGAGGATGCAGGCGGCGAATACCCAGCCCAGTTGGGCGAGGTTGGTGTCGTCGCCGCGGCGGTGGGCCAGGGCCATCTTCGCCGCGGTGTACAGCACTCCGCCGACGCACGCGGCGGTGGCTAGGTAGGCCACCCACTGCAGGAGCGTGAGGATCTTGTCTCCCACGCCGGGCGGCGCGGTGCCGCCGCCAGGGTTGGGCACGTCAACGGCTGTCCAGGCGAGCAGCAGTTGGTCTATCTGGTCGAGAGTCATCGGGTCCCTTCCAGGGATGGCCATATGGCGTGGCGTAGTGCCTCAATGTCGGGTGGCACGCCGACATCGGTGGGGTCGTCGGCGGCGGTGAGCGCCTCGATCCAGCTGATGTGCCAGATGCGTTGCGTCCACCCGCGTAGGAGCTGCAGACGTTCGGTGGCGATGCGTGGGGGGCGCCGTGGTGATGCGGCGACCGCGACGACGCCGGCGAGCCTGGCTCCGGTCGATCCCATCCGCCACTGCTCAACCGCGCCGACGGCCGCCCAGACGCCCTGCGCTGACGCGCGACAGACCAGCACGACATTCGCGGCGGGCATCGTGGCCGGTCGTGGCCATGCTTGTCCGAAGTCGAAGCCACCGATAAAGCGGGCCATGGTGCTGGTTCCCGCACCGCCGTGGCATCCGACCCACCACACGGGCGGCAATTCTCGGAGAGTGGTGGGCACCTCTCGGATCGGCAGTTTCCGGGTGGGTCCGGGTTGTCGTATGGGCGGAGGTGTCGCGTTTCGACTCCACAAACGTGTTCGCGTCGTCACTCGATGTTCTCCCCCGCGCTTCTCTCGTCACCCACGAGCACGTGACCGTAGCACTGCGTTTCCGAATGGATCTATTGTTATGGCTCCGTTAGGGGCGATGGCAAGCGGGGGGAGTCAACGTGCGTGCGCAGTGGGTGATCGCTCGTGCGGTCGGGATAGTCACGGTTGCCGTTGTGGCGGGTTGTGCGACGGGGCCGCCGCAATCGTCCGCACCGGTGTCGGATCATCCGGCCACTGTGGCGTCGGCAACCACCGCGGCATCAGCGGTGGGAGAACAGCCGGGACATGATGACCACGACCATGCGGAGCCGCCTGCGCCGCCACCTGCCGCGCAGGCGACGCCGGTCGCGGCGCACTTCGCGGCGGCGTGGGCGCGACCTGACCTGCCGGCCACGGTGTGGTGGCAGGGGCTCGCGTCGCTATGCGATGCCGGCTTCGCCGCGTTGTTGCGCACGGTTGATCCGGCGCGGGTGCCGGCGACGCGGGTGACGGGCCCGCCGGTGGCGACGCAGGCACCGGCAGACGGCGCGGCGACGTTTGAGGTGCCCACTGATGCGGGCACGGTGACGGTAACGCTCGCCGGGGTTGATGGCCGGTGGGTGGCGACCGGGGTCGACTTTGTCCGGGCGGTGAGCCAGTGACGCGGCGGCCGATGATGGTGATCGTCGCGGTGGTGGCGGTGGTGGGGTTGATGTGCGGCGGCATGGTGGTGCTGCCGATGGTGATGTTCGGCCTAGCCGAGGCCGAGGCGGCGGCCTGTGAGGTGGTGTCCGCGCCGGGTGCGCCGGTGCCGGGCACCGGGTCGTGGGACGGCACCCAGGCGGCGCACGCCGCGGCGATCGTGTCGGCTGGAGCGGCGCGCGAGGTGCCGCCGCGCGGCTACGTCATCGCGTTGGCTACCGCGATGCAGGAGTCTGGCCTGCGTAACCTGGCCAACTCCACGGTGCCGGAGTCGCTGACCCTGCCGCATGAGGGGGTGGGCCATGACCACGACTCGGTCGGGTTGTTCCAACAGCGCCCGGGGTGGGGCAGTGTGCGGGATCGGATGACGCCGGAGTACGCGGCCCGCAAGTTCTACGAGGCGCTGGCCGGTGTGGAGGGCTGGCAGCGGATGCGGTTGACCGACGCGGCGCAGGCCGTGCAGCGCTCGGCGTACCCGGAGGCGTACCAGAAGTGGGAGGCCGCCGCCGAACAGTTGGCCGCGCACGTGCTGGGGCTGGGGAGCATCGAGGACATCGGTGGTGGGGCGCCGAGCGCTCCGTGCGGTGTTGATGATTTCGGTCCGGTGCCGGTGGGCCCGGGTGGGTGGG
>NZ_AXVR01000092.1 GCF_000484695.1 Salinispora cortesiana | reverse complement strand
GCTACACACCGACCGCGGGTCGCAATTCCGAAGCCGGAAATTCGTCCACGCCCTCCACCAGCACCACATGACCGGATCGATGGGCAGAGTCGGCGCCGCCGGCGACAACGCCGCCATGGAATCCTTCTTCGGCCTGCTACAGAACAACGTCCTCGACCGCCGAACCTGGACCACCCGCCAACAGCTCAGGACCGCGATCGTGACCTGGATCGAACGGACCTACCACCGCCGCCGACGCCAACGAACCCTGTCCCGGTTGACCCCTATCGAGTACGAGACCACCATGACCCCACCGGCCAGTCAGGCCGCGTAACTGGAACTGTCACCCATCGGTGCAGCAGACCCCCCACTCGTGGACGAGCACGGCATATAGCAGTGAGTCGCGCCAGGCTCCATTGGTGAACACGTGGTCACGGATCCGTCCTTCGAGCTGCATACCAAGCCGCTCGGCAATCTTTGTGGACGCGGCGTTGTCTGGACCGATTGCTGCACTGATCCGGTGGAGCTGGAGATCTGAAAATCCGAAGTTAACGATTGTGCGGGTGGCGTCCAAGGCGTATCCATGGCCCCACTGGTCGGCGCGGATGGCGTAGCCGAGCTTGGCGGCTTGGACACCAGCAAACGCAAGCCGAACGAAGCCGATTAGATCGTCGCTAGGCAGCGTTACAGCGAGATAGAACTCCGCTCGTGGTTGCTGCTGTGCCCGTTCGATTGCCCCGTCGAGGGGTGTTGGTAAGAACGACGACACCAGGGACCCAAAAAGATGATCTTCACGGGCCGCCCAGGGCGATCGGCGGTCGTTGAGCTGGTGTCCCGTTAGGGGATCGTCCATCGGGCAGGGGCCGAGGTGGTCGGCGTGGTCGCTCCACCGCTGGTCGGGTAGTCCCGTAACACCCGCCCGGTGAAGCGCCCGGTCAGCGGGGGCTAAGCGGTACAGTGACGCCTTATGATCGGCCTCAAGATCGGCTACGCCCGGGTGTCCACCGATGAGCAGGACCTGGCCGCGCAACTGGCGGCACTGGCCGAGCTCGGCGTCGGCACCGACCGGATCTACGTTGACAAGGGCCTGACCGGAACCAACCGGGCCCGACCGGGACTACGCGAGGCCCTCGCGGCGTGCCGGACCGGCGATCAGTTGGTGGTAACAAAGTTGGACCGACTCGCCCGCTCGGTCTTCGACGCACACGACATCGCCAAAGAGCTGACCACCCGCGAGGTGAAGCTCAACCTCGGCGGATCGATCCACGACCCCACCGATGCGATGGGCAAGCTGCTGTTCACCACCCTTGCGATGATTGCCGAGTTCGAGGCGGACCTAGCGCGGATGCGGACCCGCGAGGGCATGAAGATCGCCAAAGCCAAAGGTCGGCTGCGGGGCAAGGCGCCCAAGCTCAACGTCAAACAGGAGGCCCACCTGGTGGCCCTGCACAAGGCCGGCGAGCACACCAGCGGTGAGCTGGCCGAACTGTTCGGCGTGGCCCGCTCGACGGTCTATCGGGCGATCGAGCGGGCCGCCGCCGTGGTGCCGGCAGGCTCTTCCAAAGCTGGCGCGTAGCAGGTCAGTAGAGGGTCGGTGGCCTTGCCGCCACCGGCGTGGATGGGCCTGCGTGCACTGGGCACCAAGCTGACCGGTGCGACCGGCGGTGTCGAACACGGTCATGCAGGCGTATGGGGGGACGCGAGGGTCGCGGCGCGCAGGGGTCGGCTGGTCAGACAGGCAAAAGCGGCGGTGAGAACAAGAGCGGCAGCAGTCAAGAAGGTGGCCGGCAGTCCGGCGTGACGAGTGAGTAGAGCGGTGCCGGCCAGAGACAGGGGTGCGGTGCCGACGGTGGCGATGGCGAACAGGCTCATAGCGCGGCCGAGCTGAGCGGCGGGGACGCTGTGCTGCACGAGGGGGATGGCGATGCCGGCAACGCCACCGCCGACGACACCGAGTGCCACAGCGAGGGCGAGGGCAACGGGCAGCCCGGCGGTGAAGGGGAAGAGCGCAAGCAAGGTAGCACCGAGCAGGCCGCAGCTAGCGGTCACGAGGCCTGGGGCGGGGGTACGAGAGACGACGGCCAGGACAGCGGCGGTAGCGCCTGCCCCTACGCCGATGCCAGCCAGGAGCAGCCCAAAGCCCTCTGCGCCCCAGCCGTTCTGGTCAGCCAGGAAGGGATAGGCAACGTTGACGATACCGCTGAGGGCGAACTCGAATAACGCGACGAGCAACAGCAGATTACGCAGCAGCGGATGACGGGCGGCATGCCGCAGCCCGTCAACGACTTGGGCGGTGAACGCTTCGCTCGGAGCGCTTGCCGACAGAGGCCGGGTGCGCAGCAGCGCCAGGCCGACGGTGGAGACGACGAAGGTGATGGCGTTGACCAGCAGGCAGATCTCAACGCCGCCCAGAGCGATGAGGCCCCCACCCAACGGTGCGCCGACAATGAGGGCGGCGCGGGTACCCAGCGCGCGCAGATTCTGCACTCGCAGTAGCTGATCTGATGTCACTACTAGAGGTGGCAGCGCTCCGGTGGCCGGATAGAAGACCGCGTCGATCGCGCCGAAGAGCGCAGCGAGGACGAGGAGAAACGCCAGCGGAGTGCCAGCGGTGGCGACGAACGCCGCAGCGGCAAGCATTAAGGCGCTGCGGGCTGCGTCGCTGAACAGGGCGAGGCGTTTGGCGCCGACGCGGTCCACCAGTACGCCACCGGCGAGCATGAGCAAGACCCTGGGGATCGCCGCGGCGGCAAGGACGAGGCCGGTGGTGCCGGCCCCGTACACCTGTACGGTTGTCCAGGTCAGGGCGACCAGGAAGACTTGGTCGCCGATGAGGGAGATGGGTTCGGCCCCCAGCCAGGCCCAAGTCCGCCACTGCCGTAGACCGCTGGGCGCAATAGCCGCACCAGGCGAGCGCAGAGTGCTTTCAGAGAAGGACATGTCGGTTCACTTCATTGAGAAGGCGTGAGCCAAAGCGAACACCCGGCTTACAGGGGGCGTCGGGGCGTTAGGGTCGCTAGCGCGTGGCCGGTCACGGAAGCGCAGCAGGACTGCGGTGATCTCCTCACGCAGCTCGTCGAGCTCAGCGGCGGTCAACTCCAGGATCATGTCGGTACCGAACGCGGCCGCGCGCAGCGTGTCACTGGGATCGGCTGGGGTGTCGAAAAACTGGCGAAGTAACTCTGCGTGCACTGCGGCCTGGGCGCGGTGCAGCACCTCAACCTCACGCTCGGTGTCCTTGTCGAAGCTGTTGGGGTCGAACGTCAGGCCGCGGCTCGACTGGCGCCAGTAGCGCTCCCTGCCGTGAGCCTCCGCGCACGGGTCTTCTTCAACCACGCCAAGATCGGCGAGTCGGGTCAGATGGTAGAAGGCCAGTTGTGCGGTGGTGTCGACCCGCTTCGCCAGCTGTGTAGCAGTCGCCGATGTCGTGGTCGCCAATGCGTAGTACAAGCGCAGGCGAAGAGGGTGGGTGAAGGCCTTCAGGACCTCCACCTGGGTCACGTGACGCGACTGTTGCTTGTCCACGGCTATAACGCTAGGTGATGCCAGGCGACAATTCAAGAGTTCTTGAAACACTTCTCAGGGTGAGCATCTAACTCAAGGTTGCTTTTAAAGGGAAGCTTGACTTACTGAGAAGTGGCTAGCTAGCGTCATCGACACGGCCGCATGTAACAGGCCCAGTGAGGACAACCGTACGGGGGAGGTGGACTACATGTACTACGACGACGCGCTCGTGACCACGACCGACGCCGGCGCTGCAGACCGGAGCGTCAACATCGCCTGCTGACCCAGCGGACCCACGTCAGCGGCCGGGATCACGCTTTATCAGCGAGTCCCGGCCGCTGACTCGTGTCAGCCGTCAGCTCATACGGGGAGGGCCAACGTCATGGAGAAGGTGACCCAGTACAAGGTCATCAGCAGTAACAGCTACCACAGCCCGGCCGGGGACTCGGTCCGGCTCGTCTACGCCACCAGGGTCAGCAAGGTGGTGCCAGTCGCTGCGGCCACCGCAGCCGACCTTGACGCCGGACGCATCCCACAGCTGCCCGCGGACCGCCTTGACGGTCTGCGCCGCTACCAACTGCTCGTGCCCGCTAACGAAGATGAACTGGCTGCCGTCACCGACCGGTTCACCACCGCCGCCGCCGACCTCAGCCGCCGCCACATCGTGCTGTTTCCCACCGCCTACTGCAACATGGGCTGCACCTACTGCGGCCAGACCCACCGCAAGCAGTCTCTGCGCGGCAATCATCGAGATGCTGTGCGCCAACGCACCCTTGCCGTGCTCGAACACCCGCAGACCCGCGCGGTGCGCCTGGACTGGTTCGGCGGTGAACCCCTCATGGGCTACGCGACGCTTCGCGAACTGGCTCGGGCGTTCCTGCCGGTCGTCGACCGCCGCGGCCTGGAGTGGTCCTCAACCATCGTCACCAACGGCGCTCTGCTCGACTACCGCAAGATCAAAACCCTAGCTATCGAGTCCCGGGTCACACACGCCGAGATAACCGTCGATGGGCCGCCGGAGATTCATGACCAGCACCGGCCGCTGAAAGCGGGCGGCGGCTCGTTCTGGAAGATCGTCCGCGCCATCGGCCAAGCCCTCGAAGACGACAGTACTGCTGGCATGACCTTCGGCATCCGCACGAACGTCGACGTACACAACGAAGACGCCGTAGAGCGCCTGCTACGCCTACTCGCCGAGCATGGCTTTGCCCATTCGCGCGTGCGGTTCGGCATCAAGCCCGTGCACTCCTGGGGCAATGACATCAGCGCCATGGAGTTAGGCAAGCAGCACTTCGCAGACCGTGAGACACACTGGCTGGCCCTCATGAGTGACCTCGGACTCAACTTCGAGGTCCTACCACCCGAGCCGGCGCCTGTGGTATGCCCCGCCGTCACCCGCTCCGACGAGTTCATCGTCCCCGACGGCAAAGTCTTCTCCTGCAGCGAACAGCCCCTGGTCGACCACCTTGCGCACACCGCCGTCGGCGCCGTCACCGACGAGTGGGCGGCCACAGCGCAACCACGTCCCGAAGGCGCCTTCGACGATTGGCATGCCGATGTCGCCGCCGGTGGCCGCGGCTGCTCAACCTGCCCGCTCTACCCGACCTGTGGTGGCGCCTGTCCCAAGCTGTGGCGCGAAGGCCACTGGCCCTGCCCCAGCTTCAAGTTCAACATCCAAGCCCGTCTCGACCTCATCGCCACTATGAACGGCTTCACTCTGCAGACCCCCACCCTGGCAGGTGCCGGCGCATGAGCTCCGACACCACCGGAAGACCACGTGTCCTCGTCGGCGCCAGCGGTGCCGCTGCCGTCCTCACCTTGCCCAGCTATCTCATCGCACTGCGCACCAAGCTCGACTGCCAGCTGACTGTCGTGCTCAGCGCCGCCGCCGGCCGCTTCCTGCCCGCGCGCACCGTCCGGCTCGTCGCTGACGACGTCATCGACTCCACCGACCACGACGCTGTCTTCGCTGCCAATCACGTGCGCCTGGCCGTTGAACACAACCTTGTCCTCGCCCTACCCGCCACTGCCAATCTGCTCGCTGATGTCGCCCATGGGCACGCCCCCAGTCTGCTGTCCACCGTCGCGCTGGCCTCTCCCGCTCCCATCACCTTCGTACCCGCCATGAACCGCTCCATGTGGACCAAACCCGCCGTTCAACGCAACGTCGCCCTACTACGCGATGACGGCCATGATGTCGTCGAACCCCAGTGGCGGACCGCCTTCGAACTGTCCACCCGCCGCGAACACGAAAACCCCGTCCTTGCCAGCCCCGGTGAGATCACTGACCTCGTCGCCGAACGCCTCACCACGCAGTGATCGCAAGGGCCGTCATGGTCGCGAGGTTGACGTTGGCCAGTTCCCGCCGGGGTGGCGGGACGGCGGCCACCAGGGCGAGCGCCGTTACGCGGCGACCTGCCGGTTTAGTCGTCGTGGTCGTGTCTGCAGCAGCAGCAGCAGCGGCGGCGGGGCGAGTCGGTGCGGGGTTGGCGTACCAGCCTGGGGCAGACGGCCATGGCGGTGGGCACCGCCGCTGATTCTATCCAGCAGACGAGCGGTTCCAAGTTGTCACTCTCGCCGTCGTCTGGTTCTTCGGCGTTGAGGGCCAATGCCTCGCGCAGCCATCCCAATTCGTCGTGGTGCAGCGCCACGGTAGTCCACCTGCGGATGGCAGCGCCGTCGTCGAGGTCGTCGCCGCCGTCGTGCTCGCCGGGCAGCTTGACGGCGATCCAAATGTCCTCACCAAGTAGCTGCGCGGCCGCGCGCAGCCGCACCACGGTGGGGTCGGTGGTGAGGCTGTGCTGCGGGTCGAGGTCGTCGAGGTCGATGCCGTGTGCGGTGTCCATGTCGTGCTCGGCTACCAGGCCGGCGGTGCAGACCACGGCCAGGCGCGGGCGCTGCTGAGCCGGGGCGCGGGTGGCGTCGGCGAGGTTGGCGTAGGCGTCGAACGCGGCCTGCGGATGCGCGGTGAGCAACTCACCGATCTGCCACCAGTCCCAGCCGGCGGCCAGCACGTCGCGCACGACGCTGTGATGCAAGTGCTGGCCGGCAGCGGTGAACCGGCCGGTCAGGGTGGTGGCCTGCTTGAAATCGCCGGTGGTCGCGGCCTGGGTGGTCGCGGTCAGGCCGTCGGTGAAGGAGCAGCCGTACTGCTCACGGAACGTCGCGGTGTGTGCGCCGGTGCGGGTGGAGGTCATCGTGGCGGTCCCTCGCTGCTCGGGGTGGTCGGGCCATCGTCGCCGCCGACCGGATCCGGCGTGGCCGTGGCGCGTAGGGCGAGCCGGTTGGTCATGTTGAGCCGGACCTCGCCGTACGGAGAGATGTTGGACCAGAACAGTGGGGTCAGACCACGGCGGTCGGCCGAGGTCAACTCGACCAGATCCTCGGCCAGGACGTCCTGGACCATCAGGGTGTTGACGTACACCACGGCGGCCTGCAGCACCCGCAGGCACAGCACGGACAGCTCCTGCTCGTCGCGCCGGTTGGCGGGGATGTCACCGCCATTGCCGAAGTAGATGATCGAGTTGCCGGCGTTCCACGACTCCGACACGTTCAACCCGGCGTTGATCTCCCGCTGCAGGTCTCGGTCACGCAGGTAGCGGGCCACGAAGATGCTGCGCTGGGCCCGGCCGACTTCCAACATGGCCTGATAGGTCGGGTGCATCAGATTGGTCTGCTGGAAGCGGCGCAGGATGGCCGCGGTCTGCGCCGACCGCGTCCGGATCGCCGTCGCGTACTTGATCATCTGGTCGTACTGGTCGGCGATCAGGTGCCAGCGGATCGGCCGGTTCATCAGCGCGGCGCCGAGCTGCGGATAGGCGTCGTTGGCGCTAGCCCGGTAAAGCCGGACCCGGTTGATCGCCTTGATCCGTGGCAGCAAGTCGAAGCCGAGCAGCCGGGTAAGGCCGAACCCGATGATCGACTGGCCGTGCGTGTCGACGTAGTTGGCCTCGACGTCCATGGCGGTCCCGTGGTGCATCGCCCCGTCGATCATCGCCGCGACCTCAGACGCGGAGCAATTGATGACCTGCGAGTGGATCACCATGGACTTACGTTCGACGTGCCAGTAGATCAGCACGCCGCGGCCGCCGTAGCGGGAGTGGTACTCGGTGAAGATGTTCGCGTCGAACGCGCCGAAGTGCGTCGAGTCCGACGCCACGGTGCTCGACCCGACGCCCCAGATGCTCTGCTGCCGGGCGCTGAAGGTGGCGTTGGCGATGTCGATCGCCAACGCCCTCACCAACTCCGAATTGAGGTAGCGGCGCGGCACGTAATACAGCTCTTCCTCACGGTGGCCGTGCTCACCGGCCGCCACCGCGCGGATACCGGTATTCGTGCCATAGGCGTAGAGCACCAGCAGGAGCCGCTCGAGCAGCTGCCCGCCAGCGGCGTCCGCGCGGCCGAACATGGAGCCGATCGTGGCGCCGCAGTCCGAGCGCAGCACCGCCTCCTTGAGCACGTCGATCAGCGGGACCGTGCCCCACCGGCCGGTGATGACCTTCTTGAGCCGGCCCAGGTTGACCGGCTCGGGCAGCGCGTCGAGCGGGCTGAGCTTGACCGAACCCTGATTGCCCGGGCGAGGCCGGATCTCCAGCCAGTCCAGCGGCATCGCGTCGTTCAGCGCACCCAGCTCGGCGCGCATCTCGCTCTGCAGGGCGTCGATGAACATCGCCGGGTCCAGCGGCTTACGCAGCGCCTGGTAGTGCTCAGTGCGCCGCACCTCAAAGTCACCGGGCAGGTCCTCGTCCGGGTTGCGGAACTCCATCGCCCCAACCACCCAGACGCCCTTGCACCTGAGCTGGTCACACAGCGCCTCGAATGTGCGGATCTCGTACACCGTGCGCACCGCGCGGCGCCGGCCGCGTCCGTCGACCCGGTAGGCCAGCTCCGCCCAGTCGCCCGTCAGCCCAGGGTGCGTCGGTACCGTCTCCCCTGCCGGGTAGTACGTCAGGTCGGTCTGCGACCGGTAGCGGCGCACCAGATGCAGCGCGTCGAGGACCGGCCGGTGCGAGTTGTCGCAGCGGAACTCCAGCACCTCCAGCAGGGCGATCAGGCCCTTGCGGTAGTGGTGGGAGTACGACGCCCGGTACGTGGTCTGCACCGTGCGCCGGTACGTCGACCCCGACGCCTTGTACTCGGCCACCAGGTAGCGCAGGTTGGCCTCCCCGACGACCGGGAACACCACCTGCCGCACCGTGTCGTCCGGCCGGGCCGTAGCCGCCTCCGCCACCCGAAACAGCAGGTTCTCCTTGCCCTGGACCCTCCGGAACTCCGCCACCAACTGCTTGGTCACCCGCCGGTCCGCGCGGGCCTCGATCGCATGGACCGTGCGCAGCAGCAACGTGACCAGCGCATCGGTAATCTCCCAACTACGGCAATGCACCAACGCCGCCAGCAGCGTCAACGTCACCTCCACACTGTGCCCGCGCAGGTGCGACGGTGACTCCACCGCCGCCCGGGCCCGCCACGCGGCGAGGACCTTCGGCGCGACGTCGGCGAACAACCCCGCCGGCAGGCCGATCGCCCGCACCGCTTCCAGCCGGGAGATCTCCGTGAGCATCGACGACAAGCTCACGTTCCCCGTCGCCGCCTTGATCAACACCAACACGCTCGGATCAGCATCGTCGACGTCGGTATCCGCCACCGCGACCAGCGACAACAGCCGAGCCCGCACGTCGGTAGACAGCCGGCCGGCGATCCGCTCGGCGAGGAGCTTCTCCGCCTGGTGCAGGCCTGACCGCACGATCTTGTCCAACCGGTCCGGCGTCGGCGCCTCGATCGACCGCGCTCGCAGCTCGGCCAGCACCGCATCCTTGGCCAACTCGAACCGACGTTCCTTCTGCGCGTAGTCCCCGGCCAACCAGTCCGTCAGCTTCTCCGCATCGACGACAGTGCACTCCCGGAACCCCAGATATGCGCGGATCTCGGCCCGGTGCCGCTTGATCGTGCGCCCAGCCCACTCGTAGAAACCCAACGAGCCTGCGTCAACGCCCAACTGCCGCGCCACGAACTCCACCACGTCCTCATGCAGCTCCGCACGCACACGCGGGAACCGGCCGAACCGG
>NZ_AXVR01000091.1 GCF_000484695.1 Salinispora cortesiana | reverse complement strand
TGGCCAGGGGGCCGGTGATGACACCGGTGGACAGGGCCAGACCAGCAACACCAAGGACGCTACGACGCAGAATCGTGTTCATGATGTGTGCTCCATTCGGGGGTCGACGCCCACGCCCGAAAGGGGGTTCAGGGTGGGTGCGAGCACCGTCGGGCGCTCAACAGAACAAGAAGAAGATCCTCAGGCAACCGCGGCCCTGCGGGGCTCTCACGGTGCCGGGTCCAGATGTAACGACCGGCGGGCCGCCATCATTCCGGGGCTCACGCACGGGCGACACCCGCCCACCTGGCGGGGCGCCTCCTCGATCGTACGCAGGGTGTAACGCCCCGACGCCGGCCGGGATTCCGCCACCACCGTGCCCCGACCACACCCCAAACAGGCATCAACCAGACAGTGCGACGGTCCAACTTTCCCATAAACGCCCATACACACCTTGCGGCCATGCGTACTGCGACACCTCATGTCCCCGGGGCAGGCCAAACACGGAAACTACGCAGTCCCCCGACTGGCCGCAGCGGACGACCATCAAAGTCACTCACCTTCGACCAGGCCCTGGCGCTCCTGGTCGCCGCCGAAGGCAGCTCCCTGCACGCCTACATCGTGCTTTCACTTCTGACGGGCGCACGCACCGAAGAACTACGCGCCCTCACCTGGGCACGCGTTGACCTGGCGGGCGACCCGAACCGCAACCCACCAACGCCACCAGCCATCCAGGTCTGGCGTTCGGTCCGCGTCGACGGAGACACCAAGACCAAGAAGTCCCGCCGCACACTAGCTTTGCCAGCCTGGTGCGTTAGCGCCCTCACCGCCCACCACGAACGCCAGGGCCGACCTGATGCTGACTGCCTCGTCTTCGCCTCCACCGCCGGCACAGCCCTCGACCGGCACAATGTTCTTCGGGCCTTTCGCCCGGTCGTCGCCAAAGCGGACCTTGATCCGCGCGACTGGACCCCACGCGAGCTACGACACAGCTTCGTGTCCCTGCTGTCCGACAGCGG
Source organism: Salinispora cortesiana (assembly GCF_000484695.1). GTDB lineage: Bacteria > Actinomycetota > Actinomycetes > Mycobacteriales > Micromonosporaceae > Micromonospora > Micromonospora cortesiana. The sequence continues at coordinate 8,828 of NZ_AXVR01000091.1, read as the reverse complement.
CATGAGCATCGAACAGATCGCCGACCTCTGTGGGCACTCTGGTACGACCGTCACCGAGGGCGTATACCGGCACCAGCTCAGACCGGTGCTCTTAAGCGGCGCGATCACCATGGACCGGCTCTTCGGCGCTGAGGCATAGTCACTCAGCTAGTCACCCAGCCATAAGCAAAGGGCACATCCATCAATCGGATGTGCCCTTTGAACTGCGTCGGGACGGCCGGATTCGAACCGACGACCCCTTGTTACCGGCCGTTATGATCTGGAACCTGTCATTAGCTACCGAATTCTTGCACTGACCTGCACGAACGCCGCCATCTCGTGATCATTGCTTGTCACCGATTATCAATACCCGGAAGGGGTTTTCGGGGGGTAAAAGGGGGCATGAGTTCGACGGCAGGCCCGGCGCCGTCTGGCGGTGGGTGACGAGCGCATGCCGCCAGGCCGGGCTACATCGAGGTCGCCAATGTCTTCCGCGCTCTGCGAGCAGCCCGGCCACGCTGGTCGGGCAGGAGGAAGAACGCGATCATCCCCCGCGACGTGTGCCCCTTCTATGGCCCGCCCCTGCGGTCCGTGCTGCTGGTGACACGAGGGCTAGCAGATCCGGCCATGATCAGGGAATCATCCACAGGCACCGGAGCTATCCACAGCGCAGGTCCCGGCGCTGGCGAGCGGTAGGGCCCGCGGCGAACCTGAACAGGTCGACGAGGTCACCGCTCGGCTGCTGGCCACAGCCACCCGCAGGTGGAGCAGCCTTGGCCGCAGGCCACCGACAAGCTGGTCCCCGCAGCGATACGCCCAGTTGCGGGGACCAGCCCGCGTGGGGGCCAGCCAACTGGGGGCGTCAGAACCTCGTCCGTCGCGTCCCGCGCTCGTCCCGCGCGTACCGTCGGAGGGTGGACGTGCTGCTGCACAGCGGGCCAGGCGACGGGCAGGGTAGTGCCCGTCGGCGGTGAAACCGTCGTGTGGCGGGCGTGCCTGTACGACATCACGCCGGAGTACGGCCACCGGCACGGCCGCGAACTACGGGTCTACCGGCACCTTCCCGACTGCTGCAAGCGCTAATCCCCGAAGTCAACGCGAAGGTGCTTGGGACTACCGGAGGGGACGCGCTCTCGGGCATGATCGTCATCATGAGGCTGCTGGTGCTCGGTGGGACGTGGTTTGTAGGACGGGTAGTTGCCGAGCAGGCGGTAGCCAGAGGCTGGGACGTAACGATCTTCAATCGCGGCTGGTCAGGTCACGCTCCGACGGGTACGGCTGAGATTCACGGTGATCGAGAGAACGTAGTTGATCTGAAGAGGCTCGCGGCGAGTGGTCCTTGGGATGCGGTCGTTGACGTGCACGGGAGCGTACCTACGGTCGTTCGGGACAGTGTTCGGGCGTTGCAGTCGGTCGTTGAGCGGTACGTTTTCGTGTCGACCATTAGCGCGTACCGGGCGTGGCCGCATGAGCCGGTAAGCGAGGAGTCGGCGCTTCATCCGGGAAACCCGGACTGGGATCCTGGCTTCCGCCACTGGGACGCTGTGGCGTACGGGCCGCTGAAGGCTGGCTGCGAAGCCGCGATACGCCGCGACCTGCCGGAGGAACAGTCATTGATCCTCCGGCCAGGTGTGGTCCTTGGTCCTTATGAGTACGTCGGGCGGATGCGGTGGTGGTTGGGGCGTGTCCGACAGGGCGGTGGGGTGCTGGCACCTGGTGATCCCGGCAGAACCATTCAGCCTGTCGATGTTCGCGACGTTGCTCGCTTCCTGCTGAACATGACTGAGTCGAGGCAGAGCGGTATCTATAACGTGGCACCGCCGGCCGCCGGGGCCACATTCGCGGATCTGCTGCATCGTTGCATCGCGGTGACTAAGGCTGACGCTGAGGTCATGTGGGTTGACGAGGACTGGCTTACCAAACACAGCGTACGGCAGTGGACTGAGCTGCCGTTGTGGCGCAAAGGTGCAGGAACATGGGCGATGGACACGCGCCGGGCGCGGGAAGCCGGCCTGCGATGTCGTCAGCTAAGCGACACGGTGGCAGACACGTGGTCCTGGTTGAGCCAAGGCGGAAAGCCGGTTGCGCACGAGCGTGACGCCGAGCATGGCATCACGCTTCACAAGGAGCGAGAACTGCTCGCCGCCGCCGTCCGAGATGGGGCCATCGTGGCCCGAACCCGCCCCTAGCCTCGGCCCTTCGTTAAGGGCTGCCCAAGGAGTGGACCGCAAACGAGGAAGTGCCTTCTGATCAGGGAAAATAGGACTTGCTGAGGGTCCGATGTTCCTGTCACGGAAGGCACTTGCTGGATGAAGGCTACCGCAACACGTCCGAAGATCATGGTGACCGGAGACGGGCGGGGCGTTGTCGGTCACGCTGGTGCCCGGCTGCTCGCTGATCTGGCCGATGCGACCGGCCTGACCAGCGCGTTCAGCCACGCCCTTGCGGGTCTGCGGCAGCGGCAGCGCGGGCATGATCCGGGCCGGATCGCCGTCGATCTTGCCGTGATGCTGGCCGACGGTGGTGAGGCCATCGCTGACCTGGCAGTACTACGAGACCAGCGGGCCCTGTTCGGGCCGGTGGCCTCCGACCCGACCGCGTGGCGGCTGTTGTCACAGCTCGACGACACGGTGCTGGCCGATCTGCGGTCTGCGCGGGCACACGCCCGGGAGATTGCCTGGGCCCAGCACGCCGAGGTTCGCGGTGACCTGCCGCAGCCGATGGTGGCCGGCCAGCCGGTTGATGGCCTGGTCCTGGACATTGACGCGACCATCGTGGTCTGCCATTCCGACAAGGAGTCGGCGACGCGTACCTATGAATCCATGCTCAAATGTAGGGTCGGGAGCTGGCGCGGTGGCACGTTCTGGGTGTAGGTCCGGCAGCCTTTGAGTGCCGGTGGTTTCCCGCCCGGTTGTCCCACTGCCGTGACCGTTTCCAGGGTGCTCCGTTTCCAGCTCCCGCCCGTCGAACCGTGCGTGCGGTTTTCCCGCACACGGCTCACCGACGTCGTTCACCGCCGGCATTCGGTCTGTCCCGTCGCCAAGGCTTGAAGGGCCTCGGTGCGACGACGGTTCCCACAAGCCCGATCAGGCCCAGTTCGTTGCCGGAGTAGGCCACGATCGACCACCCGAACTCGCGGCTACGTTTGTGCCGCTTCCGCAGCACGATCGCCAGCCGCATCTTCGCGTAATCCCTGATCTTGCCGAAGGGTCGGGCCGAGTTGCCGTACTTGAAGCACCCGGCCCAGCCGCGCAGGAAGATGTTGATGTCCTGCACGATCCACTCCACGGGCAGCAACAGCCGGGACCGGTCGGTTACCTGCCGGATCCGGTCTCGGGCGTGTTGCATGGCCTTGTTCGCGGGCCAGCGGGCCAGAAGGTGACCTGCTTGGTCCCGGTCCGCGCCCACGCGCGCACCAGCCGGTGGTGGAAGCCGAGGAAGTCCACGCCCTCCCCGCCGACCTGCAGATGCACGATGCGGGTCTTCGCCGCCTTGGGTTCCAACCCAAGGTCGGCCAGCAGTTCCGTCAACCGCCCGAGGGCGGCTTCGGCCTGCTGCCGGGACGAGCACATCACGATCGCGTCGTCGGCGTATCGAACCAGTACCCCGTGCTCACGCGTCGACCATGCCCGATCGATACGGTGCAGGTAGACGTTCGCCAGCAACGGCGACACCACGCCGCCCTGCGGGGTGCCGGTCACTTCCCGCCGGACCACACCGTGTTCCATCACCCCTGCGCGCAGCATCGCCCGCAGGAGCCTCAGAATGGCCTGGTCGCAGACGCGTTCCTCAACCGCCTGCATCAACTTGTCATGCGGAATCGCCGAGAAGCAGTTGGCGATATCCGTCTCCACCACCCACCGCCTGCCCCGCCAGGACTCCTCGACGAGTACCTGCAAGGCATCGTGCGCCGAGCGTTTCGGGCGGAACCGAAGCTGCACGGCAACATGTCGGCCTCGAAGATCGACTCGAGCACGATCTTCACCGCGGCCTGCACGATACGGTCCCGAACCGCGGGAATCGACAGCGGACGCCGCTCGGTCGTGCCGGGCTTCGGGATGAAAACCCGACGCGTCGGCAACGGCCGATACCGGCCCCGCTGCAACTCCACGGCCACCTCGTCAAGAAGCCGGGCAACCCCGTACTCCTCAACCTGGGCCAGGGTGGTCCTATCGATGCCCGGTGCACCCTTGTTACGGCGCACCGCGACCCACGCCCGCCACAAGACGTCCCTGCGGAAACCTTGTCTCGCAGCGCATGGAACCGACGCCCGGGATCGGCCTTGGCCGCCCGGTACAGCGCATGCTGCAAAGCACGAACCGGGTCCAACACGGACCCCAACGCGGCGGAACTAGCCGAACCGGCACTCACCGGGCTCCCCTTCATCAGCGGCACGCATCGACGAAGTAGCGGCCCTTCCCTCACCGGCGGTTATGTTGTCCGCTCGGCTCCAGCAGTACTACGGCCGCCTCCGACTCCCTCCCGACACGAGATCCACTTCCCGGCGTAAACCGGTTATAGGACCCGACACTCCGGCACGCATCCGCAGCACACCGGGCCGGGGAGGGCCTCCCCAGTTCCCGCCGCCACCATCTGAACGTTCCGCGCCCCATACGCCGGGGAGTCCTTCGCGGCTGCAATCCAGGAGCTACACCGCTTCCATGGCCTTCACCCTGAATTCGGGGGCTCGGCACTCCCTCTGCCCCACCCAACGGGCGAGACCTCTAACGACGCCGCAGGCTTCGCGTCATGCTACGGACCGCTCAGTCGCTCCCCCTGACAGGGCTTTCGACGCTGGGCTTCGACCCGACCCGTTTCCAGACCAAGCCGCCAGCCTGCTACCGGGCCTCCTGGCAGCTACCCGGACCGGACTCACACCGGCAGGCGACGACGAGCTTACGACTCCAGATGAGCTACACACTCACCTCCAGGTCCGCTGGGCGCACGAAAGACCGAGGCTAGAGGGATCTGGAGGCGTAGCACCGCCCGCCCCCACCGCACCCCTGACCGGGGCTCGCCCATTTTGATCAGCCAGGATCAGCGCTCCTGTACCTGGTGTTAGCCGACGGCATTCGCGACTAATGCTGATCTAATCGGAATGGGACGGTGGTCCTAAAAAATATAGCTTCTATGCAGCCTGGGGCAGCCAAAACGGCCGCGGCCTGGCAAGGTCTACCGTCGGTGCGACGATCCACACCGTAGACCTACGAGCAGGAGGAGGTTGATCACAGTGGTTCGACGGCAAGACGCTTTGCGGTGGGCCTCACGGGCGTGCATGGTGATGGCCCTAGGTAGCGGCATCGGCGGCACGGTCACTGGCCCCGCGAATGCAGCGGACACCTGTCCGCACGAGGGAACGCCGGGGCCTGGCATCGTGATTGAGGGGACACCAGGACCTGACCGGCTCTGCGGAACCACAGGCGACGATGTTATCTACGGCGGCGGCGGTGATGACCACATCATCGGAGGAACCGGAAATGACATAATTTACGGCGATGACGGCAATGACACAATCATTGCCGGTGCCGGCAACGATACCGTCTACGGTGGCGCTCGCGGCGATACCATCATTGGCGACTACCCACAGCACTATTATGATTGGTATGACGTTGAGCGGCCAGCTCCCGAGGACGCCGCCGATCACATCTTCGGCGGTTCCGGTGGGGACCGCATCAGGGGTGAGGAAGGCGACGATGTCATCGACGTCGGCGACAGCTTGAACGATGAAATGTGGATCAGTGAGCTCGCCAATGGCGGTACAGGAAACGATGTCCTGATTGGAACCGGACCCACCTACAGCAGTTCATTTCATGGCGACGAGGGAAACGACATTCTCTACCCTTACCCTTTCCGCACAGCTGCGAATACCGCCAACGGTGGCGCGGGAAGCGACGTGGCAATCTTGGTCAACATGACGCGATACACATTTCCAGACCAGGCCAATCTCAACGGAACAAATGAAATACCGATTGGCTCTTCCTGTGTTGTGGTGGACCCCTTGACCGGCAACGAGGACACGGGGTCGGTAACGTGCACATTGCCATGGCCAAGAAGTCTGTCCGGCCTGGACGAGATCTTGGACGTCAAGGTCAGCGTGGATGAGAATGGCAAGATCACCTGGAGTGGCGAGCTATATGACGGCCTTGCAGGTCTTCAGGTGGACTCGTGGCGAGCCCTTGCCCAAGGCGGCGGCGTTACGGCCGACATCTGCCTTTGCGACCCGCTGGTCCAACTCGGCACGATCCCACCCTCTGGGCACATCCCCTTCGACTACACTGTTTGATAGAACCGATCCCCGCATCCCGACCCGCTCACAATGCCTCGCGCGATTCGCTGGTTCCGACCCCAGCGTTTAGGTGATCTTGAATGCCGGCGGCTGCTCACCTCGGGCAACCCCGCAACCCGTCGCCATCCTGCGAGCAGAGCACCAGGTGTCGAGACAGGTGCGAAAGCGCGGCTACCCGCGCACCGACAGGGGGCAACAGCGGGCGGTGGGTCGCGCGGCTGACGCGGCCCACCGCCCAATCAGGCGGAGCGCAGGGACGACGTGGCTATCCTGCCCGCTAACTAGGCTCAAGGGCTCGAAGACGGCAGAGCGCGGGCGGCTGTGGCGTCAGCCACGAACGCCTCTGCCTGCCCTGTCAAGCGCGCGGCAGCAGGGCTACCCCGGTAGCGGCGGCCCGCAACTGTCGTTTGTACTCGTCGCGCTCGTTGCACAAGCCTGCTGGTGCGAAGGCCGACTGGAGCGAGCAGGAGTTGCTCCATGTGATCAGCAGCGTCGGCCAAGTCATCTGAGTAGATCCGGGCAGCAGCGAGGTCGGCGTGCGCGCCGTAGACACCGCCGTACCACCGTTGGTCTGCTGACACACTCGCGTATAGATCAAGCGCGCTACGAGCCGCCCTGGCGGCAGCGTCACCGTCTCCCAGCGCCAGGTAGGCCGCTCCGGCGCAGAACGCGGTGCGTGCTGGCGAGAACACGAACTCACCTCCGAGAGAGTCGTATGTCTCGTCGATTCCCGTGCGGGCGTCCTCAGCAGCCGCGAGGGCTCGCTTGGTGGCGGTTGCCTCACCCATGAGCGCGAAGCATCGGGCCGAGACGGCGTGCAGACGAACCGCGATGGTCCCGACGGTGCTGCCTTCCAAGCCGACTTCTGCCAGGCGCGCACCGCGACTCGGTTCCCCTGCCCAAAACGCCAAGGTGGCCTGAATCGCGCGAGCGAGACCCATCGCGCTCACGTTGTTGATCAGCTTGCCGTAGGTGTGAGCAGCGCGGGCGTGTTCGGTTGCGGCGTCAGACACCCCAAGGTCGAACGATACACCGGCCAGCAACGCGGATGTCTGGCTGAGGATCAGGTACAGAGGCTCCTGTTGCCCTGGAGCGTGAGTGTGTTCGAGTAGCCGGTCGGCCGAATCACGCAGCTTACGGAGGTTGTAGAACAGCTCCAGCGGTGGTGTCGCAGCATACTGTCGTGCGTATATGCCGACCCGCTCCGCCAGGGCCTCAATTGCCTCTGAGTCAATGTAGTTGGCGACGTTCGACGAGTGGTCGGCGGCGTCTTCAGCAGCTCCCATGACGATCTTCCTTATGTCCAGTGCCACGCTAGGCGACTCGATGTGCTGCACAGTCGGCGTTGGCTGAAGAAGCTCGGCTACTGGCCGTTGCCAGAAACGCTCTGACACGCGTTGGGACGAACCACGCGGCATCACTCCACCGCTCATCCAGCGATGGAACTGGCGCAGTGACAAGGTCCCGGGCTCCTGCATCTGCGCTGCCAAGGCGTTCCAGGCGGTCACGATCTCCGTGTAGCTGCGTGTGTCACGTCCTGCGAGTGCAGCTAGCAGCGTCGGATGGGAGTCGGGCATGTCCATCGTCCTTGGAGTCGGGGGCGGGACTGGCCGTGCATGGTCCACAGTAGGGCTGGCACTACTCAATTTCTCACAGGATGACCAAAAATGGCAGGCCAATGTCAGCGTTACGACATCGACTATCGCTGCCATTAGAAGCCATGCTGGCCTTCAGCTTCGATCACCGGCGTACGTCGGTAGTTGCCACAAGCAGTCCCGGTGTGTCTTGGGATCGAAGCGGCGCCTGAGCCGTTCCCGTTTACTACCCGACCAAGGGGCGAGAATGCCTCGCTGTTGTGGCCGCCAAAGCCGCAGCGGTGAGTGAACAAGACAGCACCACACGTGCTGCCTTCGAACCTCGCGAGCGTTCATGTCGTCGTGCCTGTTTGAACGATGGCAGCACTCGGGGATGCCCCTAGGTGGCACATCCGCCCACCTGAATCGCTTCATCAAGCCGGCTTTAGAGCTAATACGTTAGTGGCCGGGCGGTTAGTTGCGCGCCGTCAATCCCGCCCGGCACAAGGCAAATCTTGTCGTAATCTCTTGAACGGAAAAGGAGTTCAGCGGGTGTCGTTTCCAGCCGATGAGGTACAGCGGTTCGGTTATCGTCAGGAGTTGAGTCGGCAACTCCGGTTCCGGGACCTGCTGGCGTATGGGCTGGTGTATATGGTGCCGATCGCGCCGATGGCGATTTTCGGTAGTGTGTATGCCGGTTCTGGTGGCATGGTGGCGCTTGCCTATGTGATCGGTGTGGTCGCGTTGGTGTTCACTGCGTTTTCGTATGCGCAGATGGTACGGGCGTTCCCGATGTCGGGCAGCGTTTACAACTATGCGGGTCGGGGTATCAGCCCTCCAGTCGGTTTCCTCGCCGGGTGGGTGATCCTGCTGGACTATGTGCTCGTGCCGGGCTTGCTGTATTTGGTGGCGTCGGTGGCGATGCACGCGACCGTGCCAGTAGTGCCGGTGTGGTTGTGGCTGCTCGGGTTCGTCGCGGTCAACACGAT
>NZ_AXVR01000090.1 GCF_000484695.1 Salinispora cortesiana | reverse complement strand
TCCGGCTCTGGCGAACATCATGGCCACAGTTCGTGCCGTTCCTCGACTACGACCACGAGGTCCGCAAGGTCCTCTACACCACCAACATCATCGAGTCCCTCAACGCCCGGTTCCGGCAAGCCGCCCGCCGCCGCGGGCACTTCCCCACCGAGCAGGCCGCGATGAAGGTCCTCTACCTCGTCGTCCAACAGAAACGCAAGAGTGGGAGCATCACCGGCCGGGTCTACGGTTGGGCCAAGGCCCTCAACGCCCTGATCCTCGCCTACGGCGACCGGATCACCATCTAACAACCTCGATCACACCCAACGGCCAAACACGGAAAACGCCACAGTCCCGGGATCCCACCGTCGAAGGCGGTCCGCCGAGGGGCTGTCTCGATCAACACTCCGTCCGCCGAGGGAGGCCGTCGCTGAGGGCGACGTGGGGGCTGACTCGGAGTGGCCACTTTGGGTAGGGTCTGCGCGAGTAGCCGTGGTCGGTGAGCTGGGGGCGTGCGTTGGAGTCGGTGGCGTCAGCGTTCGGTCGGGCGGTGGCGGCGCACCGGGATGCCGTCTCTCACATTGAGGCTGCTCGGGCGAGGTTGCGCGACCGCACTGCGGAAGCCGGCGTCTCGGCGCAGGCCCGCGAGGAAGCGCAACGTTTCACTGCCCGCATGCAGCGGCTCGCCGAGGGGCTGACACCCGGTTGGCTGGGTTGCCGACTGGACGGTTCGGCTGCGGATCTTCCCACCGGGGTGGACGCGGCGCTGGGGCGTCCAATGCCGATTCGGCTGGGCGACACGACGCCGGTGGCGGGGAGCGGGTTCAGCGTCGTGGTGCCGTTCGTGGGCGCCGGTCACCTGGCGGTCGACAGTGACGCCCGTGATCCGGCGGTGGCGCGCTGGCTGCGCGGCGTACTGCTGCGGGTGTTGGCGGCGTTGCCGGACGGCGTGCTTCAGGTCGCGGCCGTTGATGGGGCGACCCTCGGGACCGTTTTCGGTCCGTTCCGAGAAATGGTCGAGGCGGAGGCGTGGCCGCGTCCGGCGATCGACCTGCCGGGGTTTCAGCAGGTGCTGGCCGAGGCGGAGGAGCGAATCGAGCGCGCCCAGGGCGGCGATTCGGATCCTTCGGTGCTGCTGGTGTGCGTGGCGGCGATGCCGGAGGGCGCTGGGCGGAGGGAGTGGTCCCGGCTGTCGGCGATCGCGCACGCGGGCCCGGCGGCCGGGGTGTTCCTGCTGCTCGCCGGCTACCCGCCGGCACCGCATCCGGGCGGGCTGAACGCGGCACCGCGCCTGGAGTGCACCACCGCGCTGACGGCCTCGAGCGGTGGGGTGTTCGCGGTCTCCGACCCGCCCGGGCAGCACCGGTTCAGCTCGGACGACTCGGGGTTGGCGGTGCCGGTAAGACTGGACGCCGGCCCGCCGGACACGCTGGTGGAGGCGGTCTGCCGCCGGTTGGCGAAGTCGGCTCGGGTGCAGACGGCGACGGACTTCACGATGCTGATGCCGGAGGAGATCTGGCAGCAGTCGTCGATCGACGGCCTGCGGACGGTGGTGGGCCGGGAGGGGCGTACCGAGTGCGTGCTGGCGTTGGACGACGCGACGCCACACTGGTTGGTGGGGGGTCGCACCGGGTCGGGTAAGACGGTGTTTCTCCTCGACGTGCTCTACGGCCTGGCCTCCCGCTACTCGCCGGACGAGTTGTCGCTCTACCTGCTGGACTTCAAGGAGGGCGTGTCGTTCGCGGAGTTCACCCCGACGGTGGTGGACCCGTCCTGGATTCCACACGCCCACACGGTCGGCATCGAGTCCGACCGGGAGTACGGGTTGGCGGTGCTCCGGACGCTGTCGCGGGAGATGACCCGCCGGGCGACCGAGCTGAAGCGGGCCGGCGTGACCAAGCTGGCCGATCTGCGGACCGGTCGGCCGGATGTGGCGATGCCCCGGCTGCTGGCGGTGATCGACGAGTTCCATGTGCTGTTTGAGGGCAACGACGCGGTGGCCCAGCAGGCGGTGGCGCTCCTCGAGGAGCTGGCGCGCAAGGGCCGCTCGTACGGCGTCCACCTGATCCTGGCGTCGCAGACGATCTCCGGGGTGGAGGCGCTCTTCACCAAGACCGACTCAATTTTTGGCCAGTTTCCGCTGCGGGTCGCCCTCGCCGGTGGTGGCGGTGTCCTGGACCAGCTCAACGACGGTGCGGACAACCTGCCCATCGGCGGGGCGGTCATCAACTCGGCGGCCGGGATTCCGGGGGCGAACCGGGTCATCCGCTTTCCGAACGCCGACGCGGGTTCGGTGGCCACCCAGCGGCACCTGCTCTGGAGTGCCCGCCGACCGGGTGGCACCCCGCCGACGGTCTTCGCCGGCTACGCCGAGCAGCATCCCGACCAGGATCCCACCTTCGTCGCCCTGACCCCCGACGTTCGGCGGCGGCGAGCCCTGGTCGGCCGGACCGTCGCCGTCGGCCTGCCCACCGCGGGTTTCACCCTCGACGCGACCCCGGGCAGCCACCTGGCGGTCCTGGGTACCTCCCCGGTCGGGGCCGACGTGCTCTACGCGGCCACGGCCAGTTTGGCCCGCCAGTACGCGCCCGGCACGGCCCGGTTCCTCATCGCGCCGCTGGTCGCCGCCGCCGACGAGGCCTCCGACGCCACCGTCGAGGCGGTCGCCGCCGCCGGGCACCCGTACGAGACGCTCAACGCGGCCCAGCTTCGGGCGCGACTGGCGGAGCTCGCCCAGCCGACCACTCCCGACGGTGGGCCGACCACCCATCTGGTGATCTTCGGCGCGGATATCGCCAGCAGCCTGCTGGCCACCAGCGACCCCACCACCTACCGTTCGGGGCACGACGAGCTGCGGGACGTGCTGGCCAACGGGCCCACCCACGGTGTCCACCTGCTCGGCTGGTGGCGCTCGGTGAGCCGGTTCAGCAGCGACCTCGGACCCACCGGCGGCAACGAGGTCGCCTGCCTCGTCGCCCTGAACCTGCCCAGCAACGAGGTCAGCTCCCTGCTCGGCGACTACGCCTCGGAGTGGCAGTCCCGCCCCAACCGTGCGCTGCTGATCGACCGGCACGACAACCGTCGCGCCCTCATCGTCCCCTACGTGCGCCCCGGCACCCTCGACCAGATCGATGAATACGCATGACTGAGCAACCGGACACGCCACTGCCCCGCGACGGCGGCTGGGCCGCCTACACCGATCACGCCCGCCGCTTGTCCACCCTGTTGAAGGAGGAACGCGCCCGCGGCGAGCAGCAGGCCGCCGCCAGCCGCGACGGGCAGGCCGCGGTGGATCAGCTCACCCACCGGGTGGCAGCGCAACGGCAGCACCTGCACCATCTCGCCGCCACCCTACGCCTGCCCGCCCCACAGTTTGGCCGGGTCGCACCCGGCCCCATACCGGACCCGGCCGAGGCGCTGCGGCGGGCGACAACCGCCGCCAACGCCGCCGACGCCGCCGCCGAGAACGCCCACCGGCGAGCAGCCCAGCCACCGTTGTTGCCGGGGTTCACCCCGCTGGCCCGCAATGCCCTCGTCTACTCCGTCGCGGCGATAGTCGGCACCTTCGCGTCGCTGCTGATGTTTGCCCTCAGCCCCGACAAGGACCTCGGCCGCATCCCATTGCACCTGGTGCCCTGGTCCCTGTGTGGGCTGCCCGCGCTCGCCTTCTTCGCCGGCTATCTCACGATCAGCCTCGTCGGGCAGCCCCGCATCGGGGGTGGGGGCACCCGGTCCAGGAAAGTCGGCGGGGTGATCTGCTTCGTCGGCATGCCGATCTTGTGGTTCATCTTCATCGCCGCGACCCGCGGCTGACACCAGGCGCACCTGCGACCGACGGCAGGGCGTTGGACCCCACAACCCAGGGAGGAATTCAATGGCCACCATCGGAGACATCAAGGCGGGCCTGGCCCACGGCAAGACCGAAGCCGACAAGGCCCTCGCTCAGCTCGCTGGCGTCAACGCCCAGGTCGACAAGGCCATCGCCGTGCTCCAAGCCCTCGCGGCCGGCACCCAGCAGCCCGCCGTCATGGGCGCCATCGGCAAGCTCACCGCCGCCAAGCAGAAGTTCGGCGAGGGCGCCGGCCTGATTCAGGCCGCCGTCGCGCAGACCGAGAAGTACAACGCCGTCCTCTGACACCGAACCCCGGAAGGTCCCCCGATGCCCACCGTCATCGTCCCCGTCGGCCTCAACCTCGGCCCCTCCTACCGGTACGTCACCCCACCCGACCCCAACCCGGAGTTCTGGGAGGTCCGGCTCGGCAACGACTCCGAGGAGCTCACCGATGACGAATTCCAGGTGTGGGGGCGCGCCTTCCTCGACCCCGAGCGCCACGCCCGCCTGGAGGTCACCCGCGAAACTCTCCAACGCGACCTCCTCGCCGCCGGCGCCGGCCCCGCCAGCCCAGGACCGGTCATCGACCAGCTCCTCGACCGCGGCCTACTGATTGAGTTCGACCCAAACGGTGAGCTGGAGAAGCCGTTCCGTCGCATCAAGCTCCACCCACTCGCCGAAGGGATGGGCAACACCCCCGAAGAACCAGACCGCCGCCTGATCGGCCACAACGGCCAGGCACACGTCAAGGTCAACTACACCGTCTACAACCTGTGGGCGTTTTCCTCAACCGTCAGCTCGCTTTGGCAGGCGTGTGTCCTCGCTGCCGAGCTAGCAGATGAACAGCGAGCCGCCGGTGAGGACGTTGATCCGATGACGGCTGCTGAGCTGGCGCTTGATGTCGCGAACGTTACTCCCATGCTGATTGCTTCCGGCTGCGCATTCCTGGAACCGGTTCGCTAGCCGATGCTCGGGCTGGGAAGACAGGGCCGGGGGCGAACAAGAGACGCGCGGATGCCGGGTGCCCGCGCCAAGGCAGCCGGAGCACTCACCGCAACAGCCGGCGCCCTCCGCGATACCGCTATCGAGTCAGCCCGGGAAGGAATCAAAAACGTCAGCGAAAAGATCGGCAAGGCTACCGGCGGTGGGGTGGCGATAGCAGCCACGGCAGCCGTGGACGCTGCCGGCTACCACCCCTCTCCGCTGATTGCGGTTGGCGCGGCCTATGCCGGCATGAAAGCTGGCGGGCTCGTCGGTCGCGCGATGAACGCCGGGCTCGACCGGATCACCGCCGGACGGGGCGGCGGTGGCCCGATCGACTCGGTCATAGCGGAGTTGATTACGACGCTACGGTTGTTGGAGCAGGTGGGCCGTAGCGTCGGCGATGCCATCGACGCCGTGAACAAGGCCCAGGCCCACTTCCAGAAAGTCAGTCGCGGCGGAGAGAACAACCTTCTCAACAGCGCGGTACGCGCTTGCCGGCAGGCACCTGTTCAGCTTGAGGAGGGTGTAGACAACCTCAAGCAGGCCGGAGATCTCGTCGGAAAGCACCTCGTGGGAGTGGCGAAGACTGGCGGCTGACCGTCCCGGCGGACCAGGCCGCAGCACTGCCAGCCGCCAGCATCGTCGTCGGCCTGTTGACAGGTCAACAGGGTGGTTCGCCGGCTGGCCTCTGCTTGCCTAACAGAGACGACCGTTGGTTGCGTCGACGCTCTGGGGTGTCGCTTCGCTCGTCCGGAACCTCGGCCTTCCGCTCCTCCGCACCGGGCTGCTGCGGAAGGCGGACGCCGACTAGCCGCGCGTACTCGGTGAGACTACCGCCGGCTTGGGCGAGGAGCCATGCTCCGGCACGGAGCTTGACTATCCCTCGGGCGTAGTTTCCCAAGGCGCGATTGACCAGGGGGTTGGCGGCTCCCGCCGTTAGGGCGCGGAACTCGGCTCGGACTTTCTCGGCCTCGTGGATGACGGCCTTGGCCATCTCCTGCTGTTGATGGACGGAGACGTGCAGGTCTCGCAGGGCAGCGGCGACATCGGGCAGGCTCACGTTGCTACCTCCGGGTGCGATCGGATCTGGGATCGGTCCGACGCGAGTGGGTGGGCGTTGTTGGACTCTGGACGGGTAGCGGCGGTGGTCCGTGGTGTGAACACCGGCACGGTTCGGGTTCCCAAAAGGGAGCTCCATCGGTAATCTCAGATCACAGCCTAGGCTATCAGGATAGCCTAGGCACACCGGCGAAAGTGCTCATTGTGATCATGAGGAGGTTGCTGACGATGTCCCTCGCCATGGCCGCCCTGGGGGCCACACTTCTCGGCTGGGTCGCCGGGATGTGGACGTTCAAGCGTTCCCAACGATGGTGCCCGTCCTGCGGCGACACGCTGGACTGCCCGAGTTGCCGCGATGCCAGACACCGCACCTCGAAACCGGCTACCGGTGCGAGCGGAGGTGCACTCGCGTGAGCACGCCCAAGGCATTGGTGGGCCAAGCAGTCCGCGCCGCAGAAGCGAACTGTCGGTGCGGCATCGTCGAGTCGGCAGGCGCGAAGTGACTACCACATACCTGACGCAGGCAGCGATGGAGCAGGTCAACCACGCGCAGGTGGAACTGGAGCGACACCTGGTCACCGGCATCGCCGGTCGGTGCGTTACGTGCCGACAACCCGAACCATGTTCAGGTCGGGCAACCGCCGAAGCGACCTTCGCCCGCTACGGGCGTCTACCCCGCCGCCGACCCGGCATGACGACCGTCAACTCCACAGCTTCGACCTGGACCTGGTTCACCCGGCGATTCGGCGACCGATGGCCATGAAACGCACGTCGAAGAACATCCGCCCCTGGTCGCCGGTCATGGGCGTCATCGCTGACCCTCGTGGTGACCGATCGACGTCACCGTGGCCGATCAAGCAGACGGGGCATCATCGCGATCCGCGACGTACACCCCGACGCCCGGGACCCCGTAAATCAAGCCCTCAGACTTCAACACGAGCACGGCATTGCGTACCACCATCTGAGACACGCCGTAATCACGACGGAACTCTGTCATCGACGGTAGCCTCGCCCCCGGCGCAAGCTCGCCGGATGCAATCTGTTCCCGGATGCGGTCAGCCAACCACACCCACTTGGCGGTAGTGGGCATTACATCTCCCTGGTCTGCAACCGCCATTGCATCACAAGGAAACCTGCGCGAGCAAGATAGCACCAGAGCGTTGACTAGGGCTACCTTGATAGCCTATGTTGACCCAAGCCATCTCCCTGGTCTGCAAACCGGAGATGGCTCAGCGCCAGACCCGACAGCTCCCATCACGCCAACCCGGCCGACCGAGCCCCCACTCCAGCCGGCCGGGGCCGGCCCCAACGAACCCCCGACCGTTGGGGGCACTTCAGCCACCCCGAATCCCGATAAAGGACCAGGCCGCTCGGATGATCGTTGCCGAGAGCGAATCACCGGATGCCACTGGGTTCGGGGCGAGCAGTGCAACCACCAACAGGACCAGGGATGGAACCGCCGTGTCACCTCCCCAACTCAACCTCCGACAGCGGACGTTGCCTGCTTGAGTGGCGGACTACGCTCCACTGAGACCTCCGAAGCCGGTTCGACGGTGCCTCTCGAAACGCGAGCCCTTCGTCAATTTCGGGGCCTCCATTGACCGCATCAGCCGATGATGACCACGCACTACCGCCTTAGGAACTGGGATGCGAGGCTTGCTTGCGCATACCGGTAACCCAGCCAGCATGGGTAGACATTGCATCCGCATCACAGGCACACTCCGACTACGGCAGGAGTGAAGGGACATGGAGTTGTCAGCTCGACGACAGCCACCCACCGTGCGCCTCCGGCGACTCGCGGCAGCACTACGCCGACTCCGCACCGAAGCCGACCTCACTCGCGAAGAGGTCAGCGAGCAGACGAGCATCAACCCCGCCACCCTCTACCGCATCGAAACGGCCAAGGTCCGCCCGCAGCGACGCACCCTGATGGCCATGCTCGACGCTTATGGCATCACCGACGAAGACCAGCGCAGCGAACTCATCGCCCTGTCCCGGCAGGCCACCCAGCTGGGCTGGCTCCAGACGTACGAGTCGGAGCTACCCGAGCTGTACACCACCTACATCAGTTTCGAAGCTGAAGCCCGCTCGGTCCACAACTACGAGTCGCTCTTCGTCCCGGGCTTGCTCCAGACCGAGGAGTACGCCCGCGCGGTGATCCGTGGAGTTCTACCGTTCGCCAGTGAAGCCGAAGTGCAAACCCGGGTGGAGGCCCGACTCCAGCGCCAGGAGGCACTCCATAAGTCCGACCCACTGCGGGTCTGGGCGATCCTCGACGAGGCCGTCCTACACCGTCTGGCTGGTGGGACGAAGGTCATGGTGGATCAGTTCGATGCCCTGGTGAAGGCAAGTGAACAGCCGAACATCACGCTCCAGGTCATCCCGTTCGCGACCGGAGCCCATGCCGGCATGCCGGGATCGTTCGTGGTCATGAACTTCCCCGATCCAGCCGACCCCGCCCTCGTGTACATCGACAGCATGGCCGGCGACCTGTTCCTCGAACGCGAAGCCGATGTACGGCGCTACGCCACCACGTTCGAGCACCTCCGTGCTACCGCATTGGACCCCACCAGCTCGATCAAGCTGATCAGCGGGCAAGCCGCCGCCTTCAGCTCTCAAGGAGGTACGGGGATGACCCCCACCAACCTGACCCATGCCCACTGGATGAAGAGCAGCCGTTCCAGCGGGAATGGCCAGTGTGTCGAGGTTGCTGCCCTCGATGGGGCGGTGGCGTGCCGGGACAGCAAGGACCCGAACGGCCCGGCCCTCGTCTTCGACCGCGCCGCCTGGACGAACTTCCTGGCTGAGATGAGGGACGGGTTTTCGCAGCCGTAGAACCGCTGTGAGACCTCCTGCGGCCACCCGGTCGGCGCTGTGACATCTGTCGTCGAGCGGATGGCCGGCTACTCAACGGAGTGACATCTCGACCGCGCAGAGCCGGATTCACTTCCCGCGCCAGGCGGAGCGCCCGGCGGCTTTGATTCACATCTGACAGGCCACACCTCCCCGACTCGCGCGACGAGCCAGGAAACGGTCGGTTCCTTGTCCTCGGGGAAAGTCACTCCTACGCACACCGTACGGCGGTAGGCTGTTGATCGCCTTCTCCCCCATCTGACCTGGGGTGGGTTACCGGAAGCCGTCTATCGTGGCGCATAGCGGCCGAGGGCGTTAGCATCCCGTTCAGGACTTTGTCTCCGCGACAGGGAGTGACCACATGTGGAGCTGGAACCAGCTTATGCCGGGCTGGCTCATTTTTCTCATTTTCTTGATAGTATTTCTCATAATCGGCGTCTTCGGTATTTGGCTGCTGCGCGGACGAGGTAAAAAACTGTCCGACGCCGAGCCCAAGTGGTTGGACCTGAGCACCCACACCGTCTCGGTCACCGGCACCCTCTACGCGCTTCTGCTCGTCCTGACCGCCCTGACCGTGTATGGCACGTACTCCCAGGCGGGCTTGGCGGTCGCGACCGAGGCGGCGGACCTGAAGGCACTGCACAACGTGGTGTCCGAGTATCCGGAGCCCACCCGAAGCGAGCTCAAGGGCCTGCTGAACGAGTATGTCGACTTCATGGTCAACGAGGCATGGCCGGCCTACCAGCGCGGGGAAGACGTGGAGGGTGACCGCATACTTGAGGAAGAAATCTCACGTACCATCCTCAACTTCACGCCGGGTTCCGACAAAGATCAACAGTTGAGCGGCCTCGCCCTGTCGGAGTTCGAGGACTGGAGCAAGTCCCGCCAGATCCGAAGCACCTTCAGCACAGCCGCGCTTCCCTCGACGCTGTGGTTCACGCTCCTGATCGGCGCGGTGGCCATCGTTCTGATGTCCTGTCTCATCCCCACCCGGACGCGTACCGGCTCCCTGGTCCTGGTCTCCGCGATTGCGGGCATGATTTCTCTGCTGCTGTTCGTGGTCGAACGGGTGGATGACCCCTTCCGCGGGACGATGCACGTATCTGCCGATCCCTACGATACGGTCGGAAAGGCCTTCGACTAGACCTGATCGTGTAGCCGTGGTGCCGCCCCACAGGCACGGCCCCGGCGTTGTTCTTTTACGTCCGCTTTGATCATGGTTTGTTAGATGCCGTAGACGGCGAAGGTGTCGGTGCGGTCGTGTAGGTCGCGGCGGGCGTGGGCGATGTTGGCGCGTCCGGCGAGGCGGAAGGTGTTGAGGGCCAGGTTGCGGAAGGCTGCCATGTTCCGTGGGGCGGTGCCGGTCCTGAGTTGGGAGGTGTCCTCGTGGAAGGTCACATCCCGGGTCCAATGAAGGCTGTTCTCTACGGTCCAGTGACCTCTGGCGTAGTGGTTGAGGTGTTCCGGGCCGGCCTGTCCGGCGTCGAGACTGACGATGCCGTGGATGATCTCTTTACTAGTGCGGACACCGTC
>NZ_AXVR01000089.1 GCF_000484695.1 Salinispora cortesiana | reverse complement strand
GGCCCTGTCTCACATTCGGTGGTGACGGAGGGTGTTGCTATCCGAGGAGGATGCGGTGGCGGAGCAGGGTGAAGCCTGCTCGTCCGTGCATTTGGCGGGCGATTCGTTTGGTTTTGGTGTTGACGCCTTCGGTGGGGCCGTTGCTGTAGGGGAGCGTGAGGGCGGCGTTCACGGCGTCGCGGTCGCGTTCCAGGCCTCGGGTGAAGGCGTGCAGGTGAGGTAGATCGGCCGCGCGAACCTGCAGGATCCAGTGCGAGAGCCGGTCGGTGTTTGCGGGCTGAGGCGTCAGGAGTTCGGCGAAGCCGGCGACAGCGGCGGCGAGTTGGGTCATTTCTGGGCAGGCGGCGGTGAGCCGTGCCAGGAGATCACGGTGCTCGGGTTTGAGGTTGCCGGGCCTGGTGAGGATCATCCGGGCGAGCCGGCGCGGGGAGATGTGGCTGCGGTCTGCGTCGGCGCGGCCCTGGTTTATGTACTTGTGCAGCAGGTTCAGACAGCCGGTGAACCCGAGTGCCTTGATCTCTTCGAAGAGGTGCTTGACGCCGACGCCGGGGTCCTCGGCTCGACGTTTGCGCAGGTGTTCACGGTAGGGGTCGACGAGGCCGGCACGGTATTTGGGGACGCGGAGCATCCGCTCGGGTCGGTCGGCTCGCGCGTAGCGTTTGACGGTGTTCAGAGCCAACTGCAGGCGACGGGCGCATTCGAGTAGGCCGACGCCCTGATCGAGCAGGTCATGGACCTGATGCCAGCGTTCCAGGGTCGTCTGCGCGCGGGGCCCGTCGTAGATGGGCGCGTCCAGTACGGTCGCCCAGCAGGAGCTGTGCGCCTTCACCTCGCTCAAGGTCGCTTCGCAGAGGTTGTGCCACAGATGCCACCTGTCCGCAACCTGCACCGCATCGGGCACCGCACGGCGGATGGCCTCGGCGTAGGTAGCCGAGCCGTCGCGGCACACCACCTCGACGCCGGGATGCTCACGCAGCCACGCTTCGAGGGTGTCGGCGGTGCGGTCGGGCAGCACCTCAATCCGCTCATGGGTCTCGGCGTCGATCACCACGGTGGCATAGCGGTGCCGCCTGCGCAGAGCAAAATCGTCAACGCCGATCACCCGCGGCGTCCGCCCGGTGGGCAACGGGATGCGCAGCAGGGCGCGCAGGGCGGTGTGACGGGACAGGCCCATGGCCAGTATCGCCAGCAAACGCGACCCTGCCCGACCCGCTAACTCCTTGACGACGGCTTTGACCTGCCTGTTCAAACGGACAGTGCGGCGTTGGTATCGCTCCAGCACCCCGGGAACCTGCTCGCGGAAGGTGTGGTGGCAGCCGCGCGTGGGGCACACCAGACGCCGCACCCGCACACGGACCACCACCCGCCGCCCGTCGACCGGAACATCGGCCACCGCCCGCCAGTGATAGCCGTGAACCCGTCCCGACGAGGCCCCGCACACCGGGCAGACCGCGGTGTCCTGCGGCGTCCGGGCCCGCACCACGATCCGCTCACCCTCGTCGACCACGTCCTCGATGACCAGCGGGGACAGCCCCGAGAACACCGCCTGCACAAGCCTATTGACGTCCTCCACAGAGGAGACAACGACCCCTGCGACCCTCCGTCACCACCGAATGTGAGACAGGGCCGTTAGATCCACACTCCCCACTACCTCGCCGCCAGTCAGTCGAGCTGATGAAGGAAGTAGTGGACTCATGGACCTGATCGGCGCTCAGTGGCGCAAGTCGACCCGCAGCGGCTCCGGTGGCGGCAACTGTGTGGAGGTCGCCGGCAACCTCCCTGGCATCGTGGGCGTCCGGGACAGCAAAGACCCGACCGGCCCGGCCCTCGTGTTCGGCCCAGAGGCGTGGCGCTCGTTCGTCGCGTTCACCAGCAGCGGGCGCGTAGACCGCTGAGGCACCACACACACAACGAAACCCCCGGCCCTTCCTCACCCGGTAGCCGGGGGTTTCGCGTCTACAGGTCCCGTACTGCCGGCCCATAGTGGCGGTGTATTGCGGGGGTCTTCTATGTTGCTTCTTGCTCCCCGCCTCACCCCTGGATGGTGAGCCCGGTGTGAGCCCGGATGTCTCTGGACCGGCCGTCAGCCGGTGGGACCGGCCGGCATGAAGAAGGGTGCCCACCTGGCTTGATAGGCACCCTTCACTATCCAGCGGGACCGGCTAACACGAAACCGCTCTAACTCTTAATCCGCGGGTTCGGGGTTCGAGTCCCTGGCGGCGCACCAACGAGCAAGGCCCTGACCTGGTACTTCGGTGCCGGTCGGGGCCTTTTTCGCGTACGGCGGTGGTGGCTGGTCGCTCGGTGGGTGCTCGGGAGCCGTTGGACGTCACGATCATCCTGGCCGTTGCCAACCTCCTGGTTCTGAGATGGTCGGCGGCGTGGTGCTGGCGTCAGCGGTGTTGTGCTGCGCTGCTGCCCCTACGCTGGCGGCATGAGGGAACCCAGCGCGGACCGGACTGGTAGGTGCTGATGGACCGGCGTGCGGCAGTTGCTGCCGAGGTGATTCCCGACGCTGTTCGGGCGGATGTGGTGACGCTGTGGCGCTACCACGACCTGCGTCACGGGTTGCGTTCGTGTGATGTGGGTATCGGGTTGGGCAGTCATGATCTTGGGGTGGCGGTCGTCGCGACGCGTCTGTTCCACGAGGGCCTGTTTCCAAGGATCCTGTTTACCGGCGCGAATGCTCCGACGACGGTTGGGCGGTTTCCGCGCGGGGAGGCGGTGCACTACCGCGAGTATGCCGTTGAGCAGGGCGTACCGGCGGGAGCGGTTTTGGTGGAGCCGCGTGCCATGAACACCGCCGAGAATCTGGAGTTCTCCCGTGCGTTGCTGGCCGAACGGCGGATCCCGGTGGAGTCGGTGCTGATCATGTCGCGGCCCTACCAGCAGCGTCGGGCTTATGCGACGTGCCGGCTGGTGTGGCCGGAGGTCGAGGTGGTGTGCGCGTCGAACCCACTCGAACTGGATGACTACGTGCGTAGCATCGGCGACGCGCGGCGGGTGGTGGACATGCTGGTGGGTGACACGCAGCGGATCGAGGTGTACGCGCAGCGCGGGTTCGCGATCCGGCAGGAGGTGCCGGACGAGGTGCGGGTGGCGTTCGAGCGCCTGGTGGCGGCCGGTTACACGAGCCGGCTGGTCTGAGCCGGGCTACCAGCGTGGCCCTGCTGGCCGGACGCCCATCCGGTCGCTGAGTTCGACGGCGAGTCGAGGTGGCCGGGGGCGGGTGAGGATGTCCCGGACCACGTCGCGGGAGAGCCGGTGGTAGCGCACCTGGTCGGGGCCGATGACCTCAGCGTCCAGAAGCGTGGCGAGCGCGTCGTCGATGCGGTTCCACTGGGCGAGGGCTCGGGCGGTTTCGATGGCGTGGCGAACCTGCCGCTCGACGGGCACGGTGCTGGTGTCGAGTGGGGCGCCGATGGCGATGGCGCGTTGTGCGTCACCGAGTTCTATCGCGATGGTTGTTTTGTGGATCGACACGTTGGTCGGCCCGAACGCGGTCCACAGGTGGTTGCCATCGGCGCCGAGCCGCTGCGCGGCTGCGTCGGCCTCGGCGATGTGGGTGGCGGCGGATGCGCGGTCGTCGTTTCGGGCGGCGGTCAGCGCGCAGACGAGGTGCAGGCTGCCGTAGACCGACAGGAGCTGCGGAGTCGGCTTGCCGAGCCGTGGTTCCAGGAACTGTGCCGCCGTGGCGGCGAGGCCGCGGGCTTGGGCGTACTCACCGATAGCTGCCAGCGAGTGCGCGGCGGAGCGGCTGAGTGAGCCGATGACGACGTGGTCCTGGCTGGCGTTGGCGGCGGCCAGCCCTCGGCTGGCGGCGGTCCACGCTAGGTCACCTTCGCCCAGCTTGGTAAGAGACAAAGCGGCGAGTTGGTGCGCGTAGGCGGTCATCGCATGCGCGCGCCGACCATCGTCTCCGTCGTACGTCTCGGTAGCGGTGAGGCAGTCGTGGATGAGGTGGGGCAATCGGCGGGCGAGGATGCCGTACCGAGAGTGCTGGTAGGCGGTCCAGGTCTCGGCGACGTCGTTTTCGATCTCGCGTAGCGCCGGAGCCTCGACGTCCCCCGCGCTGGCCAGTGCTGGCGCGAGGTGACGATAGTCGTGGAGCGCGGCCCTCAAGGCCGGGATGGTCTCGCGTCCTGAGTCGTCCGACCACTCGAACAGGCTCGGTGCACCGATGAGGTCGCCGAGGGACACGTCGAGGGCCTTGGCGATCGCGCGGATGACCGACAGCCGGTCCAGGTCGGCCCGGTTTGTCTCGACCTTGCGTAGCCACTCCTGCGTCTTGCCGACCAGACCGGCCAGCACCTCCTGGGAGAGGCCTCGCCGACGCCGGTAGAAGGCGACGCGCTGGCCGATCGTCATGTCGTCCGTCATCCCTCGCACACCATCACCCTGCCCGCTGAAGTCCGCCGGACCCGGTACGGATTTTCCCGGTCCTCCGCACGGACCGCCCCTACGTTCAGTTCACCCCCGGATCACCGGCGCGTGTCGATGCCGGTGGCGGGATGACCGGCAGGGAGCTGCAGATGGAGGGATCGATGAGCGGCGCACCACACCACGGCTTGGGCCGCTGGCCCGACCCGTCCGGGAGTGAACTGTTTCGAGGCTTTCCCCGCCTGCGTACCGCCATGAGGGCTGCGCGGGTGGGTGATCGGCGGTCTGCTCCCAGCCGCCGTGGTGCGGCGGCGGGCTCGCCCTTCCCCCGGCGAGCCCGCCGCTCGTCGTCCCTGGTGGAGATGGCGGCTGACGGTGTACGTCTCGCGTCACGCCATGGCCAGCCAGTCCCGGCACCCCGAGTCGAGGTGGACGGCCTCGCCGGGGCAGGTGTGGCCCGCTGATCCGCCGCTACTCACCTTCGTGTGGCGTCGACTGTTCGAGCAGCAGGCCCGCGAGGGCGGTCGCCGGTGACCGGGCCGCAGCGCCGCCTCGCGACGAACCGGCTCGCGCCAGCCGAGGTGAAACATCTGCCGATGCGCCCGCTATGGCGGTGCCGCCGATGCGGGCAGCCGTGGCCCTGCGGCGCAGCGAAGCTCGCCCTCCTGGCCGAGTACCGAGAGCTGCCGGTGAGCCTGTTCCTCTACCTGGCCGGCTGCCTGCACGACGCGATGGACGACCTGCATTCTCTCAACCCGAGCGTCACGGGCAGCGCCGCCGAGATGTTCGACCGGTTCCTCGGCTGGCCCGTCCGCCACACTCCCGCCTACCGCGTCAGTACCACCACGGCCGTCAGCATCGCGGAGGCCACCTCGTGAACGGCATCGGCCTGATCAACGCCACCGGTCAGCCCGCGATCGCCGGCAGCTTCCATACATTGGTCGTGCAGCCAACGAGCTTCTGCAACCTCGACTGCACCTACTGCTACCTGCCCGACCGCAGGTCCCTGCGTCTGATGAGCGGCGCGGTCGCGCAGGCCTGTGCCGAGTCGATAGCCCAGCAGAACAGCGGTCATCCCGTGAGTGTCGTATGGCACGGGGGCGAACCCACCGCCACACCTATCGGGCTGTTCCGGGGCCTGCTGGCCCCGTTCGAGCAGTTGCGGCGCGTGGGGCTGGTGCGGCACGAGATCCAGACCAACGGCACGCTGATCAACCGCCAGTGGTGCGAGCTGTTCACCACCTACGGGTTCGAGGTCGGGGTCAGCATCGACGGACCGAGCGCGTTGAACCGTAACCGCCTCGACCGGGCCGGTAACGCGACGGATGCCCGTACCCTGCGCGGCCTGCAGACCCTGGCGGAAGCGGGGCTGGGGTACTCGGTGATCTGTGTGGTCGCCCCGGAGACCATCGACCAGGTGGAAGCCCTTGTCGACTTCTTCACCGGCCTGCCCGGCTGCGAGTCGGTCGGCTTCAATATCGAAGAGCAGGAGGGCGCCGACCGGGTACCGGTGTCGGTGGATGCCGCGTACCGGTTTTGGCAGCTTCTCATTGCACGTCGTGTCGGTGGTAGCCCGCTGCGGATCCGCGATGTGGACCGGCTGGCTGACTATGTCGCCGCTACCCGCGCCGGGCGCGTTGACCATGCGCCGTACGAGCCGATTCCGACCGTTTCTTGGGATGGGCAGGTGGTGCTGCTGTCACCGGAGTTGCTCGGCATCACCGAGCCGCGATACGGCGACTTCATCGCCGGCAACGTCCTCCAGCAACCCGTCACCGCCATGCTCGCCCGTGCTGGCGACCTGGGCTACGTCGCCGAGTTCGTCACGGCCCTCAACGACTGTGCCGACCACTGCCACTTCTACGACTCTTGCCGTGGTGCCCAGGTCGGCAACCGCTACTTCGAGCACGCGACGTTCACCGCCCGCGAGACCACCTACTGCCGAACCACGCGACAGGCTCTGGTCCGCGCCGCCGCGGACCAGCTCACCCCTCAAGGAGAAGCACCATGATCAGTGCTCTCGCGGTCCTCGTCAACGCCGCACCCGAGCAACTAGCCCGCCTCGGCGTCGACCCGCAGCGGTCGATAGCGTCTATCGATGCGGCGAAGTTCGACAACCGCCCCACCTGGGACAACCGAGGAAGATTCGACAGCCGGCCCGGCTGGGACAACTGGAACAAGAGAAAGTAGCCCTACTACGGGAGGCGCGGGGGCGTGCCCATCCCGCGCCTGCATAGGTTGAGGACACATGCGTACCACCACGATCGGCGACGTGAAGGTCCTGCTGCCGGACCTCGATCTGGAAGACCTTGATGCCACGACAGACCTGGACGGCGATCTGACCGAGGCATTGGTCGAGGGTACGGCGTGGCGCGGTTCGCAGCTTGCGGATGTCAGCATCCGCAGCAGTCTGCTCACCGGTGTGGACCTGGGTGAGAGCACCTGGGAGTCGGGGAGCCTGTTCGGCTGCGAGGTCACCCGGACAGACTTCTCCGGCGCGGCCCTGACCGGCATCACCATCGAACGGTGTGCGATCACCGGTTCCCACTTCACCGGCGCCAGGTTCACCGACGTACGTCTAAAGGATGTCTGTTCGAGGGCTGCCGCCTCGACTACGCCACCTTCCACCGCGTCGCCGCCGCCAGCTCGGTCGCGTTCACCGACTGCACTCTCAGCAACGGCGAGTGGTCTTCCTGTCGGCTGCCGCAAATCGCGCTGCGCTCCTGTGACCTTGCCGGTCTGGAGTTGGAAGCCTGCCACCTCGACGGTGCCGATTTTCGGGGAAGCCGCCTCCATGGGCTGAGGGCGCCGTTGGACAATCTGCGCGGCATCACCCTCGGCGAGGATCAACTTCCTGACTTCACTCAGCTGACCGTCGCTGCTCTCCACCTGACCGTCCGAATCGACTGAAGCCGGGGAGGCGTCGTGCTCGGTGAAGCCACGGGTAGGCCGGGCACGATCCTTGTCTGTGTCCGGGGTAACTCCGGCTCGGGTAAGAGCAGCATCGCCGGTGAGCTGCGACGCCGGCACGGCCGGGGCTGCGCCCTGGTCGAGCAGGACTACCTGCGCCGCATCCTGCTACGCGAGCGGGACAAGCCCGGGGGAGCGGCACCCACCCTGATCGCGCAGACCGTCCGGTTCGCTCTTGATCACGGCTATCATGTGGTGCTGGAGGGCATCCTGCACCGCAGCCGTTACCGCAGCATGCTGACGGCCCTGCGGGACGACCACCGTGGGCGGTCGCTGTTCTGCTACCTCGACGTGTCCTTGGCCGAGACCCTGCGTCGGCACCTCACGCGCCCGCAGGTCAGCGAGTTCACCGCCGAGCAGATGAGCGGCTGGTACGTCGCCCATGACGTCCTAGGCTGGCCCGGCGAACTCGTCCTGCCCGAAACCACGGGACTGAACGATGCCGTCGAGGCCATCGCGGCTGCCGCCGGTCTTCCCCAGACCGGACGCGACGACGACCTGCTTCCACACGCTCCATTCCCATAGCCCCGCCGGCCAAGGGTTTCGCCGTTCAGCGAGGCTCGCCGCCGGACCCATCCGCATATGCACCTGTCGTCCTCACTTTCGCAGGAGCCCGACGATGACCGCCATCCCGACCTCTGGTTTCTCCGCTTTCGCGCTGGAACCCTTTCCCGAGCTCCAGCCGGATGCGGACCTGGCGGGCGCCATCACCGGCGTCCTGGCCTCTACTGGCACCGAGTTGCAGGACGGGGATGTGGTGGTGGCTTCCAAGGCCGTGAGTATCGCGGAGAAGCGGTACGTCGACCTGGCCAGTGTCGTCGTTGGCCCGGAGGCGCTGGAGTTGTCCGCTCGCACGGGCAAGCCCGCCGAGGTCGTGCAGCTGATCGTGGATTCCAGCGACAGTTACTTCCTGGCCACGGACAGGGGCCCGATCATCGCGCGGCACAGGCTCGGCTTCCAGCTCACCTCCGCCGGGATTGACCGGGCCGGCCCGCAGGGTGCGTGGCTGTTGCCGGTGGATCCGGACGCCTCCGCCCGCGCCCTGCGCGACGCGTTGATCGCTCACACGGGTGCGGCTGTCGCGGTGGTGGTCGCGGACTCCGACGGTCGCGCCGACCGGCGTGGGGCGACCGTCATCTCGATCGGCGCGGCGGGTGTGGGGCCTTTGCGTGTCACGGAGCACGGCGGTAAGCGGCAGGAGGAGACTTTCACCGACCTGATCGCCGCGGCGGCCGGGATCATCCTCGGGCAGCGGGGTCGTGGGGCCCCGGTCGCCGTCCTGCGCGGCGTCGCCTACGAGAGCAGTGATGCGGGCGTGGTGTCGATGCTTCAACGCCGGCCGTGAGGCTGCTGCTCACGGGCGCCGCCGGGAGCATCGGCACCCGGGGCTGGCGGCCGATCTGGCCGAAGCAGGAGGCTGTGGTGAGGTGGCGTCGGTCGGTCCGGGCCGTGAGCCTCGGGATACCGCTGCGGCTGCTTGACCGGCGGGCTTGTGCCGTCGAGCTGCCTGCGGGTGCCGAGTTCGTTCAGGCCGACCTGCGTGACCTGGATGCGGTCGAGAAGGCCAGCACCGGGGTATCGGCCGTCGCACATCTTGCGGGGATCACCCAGGAGGGGCCGTTCCCGGAGTTGGTGGAGCACAACGTCACCGGTACCCACCACGTCCTGGAGGCGGCCCGCCGCCAGCGGGTGCGGCGGGTGGTGCTGGCCAGCAGCCACCACGTGACCGGCCTGAACCCCGTCGGCGCCCCGACCGCGCCGCTGGCCCCCGACAGCTTCTATGCGGTATCCAAGGTTCTTCGGCCGTTGTGGCGAGGAAGTCGAGGCCTTCGCCCGTTTAGTGGCCGACGACGGAGCGCGCCGCCATCTGAGCAGATGAACGCGGATCCCGATGGCTGCCAGCAGCGCGGTCGAGGCCCGCTGACCCACTCGGCGAGTTCGTCGATGCTCTTCGCTTGGCGCGCGGGCCGCTTGCGCGGCCCGCGCGCCGTACGTTCTCAGCCTTTCGCATGCACCGCTTCCGCCAGCGGCACGTCAGTAGACTTGGCTTCGAGCTTGGGGCTGTCCGCGAGCTTCAGCCAGACGACACCAGCGATGATGACCGCCAGGAAGAAGGCGTTGGTCGGGGTCAACGGCTGATCGAACAAGTAGGCGCCGAAGATCGCCGAGCCCACCGAGCCGATGCCTGCCCAGACCGCGTAGCCGATGCCGACGTCGATTGTCCTGAGCGAGACGCTGAGGAAGAACAGCGTGAGGAGAAAGAAGACGACCGCCACGAGCGACCAGCTGTACACGGTGAATGCCTTGCTGCCACCCACACTGAGCGCGTAGCCGATCTCGAACACA
Organism: Salinispora cortesiana; assembly: GCF_000484695.1. Classification (GTDB taxonomy): domain Bacteria; phylum Actinomycetota; class Actinomycetes; order Mycobacteriales; family Micromonosporaceae; genus Micromonospora; species Micromonospora cortesiana. The sequence continues at coordinate 965 of NZ_AXVR01000089.1, read as the reverse complement.
GCGGCGAGCAGGAGTATGAGCCAGGCGAATCCGCGCCTCGTATTCTTCTCAGTTGCCGAGGTCATAGCGCTTTCCTTTCCATAGGACCGGTATCTACTGACGGAGTTTTACGCCCCACCGCTCAGCCGCAGACCCACGACACCGCCGATGACGACGGCGATGCCGAGAAGCTTCTTCCAGCCCAATTGCTGACCGAACATCAGCGTACCGAGTACGACAATCCCCACGCTGGCGGTCGACGTCCAGATGGCGTACCCGACACCGACGTCGAACGTCAGTAGCGCCAGGCTGAGGAAATAGGTGGCGATGCCGCCGCTGACGAGGGTGGCGATTGTCCACAACGGCCGCGTGAATCCCTTCGCGTTGCCCGCCGAAATCGCCACCACGATCTCGAGGACCACCGCAATTCCGAGGTATAGCCAGTGCATGACGTCTCTCCTTCCACCTTATGAAGCGACGTGACCTGCGGAGTTGCTGATCACCAGGTAGCGTTCAAACGGTTTCAAGCCACCGTTGACCGGCAGCGGTGCCACGATTTCGGCCCGACGTGCGCCGTCGACACCCAACGCCTCGTAGCTACGGCGGTAGTCGAAGCCCCATTCCGCCACCGTGGCGCTGTCCACGGCGGCGTAGACCCTGATTCTTCGCGGGTCTGACGCCTGTCGATGATTGAGGGGCCGGCATTGTAGCTGGTGGATGTCTTGGGCTCGTCGGGTATGGCTGTGGGCCGGCTGTCGCGCCGGTGGGGCGTGGTCTCCTCGGGTTCCTCCTGGTCGTCGGGGCGGTGGTGGGGTGGTCAGGTGGCGGGCATGGGCATGCGGCGGATGGTCTCGATGGCGGTAGCTAGGTCGGTGGCCCAGGGCCAGGTGCGGGGCAGGCGCAGCCAGCGGTAGCGGCGGGCGCGGACCAGGCGTGCGGGAGTCTGGAGGATTCGGTAACGCAGCGTTTTGGGTTCGGCCTTGGCC
>NZ_AXVR01000088.1 GCF_000484695.1 Salinispora cortesiana | reverse complement strand
CCAACGAGCCTGCGTCAACGCCCAACTGCCGCGCCACGAACTCCACCACGTCCTCATGCAGCTCCGCACGCACACGCGGGAACCGGCCGAACCGGCCATAGAACCTCAGCAACAACGCAAAGCCGAGCTGCGTATCGCGGTGCTTCGCCGCGACCAAATCCTGCTCAGCACCGACCAACGTCCAGTGCTCAACCAGGTCCCCAAGACTCATCAAAGGACGTTTCATAGCCGGAGATCATTCCGACGACCAGCACACCCCGACAGCCCTCACACGTAGATCATCTTTTTGGCCCCTGGTGTTGTCGTTCTTACCAACACCCCTTCTAGACTGGGCGAGATCGTCCGGGCGCGAACGTCTATGGGCCATGGTCTGGGGCTGGAGCACTGTTTCGCATCGGGTGCTGGCCAAGATCGGGTTCACCGAGACCGAGCGGAAGGAAGCGGACGCGGTCTACGGTGCCACCCCTTCACCACGATACGACTCTGACACACCCGATGTTGGCCCTGAGGTCAAGTGGGCGTTCAGCGGCAGCGAAGGATGGGCTCGATGGACGTACAGCTATTGGTGGTCGTCGACTGCCTGAACGAAGAGCCGGCCGCCGTCGTGCTGCGCCAGGCGCTCGACGACGTGGGCTTGTCGGCGGTGCGGTTCACCACCCGGGTGATCGAAACTCAGGACGAGGCCGAACGGATCGGCTTCACCGGCTCGCCCAGCGTGTTTATCGACGGCAGGGACCCGTTCGTCGAGCCTGGACAGCTTCCGGCGCTGGCGTGTCGGTTGTATCGCGATGATGACGGGGGATCCGGGGTGCCGCCGCTGGGTCCACTGCGCCAGGCACTCAAGCTGGCCGCCGACCGGCGATCCCAGGAACGCTGAGGCTGTGCCGGTTCTACGCGGACGGTGTAGGCGGCCTCGAGTGCCGCGTCGGTGCCTACCCGGACTGGATCGAGACCGAATAGGCCCCGATCCGCGGGTCTTCAGGCTAGTTAAGCGGGTTTCATCCTTGGGTCACCGGGAACCGTCAGCGCTGGTTCGCCGGAGACCCGGGCAGCCGAGTTCGCCCGTCAGGGGATGAGCACCTCGTCGAGCCAGAGGCGTTGCGCGAACCCGCCGCGCTCGGCGCGCTTGCTGGCAGCCACCTCCTCTACTTGCACCTCGGTGAAGTCACACGCGATCGTCAGGGCGGCGAGTACTTCGCGCACGTCGGCAAGTTCACCAAGTCGCGCGTTCGGCTCGGCGGATGCGACCTCGTCCGCTTCCTCGTGCAACTTCGCGATCAGTGCAGGAAGTAGGTCCGGGTCGCCCAGTACCCGGACCCTTGGGATCTGACCATCGGCGGTGATGATTTCCGGAATGCGATCACGCACGAGCTTGCCGTAAACCATCTTCTGTTCGTGGGACATCCCGTCATCATCCCGTTCGGGGGGGGTGCCCTTCGCCGTATCGCGCAGCACCTTGCCGAAGTAGGGTCGGCGTCGGCCGGTTCCATCCCCCACAGTAGATGGACGAACCAGGCCACGGGTGTCCGAGCCGGATCGAGACCCGCGCGACGCGCGATCAGAACACCAAAGTCGTAGCGGCTGATGGCATCGGGGCCGGCGACATTGAGGACACCCCCGTAGCTGCTGGCGGCTAGCTCAAGCAGTGCGTCGGCAAGGTCGTCGACGTGTATCGGCTTTGGGACCATGTCGGTTAACAGCGCGCCCTGGACCCTGCCGGCAATCAGGTCACGAGTGAGGATCTCGTGTTGTCCCCCGGCCGTAGCCGAGAATCAACGACGTACGCACCACGGCAGCAGCAGGATCAACAGCGGCGACCGCCGTCTCCGCCGCCGCCTTCGTGGCTCCATACCGGTAGACCGGGTCGGGTGGCGCTGCCTCATCAGCCATGGCCCGCCAGTCGTCACGCCCGGCAGCAGTGTGGATCACCGCATCGGGACGAACCTGTTGTACCAGGTCACGAACCCGCGGCGGCGTCTCGAATGTCCAACTGCCCTTCGGCGATGTCGCTGGCGGCACGCAGGTGTGTGCCAATGACTGACCAGCCCGCATCTGCTGCACGCTCGGCTACTCGTGATCTCAGGTAGCCGGTGGCTCCCGTGATCAAGATTCGCCGAGTCGTGGCTACGCACCATACGCCAACTGATCGCATCAGCTTCGCGGGCTACGCGTATGCGGCTCAAGGTGCTGCCTGGAACTATTGGTAGTTGGCGTGGACTCGGTGTTCGCAGCCATCCACGGTGATGGTGCCGCCGTGTGGCAAAATCCACTGTGGTCGCGTATGGCCGAAGGGGATGCCGACACAGATGACAGCCTGCGGGTTGTAGCGCATCACTACGTCCACGATCGCATCGCGTTGCTGGTCGCGCAGCAGCTTCCGGTCTTCGGCTGGGGGACGGTGGGTAAAGTTCGAGACCGGCGGGCGGGCCACCAGGACCGCGTCGACCGCGCCGAGAATGCCGCGTTCGCCGAGGGTACGGACGATCCATGCCACGTTGCGGGCAGGTAGTAGCTCCTCCGAGGTCTCGATGATCAGTACCCCGCCGTCCAGGATGCCCGGGGAAGGAGGGAATCGCCCGGCGCTCAGGATCCATTCGATGACCTCGAGGCAACCGCCCCAGGCCATGCCGGTGACTGTGCGTCGAGGCCCGTGCCAGGTCCATGGCTCGGTGGGTTCCCGCTCACCGAAGTGCTTCAGGGCTCGCGGGTCGGCCCAGTCGATTCCGACGTCCTCGGATTCGCCGGGATCGGTGACTTCCAAGGTCTCTCCGGTCAGTAGGGCCGCCCGTAGGGATCGGGCGTGAATGTCGTCCACGCCCGGACCGGGACCGAGGTGGACCTGGGTGGACCCGCCGTAGAAGCTAGCGACGCCGTGCCCCCACAGCCAGTGGTGCAGGTTGGTGTTGTCGCTGGTGCCGAGGAACGGTTTCGGGTCGGCGCGGGCCAGTTCGGTGTTCAGGTGGGGGATGACCGTGATCTGGTCCTCGCCTCCGGTGACGGCGAGGATGGCGCGGATCCGGGGGTCCGCGAAGGCATCGTTGATGTCGGCGGCCCGTGCTTCCGGTGTCGCATCGACCTGTCGAGTGGTCGGGTACTCCACCGGCACTAGGCCAGTGACCTCGGTAAGGCGTCGCATGGCCTGTTCGTGAATGTCCGGATAGGCGCCCGCTGCTGCGAACGACGGCGAGATGACCGCGATGTGGTTACCCGGGTTAGCCTTGCGCGGGTAGACAATATCCCACTTCATACCAAAATCCACCAGTAGTGAGTGTTGGTCTGACCGTACGGATGTAATTCGTACTGCTGGATCATACGGATCGCGATGTGTAGTCGCTGCAGCGTCAGTGCCGCCGTCCGAGTCAGAGGGCCAGCGCGACCGCGGCCCCGGTCAGCATAAGGAGCCCGGTCGACAGGCATGTCCGGTGTGCGCCGGCGATCGAGCCGGGGCCGCCTTCGCGCTCGGTGCGGTGGCTGACGAGCGCGGCGGCCACCGAGATCGCAGCGCCCAGCACCAGGTAGAGCGGGGTTCCGTAGAGCCACGAATAGGGCGCGAAATGCACGACCACCAGGATGACCATGCCCAGCGGCACCAAGGTGTATCGCCTACTCAGGACCAGAAAGATGACGACCGGAAGGCCGAGCAGCTGACCGGTCGCAATCGTCACCGACAGCGAGTCGAGGGCGGCGTGGTGGGGCGGCGGCGGGCCGGGGGTCAGCAGCGTCAACGCCTGGGCTACCGGCAGCGCGACCATGCCCTGGAAGAGCGTGACGATGACCGCGGTCCGCGCCCTGGCCCTCGCCCACGCCGCCGCGGCGACAAGCCAGGTGATCCCGTATGCGGCCAGGAACGCCCACCCGTATCGGTTCGCCGCGGCCAGCGCTCGCGTGTACTCCTCGACATCCACGGAACATTGCCCCCCGCGCCCGTCGGTCGTCAGCGTGAGGTTGTGCTGCCTTGGCACAGGAACGGCACGACCGCCTCCAGGAACCTGGCCGGCTGGTCTCGGTGCACATAGTGGCCCGCGGTGACCGTGACCAGCCTGGCGTTCGGCATCCGTGCCGCCGCTGCCGCCAGCAACGCCTGCCGGTCATCGCTGCTGGCTCCGTCAACGATCAGCGTCGGAATCTTGACCGTGTCGGTCCCCTCCCACCAGGCCGGATCCGGATCGGTCAGTTGCGCCCGGATCGCGTTGACCACCGCGAAGTCACACGGTGTCGGCTCGTCCGGTGCCACCAGCCGCGGCCGGTACAGATCTCCGGGCCGGGGCACGGTCGCGTCCTCCAACACCAGATGCGTAACCCGATCCGGGGCTGCCTGCGCCACCAACACCGCCACCACCGCCCCCATGGAGTGCCCGACCAGTGCGACGCGCTCCAGCCCCGCCGCATCCAGGAAGCCGAGCACGTCGTCGCGCATCAATTCAAACGAGCATTTACCGGGCCGGCTGCTGCTTCCGTGCCCGCGCAGATCCAGGACGAATACCTGGAAGGTGGTGGCCAGCTCCGCCAGCACCGGCACCCAGTCCGCCCCGCTGTCACCGAGGCCGTGCAGGAGCACCACGGGTTGCCCGGCCGGGCTCCCGGCCAGCTGGTAGCTGACGCTGACCTCACCCACATCCATCGAATCGATCACAAGGGCACTGTAGCCAGAACGACACGCGCTGATGACCCTGATTGCTTTGTCGTGTTGATCGATTCCTCGGGCCTGCACGGTCCCCGGTTGGTCAGAACCGCCCAGATGCCGTACGCAGTTCTACCGCTGGGTCGTGGCGCAGGATCGCGATGTGCAGCCGCTGCAGCGTCGGGGCCGCGTTGACGCCGTACTCGTTGCGCAGCCACCGTCGACGTTGGTGGAAGACGGCAGCCGCCTCGGTGCTGCGCCCGGCTCGGTGCAGGGCCACCATGAGCGCTGCCGTCAGTCGCGCGGCCACCGCCCTCCTCCTGCTGCACATCGTCGCCGGGGTGGCGACCACCTACGGGTTGGTCTCCATCGCCGGCGTGCTCGAGCAGCTCTTCGCCGCCGGACCAACCGGCGACCGGCTGGCCGCCGCCGCGCCCGCGCTGGTCCTCGTGGTGGCCGCCTACGCCATCCGAGGTGGGCTGGAGATGGCGGCCACCCTGGTCCACGCGCGGATCGGGCCGGCCGTTCGTCGGCTGGCCGACGAGAAGCTGGTGGAGGCGGGCCTCAGCGTCGAGCTGACCGCCTTCGACGAGCCTCGCTTCCTGGACCGCATGTTTCGGGCCCGCGACCGTGGACTGCTCTACCTCCAGCGTGTCGTGGACAACCTGGTCGACGCGATCAGCGCGGGGCTAGCGGTTGCGGCGGCGGCAGTCAGCCTCTCCGTGCTGCACCCGGCGCTGCTGCCGGTGCTGGTGCTGTCGGTCGTACCGGACGGCTGGGCCGCGCTGCGGGCCGCCCGGCTCGGCTATGTCAGCAACGCCCGCCTCGCCGCTCTCAACCGGCGGGTGACGATGGTGACCGACCTGGCCACCATGCGGGAGCCCGCCGCCGAGGTTCGGGCCACCCAGGCGCAGCACAGCGTGTTGACCCGGTACCGGCAGGCAGCGGATCAGGTGCGAGACGAGGAGGTCTCGGCTGGCATGGCGCGGGCCCGGGCCCGCGCACTGGGCCGGGCACTTGCCGGAATCGGGCTCGGCTGCGTCTTCGCGATGCTGTGGCTAATGCTGAACGTCGGTTGGATCCAGCTCGCCGTCGCCGGCACCGCGCTGATCGCCACCCGCACCGCGGTGACGGCCCTGGGCCGCCTGGTACGGGCCACGGACCAGATTTTTGAGCAGGGACTTTATACATCGCGGACTTCCAGGTGTTCCTGGACGAGGCCCGAACTCGGACCCGGCCGAGGGCCGGCCGCCCGGCCCCGCGGGCACCACAACGGATCGAACTGAGCAACGTTTTCTTTCGTTATCCGAGCTCCGCTCCGGTCCTGCGGGATATCGATCTCACCATTCACGCTGGACAGACGGTGGCGTTGGTCGGGAAGAACGGCTCCGGTAAAACCACCCTGGCGAAGGTCATCGCCGGGCTGTACCGCCCCAGCGCGGGCACGGTCCGCTGGGACGGCACCGACCTGCGGGAGCTGCATCCGGACACGGTCGCGGACCGGATCATGATGATGTTGCAGGAACCCGTTCGGTGGCCGGACTCGGCCCCGGGTCAACGTCCGGATGGGCCGGGCGGACCGCGTCGACCCGGACGACGCGGCGTTGCGCCGCAGCCCCGGACAGGCTCTCGCCGACGAGGTCGTCGCCGCGCTGCCCGCAACCTGGCAGACACTGCTCACCACCGCATTCCGCGGTGGAGTCGACCTCTCCGGAGGCCAATGGCAACGCCTGGCCGTGGCCCGAGGGTGGTGCGTTGCGCCACCACCGCCGATGTGGCAACAGCGCTCACTTTCGCCCAAGCCCACCGGATCCCGGTCGCGGTGCGCAGCGGCGGCAACAGCTTCGCCGACAGGCCCACCACCGACGGGCTGCTCGTTGATGTGGATGGGATGCGAGACCTGCGGATGGACGGTGACCTGCTGGTCACCGGCCCGGGGGTGCGCATCCGCGACCTACGCCGCCGGCTGGGCCCCGGCGACCGGGCGATTTCCTGCGGGTGGTGCCCCGAGGTGGCGCTTGGCGGTGCGGTGCTCGGCGGCGGGTACGGCAGCCTGTCCCGGCTGTACGGCCTCGGTTGCGACCACCTGGTCGCCGCCGAGGTGGTGTTGGCCGACGGTCGCACCCTCTGGTCTGACGCAGAGCGTGACCCGGACCTGTTTTACACCGCTGTCGAAGCCCTCGTGGACTACCTGCTGGCCGGACCAGTCGTTGATCAGTCGCGGGTCCTGGAGTTCATCCCATGGGGTGGCGCAATGACCCGGGTGCCGCCGGATGCCACCGCATTCGTGCACCAGCGGACCCGGTTCATTCTCAAACACGCGGCGTGGATCATGCGCCGGGCCAGCGACGAGTCGCGCCGCGACGCGCGACGATGGGTCGACGGATCCTGGTCGACCTCGCACCCATGGGGATCCGGAATGATCTATCCCAACTCCCCGGAACCGGATCGGGCGCCACTGGACCCCGCTTACCACGGCACCAACCTTGCCCGCCTACGTCGCGTCCTGGCCCGCTACGACCCAGGCGGCAAACTGATCGCATGACAGCTCTGACCGCCGAACTCGTGGTGGATGGTCGTGCCCCCCAGACCCCGGCTCTCGCCCCGAACGGCCGCTTGATCGGCTACGTGCTGGCTCCCACCAGCCGCATCGGTGACCACCTCGACACCGAGTTGTGGCTGGTCGACGTCGGCGGTAGCGGTGCGGCACGCCGGGTGACCGCGGACACCGCGACGGAGTCCCAGCCGCGCTGGTCCACGGACTCGGGCGGGCTGTTCTTCCTGTCCGATCGCGCCGAGCGCGGTATCCCGCAGTTGCACCGGCTCACCCTCGCGGACGGCACCGTGACCGGGTTGACCGGCTGGCGGGTCGGTATCACCGACCACCTGCCGCTCGCCGACCTCACCCAGGTCGCCCTGCTCGCGCAGGATGAACCCACCGAGGAGGACGAGCGCCGCGCCCGGGACCGCGACGACGCTGTCGTCGTCGGCGAGCGGGAGCCACGGGCCAGGCTGCGACTACTCGACCTCGAGACAGGTCGGATCACCACGCCGACCGTGTTCGACGGTCGGCACGTCGTCGAACTGCGACAACGACCGGACGGCGGCCCGCTCGCCGTGCTCACGCAGGCCAGTGCGGACAACGACTACGGTCCCCGCACCACCCGGCTGCACCTGTTCGACTACCGCACCGGAATCACGGAGGACCTTGGGCCGGTCGCCGCCGACGCGCGCTCACTGGCGTGGTGGCCGGCGGAGGACGGCTGGCACCTCGGCTACCTCGCCCTCACCCCACCGGGCCTACAGGCCGGTAGCGCCGTGTTCGACCTGGCCCTGGGCGATCGTGTCCTGCGTAACCGCACCGCCGGGCTGTCGATGTGCCCCACCGAACTGTGCCAAACCGACGCCGCCGCATTGATGGTGTTCGCCGACGGACTGAACACCACCCTGGCCCGGCTCGACCCCAACAAACTCACACCCCTGTCACAGCACCAGGGACGTCTCGACGGCCTCACCGCCACCCGTACCGGCGCCGAGGTCGCCGCGCTGACCGGCAGCCGGTATCAACTCGCCAACGTTCACTTCGGTTCACCGGCTGGACCGCTGCGGAAAATCACCGACACCCGTCCGGAACTGGGCAGGATCCCACTCGGCACGCAGGAACCACTGACCTACCACGCCGCCGATGGGCTCGCCCTGGACGGCTTGCTCGTCCTGCCGGTGGGAAAGACCGCGGCTGAGGGGCCGTTCCCGCTGGTCACGATCGTGCACGGGGGACCGTACGACCGGCACGCCGACCGCTGCCAGTTGTTCTGGTTCCCCAGCGGCCAATGGTTGGCCGCCGCCGGCCACGCGGTGTTTCTGCCCAACCCCCGTGGTGGGCAGGGCCACGGCCACCAGTTCGCCGCCCGCGTGGCAGGCCGGGTCGGCCGGGAGGAGTGGACCGACATTCTGACCGGCATCGACCTGCTCGTCGCCCGGGGCATCGCCGATCCCGATCGGCTGGGCATCGCCGGTTTGAGCCACGGCGGCTTCATGTCCGCCTGGGCCGTCGGCCAGACCGACCGGTTCCGCGCCGCACTGGTTGGCGCCGGCGTCACCGACTGGGGCATGCTCGCCGCGACCGGGGAGAACGGCCAGTTCGAAGCCGCACTCGGCGGAAGCACCGGCTGGTCCGGCATCGGACCGCACCCCCATGCTGCGGTCAGCCCGATCTCCTTCGCCAGCCGCATCCGCACCCCGGTGCTCATATTGCACGGTGCCGAGGACACCAACGTCCCGCTCGGTCAGGCCGTGTATCTCCATCGGGCGCTACGCCACTTCGGCGTTGAGCACGAGTTCGTGATCTATCCGAGGGAGGGCCACTCCATCCGCGAGCGCGCCCACCAACTCGACGTCCTACACCGCACGCGCGCCTGGTTCGACCGTTGGCTATGCCCAGAACGCTGACCTGCCCCACCAGTACCACCCGGGTCGGGGCAGGGTCAGCTGTTCGGACCCGGGCGGCGCCTCGGACGTCAGGCGTTCAGGATGTGCAGGACCGCCAGCGCGGCGGTGGCAAGCGCGAACACCACGGGGACCAGGACGACCGGGACCGGGTCCTTCGCGCGGGCATGGAAGCCCGCTGCCCCGATCAGCAGCAGGGTCAAACCGACCGCGGCAGCGACGGCGATCGGCCACCAGAGCAGGCCCAGCAGCAGGCCGGCGACCGCGAGGAGCTCAAGGCCGCCGATCATCCGGGTGCGGGCGGGGGAGACGCCCAGGTGGGCCATCCGCTCCTGCATCCCGGCCTGGCCGGCGACCTTCGGGACGGCCACGGCCAGGATCACCACGGCGAGAAGCAGGGTTAGAACGACGACGGAGATACCCACAACCTGTCCTTCGGATAGTGGCGGACGATTCGCCGACCGTAACAGGGCCGCTCCCGGGGTTAAGGTGCCGCCGAGGATACGACGACAGGCATCCACATCGGCATCACCTACGCCGATGATGTGTAGCCAGTCAACGCCCGGCCTGATCCCGCTGATTGCGAGCAGCACATGACCATTCGACAGGACTTCCGGGGCGGAGTGAACGTGGTACGCCGCCGCGGTGACGTCGTCCACCGGCCGGCGTCACCGGCGGCGCCGGCCATCCATCGACTCCTGCGACATCTGCGCGACCACGGCTTCCACGGCGCGCCCGAGCCATGTGGCCTCGACAGCGACAGCAACGAGGTGCTCACCTTCGTCGACGGCGAGGTCCCCGAAACCCTCACCCCGCACCTGCGTACGCGCGCGCTTGTCACCACCGCCGCCGCACTGCTGCGGGCCCTGCACGACGCGGGCGCCACGTTCCGGCCGCGCCCCGACGACTCCTGGCTACTCCCGGCCCGGCAGCCGGCCGAGGTCATGTGCCACGGCGACGCCGCCCCGTACAACTGTGTGGTCAGAAACGGCGCTGCCGTGGCCTTCATTGACTTCGACGCGGCTCACCCCGGACCCCGGGTCTGGGACATCGCCTACGCCGGCTACCGGTTCGCGCCGCTGCAGGCACCGAGCAACCCGGAGAGCTTCGGCAACCCGACGGAGCAGGGGCGTCGGCTCGCCGACTTCTGCCACGCGTACGGGCCGCAGGTCGGCGCCGAGGTCATCGACGTCGTTCCGGACCGGCTACAGGCGCTCATCGACTTCATCCGCGAGCAGGCCAGCCGGGGCAACGAGGCGTTCCAGCAGCACATCGCGGACGGGCACACCGACCTCTACGAGGGGTACAGCCAAGGTACGGCGGAAACCGGCAATAGGCGGTAACGCGCCTTGATGGGGTGAGCGCCAAGGTGCGGCCGTAAGGGGCGGTAACCTGCGCTCTGCTTATGGTTTCCGCTGTTCAGATGGCTTCGGCGGGCAGCTTGGCCAGGTGACGGTAGATGGTGGGCCGGGTGACGCCGAACTCGGCGGCGATCTGCTCGACGGTGTGTACCCGGCGTCCGTCGGGTCCGGTCTCCTCATACATCTGCTGGGCGATTTTTGCCTGACGCGGGGTCAGTTTGGGTTTCTGCCCGCCGGTGCGACCGCGGGCCCGGGCGGCGGCCAAGCCGTCGAGGGTGCGTTCGGACATCAGCGCGTGCTCGAACTCGGCTATCGAGCCGAGGATTTGGAAGAACATCCGGCCCATCGCGGTGGACGTGTCGATGTTCTGGTCGAGCACGACCAGGTCGACGTTGCGATCCTGCAACTGGG
>NZ_AXVR01000087.1 GCF_000484695.1 Salinispora cortesiana | reverse complement strand
GGTCTTCGACCGGCTCACCGAGCCGCAGATCCAGCCGGCGGTGGTGGCGGCGCTCCGCGAGCGGGCCCGGGTCTGGGTCAACACCTTGTGGTACGGCCTCGCCGCCGGCTACACCGATGAGTCGTCGTTGCGGGACCCGGCGCAGGGCTGGGGTGCGGTGGTGGATCGGCACCAGGCGGACATGATCCAGACTGACAACCCGGAGCAGTTGGTGAGCTGGTTGGCCAGTCGGGGCCAGGAGCACGGTGGTCGGGGGCAGTGGCCGTCGTTGCCGAAGGGCTCGGTGCGGGTGCAGGCCGAGGACTACTCGCTGGCGGGTAAGGGGATCGGCTACCACGGCCTGGATGACGAGAACCGGGGTGGCACGGTGGCCCGGCAGTACGAGGGTGTGGACATCTGCGACGACAATGCTGCGATCGTGATGTGTTGGATCCGTGGTGGTGAGTGGGTCAGGTACACGGTCGAGGTGCCGAAGTCGGGGAACTACCGGGTGAGCGCGCGGATGTCGTCGCCGTACTTCCCGGCGGGCCGACTCTCGATCATCTTCGAGGACAAGACGGTGTTCGGTCCGATGGAGGTGGTCGGCACGACATCGCACAGCGCGCTCGAGTCCCAGTCGATTGCGGAGACTCACTTCCTGCGGAAGGGTACGCACGAGTGCGAGGTGCGGATGGACGACGCGGCGCACCAGAACTTCAACATCGACTACTTCCAGTTCGACCGCGTCAAGCACTGAGCGGCATCGACGGGATCGCGGTGACCACGATCCTGGCGGCCCCGAACCGCTGATTTCGTGGAGCCGTCGCGCGGCAGCGAGCGGCCACCCTTCCGGAAGGGTGGCCGCTCGCTGTCCTGGGCGAGGAGGTTCTCGGCCTGCCCTGGCGAGTCGGACTCGCCCACAGTAAAACTTGATTCATTCCAGAAGACTGGCTATCGTCGTCGCGTGACGCCCGACTTCGAGACGCAGCTGCGGGCGGTCTCGTTGCGCGTGACCCGACCCAGGATGGCGGTGCTCGCCGCGCTGCGTGACCATCCGCATGTCGACACCGATGAGGTTATTGCCCTGGTTCGGGTAGATAATCCAACCGTGTCACATCAGACCGTGTATGACGTGCTCCGCGCGCTCACCACCGCCGGCCTGGTGCGACGCATTCAACCGACCGGCGCCCCCGCTCGGTATGAGTCCCGGGTGGGGGACAACCATCACCACGTCGTGTGCCGATCCTGCGGAGCGATCGCCGATGTCGACTGCGCGGTTGGCCACGCTCCCTGCCTCACCGCCTCCGACGACCACGGTTTCGTGGTGGATGAGGCGGAGGTTGTCTACCGGGGCACCTGCCCCAACTGCATGAAATCGGACGCGCTTCCGCGCTCCACCACGTGAAGGGAAGTAGATGAGCGACACTCAGGACAACGCCCCCGTCAACGCGCAGGGCGTGGATCAGAAGGCGGCGGCCGGCTGTCCGGTCGCGCACGACTCCGTCACCGCGCACGGCAGCGAGAGCGAGAGCCCGGCGATCGACTCCCCCGCCGCGGTGGGTGGTGGCCGTCCGCGTACCAACCGGGACTGGTGGCCCAACCAGCTTGACCTGTCGGTGCTTTCCACCAACTCGACGAAGGTCAACCCGTTGGGTGAGGACTTCTCCTACGCCAAGGAGTTCGCCAAGCTTGACGTCGAGGCCCTCAAGCGGGACATCACCGAGGTGCTCACCACCTCGCAGGACTGGTGGCCGGCAGACTTCGGCCACTACGGCGGTCTGATGATCCGGCTGAGCTGGCACGCTGCCGGCACCTACCGCATCCATGACGGCCGCGGTGGCGCCGGTGACGGCGGCCAGCGGTTCGCGCCGCTGAACAGCTGGCCGGACAACGTCAACCTGGACAAGGCTCGGCGGCTGCTGTGGCCGGTCAAGCAGAAGTACGGTCAGAAGATCTCCTGGGCCGACCTGCTCGTGCTCGCCGGCAACGTCGCCCTGGAGTCGATGGGCTTCAAGACGTTCGGGTTCGGTTTCGGCCGGGAGGATGTCTGGGAGCCCGAGGAGATCTTCTGGGGTCCGGAGGACACCTGGCTCGGCGACGAGCGCTACGTCTCCGCGCAGGAGCTCTCGGCGGGCGTCGGGGCGACCGAGATGGGTCTGATCTACGTCAACCCGGAGGGGCCGCGGGGCAACGCGGATCCGGCCTCGGCGGCGTACTTCATCCGGGAGACCTTCCGCCGGATGGCGATGAACGACGAGGAGACCGTGGCCCTCATCGCCGGTGGCCACACCTTCGGCAAGACCCACGGTGCCGGGGTTGCCGACGACCACGTGGGCCCCGAGCCCGAGGGTGCGCCCCTGGAGGCGCAGGGTCTCGGCTGGGCGAGCAGCCACGCCAGTGGCGCGGGCGCCGACACGATTTCCAGCGGCCTCGAGGTGACCTGGACCGACCGGCCGACGCAGTGGAGCAACCGCTTCTTCGAGATCCTGTTCGGCTACGAGTGGGAGCTCACCACCAGCCCCGGTGGCGCGAAGCAGTGGGTCGCCAAGGATGCCGAGGCGATCATCCCCGACGCCTACGACTCGACCAAGAAGCACAAGCCGACGATGCTCACGACCGACCTGTCGCTGCGGGTCGACCCGGCGTACGAGCGGATCTCGCGTCGCTTCCTGGAGAACCCGGACGAGTTCGCGCTGGCCTTCGCCAAGGCCTGGTACAAGCTGCTGCACCGCGACATGGGCCCGGTCAGCCGGTTCCTCGGGCCGTGGGTGCCGCAGCCGCAGCTGTGGCAGGACCCGGTACCCGCCGTTGACCACGAGCTCGTCGGCGCAGCCGACATTGCCGCCCTCAAGGCGAAGGTGCTTGAGTCTGGCCTGACGACCGCCCAGCTCGTCTCCACCGCGTGGTCCTCCGCGGCCAGCTTCCGCCACACCGACAAGCGCGGTGGCGCGAACGGTGCCCGGATCCGCCTCGAGCCGCAGCGCAGCTGGGAGGTCAACCAGCCCGAGCAGCTCGCCACCGTCCTGGCGGCGCTGGAGGACATTCAGCGGGAGTTCAACGCCGCTGGTGGCGCGAAGATCTCGCTCGCGGACCTGATCGTGCTGGCCGGCTCGGCCGCGGTCGAGAAGGCGGCGCGGGACGCGGGCGTTGAGGTGACGGTGCCGTTCCGGCCGGGGCGCACCGACGCCACCCAGGAACAGACCGATGTCGAGTCCTTCGAGGTGCTTGAGCCGCGGGCCGACGCGTTCCGGAACTACCTGCGTCCCGGTGAGAAGACCCAGCCGGAGGTGCTGCTCATTGACCGCGCCTACCTGCTCAACCTGACCGCACCCGAGATGACCGTCCTCATCGGCGGCCTGCGGGCGCTCGAGGCCAATGCCGGCGGCAGCCGGCACGGCGTTCTCACCGACCGTCCCGGTGTGCTCACCAACGACTTCTTCACCAACCTGCTCGCCTCGGGCACGCGGTGGAAGGCTTCGGAGTCCGCCGAGCACGGGTACGAGATTCGGGATCTGGCCACCGACAAGGTGAAGTGGACCGCCAGCGCGGTCGACCTCATCTTCGGCTCCAACTCGCAGCTGCGGGCCCTCGCCGAGGTGTATGCCAGCGAGGACGCGCGGGAGAAGTTCGTGCAGGACTTCGTCGCGGCCTGGACCAAGGTCATGGAGCTCGACCGGTTCGACCTCGCCTGATCGGACCCCACGACGAGCCCGGTGGACCCGACGAGGGTCGACCGGGCTCGTCGCTGTCCGGCTCAGCGCCGGCAGCGGTGTCTGACCGGGCGACCGGCAGCTGCACCACCCCCGCGGACACCCGCCACGACCGGAATCTAGCCCAGAGGTCACCACGGAGGGCAGGCGCTAGCAGCGGATCTGACTCGCCGCCATATTTTTATTGTCATCGAAGCCACAGTCATCACTATCTGGTGGCGGCGATGTTCGTCTGCGTAGGCTCACCGGTGAGAGTGGAACGAGTTCTCGCTTGTTCCTGACTTGGGTCGATCCGCGCAACGGAGTGTGGAGGGGGCTGATCCGATGGACGAAACCACATACGATGTCGTGATTGTCGGAGCCGGACCAACCGGGCTGCTGCTCGCCGGTGATCTCGCGGCGGCTGGGGTTCGGGTCGCTGTTCTGGAGAAGCGCCGCGACGAGTCGAACCTGACCCGTGCGTTCGGGGTGCATGCCCGGACCCTTGAGCAGTTCGACGCCCGTGGGCTCGCCGACCAACTGGTCGAGACCGGCAAAGCACTGGGCCGGCTCCGGTTATTCGGCACGGTTTCGGTGTCCCTCGCGTCGCTGCCGACCCGCTTTCCGTTCCTGCTCGTCACACCCCAATACCAGGTGGAGCGCCTGTTGCTGGAACGCGCCGTCGCGGGTGGGGCCGATCTGATCCGTGGTGCCCGGGTATTCAAGATCGATGCAGGTCAGGATGAGGTGCAGCTGACCGTTGACCGCGATGGGGACGTCCACACGTTAACGGGCCGGTACGTCGTCGGCACCGACGGACGCCACTCCACGGTGCGGGAGCAGCTCGGCCTGGACTTCCCGGGCAACTCCGTACTCCGTTCACTGATCTTGGCTGACGTCCAGCTCACCGAGTCGCCACCCGAGGTGCTGACAGTCCTGGGTAACCAGCATGGCTTCTGCCTCATTGTCCCGTTTGGCGACGGTTGGTACCGGGTTATGGCGCGGGACCCGAACTGGGAGCCGCCGGACAGCACGCCGGTCGCCCTGGAGGAGATCGCCAATCTGGTGCGCCGGATCGCCGGAACTGACTACGGCATGCACAGTCCACGCTGGATGTCCCGGTTCCACAGCGACGAGCGGCAGGCCACCGCCTACCGGCAGGGGCGGGTGCTGCTCGCCGGCGACGCCGCCCACGTCCACTCGCCGGCCGGTGGCATGGGCATGAACACCGGTCTGCAGGACGCGGCAAACCTGGGGTGGAAGCTCGCTGCCGTGCTGCACGGTCGGGCTGGTGACAGTCTGCTCGACACGTACGAGGCGGAGCGCCGGCCGGTCGGTCGGATGGTGCTGCGCACGAGTGGCGGGCTGATCCGGGCGGTGATCCTCCGTTCCTCGCTCGCGCGGGCAGCCCGAAACGGGATCTTCCGCGCCGGCATCGCCGTGCGACCCCTGGGCGACCAGCTGCGACTGCGGCTCAGCGGGATCGGCGTACGCTATCCGGCCGCCCGCGGCGCGCATCCGCTGGTCGGCCAGCGGGCCCCAGACCTCGCGGCCCAGGACGGGAGTCGGCTGTACACGGCGCTGCGGGGTGGCAGTTTCGTCCTGGTAGATCCGGATCCGAACGGTCCCAACTACGACCACCTGGTGACGTTCCGGCCGACGGAGCCGACCACACCGATGTTGGTGCGGCCCGACGGGTATGTCGCCTGGGCCGGCTCCACCGGGCCCGACCTGGACCGGGCCCTGTCGGTGTGGGGCGCCGCCCAGCCAGCGTCGTGACCTGGTTCGGGTAGTCCAGCCCCGGTCTCGCGCCCAGCGGGTCGCCTGGGAGTCGTGGGCCCCGCCGGGGCCGCCGAACGCGGGCCGGCGGTCACCGTCGGGGCCGTCCAACGTGAGGTTGGCGGTCACCGTCGGGGTCTCCAAAGATCATGCTGCTGATCTACTCTGGCCTCTCCTCCGAGCGGGTGGGAAGGGCGACAGGAGCTACGCGGCGCTGATTCGACCGGTGCTTGACCGGGTGTATGTGGGCCTTCGCGGCCTGGGCAAGGATCGTATCCGGGCGGTCTACGACCGGTACGACGTTCGCCCCGGCTTCGAGAGCAGCTTCTACTTCGGGCTGCTGGCGCGGCCGATGCCCGCCGAGAGCTTCGCGGCGGCCACCACCTACTCCGGCTCTGATATGACCGGCGAGCTCGAACAGGGCATGGCTGAGGTCGACGCTGACGGCACCTGGCGGCTGACCCCGCGTGGTCGAGAGGTGGCGCTGGCGGTGCAGCGTGCCATCGGTGACTGGGCCGAAGAGCTCTGGGATCGGCGGCTGATCGGCACGATGCCGGGGTTGGCCGTTGTTCCTCGGCTGGCGGATCTGGTCGGTCGGCTGCTGGAGGCGGGTCAGGTCACCGGCGGGCCGGCGTTTCGCGCGATGGCACCGGTATACGAGCCAGCTGACGCCGCTGCGGCTCTTCGCCTCAGCTCTCGGCTCGGGGCGCTGCGGCACCACCGCGCGGACGCACACCGTGCGGCGTGGGCCGCCGCGGGATTCCACCTGACACAGCTGAGAGCATTGCCGCCCGAGGAGCCAGCTCGACAAGCAATCGAGGACGAGACCAACCGGCTGGATGAGCCGATCTATCAGGCCCTGACTGGGTCCGAGCGGGTCGAGCTACTCGCCGGCCTGGGGGCGCTTTCCGGGTGACGTAGCTGCACAGCGGTGGCGACGGGTACTCGGAACTGCTTCCGGAGATCGGCCGGCGGCTCGGCGCTTGCTGCCCGGATCGCTCAGTCTCCCCAGCGTAGGTAGGCCGGGGCCGGCCGACCGGGCAGTAACCGCAGCGGCGCGTGGTCCAGCCCGAGCACTTCCCGTACGGCGACGTTCTCGCCGGGCCACTTCGGGTTGTCCACCTCGTCGAAGGCGACGATGCTGCCCCTGGTCAGGCGCGGCCGAATGGCCTCCAGGACCGCCCTGGTCGGTTCGTACAGATCCAGGTCGAGGTAGGCCAGGGCGATGATGGTCTGCGGGTTCTCCTCCAGGTAGCGCGGCACGGTCTCCCGTACGTCGCCCTGGACCAGCACGCTGCGCTGGGTGACGTGACCGAAGAATTCACTGTGTTCGTGTGCGTCCAAGATCTCCCGTAGGTATGTTGGGTAGCCCTGCGGGGTGGCGAAGCGACCCTCGTACGCGGTCGGGCCCACCCGGTCGACGTCGTTGAGGTCGGGAAAGCCGGTGAAGGTATCGAAGCCAACGATGCGTCGCAGCGGGTTGTACGGCTCGTATACGCCCCGAAGGGCGGCGAAGGTGGTGAGGTGGCGGCCGTACCGGACCCCGAACTCCATGATCACACCAGGGACGTCGAGGACCTGCCGGTACAGCGCGTCCATGGAGAGTAGGTCGGTCAGCTGATGTCGGCGGAGGAAGAGTGGCAAATTGTTGATCATTTCCTCGGGCGGGATCGGCGAGGTGGCCAAGAGTTTGGTCAGTCGTAGCGCCGTCTCTGTCTCGGTAGCTGAGTCGTGTGCGAATGACCGCAAATCCTGGCTGTCGTTCCTGTCCATTATCGACCTCCCACCATGAGGGGGTGACGTGATGGGCGAAAGCGTAGGGGAGAGGGGGCGGCGGCACAATGACACCGGCGTGGGCTTTGATCTGGGAAAGGCGGTGATGGCACTGGCCCAGCGACACTTCCCGAGGTGAGCCTGCGGGCAGGGGTGAACCTGCCGGGGTGCTCGGAGTCCGCGCTGTGTTCAACTGCTGAATTTGGTTGGCCGCGTAGCCTTCTCGGATAAGGGGAATCTATGCGCTGGCGACCGTGGTATGCGCGGCGGCCAGCGGCGCCGAGTCCGGCCACTGCGGTGGCTCGGACAGGAAGGCAAACGTCTCGATGATCCGGCCGACCGGGCCGATCGCCAGCACTGGCGGGTCGGTCGGCCGGGGTGGTCCGATCAGGATGCGGCCGACCGTCGAGCCGCGTTGGGTCAGCTCCACCTCGGCAGTACCGACCAGGTAGCTCGCCGGCTCCTCGTCAACCAGGGTGCTGATCAGCGTACTGTGTGCCCGTGCCAGCACGATCTGGGCATGGTAGGTGCTGGGCCGGGCGACGACCGGAACGGCCGCACTGCCGGCGGCCACCGCCCAGGCGGTCGGCACGTCGGCGCTCCGCCCCTTCCCATGCAGGCCCACCAGCACCAGGTCGCCGGGTTCGCTGTCGGGCACGAGCAGGGTCAGTTGGGGGCGGGTGACTACTGCGGCCGTGCGGTGGAGTCGTTCCGCCAGGATGTGGCAGCAGCGACCACCGAGCAGGCGTGCCACCTGCCGGAAGTACCCCGGTGTGGTACCGACCAACCGGGAGAACTGGGTGGTGAAGGTGGCGGCGCTGGTGTAGCCGACGCATCGGCTGATCGCGGTGATGGTCCGATCCGTGTGCAGCAGCAACCGCCGTGCCTCCGCCATACGTAGTGCGGCGAGGAAACGGGCCGGAGTCATCGTGGTCACGTCTCGGAACAGCCGGTGGAAGTAAAAGGGGCTGAACGGCGCTACCCGAGCCAGGTCGGCCAGCTGCAGCGGCTCCGCCAGGTGCTGGCGCATGTAGTCGATCGCCTGTGCGGCGGCTGCCTTTCGGGCCTGGTCCGCCAGGTAGGGCGAGACGCCGGAGGTTGAATTCATGTGAGCCCCCTGTACGGTTGTCCGGGCACCCACCGAGAATTCTGCTGAGACCTCCTTGAACTTTTCTTGAAGCCGCCACCACGCATCGCCTGGTGCGGGAGCAGGTGGTGTCGCTCCGCCTGCGAGCTATGGTCAGCAGGGTAGCGGAACATAATTCAGTAAGATTTACGACTGCCCTTGGCTCAATCGCCGAGGTGACAGCCGCATGTGCACCGTGCCGAGGGCGGTGCCCCCGCGCAACCACCCTCCTGGAACAGCTGCCGGGCCAATGCGTGAACCGTGCCGAGCATGTGGTAGGTTCGGCCGGCCGGACCGTGTCGAACCTCCAGCACCGACTTGTCGACCAAACGGTCCAGGAGCATCCGCACGGCGCGGGGGTTACCGATCAGCGCCGCATCGGCACCCGCACCCGCAGCGGAGGCCAGGTCGAAGTCGGCGGGCATCGCCCCGAGGCCGGTGAAACAGCGCAGCTCCGCCGCGTCGAGCAACTCGATGCTGCGGTACACAGCAGCGTGTAGCGACCGATGGTGACTCGGCACCCCGCGCCGGGGCGGCCGGAGCCAATGCAGCGGATCGGCGACGACCTCGACCAGGACGTCCAGCCGTTGCGTCCGTAGACAGGCTGCGGCCAGCTCGATGGCGAGGGGGAGGCCATCAAGGGCCCGGCACACCGTGGTGACCCCCGGCATGGTGGACTCGTCGAGTCGGAACTTGGGCTGCACCTGCGTGGCCCGCCGGGCGAACAACTGTTGCGCAGGTGGAGGTGTCGACGATCCTGGTTCCGGATCGGTGCGCAGCGGCCGGACCGGATACACCGCCTCGTATCGCATCCCGAGCAACTCGCGCGAGGTCAACAGGACGGTGAGGCCGGGACAACACCGGAGCAACTCGTCCGCCAGGTCGGCCGTCGCGTCGGTAGCCAACTCGGCGTTGTCGATCACGAGCAGCAGCTGTCGGTCATCCAGCTGACGAACCAGGGACACGGCTGGCCCCGTCGCTTGTCGCGGTGCGGGGGCGACCACGGCGATCACCGCCCGCTCGAGAGCGGGCCCGGTGCGTACGTTCGTCAGGTCGACCACCGCCACCCCGTCGGCGTGCCGCCTCCGCTGCTGCTCGGCGACGGCCAGGCCGAGCGCGGACTTGCCCACCCCGGCCGGACCGGTCAGGCTCACCAGGCGATACCCGTCGAGCAGGTCATTGACTGCTGTAAGGTCGGCCGATCGTCCGGTCAGCTCGTCGATCAGGGGGGCCGCCCCGCGCCACGGTGGCGCGTGAGCCGGGCTCGGTTGGTGGGTGGGCGACGAGGTCGGCTTGGCCTCCAACACCTCGCGGTACGCCGCGGACAGTTCGGGCCCGGGGTCTACCCCGAGGTCAAGCCGAAGTCGCCCGCGGACCTCGGCATACCGTTCAATGGCCCGAGCCCGCTGGCCGATTCGGGCCAGCGTCTGCAACAGCCGGGCCTGTACCCGTTCGTTGAGTGGCTCGGTCAGCGCCATTTGTTCGGCAACGGGCAGGACTGCCTCCGGTCGCTCCAGTTCCAGCCCCAGGGCGACATAGTTGAGCGCCGCGGCCAGGAACTCCTGCCGCAGCGGACGGATGTCGTCCTGCTCAATCAGGAGCGCAGCCAGTTCGCTGAGTTGGGGATCTCGCCACCGGGCAATGCTTTCGCCGAAGCGGGCGAAGGCGCCGGTCGGCTGGCCGTGCTCGCGGAGGGCGGCGGCCTCCCGGACTTCGGCACGAAACGCGTGCAGGTCCAGCTGCCCGACGCCGACAGCCAGCCGGTATCCGCCGGGTACCGAGGCGATGACGTTGGTTCGTCGATGGCGTGGTGTCTCCGGCTCCAGCACCTGGCGCAGCCGGGCGACGTAGGTGTGTACGAGGTTGGTGGCCCGGGCCGGTGCCGGTCCCGCCCAGAGCGCGGCGATCACCTCATCGAGTGGCACATGTCGTCCGGCCCGAAGCGCTAAAAGGGCGAGGATTGCTCGCTGTTTCGGGGAGCCCGGGTCGATCTCGCTACCGCCGATCGTCGCTTGGATGGGACCGAGGATCTGAATATGGGGGCCCACCTCGATCCGGTTCATGTTTCCCCCAAGCTGTTGTGCCGCTGCGCTCGGTTCGTAGCTATTTTATGTTAGGTTTCGGAGCACCTAAAGTGGCTATTCGGTTGGCGGAGGCGGTAGGTGCTCCGGCCGCCTGACCATCTTCGGGTTCGGCCTAATACTCCAGCCGGGGTTGTTGACCTTGACTGAGCTGCGGTTTGATGCGACGCGGGAACGAGGGCAGCCACCGCCGATCATGGACGGTTGTGTGGACTGACCATGATGCAGCGGTGGCTGCCGGATACAGGGTAGACGCCCAGCGGTGGCGGGTGTTGTTCGACGACTTGATGCTGACGGTCGGGCAGCGTTTCCGTAGGCCGGAGCCTCGCCGTCGGGTGCGTGACTTTGTCCGGGGCTTGCTGGCGCCGTTGCCGCGGAAGAACTGCTGGACGATCGCGGAGCATGCCGGTGACACGGGTCCGGACGGGATGCAGGACCTGCTGACCCGGGTGAGG
>NZ_AXVR01000086.1 GCF_000484695.1 Salinispora cortesiana | reverse complement strand
CAATCACCATTTTCCCTTGCCTGGCAGGCACTTTCGCCTTTCCGGACCTCACGAAACCGTTACAAGATCACCACCTGGTGAATGTCCCGGGTTGGCTTGCCCGCGATATTGGCTTCGTGGTGGCAGCGCTCCGGCATCTCACGTAGCGGCTCACGGTGCTGATGTTTGCGGCGGTGTTGGCGGGTTGTGGCTGGTCATGGGCAGCGTGGTGTTGGCGCCGCTGTGTTGGATGGTCTGGGCGGCGATGTGGGTGGCGGTGGTGACGGCGTCGGGTAGTGGGGTCTGTCGGGTGAGGTCGAGGGCGAGGGCGCCGAGGAAGGCGTCCCCAGCGCCGGTGGTGTCGATGACGGGCACGGCGGGGGCGGGGATGGTTCCGGATCCGCGGGGGTAGATGTAGGCGGCGCCGTCGGGGCCGGCGGTGACGACGACGGCGCGGGGTCCGAGTTGCTGTAGGGCGGTGGCTGCGTGGAGGGGGTTGGTGGTGTTGGTGCGCAGGATAGCGGTGGCTTCGTGGTGGTTGACCACGAGGAGATCGAGGTGGCGTAGCAGGTTGGGGTGGAGGTTGGCGTGGGGGACGAGGTTGCCGATGACGATTGGCGCGGGACGTTGATGTAGCAGGGTGGTGACGGGTTCGGCGGGTAGGTCGAGTTGGACGACTATGGCCCGGCTGTTGAGGGTGGTGGTGGCCTGCCGGATGTCGTGCCTGGTGAGTTCGGTGGCGGGGGAGAGGGAAAGGGTGATGTAGCTTTCGCCGTCGGGGGTGACCTCGATGACGGCAGCGCTGGTGGCGGTATTGGGGATGTGTGTGAGATAGCGGGTGTCAACGCCTGTCTCGGTGAGGGCGGTGTGGATTTGGTGGCCCCAGGAGTCGGACCCGATGTTGGCGATGAGACAGGTGCGTCCACCTCGTTGGGCGGTGGTGATGGCCTGGTTGAGGCTCTTCCCGCCGGGACGGGTGGTCAGTGGTGATCCAAAGGTGGTGCGTCCCGGACTGGCGCGGTGGGGGACGTGAGTGGTGAGGTCGACGTTGGCCCGACCGACGAAGGCGACGTCGAAGGGGCGAGCGGCAGGGGTCATACCGGTGTTGGGGTGGCTCTGCGGTACTCGGCGATGAGCCCGAGTTGCCCTCGCACGGTCGGCAGGGTCGTGGCGGCACCGATTCGGTTGTCGGATTCCACGAGTACGCAGCGCATTCGCGTGAAGTGGTCCACGATAGCCGGATCGATCCGGACGGTCTTTGTCTCGTGGGTCGGGCCGCTCTCAGGCAGTGCTGCGATCAGGCTTCCAGGCTCCGCTTGCAGGAGCGCACGGCGACTGAGGTGGGCTTGGCGCATCCGCCCCTGGTCGGCCATTGCCGTCACGATATCCGGGTTGTCTGCTGGGTTGCGGGCGCTGGCCTCGTGTCGAACAGGGGCACGGTGTGGGCTGGTTCTGACGAGGAGTCGGTCGTAGCCGGCGGTGAGGATCTACGTCTCGTACGGATCCCAGTGAGTGGTGTACCGCAGCAGCGAGCGGGCCAGGTCCGAGTGGGCCGCCGCCCATCGAGTGTCGAAGAGGAACCACTGATCGAACCCAAAGAAGCCGTCGATGTACCGGGCGGCCTGCGCGATGTGCGGGTCCAACCGGATCAGCGACTCGATGGGCCGCTCCGTGTGCGGCAGTTCCAGCATGTCCCCGAGGATCGGGGCGTGCGCGGGTGCTGGGTCGACGTCGGCGGGCAACGGGGCGTACCCGGGTAGCCGGGCGTAGCGCTCCAGCGCAGGGCCGATGTCGTTCTCTCCGGGGGCGACGAGGGCCCGCAGGAGTCGGGCGTCGTGCGGCCAATGGTGGGTGTCGGCGTCGTTGACGCCGCGCAGGTGGGCGGCGAGGTCCGGCAAGGTCAGGCCAGGGAAGACGGTGGCGCCGGCCAGATCCAGGTTCCGGATAGTGTCGGGCGATTGCCAGCACAGGTGGACCGAGAAGACGGACTCCGGCCCGGGCGGGGCCAGCCGGACGGTACGAACCGGTATTCCGTGGTCGAAGGTCGCGTCGGGCGCAGCCGTGCTGGGCATGGGCCAGGTGTCGTGCAGTAGGAATGCAAACCGGTCGGACGACGCGGCGGCCTCGTCGTCGACGAAGTAGTAGGCCAGGTCTACTTCGTCGTCATCGGTACGCACTCTCAGGGCGTGCTCGCTGAGCCGAATTAAGTTGTCCTTGTCGGCACCCTCCACCCAGAGGTGTTCGTGCAGCAATTCGCGCAGTTCGTCAACGGTCTCCGGCTGGGGCAGGTCCCGCTTCCGGACCTCCTCGAAGATCGACTCCAGGCCGTAGACGTCGCCGCCCAACTCGCTATCGATCCATACGTCCGGGTCGTCGTGCTCCCAGCCGCGGCGGAACCAGTCGAGCACGGTCGCGTCAGGCAGGGTGACCACCCGCTTGCTGAACGGCGATTCCTCCCGCCAGCGACACACGAAGTACATGCGGCCGACTATAGGTGGGCGGTTTGACCGGAGGCGTGCCGGACCGGGCTGGGTCTGGGAGCTTGGGTACCGACGGCAATGGCTTCACCAGTGGCTGACATCGATGCCGGTACGACCCCCGAGGGCGGCGCGGATGTCGTTGACGCACTACGACGGGTTCGGGGCGGCTACTAGCCCGGGATAGGTGTTCAAGGCGCCGTCGTCGTCATACCGAGCGCTGGGAGCCCCACCCGGCGCTCGGTATGTCAGTTTTCAAGGCGAAACAGACGTAAAAGTCGGGATTTGCGCTGAGTGCGGGCTCTGGCATCGGAGGGCAGACGACCGGGCTGGCGTGCTCGGCTGACCATGCGAATATGGGCGGCGTGACCGCCGCCAGCCTCGCTCCGATTCTGCTCGTCCTCGGTGACGAGGAACTCCTCGCTACTCGCGCGGTCAGCGAGGCGGTCGCCCAGAGCCGGAGTGTGGATCCGGAGGTGGACGTACGTGAATATCAAGCCGGCTCCCTCAGCGTCGGTGAGATCGCGGAGATGCTCAGCCCGTCGCTCTTCGGCGGACGGCGGCTGCTGATCCTGCGGTCCGGCCAGGACGCGCGCAAGGACCTGGCGGCGGCCCTCCTCGACTACGCGAAGAACCCTGACCCCGAGGTGCAGTTGGTCGTGCTCCACCTCGGTGCGGCCAAGGGCAAGGCGTTCGCGGACGGGCTGAAGGCGGCCGGCGCGACCGTGGTGCCGGCTGCTCGGCTGAAGGGGCACCGGGAGCGGGTGGCGTTCGTCCGCGACGAGTTTCGGCGGGCGGGTGGCCGGTGTACCGACGCCGCCGCCGAGGCGCTCCTCGCGGCGGTCGGTAATGACCTGCGCGAACTCGCCGCCGCCTGCTCGCAGTTGATGGCCGACACCGACGGGAAGATCAGCCCGGAGACGGTGGCCCGGTACTACCGGGGACGGGTCGAGGTGTCTGGCTTCACCGTCGCCGATGCGACGATGGTGGGCGACGTGCCGGCTGCGCTGGAAGCCCTGCGTTGGGCGCTGCATGTCGGTGTTGACCCGGTGCCGATCGCTGATGCGCTCGCCGACGGTGTGCGTACCGTGGCTCGGGTCGCCTCCGCCGGTCGGGGAAGCCCCTACCAACTGGCCAGTTCCCTCGGCATGCCGCCCTGGAAGATTGAGCGGGCACAGCGGCAGAGCCGCGGTTGGACGCCGGAGGGGCTGGTGCAGGCCATGCGGGCCGCAGCCGAGTGCAACGCGGCCGTGAAGGGGGGCTCGGACGACCGGGCGTACGCGCTGGAGCGGGCCGTCTTCTCGGTGGCAGCGGCGCGGCAGGGCGGCGCCCGGTGACCGGACCGAGGTCGTGGGCCACCCTGGTGGCGGAGGAGGAGCGCTACCGGCCGTTGTATGCGCGCCTGCTGGGGCTGCGGTTCGTCAACCCCGGTGGGGTGCTCTGCTTCGTCTTCTTCGAGGGGGCCGTCGCGCTGGCGGCGCTACTGGCGCTCGCTGAACTGGTCAGCTGGTGGTCGGTGTTGGTGCTGCCGGCGATGGTCGCGGTGATGGTGAAGATCAACGACGTGGTGGCGGCGTGGGTCGTCCGCTCCGCGGCGCATGTGCCCGACCAGGAGCGGGACCGCTTCCGCCACCAGATGGAGCCGGTGGTCGGCACCGCGCGGGTTGGCTGGATCTGGCACAGCGTTCCCGGCGTGGTCGTCTCGTCCGCGCTGCAGCGCCCAGGGGAGATGGCTCCGGCCGCAGCGCGGGAGTTGCCACCGAGCGCAGCGCGGGAGTTGCCCGTGAGCGCAGCGCCCCCGGTCGAGCGCTGAAACTTCGGCAGCCCGACCGCCGCTCCGGTTAGCATCAGACGCGTGCGGCGGGCAGCACAAAACCCCGGACCGGATCGGACCGGGGTTTCGTCCTGAACTGGTATGGCCTGCTCAGGCGGAGAACGACGCCACGCGCTTGGCGATAGCCGACTTACGGTTCGCAGCCTGGTTGGCGTGGATAACGCCCTTGCTGGCGGCCTTGTCCAGCTTGCGGGCGGCATCGCGCATGAGAACCGTCGCCTTCTCCACGTCGCCGGTCTCGGCGGCCTCGTGGAACTTGCGGATGGCGGTCTTCAGCGACGACTTGACCGACTTGTTACGCAGCCGGCGCTTCTCGTTCTGCCGGTTGCGCTTGATCTGGGACTTGATGTTCGCCACGCGACAGCCTCGTCTGATAGCTCGGGTTGGTCTGCATCCACGCGGCGAGCATGCGTCATCGTCGCGCGAAGTGCCAGGCTACCAGGTCGCTCGGGTAGCGCCAAAAGCCGCCTCCCAGCCGCCGACAGGCGCGGTGTGCGTGGCAGCGGTGCTTCGCCTCCGGCGCGGGGCTCAGCTCCAGCCCTGCCGGTGGGCGAGCCAGGTGAGCGCGTATTCACCGCTGCGGCGCTGGTGGGCCGCGAGCTGCTCGGTCGCGGTCTCCGGCACCGTGGCTGCGGTGGTGAGGAAATAGCCGGCCAGTGCGGCCAGCGTGACATCCAGGGCATCCGGCGGGGCGTCGGCGGCAGCCGGGTGGGCCACGAAGGCGGCGTCCAGCCAGTCGGTGGTCAGGGCGGGCGTCGGTCCGACGGTGGCCTCCGGGTAGGAGGAGCCTGCTGGTTCGGTCAGGGGGCTTGCGCCGCTGGTCCCGGCCAACGCTGCGACGGTGACCTCCTGCTGCTCCACGGCCTGTCCCCCGAGGAGGAGCGTGACCAGGTCGAACCAGGCCGGACCGCGGCAGAGCCAGGTCCAGTCACAGAACCACACCTGCCCGTGCGAGGTGAGTAGCACGTTGTCCGGCCGTAGGTCGCCGTGGATCAACCCGGACGCCGGGGCGAGGTACCCCGGGAGCCGGGACTCGAGCCCGACCAGTTCGGGCAGCAGCTGCTCGAGCCCGGCCGGCAGCGGCGGAGCGGGCTCTCGGCCTGCTGCCACGTCACCCCAGCGGAGGATGTCGGCTTGGGCCAGGTCGGCCAGGTGTGGCGGGTTGAGCGCGGCGAGGTCGCTGGGCGGTGGGTCCAGGGCGGCGGCGACCTCCGCGTACGCGGTCAGGGTGGTGGTCAGCTCCGACGGCTCCCACGGGTGTCTGGGTGGATAGCCGTCAACCACGTCGAGGGCGACGGCGAACCAGCCGGACTCCGCCAGGGTCCAGCGGGTTCGGGGTGCCGGCAGCCCGGGTGGGAGCCGGTCCAGGACCGTCGCCTCTCGCCAGTACCAGTTGGCCAAATGGGAGTCGTGGGGCGCGGCCTTGACGAAGGCCCGGCCACCGTCGGCGGCGGAGAGCACTCCGGCGAAGCCTCGGGTGAAGCCGGCGGTCGCGATGCGGGTGGCGACCACGGGGGCGCCGAGGCGGTCGGCGAGGGCTGCCCGCATACCCACTGGCAGGTCGGACCAGCCGGGCCGGCGGGTGGTCACGGGGCGCGGGGGTGAACTCGGCATCCTTCCAGTGTCGTACGGATTTGCCGGTCCGCCGGGTAAAGAGGGCAACGTGTCGACGGTAAAGAGGCACTGTGTCGATGCGGGCGCGGCGGGTGTCGCCGGTGAGCCGTGACCGGTGGGTCGGGGAGGTGGTTGGGTGCCGGTGACCGGTGGGGTTCGAAGGAGGTGGTTAGGCGCCCGTGACCGGTGGCTCTGGAAGACTGGCGGGTCATGCGGACCGACGACTTCTGGCAGCTGATCGACGAGGCCCGGGTAGGGGGCGGGGGAGCGCCGGATGCGGTCGCCGTTCGGGTTGTGGACCTGCTTGCGGCGCGGGAGCCGGAAGAGATCCTCGGATACACGCGGCATCAGGCCCGGGTGCTGGCCGCCTCGTACCGAGTGGACCTCTGGGGTGCGGCGTACCTGATCAACGGAGGCATCTCCGACGACGGCTTCCACGACTTTCGCGGCTGGCTGATGACCCAGGGGCGCGAAGTGTTCGCGCGTGCCGTCGCCGAGCCGGACTCGCTGGCCGAGCTGCCACCGGTGCGGACCGCGTCGTTGTCGGGTGCGGAGTTCGCCTGCGCTCGAATGCTGGCGGTGCCGTGGGAGGCGTATCGGAAGGTGACCGCGACCGAGCTGCCGGCGCACCGGGACCCGGTTCCGGTGCCGGACCTGAATGACTTCTGGGATTTCGACGACGCGGATGAGGCTCGCCGCCGGCTTCCGAAACTCGCCACCCTCTTCGTCGAGCCACCGGGCGAATAATCGAGTTCATCCAGTTACCAGTGAGCTATCGGGCTGCCGGGCGAGGCGGTCCGGCCTGCCGCTGAGTTGGCCCGGTTCGTCGGCAGGGTGCGCTCGGGTTTGCCCGCACAGCGGACCCGCGAGCGTGGCGTGGGAGCATAGAGGGGGCCGGTGCCGCGCCGGCCCGCTCAACGTCAGTCGACCAGAACGGACCGCTGTGCCACCGACGCTCGATTCCGGCGCGAACATTCCTGGTGCCACCGAACCGGCGCGTATCCGGAACTTCTGCATCATCGCCCACATCGATCATGGGAAGTCGACCCTGGCCGACCGGATGTTGCAGCTCACCGGCGTGGTCGACCCCCGACAGATGCGGGCGCAATACCTCGATCGGATGGACATCGAGCGGGAGCGCGGGATCACCATCAAGAGTCAGGCCGTCCGGATGCCGTGGGCGATTCGGGAGGGGGAGCGGGCCGGCGAGAGCGCCGTGCTCAACATGATCGATACCCCTGGGCACGTTGACTTCAGCTACGAGGTCTCCCGTTCTCTGGCGGCCTGCGAGGGCGCGATCCTGCTGGTTGACGCCGCCCAGGGCATCGAGGCGCAGACGCTGGCCAACCTCTACCTGGCGCTCGAGAACGATCTGCACATCATCCCGGTGCTCAACAAGATCGACCTGCCGGCGGCGCAGCCGGAGAAGTATGCCGAGGAACTGGCCCACCTGATCGGTGGCGATCCGGCGGACTGTATCCGGGTCTCCGGCAAGACCGGCGAGGGCGTGCCGTACCTGCTCGACGAGATCGTCCGGCAGTTCACCCCGCCGGTCGGTGTGGCGGAGTCCTCGGCCCGGGCAATGATCTTCGACTCGGTGTACGACGTCTACCGGGGCGTGGTCACCTACGTCCGGGTGGTTGACGGGCAGATCAACGCCCGGGACCGGATCAAGATGATGTCCACCGGCGCGGTTCACGAGCTGCTGGAGATCGGTGTGATCTCCCCGGAGATGGTCAAGGCCGACGCCCTCGGTGTCGGCGAGGTGGGGTATCTGATCACCGGCGTGAAGGATGTCCGGCAGTCGCGGGTTGGTGACACCGTCACCATCAACGCGCGGCCGGCGGAGGAGCCGCTCGGCGGGTACAAGGACCCGAAGCCGATGGTCTACTCCGGCCTCTACCCGATCGACGGGTCGGACTACCCGAACCTGCGGGACGCGTTGGACAAGCTCAAGCTCAATGACGCGGCGCTGACCTACGAGCCGGAGACCTCCGGTGCGCTCGGTTTCGGCTTTCGCTGCGGCTTCCTCGGCCTGCTGCACCTGGAGATCATCCGGGAACGGCTGGAGCGGGAGTTCAACCTCGACCTGATCTCCACCGCCCCGAACGTGGTCTACCGCGCCATCAACGAGGACGGCGAGGAGGTCGTGGTCACCAACCCGAGTGAGTACCCGACCGGCAAGATCGCTGAGGTGTACGAGCCGGTGGTGCGGGCCACGGTGTTGACCCCGAACGACTTCGTCGGCGCGGTCATGGAGCTCTGCCAGGGCCGCCGGGGCACGCTGCTCGGCATGGACTACCTCTCCGCCGACCGGGTGGAGTTGCGCTACACGCTGCCGCTGGCGGAGATTATTTTCGACTTCTTCGACCAGCTCAAGAGCCGTACCAAGGGGTACGCGTCGTTGGACTACGAGCCCTCCGGCGAGCAGGCCTCCGACCTGGTCAAGGTGGACATCCTGCTGCACGGCGAGCCGGTTGACGCGTTCAGCGCGATCGTGCACAAGGACAAGGCGTACGCCTACGGCACCACCATCGCCGCGAAGCTGCGGTCCCTGATTCCCCGCCAGCAGTTCGAGGTGCCCATCCAGGCGGCGATCGGCAGCCGGGTGATCGCCCGGGAGACGATCCGCGCGATCCGCAAGGACGTTCTGGCGAAGTGCTATGGCGGTGACATCAGCCGTAAGCGCAAGCTGCTGGAGAAGCAGAAGGAAGGCAAGAAGCGGATGAAGATGGTGGGTCGGGTCGAGGTGCCGCAGGAGGCATTCATCGCCGCGCTCTCCGCGGACTCCGGTGGCGGCGGCAAGACATCCGGTAAGAAGTGAGCGCAGCGGCCGCGGCATAGCAGGGCACCCCGGCGTCTGTCCGGGGCCCTGGCCCCGGTGCGGGTCTCGGCGTGGCTGCGGGGCCGGACCGGGAGTGGCTCTGGTGACCTGGCGGTAGTGGGGCTGGGCCGGGAGTGGCTCTGGTGACCTGGCTGCAGGCGGGGCCGGTTTGGGGCTTCTCAGGTCGGGAACGGTGCACCACCGCGTCGCCGGTCACACCGGACTCGCCTTCCCGGCAGAGGAGAACGACCGTGGAGCTGACCGTCTCCGGCATCCTCACCACCCTGCTCGTCGGTCTGATCGTCGGTGCGCTGGGCCGTCTGGTCGTGCCGGGCCGGCAGGACATGCCCGGCTGGCTGCACCTGTTGATCGGTGTCGGTGCCGCGCTGCTCGGGGCGATCGTCGCCCGCTCCGTCGGCTTCGCCGAAGCGGACGGGTTCGACTGGCGTGAGCTGCTGCTCCAGGTTGTCTTCGCCGCCATCGCGGTGGCCGTGGTGGCGCGCCTGGGCTGGCGCGGTGGCAGCGCCCACCGGTGATCCGGCATCCGGTTGCTTGGATCGCGGTCGTTACCCCGCGCAACGGTGCCCCCTGTAGCAACGGAATTTTTCCTACCATGCGGCGCGGAAGCTTTGCGTCGGCGATGCGAGGGAGAAATGGCGTGAACAGGTGGAAGCGGTTGGCCCCGGTCACCGCCGTTGTGGCTTCGGCGGTGATGGTGCTGTCAGCCTGTGGCGGCTCGGACGCGGCAGCCGACCGCAGCGAGCTGGTTGTCTGGATGATGGGCGAGGGCAGCGAGGCGCAGACCAGGTTCCTCGAGGGGGTCGAGGCCGAGTTCCGTCAGCTGCGTCCGGAGACCGACGTGGTGGTGCAGTACCTCCCCTGGCTCGAGGCGCCGAAGAAGTTCCAGGCGGCGCTCGCCGGTGGCGAGGGGCCGGACGTCACCGAGTTGGGCAACACCGAGACCCAGGGGTGGGCGGCGCAGGGGGCCCTGGCCAATCTCACGGAGCGCTTCGGTGACTGGGACGAGGGTCAGGACATCCTCCCCGACCTGGTACGCAACGCCCAGCTCGACGGGGAGCAGTACGGCATTCCGTGGTACGCCGGCGTGCGCGGCATCTACTACCGCACCGACTGGTTCGCCGAGGCCGGCGTCGCGGAGCCGCCGAAGACCTGGGATGAACTGGTCGCCGCCGCGAAGGCCGTGCAGGCGAAGAAGCCGGATACCTACGGGATCGCGCTGCCCGGCAACTCGGAGCTGCCCTTCTACTCGTTCCTCTGGGCCGCCGGTGCGCAGATCGCGACCAAGGAGGGCGACACCTGGACCTCCGGCTACCGCACGCCCGCGGCACAGCAGGCGGTCAGGTTCTGGACCGATCTGGTCACCGTGCACGAGGTGGCTCCGCCCGCCGCTGCTGGCTGGAACGAGATCGACGCCCGAACCCAGTTCGCCACCGGCAATGCCGCCATGGCCTTCGCCGGCAGTTGGCAGCAGGGCGCCATCACGAAGGACAATCCCGAGATCGAGCAGGTCTGGGGCACCTTTCCCATTCCCGGTCTCGACGGCGAGCCCGCACCCGTCTTCGCCGGCGGCTCCGACCTCGCGGTGTGGGAGGACAGCGAGCGCAAGGACCTGGCCTGGGACTACCTCACGGTGCTGCTGAGTAAGAAGAACGACGCGGCGTTCGCCGAGAGCCTCGGCTTCTTCCCGGTCTACCGGGATCTGGTCGGCGACGACCGGTACACCAACGACAAGATCATGGCCTCGTTCGCCACCGCGATGCGGAATACCAGGCTCACGCCGCTCACCCCGAAGTGGGTGGAGATCAGCCGGACCAGGACGGTGACCCAGGCGATGAACAGCTCGGTCATCAAGGGGCAGAAGACGGTCGAGGAGGCTACCGCCGACGCGGCCGCAGAGATGGAAAGCATCCTCAACGACCGGTGACCGCCTTGACCGAGGCACCGGAGACGACCGCCGCGCGAGGCACCCCCGTGCGGCGGCGTCGTCGGCCGGACCGCCTCCCGTATCTGCTACTCCTGCCCGGCCTGGCGATCATCGGGGTGCTGCTGCTCTGGCCGCTCGGCCAGGTGGTGGCGATGTCCTTCTTCGGGCTGGACAACGCACGGCCCCGGCGTTGTTCCGGCTTGAGGTGTTCTGTCCGTGTTGATGACCGGTCGGGCGGGAGTTGTGGGACGAGCGCGACTCTGATGATCTT
>NZ_AXVR01000085.1 GCF_000484695.1 Salinispora cortesiana | reverse complement strand
TTGAGGGTGATCGGGGTGACGATCGCGGGCAGACCGGCACCGTCGATGTCGGCGGTGAGCAGGTAGGTGCAGTCCTTGGCCAGGTCGAACACGCCACCGCCGGTGGCGTTGGCGGACGTGATCGCGGCGATCAGCGCGTCCGCGTCGCAGGCGACCGCCGTACCCTTCGGCCGCTTCTGCCCATCGGCCTCGGTGGTGGTGCGTCCGACCGCGTGGGCGGCCGGGGCGACAGCGAGGCCGACCAGGGCGAGCGCGACGCTGGTCGCCACAGCCAACCCGGTGGCAGACCACCGCCGGGCCCGGGTGCGGTTCGCGCCCGGCCGCGCCGGTCCACCTCTGTGGTCGTGGTCCTGATACCTCATCGCGGGTGTCGGTGCCTTTCCCTTCACGGCGAGGAACTCCGCCGACCGGGGCCAGCCCGGCGCGGCGTCCCTCGGCTACCGAACCGGCGGTAGCCGACACCCGAACCTAAGCCGACAAAGGCCTCATATGAACATGAACCCGAAAATTAGTCCCCGAACAGGGCCCGCCTGCCGCCAAACCACGATCCGCTCGCGGTCCTGACCGCAACCCGGGCCGTCATGCCTCCCGGCGACCTCTATGGTTCAACTTCGATAGGTTAGCCTTACCTAACTTAGCTGGAGCGTGTCGCGCTCCGGCCCGAACAAGGATCGTTATGGTGCACTACCCCTCGCCCGCCCGGATCCTCGCGGGCATCACCGTCACCGCCCTCGCCGCCCTGGCCACAGTCGGCTGCTCCAGCACCTCCGACACCGGCAGCACGGGACCAGCCGTCTCCCAGGAGGCCGGGTGGCCGCGTACCTTCACCAACCCCGACGGCTCCACCACCGAGATCCCGAACAAACCCGAGGCGATCGTCTCCACCTCCGTATCGGTGACCGGCACCCTGCTCGCCTTCGACGCCCCGGTGGTGGCCTCCGGCTCCGGGGCAACCGGCGAGTTTTTCGCCCAGTGGGCCGAAGTGGCGGACGAACGCGACGTCGCCAACCTCTGGCCCGCCGGGAAGATTGACCTGGAGGCGGTCTACGCCCACGCGCCCGACCTCGTCATCGTCTCCGCCAGCGGCGCCGACTCGCTGGTGGACCAGATCGGCGAACTACGCGAGATCGCCCCGACGATCGTCGTCGACTACGGCGGGCAGACCTGGCAGGAGCTCGCCGTGACGCTCGGGCAGGCCACCGGCTTGGTGGCCGAGGCCGAGCAGACCGTCAGCGCGTTCGACGACTCGGTCCGGGAGGCAGCATCGAAGATCCAGGCGCCGGACGGCAGCGCGAACGTGATCTCGTTCAACGGCGCCGGGGAAAGCAACCCAATCGCGCGCCGCGGTTCCGCCCAGGCCCGTCTCCTCAGTGACCTGGGGTTCACCCTCGAGGACCCGAACCCGGAGTGGAACACCCGAAGTCAACTTCGCGAGGACTTCGTCTGGACCGCGTACGAGAACCTGACCACCCTGACCGCGGAGACCACCTTCATCCTGAGCAAGGACGACGCGGGCGCACAGGCCTTCGCCGTGGACCCGGTGCTCGCGAACGTGCCCTCGGTCCAGCAGGGCCAGGTATACGGTCTCGGGCCGAACTCATTCCGAGTGGACCCGTACAGCGCGACCGAGATCGTTGATGGCGTCGTCGCCCGCTTCGCCGAGTGACCCGGCGCCCGGGTGGGGGCGGCCGCGCCCCCACCCGGTCCGGACGGTCCCGACCACAATCACCAGCCCACGCCGGCGGTACCGCGGCACCGGGCTGCTTCTGCTCTCGGCCGTACTGGTGATCGGCACCTTCGCCAGTGCCACCGTCGGCACCCGGGCCATCCCTCTCACCACCACCTGGGACGCGGTGACCGCGTTCGACCCGACCAACTCGGCGCACCTGCTCGTCGTCCATCAACGCATTCCCCGTGCGCTGCTCGGCATCGTGGTCGGGGTAAGCCTGGGCGTCGCCGGCGCGGTCATGCAGGCGCTCACCCGCAACCCGCTGGCGGAGCCGGGCCTACTCGGCGTCAACGCCGGGGCGGCGACCGCCATCGCCGCCGGCATCGCGTTCTTCGGCGTGACCGAGCCGTCCCGCTACATGTGGCTCGGCGTCCTCGGCGCGGGAATCGCCGGAATCATCGTCTACCTGCTTGGCGGCCTGCGCACCGGCACCAACCCGGTACGGCTCGTGCTTGCCGGCGCCGCCCTCACCGTCGTTCTCATGGCCCTGACCCACCTCATTCTCGTTAACAGCACCGAGCAGGTCTACGACCGCTACTGGCACTGGATGGTCGGCTCGCTCGCCGGCCGTGGCACCGACGTACTGATCGCCGCCGGCCTCCTCGCCACCGCCGGGCTCCTGCTCGCCTACGCCCTCGCACGTCCGCTCGACGCGGCGATGCTCGGCGAAGAGCTCAGCCGGTCACTGGGGGGCAGCCCCACCCGGGTCTGGGCAACCGCGGGCATCGCCGTTATCGTGCTCGCCGGTGCTGCCACGGCAGCGGCCGGGCCGATCGCCTTTCTCGGGCTGGCCGCGCCGCACCTCGCCCGGCTCCTGGCCGGTGTGGACCACCGCTGGGTCCTGCCCTACTCGGGCGCCCTGGCCGCTGCGCTCATCGTTGTCGCCGACACCCTCGGCCGGGCCCTCCCCGCCAGCGGTGAGGTGAGCGTCGGCATCATGGTCTCGATTCTGGGCGGGCCGTTCTTCGTCCTGCTGGTGCGACGCCGCCGAATGGTGCGGTTGTGACCCCGGCCCGGCTGCTCCCCGAGGGGCGACAGGTGTGGCGGGTGGGCGGGACCTCCCTGGTGATCTCGCCGCGGCTGGTGACGATCACGGTCGTCCTGTTGGTCGTCGGCGCGGCCCTGGGCGTCGCGGCGATGGCGATCGGCACGCTGCGACTCTCGTTCGCCGAGGTGGTCGCGGCGGTCGTCGACACCTCCGGGAACGCCCAGCACGACCGGGTCGTGCGGGGTCTGCGACTACCCCGCGTGATCACCGCGCTCTCCGCCGGGGCCGCGCTGGGTATCTCCGGGGCCATCTTCCAGTCGGTGTCCCGCAACGCGCTCGGATCACCCGACGTGATCGGCTTCACCACCGGAGCGGCGACCGGGGCGATCGTGCAGATCATCGTCTTCCAGGCCGAGGCCCTACAGGTGTCACTGGGTGCGGTGGCCGGAGGGCTACTCACCGCGATAGTCGTCTATATACTCTCCCGTCGGGGCGGCGTGACCGGCGGCTACCGGCTGATCCTGATCGGGATCGGGGTGAGCGCCGTGCTCGGCGCGGTGAACGGGCTGCTGCTCGTGACCGGAGATCTGAACCAGGTGTACACCGCCAGTCTGTGGCTGTCGGGTTCACTCGACGCCCGTACCTGGACGCACGCCCTGCCGGTCGCGGTCGGTGTGCTCGTTCTCGCACCGCTCGTTCTCCCCCTCGCCCGCCGGGCATCGCTCATCGAGATGGGCGACGACATCGCCCAGCAGCTCGGGGTCCGGGTGGAGCGCACCCGGGTGCTGCTCATGCTCGCCGCGGTAGCCCTCGCCGGGCTGGCCACCGGAGCCGCCGGACCAATCGCGTTCGTCGCCCTGGCCGCACCGCAACTCGTGGTCCGGCTCACCGGCTGGCGTCGCATGCCGGTGGTCAGCGCCGCCGCGATGGGCGGGTGCCTGCTGATACTCGCCGACACGGTCACCCGGCTGCTGCCGATCACCGCCGCGGTCCCCATCGGCCGAGTCACCGGCATCGTCGGTGGCCTATACCTGATCTGGATGCTGACCCGCGCCAAGCAGGTCTGAGCCGGAAGGACCCCATGACCTCCCCACCCGCTCTCGAGGCAGCCCGCCTGACGCTCGCGTACGAGTCACGTCAGGTCGCTCACGATCTTGACGTCTCCATCCCGGACGGCGCGGTAACCGTGATCCTCGGCCCAAACGCGTGCGGCAAATCAACGCTGCTGCGAGCGCTCGCGCGACTGCTCCGCCCCAAGACCGGCCAGGTACTGCTCCATGGCCAGGACGTGCAGCGGCTGGCCCCGAAGGAACTGGCCCGCCGACTCGGGCTGCTACCACAGTCCTCCGTGGCGCCGGCCGGTATCACCGTCGCCGACCTCGTCGGCCGTGGCCGCTTCCCGCACCAGCGAATGTTGCAGCAGTGGAGCCACGAGGACGAGGAGGCGGTGGCCCGGGCGCTCGCGGCGACCGGGGTGGCGGAGCTGGCGGACCGCGCCGTCGAGGAGCTGTCCGGCGGCCAACGGCAGCGGGTGTGGATCGCGCTGATCCTCGCCCAGGAGACGCCGGTGCTACTCCTGGACGAGCCCACCACCTACCTCGACATCTCGCACCAGCTCGAGGTGCTCGAACTGTGCCGGCAACTCAACCGCGACCAGGGACGCACCGTGGTCCTGGTGCTGCACGACCTGAATCAGGCAGCGCGCTACGCCGACCATCTCGTGGTGCTGCACGACGGCGCGGTCGCGGCCACCGGCGCCCCGGAGACGGTGCTCACCGAGCAGTTGCTGCACGACGTCTTCCGGCTGGAAGCCCGCGTCGTCACCGACCCGGTGTTCGGCACACCGCTGGTCATCCCGATCGCCGCTCGGAACACCGCCGCCGCATGACGTCACCGCTGGGACGCAGGACCGAAGGAACAGACGTGAAGCTCACCGATGGCCCGAGCCGGGTCACGCTGCCGCCCGCACCGCCGAAGCCGCCGTCGCGCCGCACCCCGAGCCCACGCATCGCCCGGCTCGCAGCCGACTGCTCGGCGACGGAGTTCTGGGAGACGGTCGCCCGCCGTACGCCCCTGGTCGAAGGGGCCGGCGACGGGGAGCGGCGGGTGACGTTCCTGTGGCGGTCCGCCGCTGCCACCGCGGTCCACGTGACCGTCAATCGAGTGACCTACGACCTCGACGACAGCCGGATGGAGCGAGTGCCGGGCACCGACGTGTGGCACGCCGCGTTCCGCCTACCCGCCGACTGGCGTGGGTCGTACACAGTGCTCGAAACCGATGCGGCGGGGAGCAGCACGCTCTCCGACATCGAACCACGGTGGGCGATGCGCACGATCCGCGAGGAGGGCGGCACCGACCCCCGCAACCCGCGACGCGTCCACACCCACAGCGGCCGGCTCGCGTCGGTGGCGGAGCTGGACGCCGCGCCACCGCGGGCAGCGCCCGCGCAAGGACCGTCTCCCCGCGCTCAGCGCCTGGTCACACCCGCCGGGCGCCCAGTGTGGCTCTGCCCACCACCGGATGCTGACGACACACCTCGGCCGCTGGTCTTGGTGCTGGACGGGGAGGTGTGGCACGCCTCCGGCTACGCCGCCGCCAGCGCCGATCGGCTCACGAGATCGGGAACGATCCGCGCGCCCTACCTGGCAATGGTCGAGACCGGCGGCACCTCGGCACGCCGGATGGCCGATCTGAGCATTGACGGGGCGATGAGCGAGGAGGTGGTCACGCTCTTGCTGCCGTGGCTACGCGATCGGGTACCGGTGAGCGCCGATCCCCGGGATGTCGTGCTGACCGGAGAGAGCCTGGGCGGGCTCACCGCGCTGAAGACCGCCTTCGACCACCCGGAGTCGGTGGGTGCGGCGCTGAGCCAGTCGGCGTCGCTGTGGCAACACGACCTGCTCGACCGCGCCACGACGGCCGGGCCGGTGCGCCTCTTCCTCACTGTGGGCGTGCTCGAACCGACACTGCTGGAGCCGCACCGACGGCTGCGGGAGGCGCTCGCGGAGAGCCCACCCACCGTGGCCTACCGGGAGTTCCAGGGTGGGCACGACATGGCCTGGTGGCGTGGGCTGTGGGAGGACGGCGTCGCGGACCTTCTCGGTACGGAACGGCGGCCGTCGAATCCGTCACCCCGCTGACCTTGTCGATCACCGGAGGTCGGGAACGGTAGCCGCCCGGGCACGGATCGCGGGGCTGCTATCCGGCACAGCCCGCAACGTTGACGCAGTTGTTCGGCCGATTCTGGATCACGATGGCGCCGGTGGCGGTGTTCAGGTCCACCGTGCCGCCGTCGTTGACGACTCCCCCACCATCGGTGACGGCGATATTGTCGACCACCTTCGTCGTCGCGAGGCTGACCGTCCCGGAGTTGTGGATGCCGCCACCCAAGTCGGCCCGGTTGCCGAGGATCCGGGTACGTCGTATCACCGTCTGTCCCGCGTTGAAGATTCCGCCGCCAGCGGCAGCCATCGCGGTGTTGTTCTTGATGATGCTGTCCTCGATGACGACGTAGCTCCCTCCGCCGATGTCCCCCTCGACGAAGAGACCGCCGGCCAGACCGGACAGTGCGGTGTTGCCAGCCAGGCGGACCCACCGCAACGTCAGCTGCCCGCCGAGACCAACCCGGACCCCACCGCCATCGGAATGGGTCGAATTTCCAGTGATTCGGGTGCCGGTAACCGTGCCGATGCCGCCGGAGACGAACAGCCCACCAACAGACTGCCCCCAGTTGTCAGCGATGCTGCCGCCCTTGACGGTCACGCTGCTGTCGGAGGCGAAGATGCCGCCGCCGAGGTCGGCGATGTTTCCGCGGACGTGGGACTGCGCGATCTCCAGTGGGCCGGCACTGAAGATCCCACCGCCGCGCTGGTCTCCGATATTCCGTTCGATGCTGGAGTGCCTGACCCGGGTGGTGCCGTTGCTGGCGATACCGCCGCCCAGGATATCGGCGATGTTACGAATGACGGCGCTGTGGTTGATGGTCAACGCTCCACCGGTGTTGACGAGGATCCCCCCGCCGCCCTCGGCGGCGTGTCCGCCGGTGATCGTCAGCTGGTTGAGGGTGAGCTCACCACCGGCGTTCACGGCGAGGATCCGGAACTGGTCGACGGCGGCGGCCCGCTCGATGGTGGTGTTCCTGCCACCATTGAGAGTGATCGGAGTGACGATCGCGGGCAGCCCGGTGCCACCGAGGTCGGCGGTGAGCAGATAGGTGCAGCCCTCAGCGAGGTCGAGCACGGCACCACCGCCGGTGTTGGCCAGGGCGATCTCGGCGATCAGCCGATCCGAGTCGCAGGGGACCGGCTTGCCTGCCCGCCGCTCCCCCTGTCTCCCGTCGCCCCTACCCGCCTCGCCCCTGCCCCCGTCGCCCTTGTCCGCCTTGTCGGCCTCGCCCCTGCCCCCGACGCCCTTGTCCGCCTCGCCCCTGACCCCGGCGCCCTTGTCGGCCGCACCGTTGCGTTCGTCCCCACGGTCGTCGCTGGGTGGCCCGTCAACAGGGGGTCCGGACGCGGCCGGCAGGACGCGTCCGACCGTCTCGCCGGCCGGAGTCACGACAACCCCGACTGCGGTGAGCGCCAGACCGGTCGCCCCGGCCAACCCGACAACCCACCACCGCCGCCACCATGGCCGCACCGGCTCCTCGCCCGGACGGTCGGGCTGCTCTCCCTGGGTGTGGCGCTGATGGTTCATCGCGGTCTCGATGTCCTTCCCCGTGCATGGCAAGGAACCACCCGGCGGGGATGCCAGTCGAGGTCACTCCTCAGCTACCCGCCGGGGGATACCAGCCACCGCACGCTAAACAAAGGGAAGCGGCACGGAGCCCTGAATACGGCTAAATCCACCAAACCAGACGAACATGAATATCCTTACGCCCCCTGGCTGCGGACTCCGCGCTGGGCCGATACTCGGCCGCGGCCTCGCCGTCCGACCGCCGGCGAGCCCGACCGATCACGACAGCTGCCGCCACCGAGCCGAGGACCAGCGTCAGTCCGGCGCAGCCGAGAATGGTGGGCTGAGCACCGAAGCTGGTGATCATCGGTCCGCCGGCAAGGGTGCCGAGCGGCACGGAGAGAGTCCCGATCGCGCTGTACACGGCGATCACCTGAGCTCTCGACACCCCCTCGGTCTGGCCCTGCAACAGGGCCATCGTGGTGGCGGAAAGGGGGCCCAGACGAGCCCACCCACAGCGAACATGACGAGCGCCACCCCCGTTGGCGCCCCGGCACCCAGCGGCAGCAGGGCGACGCCCCAGGCCAGCACGATGGTGATGGTGACCGGCCACAGCCGCCAGCGCCGTAGGTAGCCAGCGGCGAAACCGCCGACGATCGCGCCGACACCGAAGACCGCCCAGAACGCGGCGAGGGTTCCGGCCGAGTCGCCGGAACCCTCCGCAACGTGGACCGGCAGCGCCACCAGTATCGGCCCGTACAGGAAGAAGAAGCCGAAGGTCAGGATGGAGAGACCGAGCATGCCACGGTCACGTGAGATCCCAGCCAAGCCGGCGAGACCAGACGACC
This sequence comes from Salinispora cortesiana, assembly GCF_000484695.1. Taxonomy (GTDB): domain Bacteria; phylum Actinomycetota; class Actinomycetes; order Mycobacteriales; family Micromonosporaceae; genus Micromonospora; species Micromonospora cortesiana. The sequence goes on along the minus strand of NZ_AXVR01000085.1, from coordinate 3,249 downwards.
TCCGTGCTTCGAGCGGAACGCGCGCCGTCTTCGGCACCGCGAGCAGGTAGGTGCCCGCCAGGACGGCGAACGTCGCGGCGTCAATGGCGATGACGACGACCGCGCCACCAAGACCGATGATCACCGCTGCGAGGGCAGGGCCGAACAGGACTGAGGCCTCGGCAAAAAGACCGATGAGCGCGTTACCCGCCAGGCGGTGTTTCGGCGGGAGTAGTTCGGCGACGAGCGTGAATCGACCGGCCGACCCCCACGACCGCAGCAGCGAGGAGAGTCCAAGCAACACCGTGTACAGCCAGATGTCCAGCACTCCGGCCAGCTGCGCCACCGGAATCAGCGCGGCATCACGGTCCGTAGAACCGCATCCCACGCGGCCAACTGGGCACCACCGCGACCACTGAGCCACCGACCGAACAGAACCGTTCCGAGCGTCCCCGGCAGGGTGTACGCGGCGATCGCCACCGCAGCCCAGATGGCCCTGCTTTCCGGTGGGGCCAACTGAAGGGCAAGCCAACTGACTGCGACCAGACTCATGCCATCACCCAGATATGACAACACGACCCCGGGAGCAGTCGCCGCAGAATGCGGTGCCGCAGCACCGGCCAATAGGGCGAGGCACGGATAGCAGCAGGTACCGCTTTCCGGAAGGCCATACTGGGAAGCATCCCCCCGCCACCAACCAGTCGCAATAAAATTAGCTCCCAGCAGAGCTGGCACTTCGACTGAAGTAACTACCGGCACCGCATCCGCCCAGTTCCCATCCCACCGCCGGGATCACACGCAAGGCGCCGGACCTCATCGCAGCCTCGGCATCCTTCCCCAGCACAGACAAGGAACGGCCAGGCAGCAGCGACGCGAGGGGCGCCGGGACCCACCTGCCGCTGGCGGGCCGCCAGCCCGTAGGACAGCCACGCCAAGGCCAGCGAATATGAATAGGGCGACGAGCACTTCGACTGCGGCACACCTCGGTGATCAAGAACCAGCCGCGGCGCGGCATGCGCTATCGAGAATGGAATTCACGTCTCATATCAATGCCCGCCGACCACCCACAGAGCAATCTGCGACAAGGCTTTGATCATGCTCATGAGCCACCTGGCCGCTAGAATCGATTAATCATCTACCAGTCGGCATGAATTGTCGAGATCATGATTCATAGAGGAATCAGGATCCCACTGATCGTGCCGCCAAAACGCTAGGCGTATACACCGATCAAATTTGCATCTCAATTAAGGGAGGAACATGTCCGCCACCAACCCGCATCCGGTCCCGAACGAGGAACCGGAGCAGCACATCGGGATGCAGACCCCGGATCCATGGCTCGACCCTGAGCAGACCGACTGGCCAATTGTGGAGGTGAACATCGATGGCATGGATGGTGGTACCGAACCTGGATGAAGCCCGTGATCAACTCGACAAGCGGTTCCCCAAGCGAGACACCAGGTCGGACGGATCGATCGGCGACACCTCCCACCAAAGCTCCCCGTCAAGCCACAACCCGGACCGAACCGGTCGGCCAGAGTATCGCGACGGCGACCACCTCGACGAAGTACGGGCCCGAGACTTCGACGCCGACCTACGCGACCCGGGCGGGGTCACGATGGAACAGGTCGTACAGCTGTGGGTGAAGCTCGCTCGCTCCGGCTCGCTGTGGTGGGTCCGATACATCATCTACAAGCGCCGAATCTGGCACCGCCGGCACAACTTCGCCACCCACACCTACACCGGCTCGAATCCGCACACGAGCCACTGCCACGTGAACTCTGACTTCACCCAGGCCGCCGACACGGTGCGGGGCACGAACTGGCGGCTCGACCAGCTCGGCAGGCCAGGGCCGGTCGAGCCCGAGAAGCCCACGACGGTCCGACCCGCACCGGGGCCGGCGGTGGCATTCCCCCTGCCGAGCGGCTACTACTTTGGCCCCCGCAGCGGAGGAGATCGGTCGGTGTCGGGCTACTACCGCCGGAAATTCAATGGCAAGTCGGACCGGCAGTGGCTCGCCACGTGGACCAAACAGCTCACCCGCCGAGGCTGGCCCGCTGGCAAGGGAGAGCGGTATCTCCGCAAGGACGGCCACGACGGCCGGTACGGCCCGGAGCACCGGGAGCTGATCAAGGCGTTCCAGGCGGATCAGGGCCTCAGCAGAGATGGGCTCCTGGGCCGCAAGACGTGGAATGCCGCCTACCGCAACCCAATTCGCTGATCATCACCAAGGGTTCCGCCCCACCACGTTCGTGGTGGGGCGGAACCCTTGGTGTTCTGCTCGGAGTGTCAGCCGGCGCAGCCGGGGACGTCCACGCAGTTGTTGGGGCGGTTCTTGATGACCACGGTGCCGGTGGCGGTGTTCAGCTCAACCGTGCCCATGGAGTTGACGATGCCCCCGCCGTCGGTGACCGCGATGTTCTTGACCACCTTCGTCGCGAAGAGGGTCAGGGTGCCGGAGTTGTAGATGCCGCCGCCCTCATCGGCCTGATTACCGATGACCTTGGTGTTTCGCAACACGGCTACTGCCGAGTTGTCGATTCCTCCGCCGAGGCCGGAGGCGGTGTTGTTCTTGATGAGGCTGTCCTCGACGACAGCGATGGTGTCCAACACTTCGGCGCCCTCGACGAACAAGCCACCGGCGATACCGGACAGCGCGGAGTTGTCGGAGAGGTTGACCTTCCGCAGCGTCAACTGCCCGCCTTCGCCGACCCGGATACCGCCACCGTTACCACTGGCGGTGTTCTTCGCGACCTTGGTGCCGGTCAGCCTGCCGATTCCGCCGAGTTGATACAGCCCTCCTCCGTCGGATGCCTGGTTGCCGGAGATGCTGCCGCCCTTGACGGTGATGGTGCTACCGCTCTGGAGAATGCCACCGCCCTGGTCGGCGGTGTTGTTGTCGATGTGCGACTTGATGATCTCCAAAAGGCCGGTGCTGAAGATCCCACCGCCTTGTTCACCGGTGATGTTCCAGTCGACCTTGGAGTACTTGACCCGAGTGGTGCCCAGGTTGGCGATGCCGCCGCCGTCGCCGTCGCCGTCGACGATGTTGCGGGTGATGGCGCTGTGGTTGGTGGTCAACGCTCCACCCGGGTTGACGAGGACTCCCCCACCGCTGCCGTCGGTCTGGCCGCCGGTGACCTTCAGATGGTTGAGGGTCAGGTCGCCACCGGTGTTGACGGTGAAGATCCGGAACTCGTCCACGGCGGCGGCGCGTTCGATCGTGGTGTTCTTGCCGCCGTTGAGGGTGATCGGGGTGACGATCGCGGGCAG
>NZ_AXVR01000084.1 GCF_000484695.1 Salinispora cortesiana | reverse complement strand
CTACGAAGGCGGCACCACCATCAGCCTGCTACCCGCCCTCAAGGTAGCCTGAAAATCAACTCATCGACCCTGTCCGCCGAAACGGGGCAAGCCCACTACTACTTCGCCCTGTGGCGTGACGATGGCACCGACCAGGTGATCCACGATCTGCTGCGCTGTCAGGCGCGGGAGCGGGCCGGCCGCCGGGAGGGTCCGACCGCGGTGGCGCTGGACACCCAGTCGATCCGGGCGGCCAACCACGTCCCGGCCGCCACGACCGGCAAGGACGCGGCGAAGAAGGTCCCGGGGCGCAAGCGAGGCCTCGCGGTCGACGCCCTCGGGTTGATCATCGCGGTGGTGGTCACCGCCGCGTCGGTCACCGACAACACGATCGGTGTGAAACTGCTGGACAACGTGGTAGCGCACACCCCGACGGTGACCAAGGCGTGGGTCGATGCCGGGTTCAAGACGACGTGCAGATCCACGGCGCCATCCGAAATATCGACGTCGAGCAGGTCCTTCGGTCCGACACGACGGCCGGGTTCGTGCCGGTGAAACGCCGGTGGGTGGTGGAGCAGACCCACGGCACCCTGATGCTGCACCGCCGCCTGGTCCGCGAGTACGAGAGCCGACCCGCCTCCGCGGTGTCCCGCACCTGGTGGGCCTCCACAGCGAACCTCATCCGCCGGCTCACCGGCACCGCCACCACGTCCTGGCGCGACACAGGCCAGCAGCGGTGACCCCGCCGTCGCTACTGACCCTGCTCACCGAACGCGAAACCGCCGCCGGCCTCACCGTCGAACGGCTCCGCGCCCAAATCGCCACCCTCAACGAACAGCTCACCACGGCCGAGACCGAAGTCGCCGAACTCGCCATCACCCGCAAAACGCTCCTGAGCCTCGGCGACCCACTCGACGCGGCACCACCCGCTGACCCGACCATCGCCAGCCCCGCCTACCAACAGATCCTCACCGTGTTCCACACCGCCACCACACCGATGCGCGCCAAGGACATCTGCCAGGCCCTGGGCACCGGCACCACCGCGAAGGACACCGAGAACCTCCGCGCCAAGCTCAAACGCCTCGTCACCCGCCAGATCCTCACCGAACCCGAGGCCGGACTGTTCACCCTGACCCCACCGTCGACGTAACCCCGACCACCAAGGCCCCTAATGAGCGGTCAAACCCAGTCCGGACATACGCTTCCGAACCACCCTCTCACTAAACACGCTGGTCAGCCCAGTAGCGTCGGCCAAGTCAGCGAGCAGCCGGGTACCGACGTGACCCACCACGCCCGCCCACCACCGGTCACCATGATCTTCGGACATGTTGCGGTAAACTTCACCCAGCAAGTGCCTTCCGTGACAGGAACATGGGACTCTCGACAAGCCCTATCTTCCCAGATCAGAGGGCACTTCTTCGTTCTCAGCCCAGCCCGTGGACAGCCCTTATCGAAGGGCCGAGGCTAACTAAATGGTCTTTGGCCAGGAAATAGAGATGTATATCGGTTTAGTGAGCTGTATCACGCATGCGCCACTATGGAGCATGCGATAGCGTATTCCCGACGATATAAGGCACGGGGTGAGGGTCTAGAATGCACACAAAGGGCTTCTCGGTAATTGTCATCGGTGCAGGTATCGTTGGCCTTGCTGTAGCCGAAGAGTTGTGGCTTCGAGGTCAACGGGACATTGTTGTGCTCGACGCCGCCGAAGTTGGTGCGGGTCGTACTCGCCTAGGCGCCGGGTTTATCCGAGAATGGCATTCAGACATTGCATGGAGACACCTAGCGACAGAAAGCCGGAGCCGACTAGCCGAATGGCATAAGCTTCCAGGAGCCCCACTTGTTCAGAACGTGAGAGTCGAGGCCATAAGTGCTGAAGTCTCGAATAATCTGACTACCTCGACATCATACCAGATGACATTGGGGGAGTCCGTCATAAAATCAAAGGCTCAGCGAACCCAGCCGTTTAAAGTAGCACAGCGGCTTGCTGAATCTTTACGGGCACGTGGTATCACTATCCAAACGTCAACCCCCATTCGTGATCTACTAGTTAGCGGCAACCAAGTGCGTGCGGCTATCACCGACGAAGGTTCCATTTACTGCGACTCCTGCATCATAGCGGTCGGTGGCACTGAAGATTTGCCACGACTTGGATCGTTGCCAGTTCGCACAGTGTCGGTGCCAGTGGTGTGGTTTGGAACTTATGACAATATAAATGCACCAACCTTGCTTGATCTTACGTCCTCGCCGGGAGTATATCTAACCCCGGATGGCCAGACATGGATGGCTACCATTGGACCACCGCCGTATGAATCACCTGAACAAGATTCGAAGGAGCTGGTTGCGGAGATACATGCCCGGTGCGCACGTAGACTTGAAATATCTCCGTCAATCGATAGGGTCACCTTCGGATGTTATGACATTACGGCGGACAGCAGACCGATAGTGGGCTCGGTTCCTGAGCTGATGGGATGCTTCGTCGTAACAGGCCTCGCGGCAAGTGGCTTCCAGGTTGCGCCAGCGGTTGCACGTCGAGTCGTCGATCAACTCGAGGGGGCAGTCGAGCCGGATACCATCGCACCAATCATCGACTCGAAGCGATTTTTTACTTAAAGGCAGAGGATCTCTTCTGAATCACGGACAATTACGGGTGGTTCGATGAAAGTTCGCGAAACGCCAGCTACGCTCGGCGTGGGTGGGGCGTTGCATGACTTCGCCGTCGCGGTGATAGTCGATGAACGAATGCCTGCCGTGGTCATCCGGGCTGAGGAGGTTGTGGGCCTCCCACACGGAGTAAATGTTCTAGAAATGCAGCGCATATTTGACTCGATTTCCTCTAGCGAGCGTGCCGTGGGAATGTGGTTGGCTCGGCTGAGTGCTGCCGAGGTTGTTGGCAGGACGATTGAGGTCGCACTTGCCCGGGCTGGAGTGCCGCACTCCCTTGTTCAGGCGATCGGATATTCGTGCCCCGAAGTGCTACTGCCCAGGTGGGTATGGCAAGACGGGCGCGTCACGAAACATGTAAACCGGTTGGACGCACATGCATTCGGAGTCCTGGAATCTTGTCAAGGTGACTCCATTCTCGTGCTGGGCGGCGTAGGCGACCAGGGCGAGGTCTCAGCACTATACGGAGTAAGCTCCACGGGACCAATCCGGCGGTGGACCGTACGGGAGCCAGGATCACTGGGTCTCCTGCTTGACGCTGCTGCGATGGAAAACGGATACTCGCCGCTGGACCGCGACTACGACCAGCACCTATTCCGTGATGATGGCGCGCTGGTTCCAGCCGGGGTGTACGTTGGATCAAAAGGGTATCTACTGCCAGGTATTAGATGGACAGATATGTCTAATTCCGAGCGTCGAAGTAAGACGTTCCTGAAGCTATTTGACTCCGCCCCCGACCGTTCGCCACGTGCCCTTGCAGGACTATGCGCCGCTTCAGTGCGCGATATCATACGCCGTGTGGTCGAGCACGCGGGATCGAAAACATGGCTCGCCGGTGAAGGCGCGTTGCATTCGACCGTGATGGCCTCAGCTGCCCCGGAGGCCAAACTTGCGGCCATGCCGGGAGATGACGGAGCGGCTATTGGCGCCGCGCGAATGGCCATACGTCAATATTAGGCAACGCCCGATGAGGCCCGTTGCTAAAAATGGAGGAAAAGTGGCAGATAACAACAATCCGTTCGAGTTTGTGCAGAAAGTCTACCCGGAGGTAGACATTGCGACCTGCCCATTCACCGACGATGAACTGGCCGAACTAGACGGTACCAACGAACTCCTTGTCTACCTACCAGCACACATATCCGCGGCAGATCTTTGTCGTATTGTTGGCGTGCGCGCGAACATTGACTTTGATAATGAAACGTTAGTCAAGAACGCGATGGTGAAAGAGAATCAGTGGTTTATCACGAGCGCCTCGCACAGTCCCGAACTGCTCTACTTTAGCGCTCAACGCGCTGTCAGAATCTACGAGGATGAGGGGCTGCACGGAATGGACCTGCGGCGCTATCTAGCGTTTACTGCGATCCACTCCGCCCGCTTTGGAGTATTGCCAGATCAGTGCTACTGGACGTTTCTTCTATCTGGCAAATACGATCGCAGTGGCGTATCGGTCGTGGGCTTTGATGCGGAAGGCGTACTTAATCACCACGGTTGGATGAAGAATTTCAAGGCAAAGTTTACTGGCTCAAGGTACATCGTGCTAGCACCACGAATCGAAGTCACCCCCCAGACTGAGTTGCTGGAACGCGCGCGTCGCGGCCTAGATCGTCGTGCTGGTCGCGAATCTGATCTTGATAGCTAGATAATTTGGGAGACCCTATGCCCCACCGCCTACTCGAAGCACGGGCGTCCGCTGCGGCGAACGACCCGGCGCTGCATACTGACGAGGAGACCATAACCTATCTGGAACTATGGCATGATTCAGCCCGGTGGGCCCAACAGCTCCAGGAGAACGGCGTGCAGCCCACCTGGCGGGTACTGGTTTCGCTCGATCAACCGCGCGAACTTCTAGCTGCTATATTTGGTATTTGGCGTGTGGGCGCGATTCCAGTGCCATTCGATTCCAATCGACCCGCTAATCATTTCACCGCTGTGGTAGCTGACGCCCTCGTTCGTGCGACCATTACTGAAGGCGGAGTCGGCCTGCTCCCACAGGATGATGTCCAATCGAAGCCAGATCGTTGGCGGCTTGTTCTAGCCACCACGGGGAGCACGGGGCGACCGAAAATTGTCACATTCACGGGGAATCAGCTCTTAGCAAACGCAGAATCTACAGCCAGCATACTGCGCTGGAGGGCTGGTGATGTTTGCCTAACGCCGGTCTCACCGGTGTTCCCCGCAGTGCTGATCACCTGCGTGCTATCGGCATTCCATGTCGGGGCGTCGGTGTACCTGACGAATCAGCGCACACCAAGATCCTTGGTAAACGTGCTACTTGATAGTCGCGCAACGTCTTTCTTCGCGGTACCATATGTTTACGAACATCTTATCCTCTCACAAGCTCTAAAAAGACTACAAGATGCTCCACACTTGCGGCTTTGCATTTCCAGCTCCGCCCCTACTCGTTCAGCGACAGCGAATGAATTCTTCACTTCGACCGGCTTAGTATTGAGGTCAATGTATTGTTCATCGGAGGCTGGCAACTGCACCTTCAATGATGCAGAGGATCCCATCCTAGCGCAGACGTCGGTGGGTCGGGCATTGCCTGGTGTATTGGTTTCCGTGATTGACGAATTGGGCAATCAAGTGTCACCCGGTGTGCATGGCCGAATACGGATCTCAGGGGATCTTATTGCCGAACGGTATGGCGTTGATCCGGATGAAGGCGCTTTCCCGGAAGCAGGTATATCCACACACGACTTTGGGTTCCTGGACGCCAACGACTTCCTGCACCTTCTGCGACGGGATTCGGATTTGGTCAATTGTGCGGGATTTGAGGTAAATCTGGCCGAGGTGACGGCAGCTATACAATCCCATCCATTGGTGCATGACGTCGTAGTTCGTGGCGAAAAAGATCCGGTACTTACCACGCGGATCGTTGCGGAGGTCGTTTCGAACGTGTCTTTGTCCGCACAGGAACTATCGGCATACATTGGCAACGCCCTGTCAGGCCACGAGGTGCCACAAGTCATCACCTTCGTGGGGTCGATCGATCGAAACGGTCTGGGCAAGGTGCCGGGCGTGTCTGCAGGTGGCTCGAAATAAGGGGAGTCAATGTTATTTGATGACGGACCACTCTCGGACACAATCCGCCTCCACCTGCCGCAAGGCGACATTCCTGGCTTCGCGATGGGGGTGGTGCACAATGGTGAGTTGATATACGTGCGGACTGGTGGGTCTACTAACCGGGAGCATCCTGCGCCAATTACAGAGCAGACTCTCTTTCGTATCGGGTCCACAACAAAGATTCTGAGTGCGATTGCCATCGGCGAGCTAGTCGAGACCGGGTTGCTCGACCTCGACGTACCTGTCACCAACTATATGGAACACCTGGCATTCCGGCCACCTTTCGACGTATCCACGGTGACGCTGCGGATGCTACTATCCCACAAGTCTGGGCTGCCAAATGGCCCTGCTGACTATTTTCCAACGGGTCCACGTCAAGGGTTGGAGGCCCTCGTTGATGAGGTACGACGATACCCATTGATCGCGCCTCCGGGCCGGGTCGCGTCGTATAGCAACATAGCGGTATGCCTCGCGGCGCACATCGCCGAACACGTTGCTGGACAGTCGTTCAATGCCCTCATGAAGGACTTAGTCCTTGACCCTTTGAACTTGTCACGGACAACGTTCGAGCCGTCCGTCGCGATGACGCACCAGGTCGCGCTTTCTCACATACAAGATGAGGCCGGAGTGCTCCGTATAAACCGGGAAGCAGCGGATAATCCACGTTACCATCCCGGTGCCTTTGCGTTCTCGACAGTAGAGGACTTGGCCCGGCTAACAAGCATGCTGGCGTCAACAAAAGACTCGTTCCTGACGCAGATGCGCACCCCACACTCGTCCTGGCTGACGGCCGACGGCCTCACATATGGGCTATGCCTATACCTTGATCGGTATCTGGGCCGGCCCCGGATAGGACATGACGGACGCTTCCATTCGAATGGCAGCAAAATCATCGTGCTACCTGAAGATGGAATCGGGGTTATCTTGCTATATAACTATGCAGACATGATTGAGTCACATCGTGAGGCCTTGCTGGACTCGGCGATCATGGGTTTTGGTCTAACCGCGCTGCCGCAAACGGACCAGGTTGACGTCCCAGGCGCGGTAGACCCATCCGATTTCTACGGCTGCTATGTCGGCCCCAATTTCGAAGAGGTCACCCTGTCGCCAGGGTATGAGGATTCTTTCCTAACCGTTGATATAGGCAAGGGCCCGATTGAAGTACGAATGGTCACACAGAACATCTTTGAGTCGAGCTTGTCATGCAGACAGCAGTGGCACTCATCGCCCTATAATCTTGGATCAACGCTATCTCTCGGCCTCGTTGACGATGTAGAGGGACAAGATCGCTACATTATGCTCAATGCTCGGCCCTATCGTGCGATCACCAATTCCCCTTCCCGCCGGGCTTTGACTACCGGGATCGGGCGATGACCGAATACGCAGATCTAGCTGATTTGCTAGTAGACTGGCTACTCCACTCTCCGATTCAACTTGCAAATGGTCAGCATCAGGGGGCTGTTGCCGGGTGGTTGGGCGATCACGACCAACCAACATTTGCCTACCCCGAGATCACTGGCTACTACTTGTCCACGATGTCGTACATATCCTATACCCGTCCTGATCTCGCAGATGCGGCGAACTCGGCCGCCGGACGGGCGCTCGACTGGATCCGCAAGGCCACGGTCGCGGGGCAGGTGGTGCCCACCCGCATTCATCTAGACGGGTACGCTGCCAACCACGATTGGCGCAACCGCGCACGTTTTTCGTTTGACCTCGGAATGATACTGCGTGGTGTTATCTCCGCCGGTGCAACGTTCACTCACCCATTAACCGACGATTTACGTCTCACGATTTGTTCAATGATTCGTCCGTTCTGCTCTCCAGCGGGACCGATCGCGTCGCATCAGGTAAACCCCGGCTTTGACGACTCGTGTCTGCCACCACGCTGGTCGACCCAGAAGGGACCTCATCACGTCAAGGTTGCTGCGGGCTTGAGCGTCGTGCCCGAAGACGATTTTCTACGGAGCTCCGGCCGCGCGACAATCGAGTACTGGGCCGGGCATGATGACGATCTGTCCGGCGTTCAGCCGCATCCAGCATTCTACTATATCGAAGGAATGCTTCAGGCAGCCAAAATCTACGCATCGGAGCGCTACCTCGACGTAGCGACTTCCCGTTATGGCAGGACCCTCGAAAGGCTTCGCGGTGAGTCTGGGGCAATTGACTTGAGTCGGTCTGATGTGTTGGCGCAGGCCTTGCGCATAGGATGTCACCTTGCGGCAGTCGGAAGGCTGTCCGCAAAGTATGAGGACTGCCTGTCCGAGCTTGCGAAGAGCTATTGCCGGTTCGTTCGCTCGGACGGGTCCGTACTGTTTCGGCAGGATTCACCGGGGATCACGGTGCAGCGCAATGCCTGGTCGGCAATGTTCGGACTACAGGCCCTAGACCTATATCGTGGACTGCTCGTGGGTGACGCCAGAATTAACTCTATCGCACTACTTCATTTGATATGAGGGCACCTGCAAGGAGGAACGATCCGATGACCACTGCCAAGACACAAAGGCGTATTGCGGTCGTTAGCACGTATCTGCCTCGGCGTTGCGGACTCGCCACCTTCGCGCATGACCTAGTCGGTGCCCTTCGGGATGCCGAACCCAATTGCGAGGTAGACGTGATCGCGGTCGGGCCACCGAATTCGGCCTTCGTTTACCCACCGATTGTTGCCCACGCTCTTAGGAACACGTCGATTGCCTCCTACCATGCTGCTGCAAGCTTCATTAACAACGGAGGGTACGACGTAGTATCGCTCCAGTTTGAGCACGGCATTTTCGGTGACTCGCATGGGGAGGTTGGACTTGAGTTCTTGCGGTCCTTGCGTGTTCCCGTCGTGACGACCCTGCACTCGGACCTCGACCGTGGCTTCGAACTTGAACGACGGGTACTGCGTGGGGTTGTGGCCGCATCCGACGCCACAGTCGCCATGACAGACTTCGCCACTCAACGCCTCATAGCGGAATTCGACGGACCTGTCGCGCGGATCGTGCAGGTACCGCACGGCGTTCCTGACCTCCCCTACGCTGAGCCTGGGGAATGGAAGGATCGACTTGGGTTGGGTGACCGTCCAGTAGTCCTGAATTTTGGTCTGCTCGCGCGTCACAAAGGAGTAGCCACAGCAATCGAGGCCATCGCAAAAGTACGCAACGTGTATGAGGACGTGCTGTTCGTAGTCGCAGGGCCAACCAGTGCAACAGAGCTGGCTCAGCATGGTGAAGGCTTCAGGCATTCGCTCCAGGACTATGCATGCAGGCTGGGGTTAGATAAGCATGTACGGTTCGACGACAAGTTTATTGTTGACGAGGAGCTACACCAGCTAGTGCAGGCGTGTGATGTTCTACTTACCCCCTATAGTCACTATTTGCAAGGTATCTCCGGCACTCTGTCGTACGGCTTGGCGGCCGGCAAAGCGGTGATCTCCACACCGTTCCCGTATGCGCAGGAAATGTTGTCTGCTGGCGCGGGTGTGTTGGTTCCCTTCAACGACGCGGCGGCCTTAGCAGCGGCCATCACCCGTATCCTTGGCGACAACGCCCTTCGAACGAAAGTTCGGCATAGCGCACACGAAAGAGCGCAGAATCTCTTGTGGCGGCGCGTTGGTGCTCGCTATCTTTCGATCTTTGACAAGGTTCAGGCGAAGGGTAAACAATGAATGAATTGCACGCCGAGATCCGTCGCCTGCTACTGGAAAAAATGCCGGACATCGTTGATGAGCTAGCGCTGGACAGTGAAGATATTTTCTATGCGGGTGTGGCGATTAATTCGTTCACAGTCGTAAGCGTAGTTGTGCTATTAGAGGAGCATTATGAGATTACAATCGACTCACGCAACTTCACTAAAGATCGCTTTGCATCCATCTCGTCTATTGCGGAACTAGTTCAGGAATATCTGGAAGGACGATGATGTTTCGCCGCTCCTATCCGGTGATGGTTTCGTATGCTCAACAAAGTGAAGACGTAATTCTTAGGCGCCTATTTGCAGGATGTACCGAAGGGTTCTACGTAGATGTCGGCGCAGGGCATCCGGTCGAACATTCGGTTACCAAATTTTTCTATGATCATGGATGGCGGGGTATCAATATTGAACCCCAAGCCGATCTGTGTGACCGACTTGCAGGAGCTCGCCCGCGGGATGTCAATCTTGCCGTTGCGGCTGGTGCGGAGCCTGGGGAAGTTGTGTTGAGTACGTTCACCAGTAATTGGGGGTGGGCTACCACTGATCCACAGACGGCTAAGTCCTATGGCATTTCTAGATCCGAATTAGTTGTACAGCAGGTCACACTCGACTCCGTGCTGACTCGGTATAACCCTGTTCGGGTAGACTTCCTTAAAATAGACGTAGAAGGGGCGGAGGGCGATGTGCTTGCGGGGTTGGACCTGCAGCGTTGGCAGCCGACTGCTCTGGTCATCGAAGCCACGAAGCCTAACTCACCGGAGTACCACGCACCTTGGGAAGTAGTGGTTCTCGAAGCTGGCTATACCCGCACCATGTTCGACGGACTCAACAACTACTATGTCCGCGCAAATGATCCGTTGGCTTTCGATCTGACTTCCGTGCCGTGTAATGTGTTCGACAACGCACTTCCTTCTGCTTGGTGGGAATCGCTGAGCCGACAGGGTCAGCTCGAACTAATTGCCTCGCATAGAAGGGCGGGTCGGGATGTTTCCCTGGTCCTCGGAGCCATCGACCTCTGACTTTAAGCCGCTCGTTTGGCTTGTGGGGGGAACCCGTCCTGAAGCCATCAAGCTTGCACCAGTTGCCACTGCCATCTCAAAGCAAAGGAGGTTGAAAGCACATATTGTAGTCACCGGTCAGCATGACTCACTAATGGATCAGGCGCTTGAGGCATTTGGCCTGCGCCCGGATGACCGGTTGAGGCCGCTGCGAACAAATGGGGGGCAAGCCGAATTGCTCTCCCAACTGGTAACATACCTCGATGTTCTCGCGGCCAAACATCCCCCTGCCGCGATACTGGTGCAAGGTGATACGACTAGCGCACTGGCGGGCGCGATGGTGGGATTTTGGCGGGAGATTCCGGTCGTGCACCTGGAAGCCGGACTGCGATCGTGGAATCTCTCCGCACCTTTTCCCGAGGAGTACAATCGACGGGTAATCGCGCATTCGAGCGTTCTGCATTTAGCGCCGACGCCGGCGGCAGCGGCCAATCTCATAAATAGCGGAATATGTACGGACAGCGTACTGGTCACCGGCAATACGGCAGTCGACGCTATACTCCATGCAAGCAGTAGCCCTGTAGGGTTCACGAATCCTTCCGTGGAGGCTCTGGTCCGTGCCGCCCGAAAGGGTTGCCTTCGACTAATACTCGCGACCGCGCACCGACGTGAGTCCTGGGGCCCGCCGCTACGGCGTATTCTTCAGGCGGTCCACGAGCTGATTTCGCATCACAGTGATTTACACGTAGTTTTTCCGGTGCATCCAAACCCACTCGTACGCGTGGAGGTCGAACGGTCGCTTGGCGGTGTTGATCGTGTCCTGGTCACGGAACCTATGTCCTATCCAGAGCTGGCTAGTGTTCTCGCGTCAAGCGTACTCGTTCTGTCTGACTCGGGCGGAATCCAGGAGGAGGCGCCGAGCTTCGGCGTCCCGGTACTCGTGCTGCGGGACAGCACGGAGCGTGGGGAAGCGGTACTTGCTGGATGCGCAACAATCGTCGGTACGCAGACCGATCGGATCGTGGCTGAGGCGTCCGCAGGCCTGGCACGCCAATTGGACAAAACTCCTCGCCCCAATCCTTTTGGAGACGGGCGTGCCGCTGAACGGGTAGAGCAAGCGCTTGCCTGGCTGCTTGGACAGGCGGCGCAGAGGCCAGCACCATTTGTACCCACTGTAGCTAATGATCAACTTGTATGAACACTGCAGCGCTGCAGTTCATCACCATCGGGGTGTCCCTTGGGGGACTGTACAAATAAACGGCTGATCGACCGATCAAGGGAGAGGCGCCAGATGACCAGGGCCCGGGCAAAGTCGTGGACGTGTGCGGGATGAGGCATTCGGCTGAGAAGCGCCGGAGTTGCGGGCAGTAAGGCGGGCATGGCCGGTTCAGATGATCATCAGGGTGTCGAAGCCTTGATCGTCCGAAGTGAGCCACGCCCGCGCTGCCATCATCGCTGATCTCGTCCTTGTCCTGCGCACCGGCTGTTACGGTGCCCGAAACCGCTGCTGGGCTGGCCGCAGTGCTGGCCGGCCTGCCGGATCCTCGCGCCCGTCGGGGCGTGCGGCACCGGTTGGCAGTCGTGGGTGACTGCGGCGGTGTGCGCCGTGGTCGCCGGCTATCGTTCGTACACCTCGATCGCGGAGTGGGTCGCCGACGTCCCGGCCGCGACCGCGCTGGCGTTGGGTATCGCCCCGGACCGGCGTCCGTCGGAGGCAATGATCCGCAGACTCCTTCAGGCCCTGGACCCGGATCAGCTCACCAGGGCGATCGGTGTCTGGCTCGCCGCACGGTCGGCGACTGCGCCGTCAACGGCGTGGCGGGCGATCGCCGTGGAGGGTAAGACCCTGCGCGGCTCCCGCACCACCGATGCCGCAGCCCGGCATGTTCTCGCGGCCTGCGACCAGGCCACCGGTGTGGTCCTGGCCAGCACCGATGTGGACGGCAAGACCAATGAGATCACCCGGTTCGCACCGCTGCTCGACCAGATCGGCGACCTGCGCGACACCGTGATCACCGCCGACGCCCTGCACTGCCAACGCGATCACGTCGCCTACCTCGCCGAGCGCGGTGCGCACTGGATCCTGACCGTCAAGGCCAACCACCAAGATCAATCACAAAATATGTGCCAGAGCCAAATTTCAGCCGGCGTTGACAACGCGCGGGGGTCTTCCCATCAACGCAAGCACGCCCACCGACAGGATGGTCTCATCCCCGCACGCGCGGGGGTCTTCCGCTCGGGAAATGACGCAGGATCTCGACGCTCCGCTCGTCCCCGCACGCGCGGGGGTATTCCCATGTCCAGGGCGATACTCATCCCGAGTGCGGTCTCGTGGTCGGCTCCGCCTGAAAGATGCCCCCGTGGTTCCGGGCGGATTCAAGCAGTCGTCGCAACGGTGACGATTGTCAGGGTGCCAGAGCGGTATGCAAGACGTCGGCCGGGGTGCGCCAGTTGAGGGTCTTGCGGGGCCGGTTGTTGAGGCGTTGCTCGACGGCGTGGAGATCGGCCGGGTGTGCTGCGATAGATCCGCGTACTTGGGGAGGGCGGGTTTAACCGGTCGTCGCCGTACGGCGATGGTAGGTCGTCTGATGGCCGATGCGCATCAGTCATCGTCCGGGAGGACTCTGCCATAAGCCAGCGGGAGACTTTGCTCTGGCCTCTCCCCGGTCGTCCATGCTCGATGACCACGCCACGGCTTGCGGGCTCTGGGCCTGCCCCGTTTTGACGGACATCCGAGATCAGGGGACCTGGGGTCTCCGGGAGGATGTCCAGCATCATGGAGAGCGTGGGTAAGAAGCGA
>NZ_AXVR01000083.1 GCF_000484695.1 Salinispora cortesiana | reverse complement strand
CCGCCCCGACGTCGACCAGCGCCGCCCCGACGTCGACCAGCGCCGCCCCGACGTCGACCAGCGCCGCCCCGACGTCGACCAGCGCCGCCCCGACGCCGACCAGCACCGCCCCGACCGTGGTGGAGGCCGGTTCCTGCGGCGCCTCCTACTACTCCGAGGGGCAGCTCACGGCAAGCGGGGAGGTCTTTGACCCGTCGGCGATGACCGCCGCCCACAAGACCCTGCCGTTTGACACGATGGTGCGGGTCACCAACCCGGTTACCAGCACGTCGGTGACCGTGCGGATCAACGACCGGGGTCCGTTCATCACGGGGCGCTGCATCGACCTGTCCCAGGCGGCCTTCGCCGTGATCGCCCCGCTGAGCGCGGGGCACGTCGAGGTTCGGTACGAGGTGTTGGGCTGAGCCAGCCGCCAGCCGCCAGCCGCCAGCCGCCAGCCGCGAACGGCTTCCCAGGGTGACCCGCACAGCCAGAACCGCCTCAGATGTCAGGTCAGGTTCATTCAACGACCACTGTCCATCAGGCATGCTGTCCCTCGTACGCACACAGCTTTCCCAGCTGGGCCGCGGCCCACTGGGCCCCGGATCCCGCGCCGGCCTCGGCGCGGCCCTTGCCCTGCTCGTAATCGTCTCGGCGCTGGAGAGCGCCGACGGCCGCGGGGCCAACTACATTGCTCTGCTGATCGCTGCCCCGTTCCTGGCCGCCGCCCTGGCCTCCTGGCAGGTGGTGCTGGGCGTGGGAGTCGGGGCCGTCTGCCTTGGCGTCGGCTTCGCGCTGGCCGAGGGGGTCGGTTCACTGGCGGCCGCGGTCGCGGTGGCTGGCATCGCCCTGGGCGCCGCGTTGGCGGCCACCATGGCGTCGATACGGCAGCGGCAGACCGAGCGGATCGAGGAGTTGTCGAGGCTCGCCACGGTGGCTCAGCAGGCGGTACTCCGTCCGCTCGGTCCGCAGGTCGGCTCCCTGGCCATCGCCGCCCAATACATCTCCTCCACCGCCACCGCGGAGATCGGCGGTGACCTGTACGAGGCCCTGGACACGCCGTACGGCGTACGCATGATCATGGGTGATGTTCGGGGTAAGGGCCTGGACGCGGTCCGGTTGGCCAGCATCGTGTTGGGCTCCTACCGGCATGTGGCATACGAGCGGGCCGACCTGCGGGCGGTCGTTGCGGACCTGGACCGGGCGGTGGCCCGGAGCGGAGGTGACGAGGACTTCGTGACCGCGGTTCTGGTCGAGGAGCGGGGTGGCACCCTGACCATCGTGAACTGCGGACATCCGGCGCCGCTGTTGTTGCGCCGGGGTGCGGTGATCGCGTTGGAGCCGCCCGCGCCGGCTCCGCCGCTGGGGTTCATGCCGGCGGTGCGGGCCCGGGTGGAGCGGTTGGAGCCGGGCGACCGGCTGCTGTTGTTTACCGACGGGCTCGGCGAGGCTCGGCGGGACGGCGAGTTTTTCCCGACCGCCGACCGGGCTTGGCGGTTGCTCGGGCACGGCACCGTCGCCGACGGGCTGGCGTCCCTGGAGGCGGCGCTGGTCGAGTGGGTGTATGACCGGCTCGACGACGACATCGCGCTGGTCCTGATGGAGTACACCGGTACCCGGTCCGGGGGTTCGGTGGCCGTGCCGAGTTGGGAGGTTGGCACGGCGGAGGGGTGAAGGGCTTGTCGTTGCCTACCCGTGAGTAATACAGTCAGGGTTACTGATCGGTAACACGCGTCCGGAAGCGGGGCCAGCGACCATGACCCACTACAAGAGCAACCTTCGGGACCTTGAGTTCAACCTGTTCGAGGTGTTCGGGGCGGACCGGGCGTTCAGCCAGGCTCCCTACACAGAGCTGGATGTCGACACCGCCCGTAGCTTCCTCGCCGAGGTCGACCGCCTGACCCGGGAAGACCTGGCAGCCAGCTACACGGACAGCGACCGCAACCCGCCGGTCTTCGATCCGGCGACGCACACCGCGCCGCTGCCAGAGTCGTTCAAGAAGTCGTACCGCCGGTTTATTGACGCCGAGTTCTGGCGGCTGGACCTGCCCGAGGCGCTCGGCGGTAGCAATGCACCCCGCGCCCTCTGGTGGTCGCTGGCCGAGCTGGTGTTGGGCTCCAATGCCGCGGTCTGGATGTACGCCTCCGGCCCTTCGTTCGCGCACGTCCTGCACGTCGAGGGCACCGAGCAGCAGCGGAAGTGGGCCAAGCTCTTCATCGACCAGGGCTGGGGCTCCACGATGGTGCTGACCGAGGCGGACGCCGGCTCGGATGTCGGCGCCGGCCGCGCCCGCGCCATCCCGCAGCCGGACGGCTCGTGGCACATCGAGGGCGTCAAGCGCTTCATCACCTCCGGGGAGCACGACCTCAGCGACAACATTGTCCACTATGTGCTGGCCCGACCGGTCGGGGTCGAGGGCGTGGGCGGCCCGGGCACCAAGGGTCTCTCCCTCTTTGTGGTGCCGAAGTACCACTTCAACGAGGAGACCGGCGAGCTGGGCGAGCGCAACGGCGTCTTCGCCACCAACGTCGAGCACAAGATGGGTCTGAAGGTCTCGAACACCTGCGAGCTGACCTTCGGCGAGCACGGCGTGCCGGCTCAGGGCTGGCTGCTGGGTGAGAAGCACGATGGCATCCGGCAGATGTTCATGATCATCGAGTACGCCCGGATGATGGTCGGTACGAAGGCGATCGCCACCCTCTCCACCGGCTACCTGAACGCACTCGAGTACGCCAAGAGCCGGGTGCAGGGCGCCGACCTGACCCAGATGACCGACAAGAGCGCTCCCCGGGTCACGATCACCCACCACCCGGACGTACGCCGTTCGCTGCTGCTGCAGAAGTCGTACGCCGAGGGGCTGCGGGCCCTGGTCTGCTACACCGCGACCTGGCAGGACAAGGTCGCCATCGCCGAGGCGGCCGGCGACGAGAAGACCGTCAAGCTGGCCAAGCGGGTCAACGACCTGCTGCTGCCGCTGGTCAAGGGGGTCGGCTCGGAGCGGGCGTACGAGCTGCTCGGCCACGAGTCCCTGCAGACCTTCGGTGGCTCCGGCTTCCTCCAGGACTACCCGCTGGAGCAGTACATCCGGGACGCCAAGATCGACACCCTGTACGAGGGCACCACGGCGATCCAGAGCCTCGACCTGATCTTCCGCAAGGTCGTCCGGGACAACGGCAAGGCCCTGATGGCGGTCGCCGGCGAGATTCAGGAGTTCATCGCCGCCGAGGGCGGCAACGGTCAGCTCAAGGAAGAGCGGCAGGCGCTCGGCCGTGCTCTCGGCGAGATTCAGAGCATCCTCGGCACGCTGACCGGCTGGCTGGGGGAGGCGCAGGGTGGCGAGACCCGGGCGCTCTACAAGGTCGGCCTGGGCAGCCGCCGGTTCCTGCTCGCCATCGGTGACCTGGTGGTGGGCTGGCTACTCCAGCGGCAGGCCGACGTGGCGCTGACCGCGCTCGCCGGTGACGCCGGCACCGACCGGGACTTCTACACCGGCAAGGTGGCCGCGGCCCGGTTCTTCGCCCGCGAGGTGCTGCCCCGCATCGGTGCCGATCGGCGCATCATCGAGAACGTCGACCTGAGCGTCATGGACCTCCCGGAGGAGGCGTTCTGACCCGTTTCGAAGGGCAGGGCTGATCCGGGGGCAGACCCGGCAGAATCGACGGCCGGCGGGGTGACCCGCCGGCCGTCGCGCTGGTTGTCGCTGCTCACGCCGAACATCAACCGGCCTCCGGGCGGGTTACCGGCCCGGGCAGGGGTAGCACCCGGCGGCGGCGGGTAACCGGCATCAGGTCAGGCAGAGAACGCCCAGAAGCCATCGCACGGGGGAGTGCAGCGCACATGGGCATTGGTAGCGGTATTTTCCTGATCGCCCTCGGGGCGATCCTCACCTTCGCGGTCCGGGCCAACGTCTGGTGGGTTGACCTGCGTGCGGTCGGCTGGGTCTTCATCCTGGCCGGGCTGGCAGTCCTCCTCACCACGGTGTGGTTCTGGCAGGACCGGCGCAAGCGGGCGCGGACGCTGATCGTGGAGGAGAACCGGCTGTCGCATCCGACCGCGATGATGCCACCGCCGCCGGACCCACCGCCGCCGACAGCGCCGCCGTCCTGAGCGGCGAGGTGAGCCGTCGCGACCTGGCGGCGGCTAACCCGGCGGGTTCAACCTAGCGAGCTCAAACCGACGGGCGCCTCAACGCACGGCCCCGCCCAGCGGCTCGGCCCGGCGGCTCAGCCGCGGGCGGTGTGCTCAGCGGTGATGACGGTGTCCCGGCGGCCGAGGTCGGCCCACTCCGCCGTCGTGCGGTGCACGACGGCCTGGCTGGTCCGTTGCGGGTCCCGGTCCGCCTGCTCGGAGTCGAGCAGTATCGACAGCTGCGACACGCCGGGGTTGTGGGCGATCAGCAACACCGTCCGGGCGGTCGGTTCGACCCGGCGCACCAGGGCCAGCAGATCCGCCGGATGCGCCTCGTACGCGTCGTCGGCGTAGTGCACCTCGGGCGCCGGGCCCGCGGAGCCGCCCTCCGGTGGCGCTCCGGTCATTCCCATCGCCACGCCGTGCCAGGTTTCCCGGGTGCGGCGGGCCGAGGAGCAGATCACCACGTCTGGGAGAAGCCCGTGGTGGGCCAGCCAGGCGCCGGCCGCCGCCGCGTCCGCTCGTCCCCGCGCCGTCAGCGGCCGGTCCACGTCCGGCTGGTCGCCGGGGGGTTCTGCCTTCGCGTGCCGGAGCAACACCAGTGTGCGGTTTTGGGCGTGCGCGTCCGTCATGCCCCCAGCTTGCCTGATCGGCGATCCGGCCGCCCGGGTACGTCGATGCTGTGTCGGCGGTGTTCTGCTGTTGAACAGTGCACCGAACTCCTCGATGTGAATCGGCCGAACGCTGCTCGCCTCACACTCGGAAGGTTCTGCGATAGGCGCCTGGCGTGGTGCCGACGACCTCCTGGAATTGCGCACGAAAGTTGCTCGTGGTGGTGAATCCGGTTTGGTTTGCTACGCGGTCGATTGTGTAGTCGGTGGTTTCCAGGAGCTCCTGGGCGTGGCGAATCCGGACACCGGCTACCCATTGCATCGGGCTCTGTCTGGTCTCGACGGCGAATCGCCTGGTCAGGGTGCGTGTGCTCATGTTCGCGGCGGCGGCGAGGTCGGCGAGCGTGAGGGCCCGATGCGCGTTGGCCTCGATCCAGGCGAGGACGGGTTCGAGGGCCGAGGTGCGCAGGGGCTGGCGGTTCCGCAGGATGTACTGCGCCTGTCCGCCGCCTCGATGCAGTGGGGCCACGGCCAGGCGTGCCGCGTCCGCGGCCACCGCCGCGCCGTAGTCGGTGTGAATCACATGCAGGCACAGGTCCAGTCCGGACGCGGCACCGGCAGAGGTGAGAATGCTGCCGTTGTCGATGTAGAGCACATCCGGGTCCACCTGGATCGACGGGTGTTTGCGCGCAAGTTGTTCCGCGGCGAGCCAGTGGGTCGTGGCCCTCAGATTGTCGAGTAGTCCCGCCTCTGCCAGCGTGAATGCTCCGACGCAGATGGAGGCGACGCGAGTGCCCTTGGCCGCGGCCGCACGCAGGGCTGTGAGCACCGAGGGCGGGGAGGGCCGCAAGGGGTCGTTACGGCCGGGCACCAAGACCAGGTCGGCGCGATCGAGCGCATCCAGCTGCTCGCTGACTGCCAGCCGCACCGGCCCGGCGTCAACGACATCATCGGGCCCTGCGACGAGGACCCGGTACCCCGGCCGGCCGTCCGGCAGGCGGACACGTCCGAACGTCTCAACCGGGGTGGCCAGATCAAAGGCAATCACATCCGGCAGAGCGAGCACGACGACCATATACATACCTGCATGATAGGCCTTTCTGACCCTGGCGGGATTAAGGCGTCACATGGCTTAGTAGCCACTGTCGGGAGGTGCGCGGCTGCCCAACCATGGAGTGCACCTACACGTGAGGGGACTACCGATGCCTACGCTTCGCGCCCAGTTCGTGCTCTTCGACGGCTTCGATCTGCTCGATGTCATCGCTCCACTCGAGGTGCTTTCCGCGGGCAGCGCCGCCCTCGGAGGCGTACTCGAATGTGTGCTGGTGAGCGAGTCGGGACGGGACAGCATCCCGTCGGGAGCCGCCGGCCTCTCCCTCCCCGCCAGCGCCGCGTTGGAGCCGGAGGTGCCCGGCTACGTCATCGTTCCGGGTGCGTCCGGGCCCGTCGACGGCAATCCGGAGGCAGGCGAGCTGACCGTTCCCGCGCTGCTCGGCCGGTTCGCCGGAAGTCCGGTGATGGCACTCGTCGCCCGGGCTCTCGCCGCGCCGCGGGTCACCGTCGTCGCCGTCTGCGGCGGCGGGCTCGCGCTCGCCATGGCGGGCCTGCTGGAGGGGAGAACAGCCACCACCCACCACCTCGGCATCGATCGATTGGAATCCATCGGCGTGAACGCGGTCCGGGCGCGGGTCGTTGACGACGGTGATCTCGTCACCGGCGGCGGTGTCCTGTCCGGTGTCGACGTAGCTCTCTACCTGCTCGAACGTGATTTCGGCTGCGCTGCTGCCCGTGCCGTCGAGGATCTCTTCGAGTTTGAGCGCCGCGGTACCACCTGGAAAGCGCCTGCCGGAGGCCTGTTCCGCACACCTGTCAGCGGGCAGCGGGTGCGGGCATGAGCGCCCTCCTGCTGTCGGTCCACGTCCTGGCCGCGATCCTCACCATCGGCCCAGTCGCTGTCACCGCAAGCATGTTTCCGCGCTTCGCGCGACTCGCACTCGACAGGTCAACCGATCCCCACCGCGATGCCGTCGTACGCGTCCTACATCGGATCACCCGTAACTACGCCGTGATTGGCGTACTCGTTCCCGTGTGCGGGCTCGCTACCGGCGCCAGTATCGGTGTCCTCGGTGACGCGTGGCTGATTGTGTCCATTGTTCTCACCGCCGGTGCCGGCGCGATGCTCATCGGCGTCGTCCTGCCCGGCCAGCGTCGCACTCTGCGCTGCCTTGATGTGGGTGCGGAACCCGCGGACCTCGCCCGGGTCGTCCCTCGCCTGGGCATGCACGCCGGAATTTTCAACCTGCTCTGGGCGATCGTGGTGGTTCTGATGATCTATCGGCCGGGATCGACGACGGGGGTCGGACTATGAGCCCCCCGTCACCTGCTGCGGTCATCGGCCCAGTCGAACTGGCCACCCTCGCGCCGATGCTCCTGTTCACCCCGTAAGGGGTCACCACGCCATGAAATACCAGAAACCAACATAGTCGAACCCGCTCCGATTGCTTGGTGACAGCGATCTGGCGACGCGCTGCTAGGCGAAGAGGGCGAAGTAGATCGCGATGTGGTGACAGATCGCGGCGACCAGGGTGCAGGCGTGAAAGAACTCGTGGTGCCCGAAGACGGTGGGCCACGGGTTGGGTCGGCGCAGGGCGTAGCTGACCGCGCCGATGCTGTAGATCGCGCCGCCGACGATCAGCAGGACCAGGGCGGTCACCCCGCCCGCATGGAGGATGTCCGGCAGCATCGCCACCGCGACCCAGCCGAGCGCCAGGTAGAGCGGCGCGGAGACCCAGCGCGGGGCGTGCGGCCAGATGAGCTTGAGCGCCACGCCCCCGAGCGCGCCGCCCCACACCAGTGCGAGCATGATCGTCGCCGGTCGGGGCTCCAGCAGCAGGACGCAGAACGGCGTGTATGTACCAGCGATGAAGACAAAGATCATCGAGTGGTCCATCCGCCGCATGACCTGGAAGCCTCGCTCTGACCACACCCGCCGGTGGTAGAGCCCGCTGGTGCCGAAGAGCCCGCAGACGGTCAGGCTGTAGATCAGGGTGCTGACCAGTGGCGACCAGCCGGACCGGGCAGCGGCGATGGAACAGAGGACGATCCCGCAGACGACGGCGACGAAGAACGCGTACGCGTGCAGCCAGCCGCGCATCCGAGGTTTGCCGAGGTCGGTCGGCTTGAGGCGGGTTGGTGCGGAGGTGGTCACGCCAACAGGTTACGACGCCGTAGGTTACCTGGTGGTAGTGCCGATGGTCACGTTAACCGGGGCCGCTCCGGAACCTGGCTCGTTTCGGAACTCGGCCTGGTCCGGAAAGATAGCGGGATGCGGATCCGGCCGGTCGGAGCACACGCCCTGCTGCTCGACTGTTCCGACGCCGACCAGGTGGAGGCGTGGCGAGCCGAGCTGTGGCGACGCCGGGAAGAGGGGCATCTGGACGCCGTCGAGATCATCCCGGCGGCCCGCACCGTGCTGCTCGACGGCCTCGCCGACCCGGCCCACACCGCCGCACTCCTCGGCACCTGGAACCCGCCCCCCGGCACGGCTGGCACCGGCACCGCCGCCACGAGCACCAGCACCGTCGGCGCCGGCACTGCTGGCACGAGCACCGGCAGGGGAAGCGCCGGCGCTGTCGAGGTTCCGGTGCGCTACGACGGGGCGGACCTGCCGATGGTCGCCGGCTACTGGGAGGTCGCCGTGCCGACCGTCGTACGCCGGCTCATCGGCACCGAGTTCCGGGTGGCCTTCTGCGGTTTCGCGCCCGGCTTCGCGTACCTGACCGGGTTGCCCGCCGGGCTGGCCGTGCCCCGGCTGCCGACCCCGCGCCCCCGGGTCCCGGCCGGCTCCGTCGCGCTGGCCGGTCCGTACGCCGGGATCTATCCGACCGCCTCGCCCGGCGGCTGGCTGCTCGTCGGCCACACCGACCTGCCCCTGTTCGACGTGCACACCGACCCGCCGGCCCGGCTCACGCCCGGCACCCGGGTGCGGCTGGTCCCGGCATGACCGGCACCCAGCCCGTCGGGCCGAAGTCGCCCAACGTGCCCGGCAGCGGCGATGTGGTCGAGGTGCTGCGGGCCGGCATTCTCACCACCGTGCAGGATCTCGGCCGGCCCGGCTGGGCGCACCTCGGCGTACCGCGCTCCGGTGCCCTCGACCCGGGCGCGCTCCGGCTGGCCAACCGGCTGGTCGGCAACCCGGAGAGCACCGCCGGTCTGGAGATCACCCTGACCGGGTGCGAGCTGCGGTTTCACCGCGCCACCACCGTCGCGATCACGGGGGCGGACGCTCCCGTCCAGGTCGGTGCGCGTCCCGGCGACGTGGGGCGGCCGCTCGCGGTCCCGGCGGGCGCGGCGGTACGGGTCGGTCCGTCCCGCACCGGGCTGCGGTCCTGGCTCGCCGTCGCCGGCGGGATCGCCGTCGAACCGGTGCTCGGCAGCCGGGCCACGGACACCCTCTCCGGGCTCGGCCCACCCCCGCTGCACGACGGCGACCGGCTCCCCGTCGGTGCCCCGGCCGGGCCGCCCGCCCCGGTGGATGCCACCGCGACCGTGCCGGCCCCGGACGAGGTACGGCTGGCGCTGCGCCTCGGTCCACGCGCCGACTGGTTCACCCCACCCGCACTCGACCTGCTGTTTAGTACGGCCTACACCCTGACCCCGGTCAGCAACCGCGTCGGCGCTCGCCTCTCCGGGGCGCCGCTGCCCCGCGCGGTGTCGGGGGAGCTGCCCAGCGAGGGCCTCGTACTCGGTGCGGTGCAGGTGCCGGCGGACGGCCAACCCCTGGTCTTCCTCGCCGACCATCCGACCACCG
Organism: Salinispora cortesiana; assembly: GCF_000484695.1. Taxonomy (GTDB): domain Bacteria; phylum Actinomycetota; class Actinomycetes; order Mycobacteriales; family Micromonosporaceae; genus Micromonospora; species Micromonospora cortesiana. Next base: position 3,780 of record NZ_AXVR01000083.1, on the reverse strand, counting down.
GTGGGTATCCGGTTGTCGGGGTGGTGGTTGACGTGACCCCGCTCGCACAGGCCCGGCCAGGGACTACGGTGAGGTTCTATGGACCTCAACGCGGATCTCGGTGAGGGCCTCGGCGTCTGGCGGCTCGGCGACGATGCCGCCCTGCTGGACCTGGTCACCTCCGCCAACGTCGCCTGCGGCTTCCACGCGGGCGACGCCGTCACCATGCGCCGGGTCTGCGCCGGGGCCGCCGAGCGTGGAGTCATGGTGGGCGCCCAGGTCAGCTACCGGGACCTGGTCGGCTTCGGCCGCCGGCACATCGCGTACGAGTTCGCCGAGCTGCGCGACGAGGTCATCTACCAGCTCGGCGCGCTCGACGGGTTCTGCCGGGTCGCCGGGACGCGGGTCCGCTACCTGAAGCCGCACGGCGCGCTCTACCATGCCGTCACCCACGACGAGTCCCAGGCGGCGGCGGTGGTCGCCGGGGTCGCCGAGTACGACGACCAGCTCTCCCTGCTCTGCCCGTCCGGCTCGGTGCTCGCCCAGCTCGCGAACGGAGCTGGGCTGCGGGCGGTCAGCGAGGGCTTCGCCGACCGGGGCTATCAGCCCAATGGTCGGCTGGTGCCCCGGGGCGCCCCGGACGCGCTGGTCACCGACGCTGAGCAGATGGCCCAGCAGGCCCTCCGGATGGCCACCGAGCAGGCGGTGGTGGCGGTCGACGGCACGGTGATTCCCTGCCCGGTCGAGTCGATCTGCCTACACGGCGACACCCCCGGTGCGGTGCGCTGCGCCGAGCTGATCCGCGCCGTGTTGGTCGACGCGGGGGTCCCGCTCGCCCCGTTCACGGCAAGTGCGGGGCGGGCGTAGCCGCGTCGCACTTCCCGTGACGTTCCAGGCGCGGGACCTGTGCCGGTTCCGGCGCGGGACCCCATGCCAGTTCCGGCGCGGGGCCCCGCGCCGGCTCAGGCGTCCATGCCGCGTAGCACCAGCGGGAGGCGGTCGGTGGCGTCGTCGACCACCCAGATCGGCACGCCCCAGTCCTGTCGGGTCAGGTGGCACGCGGCGTGCGCCACGTCGGCGTCGCAGGTCGCCGCCTGGGCGGTCACCTGGAGCACCCCCTCGGGGACCGAATCGTTGATCACCAGCTGGCGGGACAGCTCGGTGCCGGTGCCCGCGCCGGCCAGCAGCAGCTCCGGCGGGGACGCCGTGACCACCAGCCGGGTGGACGGTCCGTAGCTGTCGTCGAGCTTCTGCCCGGGTGCCGGGGTGAAGATGACCTCCAGCGTCACCTCGCCGGCGCGTAGTTCGGTCGGCCTCCGCTCGGTGCGGTGCCGGGGGCCGTTGACCGTGCTGGCCCCGGCGGCGGTGAGCGCGCCCGGCGCGAGCCGGGTCAGCCGGTGGGCGGCGGACTCCACGACCAGCACCCCGCCGTCCGGGGTGAGCAGCAGGTCGCTCGGCTCGGCGAGCCCGTCGGCGACCGTGCCCACCGAGTCCGACTCCGGGTCGTAGCGGCGGACCGCGCCGTTGTAGGTGTCGGCGATCAGCACCGATCCGTCCGGCAGCGCGCAGACCCCCAGCGGATGCTGGAGTAGCGCCTGCGCGGCCGGCCCGTCAACGTGCCCGAACTCGAAGAGCCCCTGCCCGACCGCGGTGGTCAGGGTGCCGTTCTCGACGTAGCGGACCGCGCTGGTTTCGCTGTCGGCCACCCAGAGCCGGCTGCCGTCGGCGGAGACCGACAGGCCGGAGGGCTGGGCCAGCCACGCCTCGGCCAGCGGGCCGTCCTTGCGGGCCTCGACGGTGCTGCCCGCGTACATGCCGGCGGTGCGCTTCACCGGGTCGAACCACCAGAGCTGGTGGATGCCGGCCATGGCGATCACCAGGCGGCCGTCAAACCAGGCCAGGTCCCAGGGGGAGGAGAGGTCGACCGAGAGGGCGTCGTGGGCGTGGTCATCAACGGTGGAACGCCACTGTCGGCCGGTGCCGGCGACGGTGACCACCTCGCCGGTGCCGAGGTGTACGCCGCGCAGCAGGTGGTTGACGGTGTCCGCGACAACCAGGTCGTAGCCGACCAGCCGGGAGACGTGAGCCGGGAGGAGGCAGAGCCCCTGCGGCTCGGCGAAGGTGGCCGCCGTGGCCGGCCCGTCGGCCCGACCGCGCGCGCCGGTGCCGATCCGGCGCAGCAGCGTCTCGCCATCGGGGGCCAGTTCCGCGAGGGAGTGCCGGGCCGAGTCCGACACCAGCAGGTTCCCGTTTTCGAGTACGACCGACTTGCCGGGGAAGCGCAGCGTGGTCTCCGGCTCGGCGGGGGGCACGTACGGACCGTCGCCCCGGTGCAGGGTGCCTTTGGCTTCGTGGGTGGCGATCAGGTCGTCCACGAGCCGGACCAGGCCCTCGGCATGTCCCTCACCGGCCATCGTGGCCACCACGTACCCCTCGGGGTCGATCACGGCCAGGGTCGGCCAGGCCCGGGCGGCGTACTGCTGCCACATGTCCAGTTCGGGGTCGTCGAGCACCGCGTGGTGCACGCCGTACCGCTCGACGGCGTCGGCCAGGGCGTCCGGGTCCTTCTCGTGTTCGAACTTGGGCGAGTGGACGCCGATGACCACGAGTACGTCGGCGTACTTCTGCTCGATGGCGCGTAGCTCGTCGAGCACGTGCAGGCAGTTGATGCAGCAGAAGGTCCAGAAGTCGAGGACCGTTATTCGGCCCCGAAGGTCGGCCAGGGTCAGGTCTCGTCCGCCGGTGTTCAGCCAGCGACGGCCCTTCAGCTCGGGTGCTCGGACGCGAGGCGCGGTAGCCATGGGGCAACCCTCCCACGGCGGCGACGCAGGTGGGCCCGTGGATGAGCCAACGTGACGCGGAAAACGACGCGGGCGTTTCTAGGGGTTGCGTTGGTCGGGGGCCTCGGGCGATGTGGCTTCCTGGATGTCGGCCAGCAGCCTGATGGGTTCCGTGATGTCTTCGCTGGTGACCGGCACCGTCACCTCCGCCTCCTGGATCAGCTGGGCGAGGGCGTGATCGGCTCGGTGCGGCTGTCTCCCGCCGATCGCGCGTGGCGTTCATGATCTTCTGCGCAGCGGCTTGTAGCTCGGCCTCGGAGTTAGCCGCCGGCTTAACGGTTACGGTGCACCAGCGGGGGGCCTGGGTCAGCGCTGCGCGCATGCCGGAAGTCAGCTCATCCTTCCAGTAGACGATGAGGCCACCGTCGCTGTAGGCCACACCGGCGAAGCCGGACTGCGGGGTGGTCAGCTGCTCCGCCATGATGACGCGGTGGGCAGGCTTTGTATGAACCGCATAGCGCTCCTTGGGCTAGAAACTGAAATCCCCGGTTGGTGAGGTCGAATCGCGATGCTCAGCAGCCCGATCGTCGGAATGGTCCCCAGGCGACGAATCGGTCGAATAGTTCGCGGGGGTTTGGTCCGTCGTGGGGGTTGAGGTGGTAGAGGTCGTGCATGGCTTCGTAGCACAGTCCGGCGAGGTAGATGGTGAGGCTTGGTTGTCGGGTTTCGTATTCGGCTTTGAGGAGGAGGCGGGCTTCGGCGCAGGGCCAGGGGTGGCCGCAGGCGCGGCAGGTCCAGATGGGTCGTAGGGGTGTGTGGGGTGGTCGGTTTCCTGCTTGGTGGCGGGGGTGTTGGGGGTGGGGGCCGAGTCGTGGTTGGGGTAGGTGGTGGGGGTTCACCAGCGGCCTCCGTTGGCTCGCCGTTGTTGGGCGGGGGTGAGCCAGCCGACGCGTCCGGGTTGGGGGTCGGCGAGGGTGGGTTGAGTCATCCAGGCAGGTAGGTTGACCGGCAGGTTCGCTGG
>NZ_AXVR01000082.1 GCF_000484695.1 Salinispora cortesiana | reverse complement strand
GGGGGGGGGACCAGATGGGTCACGTCAATCACCCGGGCGGTGGGCGCCAGCCGGGCAAGAACCCCATGGCAGGCGGCCACGAAGCCATCGGTGAGGCCGTAGTCGGTGGTGAAGGAGATCCAGGGCGTCGGCGCCATGGCCGGAAGGCTAGCGGAGCCGGCCGACCGGTCATCCCCGCAGCCGGAGCCCGCGGGGGGTGGCCCGGAACCCAGCGGCCGTCAACGCCTCATGCAGCGGTGACGAGCGCACCGCCTCGCCGTCGGCCCGTTCGACGGAGATCGTCCCGAGGGCTCCCCCCTGTACGGCGTCGGCCAGCGCCCTACCGGCGGTCGCCAGCATGTCGTTGTCGTCGGTGAAGGAGAGCAGCGTCCGGCCGCCCCGCTCGACGTAGAGGACCAGATCGCCGGAGACCAGTACCACCAGGGCGCCGGCCTTGCGGCCAGCCCGGTGTCCGGTCGGGGCGGCACCGCCGTCCCCGGAGTCGACCACCCGTTCCGGCCAGGGCAGCGCCGCGCCGTACGGGTTGGCGGGGTCGGTCGCGGCGAGGACTCGGGCGAGGCCCGCACGAACCCGCCCACCGTCGGCCGGGTCGGCCAGCGCGCGCAGTCGGTCGACCGCTCCGGGTACGGCGAACTGGGCGGCCCCCAGCCCTTCCACGAAGTATCCGCGACGGGTGGCACCCCGCTCTTCCAGCGCGGACAGCACCGGGTAGACGGCAGCGAATCCGCCGGGCACCTGCTCCGCCGCGATCGCTCCCCGAGTCACCACGCCGTGTCGCTCCAGCAGTACGTCGGCGAGGGCCGCAGCCCGGCGGGTCGGGTCGGTGTCCCGCTCCGGCAGGCGCGACCAGCGGCCGGCGACTGTGGGTGGGCCGCTGCGTGACGGCAGGGCGACGCGGCCGGGTCGCCGGTAGCGGGCACGGGGTGCGGCCGGGCGGGACCGGTGCGCCCCGCGACCGGCCAGCAGGGCTCGCAACGGGGCGAGCGTGTCGTTGGTCAGGTGACCGGCCCACACCAGATCCCAGACGACGGCGGCGAGTGCGGCGTCGTCGGTGGAGCCCAACCGGTCGGAGAGGGCGCGGAAGAACAGCGCCTGTCCATCGTCGAGGGCGTCGAGCACCGCGTCGTGCAACGGGGTACGGGTCAGTGCCGCATCCGGCGGGGGAAGCAGCAGCGGGGCGGTGTCCGCGTACGCGAGCACGACCCAGCCGTCCCCGCCGGAGATCGCCCCGGAACCAGCCCACACCACCTCGCCGCTGGTGCACAGCTCGTCGAGCTGGGCGGGGGAGTAGTCGGCGATCCGGGCCGGCAGCACCAGCCGCTCCAGGGCGGACCCGGGCAGGGCCAGCCCCTGCACCTGCTCCAGGACCGCGGCCAGCGCCGGCACCCCCCGCCCCGCCGCACCGACCTGTTGCCAGCGGGGTAAGAAGGCGGCCAGCGCCCGGGGTGGCACCGGCTCGATCTCCCGGCGCAGCGCCGCGAGAGAGCGGCGGCGCAGCATTCGCAGCACCTCGGCGTCGCACCACTGGAGGCCGACCGTGTCGGGGGCGAACTCACCGGCGAGCACCCGGCCGGCGGCGGCGAGCCGGCGTAACGCCCCTTCGACCACCGCCACCCCGAGCCCGAACCGGGCGGCGCAGGTGGCGGCGGTGAACGGCCCGTGTGTGCGGGCATAGCGGGCGATGAGGTCACCGAGCGGGTCGGTCACCGGAGCCAGGTACGCCTCGGCCACGCCGCCGGGCAGCGCCACGCCCAGCGCGTCCCGCAGTCGGGCGGCGTCCTCGATCCCCACCCAGCGTTCCTCGCCGGCGATGCGGACCCGCAGCACCCGGCGGGCGGTCACCAACTCGGTCAACCACTGCGCCGGTGCCCCGCGCTCGGCCAGCTCGGTGGTGCTGAGGTCGCCGACCACCCGCAGCAACTCGACCACGTCCTCGGCGTCGCGGGGGCGGCGCTGTTCGGTGCGCCAGCGCAGCTGGCGTTCGGTCTCGGTGAGCACCGCCGGGTCGAGTAGCTCCCGCAGGTCGACCCGGCCGAGCAGCTCGCCGAGCAGGGCCGAGTCCAGGGTGAGGGCGGCGGCACGCCGTTCGGCGAGGGGAGCGTCCCCCTCGTAGAGGAACGTCCCGACGTAGCCGAAGAGCAGCGACCGCGCGAACGGCGACGGCTGCGCCGTCTCCACCTCGACCAGGCGTACGGTGCGGGCGGCCAGGTCGCGCATCAGCGCGGCGAGCGCGGGCTGGTCGAAGACATCCTGGAGACATTCCCGAGCGGCTTCCAGGGTGACCGGGAAGTCCGCGTACTCCCGGGCGACGTCGAGGAGTTGGGCGGCCCGCTGCCGTTGCTGCCAGAGCGGCTGCCGGCGGCGCGGATCGCGGCGGGGCAGTAGCAGCGACCGGGCGGCGCACTCGCGGAACCGGGCGGCGAACAGCGCCGACGTGCCCACCGACTCCTCGACCAGCTGGGTGATCTCGTCGGGCTCGAAGACGACCGCCTCCGCGCCCGGCGGCTCCGCGGCGGTGTCGGGCAGGCGGACGACGATCCCGTCGTCGGCGGGGAGTATCTGGGCGTCGACCCCGTATCGCTCGGTGAGCCGGCGGCCGATGGCCAACGCCCACGCGGCGTTGACCTGGGCGCCGAGGACGTTGTGTACGGCGAGCCGCCAGTCACCCAGCTCGTCGCGGAAGCGCTCGACCACCACCGTCCGGTCGTCCGGCAGGGTACGGGTGGCCGCCTGCTGCTCCCGCAGGTACGCCAGCAGGTTCCCGGCTGCCCACTCGTCGAGGCCCCCGGCGCGCAGTGCGGCTATGGCGGTCTCGTCGTCGGACTGCAGCAGCGTGCGGAGGCGGGCGCCGATGGCCCGCCCCAGCTCCACCGGGCGGCCCGGCTGGTCGCCCTTCCAGAAGGGCATCTTGGCTGCCTGGCCCGGGGCGGGGGATACCAGCACCCGGTCTGGGGTGATGTCTTCGATGCGCCAGGACGATGAGCCGAGGAGGAAGACATCGCCGACCCGCGATTCGTAGACCATCTCCTCGTCCAGCTCGCCGACCCGCGCGGCCCGCTCCGCCCCGGCCAGGAAGACGCCGAACAGACCCCGGACGGGGATGGTGCCGCCGCTGGTCACCGCGAGCCGCTGGGCACCGGGTCGGCCGGTGAGCAGGTCGGTGGCGCGGTCCCAGACCAGGCGGGGCCGCAGCTCGGCGAAGGCGGTCGACGGGTAGCGGCCGGAGAGCATGTCGAGCACTGCGTGCAGCGCCGAGTCGGGTAGTTCCGCGAAGGGGGCGGAACGGCGGACCAGGTCGGCCAGGTCGCTGACCTGCCACGGCTCGAGGGCCACCATCGCCACGATGTGCTGGGCCAGCACGTCGAGGGGGTTACGTGGGTGGTGCAGCTCCTCGATCGCGCCGTCGGCCATCCGTTCGGCGACCACCGCGCAGGCGAGCAGGTCTCCTCGGTGCTTGGGGAACACCACCCCCCGGGAGACGGCGCCAACCTGGTGCCCGGCGCGGCCGACTCGCTGGAGCCCGGCGGCCACACTCGGCGGGGCCTCGATCTGTATGACCAGATCGACCGCGCCCATGTCGATGCCCAGTTCCAGGCTGGAGGTGGCGACCACCGCCGGGAGCTGCCCGGACTTGAGTGACTCTTCGATGTGTTCGCGTTCGGTCCGGGAGACGCTGCCGTGGTGGGCGCGGGCGAGCACCGGCGGCGCTCCGGTCCCCGATCCGGCCTGGGCCATCAGCTGGGCGGGCGGTCGGGTGACGTGCCCCGACCCGCCCGGCGGTGCGGTGCCGGGTGTCGCGGTGCCCGGCGCCTCCACACCCGGGGCATTGCCGGCGAACTCCTCGGCGGCCAGTTCGTTGAGCCGGGCACAGAGTCGCTCGGCGGAGCGGCGGGAGTTGGTGAAGACGATGGTCGAGCGGTGCGCTCGGACGAGGGCGTAGACCCGCTCCTCCACCGCCGGCCAGATCGATGTGCGGCGGGGGCCGTCGAGGTCGGGCCCGGACTGCTCCGGCTCGTCGAGGAGGGTCATGTCGGCGACCGGGACCTGGACGCCGAGGTCGATGGTCTTGGCGGCGGGCGGGGCGACCACGTCAACTGGTCGGGCTCCGCCGAGGAAGCGGGCGCAGGCGTCAACCGGCCGGACGGTGGCGGAGAGGCCGATGCGTTGGGCCGCGGTGGGCAGTAGCTCGTCGAGCCGTTCCAACGACAGCGCGAGGTGGGCTCCGCGCTTGGTGCCGGCCACCGCGTGTACCTCGTCGACGATGACCGTCTGCACGCCCCGGAGCGACTCCCGGGCGGCGGAGGTGAGCAGAAGAAACAGCGACTCCGGGGTGGTGATGAGGACGTCCGGCGGGGTTCGGGCGAAGGCGCGGCGCTCGTCGGCGGGGGTGTCGCCGGTGCGCATGCCGACGGTGATCTCGGGCGGGGTCAGGCCCAGCCGGGCGGCGGCCTGCCGGATGCCGGTGAGCGGGGTACGCAGGTTCCGTTCGACATCGACCGCGAGCGCCTTGAGTGGGCTGACGTAGAGCACCCGGCAGCGCTGCCGTGGCTGCGCCGGGGCGGGCTCGCGGGACAGCCGGTCCAGCGACCATAGAAACGCGGCCAGGGTCTTGCCGGAGCCGGTGGGGGCCACGACCAGTGCGTTACGGCCGGCACCGATGGAGCGCCAGGCTCCCTCCTGGGCTGTGGTCGGTGCGGCGAACGCCGCGGCGAACCACTCCCGGGTGGCCGGGCCGAACCCGTCGAGCGCCCCGCCGTCGGCCGTCTCTCTCTCCACACCCCCATCGTGCCCCCACCGTCCGACAGGTACCGGGTGCCGCAGTGTTCTGTCCGGTTGAAGGGTAAAAGCGTTGGATATAACGATGGATGGCTTAAGTCTTACTTAACGGCTTGATTGTGACCCACAACATAAAGTAACTTCACTCGCAATGCGGCGCGAGGTGGAGGGGCGGATGACGGTCGAGAAGACGCCCACGGCCCCGACGGTGAGCAGGCGGGCGGTGCGGGCCGGCACCGATGTGCTCATCCGGAAGGTCGACAGCCACCTCGCCGCTGTCCGCACCGGCCTGACTGGCCCGGAGCTGGAGCTTGCCGAGCGACTCGCCACCGTGTTGCGGGAGTTGGTTGCCTCCACCGCCTGGGCCAGTGCCGCGGACCGGGGTCGAGTGCGCGCGGCTGTGCATTATTTCGTCCTGCGGCGGGAGAGTCAGGGTCGGTTGCTCTCGGTGCGCTCGCTGACCGCCGCCCAGCGGGTCGTCAACCGCGTCGTGCTCGACCTCGGGCGTCCTGACCTGCTGGTCGAGGCTCGTTGGGATCGTCCTGCCGGGAGTCCGCCGCGCTGACTGCCCCGAGGTCGCCACCGCGCTGGTTGCCTTCAGGGTCGTTTCACGTCTTGCCGTACGGGGAGTGTCAGGGCACGCTGATATAGCGAAAGCTGTCAATGTAGTCCCCGATGCGCGGTCGTGCCCACCGGTACGGCCCGCCCCGACCCGGAGGACCCATGAGACCCCGTACCCCTAGACCCCTCTGGCCGGCCGTGCTGGCCGTCGTGGCCGCGACGGCGCTGACCGCCACCGCGGCCGCGGCTGCGCCGGTGCACCCCCACCTCGCACCGTCCTCGACTGCCGTCGACGCCCCGGACATCCCGCTGGCCAACGTGAAGGCCCACCTGACCCAGCTGCAGTCGATCGCCAATGCCAACGGCGGAAACCGGGCGCACGGTCAACCCGGCTACCTGGCCTCGGTGAACTACCTGCGGTCGCAGCTCGACGCGGTCGGCTACACCACCACCGTGCAGTCGTTCACCTACGCCGGTGCGACCGGCTACAACCTGCTCGCCGAATGGCCGGCGGGTGACCCGGACGCCGTGGTCCTGACCGGAGCGCACCTGGACGGCGTCACCAGTGGACCGGGCATCAACGACAACGGGTCCGGCTCGGCGGCCATCCTCGAGGTGGCGCTGGCCGTACCGAGCAGCGGCTTTACCCCGGACCAGCGGCTACGGTTCGCCTGGTGGGGCGCGGAGGAGCTGGGTCTGCGCGGTTCCCGTCACTACGTGAACAGCCTCTCGGCCGCGGAGCGCGACCGGATCAAGCAGTATCTCAACTTCGACATGGTGGGTTCGCCGAACGCCGGCTACTTCGTCTATGACGGCGACGACTCCGACGGGGTGGGTGCCGGCCCCGGACCCGAGGGCTCCGCCGAGATCGAGCAGACCATCCAGGCGTACTACACCTCGATCGGCGTGACGACCCAGGGCACCGACTTCAACGGCCGCAGCGACTACGGGCCGTTCATCGCGGTCGGCATCCCGGCCGGGGGCACGTTCACCGGCGCGGAGGGCATCAAGTCCAGCGCCCAGGCGGCGCTCTGGGGCGGAACGGCGGGACAGGCTTTCGACTCCTGCTACCACCGTTCGTGCGACACCATCGCCAACGTCAACGACACGGCGCTGGACCGCAACGCCGACGCGATCGCGTACACGGTGTGGGAGTTGGCCCAGACGTCCCCGCCGGGTGACACGGTCTGGAGCGACACCTTCGAGACCGCCACCGGCTGGGTCGTGGACCCGGCCGGCACCGACACCGCCACAACCGGGGCCTGGGAGCGCGGTGACCCCGCCACCACCAGCAGTTCCGGGACCACTCTCCAGCTCGGCACCACGGTCAGTGGTAGCTTCGACCTGGTCACCGGCGCGGCTGCGGGCAGCAGTGCGGGCAGTCACGACGTCGACGGTGGGGTCACCACGATCCAGTCCCCGGCGGTCAGCCTGCCGTCCACCGGCACGCTGACCCTCAGCTTCTCCTGGTACCTCGCCCATCTCAGCAACGCCACCAGTGCCGACTACCTGCGAGTCCGGGTGGTGGGCAGCAGTACCGTGACGGCATTGAGTGTCACCGGCACGGCGAGCAACCGGGCCGGGTCCTGGCAGCTAGCCAGCACGGATATATCGGCTCTAAGCGGTCAAACTGTACAAATCCTGATCGACGTGGCGGATGCCAGCAACCCGAGCCTGGTGGAGGCCGCCGTCGACGACGTGCGGATCACCCAGAGCTGACCGTGTGCCGGAAGGGTCCGGGGCACCGAGACCCTTCCGGCACCGCCAGCGTACTTTCAGGTACTCCCGATAAAATGGATGGCATGATCGACTCGTCTGCCCAGGAGGGCAGCAGTAGCGAGCCGGGTTATGCCCGGCTATCCCTGGTCCCGATATCGACGGGAGCCCTGAAGCTCCCGTGTTGATCGTCGTTGGGCTCCTCTTCATCGTTGTCCTCACCGCAGCCACCGGATATTTCGTGGCCCAGGAGTTCGGCTACGTCGCCGTAGATCGGGGCAAGCTCAAGCAGCGGGCCGCCGAAGGCGACAAGGCCTCGGCCCGGGCCCTGGAGGTGACCGGGCGGCTGTCGTTCATGCTCTCCGGCGCCCAGCTCGGCATCACGGTCACCGCGCTGCTGGTCGGCTACGTCGCTGAGCCGTATCTCGGCGCCGGCCTGGCTGACCTGCTCGGGTTGTCCGGGATGTCCGACCGGGTCAGCGGGCCGCTGTCCGTCGCGTTCGCGCTGCTCATCGCCACCATCGTGCAGATGGTGCTGGGTGAGCTGGCACCCAAGAACCTCGCTATCGCCCGCCCCGAGGCGCTCGCTCGGGCGCTCGCCAGTTCCACCCTGATCTACCTCAAGATCGCCGGTCCAGTGATCAAGCTCTTCGACCGGGCTGCCGTCCGGCTGCTGCGCCGGGCGGGGGTGGAACCCGTCGAGGAGTTGCCCAGCGGAGCGACCCTGGAGGATCTGGAGCAGATCATCGCCGAGTCCCGCGAAGGCGGACACCTGACCGCGGAGATGTCCACCCTGCTTGACCGCGGGTTGGACTTCCGTCAGCTCACCGCCGGGGAAGCCATGGTGCCCCGGGTCGACGTGCACACCGTCCGCGCCCACGAGCCGGTCAGCCGCGTCGTCGAGCTACTCGAGACCGGCCGTTCCCGGTTCCCCGTCCAGGGGGCCGAGGGCGTTGACGACGTGATTGGTGTGACCGGCATCGCCGATGTGCTCGGCGTGCCGTTGGAGCGCCGAGCCACCACCCCGGTCGGTACGGTGGCCGTTCCCCCGCTGCTGGTGCCGGAGACCCTGCCGTTGCCGACGGTGCTGGACCGGCTGCGCTCCAGCCATCGGCAGCTCGCCTGCGTGGTTGACGAGTACGGCGGCTTCGCCGGCGTGATCACCTTGGAGGACATCGCCGAGGAGTTGGTGGGGCCGATCCGCGACGAGGATGATCCGCCGGAGCGGATACCGACCCGGCAGCGCGATGGCTCCTGGGTGGTGCCGGCCCGCTGGCGGATCGACGAGGTCGCCGACAGCACCGGCATCTCGCTACCCGTGGCCCCGGAGTACGACACGCTCTCCGGGCTGGTCATGCGGGAGCTGGGCCGGGTACCCGAGGTCGGCGACCAACTGGAGGTCGCCTTGCCGGCAGACGGGGATGAGCCGGCGGCCGGCCCCCGGGCGCTGGTCGAGGTGCTCGTGGTGGACCGGCACGTCGCCGACTCGGTTCGGCTGCGCCTGCAGGAGTCGGAAGGCCAGCCGGAGGTGCGGTCATGAGCGTCAGTGTTGCCCTCACGGCCTCGGTGGTCCTGCTGGCGTTGAATGGCTTCTTCGTCGCCGCCGAGTTCGCCCTCGTGGCGAGCAAGAGCTACCGGCTGGAGCAGGCCGCCGCCGGTGGTGGCCGAGGTGCCCGAGCCGCACTGGACGGCGTACGCGAACTCTCGCTGATGCTGGCTGGCGCGCAGTTGGGCATCACCCTATGCACGCTGGGGCTGGGTGCGCTGGCCGAACCGGCGATCGAGCAGCTACTGAGCCCGCTGCTGTATGCCGTGGGCCTGCCCAGCGCGGCGAGCCACGTGATCGCGTTGATCTTCGCGTTGAGCCTGGTGACCTTCCTGCACCTGGTGGTGGGGGAGATGGCGCCGAAGTCGTGGGCGATCACCGACGCGGAGCGGTCCGCGACGTTGTTGGCGCTGCCGTTCCGCGCCTTCGCCCGGGTTGCTCGGCCGGTGCTGTCGGCACTGAATTCGCTGGCGAACGGCATCCTGCGGCTGGTCAAGGTCCAGCCACAGGATCAGCTGGCCCAGGTGCACGGCCCGGAGGAGCTGCGTCTGCTGCTGGAGCAGTCCCGCGAGCACGGGCTCCTCGGCGCTGAGCAGCACGAGTTGCTGACCAGCATGCTGCAGTTGCAGGGCACTACCGTGGCGCAGGTGATGGAGCCGTTCGATCGGATCGTCACCGTGCGCCGGGACGCGAACGCGGGTCAGATCGAGCAGGTCAGCCGCGACAGCGGGCGGTCCCGCCTGGCGGTGCTCGACGAGGCCGGCGACGTGTGCGGGCTGGTGCACGTACGGGAGGCGGTTCGGGCCGCGGCCAGCCGTCCGACGGCGATGGCCGAGGAGTTGATGACGCCCGCGTTCACCCTGCCCTCGTCCGCCACGGTCACCGAGGCGGTGGCGGCGATGCGGGCCCGGCGTTCACAGCTGGCGTTGGTCCGCAACGGTGGGGGGCCGACCCGTCCGGTCGGCTTCGTCGCGCTGGAGGACCTGCTGGAGGAGGTCATCGGCGAGTTCGACGACGAGACGGACCAGGTTCCTCGGGGACGGCGGTTGCGCTGATCCGGTCTGGGTAACCGGGGCCGGTGCGGTTGACGGGGGTGTCGCCGGAGTCCGGTCGGACGGGGCTGACCGTCCGGACCGCGCTGGCCAACCCAAGTACCCGTCCCGGCCTGCGACTGCCGGGGCGGGTGACCGTCAGCGCCGGCCCGGTTGACGTTCCGGTGCTGCATGTCCGGCTCGGCCTGGTCACGTCGGCCGAGCCGGACGACCCGGAGGAACCCCGGCGGCTGGTGCAGTTCCACCAGGCGGAGATCGCCACCGGGTTCGTCCTGCGCGCGGGGCGGGGCCGCAGTATTCCGTTCTCGTTCCCGATGCCCTGGGAGACCCCGGTAACGGTGGTCGGCGCAGCGCCGCTGCTCAGCCTGCGGATGGGGCTGCGTACCGAGGTGGCGATCGAGCCCGGGCTGGACCAGGGCGCGATGGTGCCGCTCTTCGTGCACCCGTTGATCGCCCAGGCGCACATCCTCACCACCCTGGAGATGCTGGGGTTTAGCCTGCGGCAGGCCGGCTCGATCGCCGCCCGGCTACCCGGCGTCGAGCAGCAGCTCTCGCTGCACCAACGGCTGGGCTACTGGGTCGCGCCGCTGTATGCCGGGCCGATCACCGAGCTGGAGGTGATCTTCATCGCCAACTCCGCCGGTCTCGAAGTGCTCCTCTGGTGCGATCGTCGGCTGGCGTTGGCTGGGATTACCCACCAGAGCATCAGCCGGTTTCGGATCTGGCATGAGGGTGCCGAGCGGCAGGACTGGGTGGCGATCGTGGATGGGTGGCTGCGGAGCACGATCAACCGGCACGCGGCGATGGCGGCGCACGCCGACTGGTCAGCCCCGATCAACGAGTCCGCCCATGTGAGCCGGCCTCCGGATGCGCCACTGCCGCCTGGTTTCGGGCTGGGCGGCACCGCTGGGGGCGCGGGCGTCGGCGGTGGTGGTGGTGGCGATGGCACGTGATCCGGGTGGGGCCGCCGCTGGCGGTGGCGATGGCACGTGACCGGCCGGTTCAGCGGGGCGGGGAACGAGCGGGAAGATCAGCCGCTGGCGGTGGCGAGTTTCAGGCTGAAGCCGAGGAAGAGCGCACCAACCGTGGTCGTACCGCCCACGGCCAGGCGGCGGCGTTGCTGGAACTGGGCGGCCAGGAAGGTGCCGGCGAAGATCAGTACGGTCAGGAAGAGCCCGCTGATGAGCTGCGCGATCAACCCGAGCAGTAGGAACGACAGCGCCGGCCAGGCGTAGTGCGGGTCGACGAACTGGATGAAGAACGAGACGAAGAAGAGGATCGCCTTCGGGTTGAGCAGGCTGATCACCAAAGCCCGACGAAACGGGCTGCGTGATTGGTTGGGGTCGTCGGCGTCGAGCAGCCGCGGTGCGGCCGGGTCGTGGCGGGTCCGCCACCGCTGCCAGGCCCCGCGCAGCATCCCCAGGCCCAGGTAGCCCAGGTAGGCGGCGCCGGCATACTTGATCACCAGGAAGAGCGGCGGGTACGCCTGGAGCAGGGATGCCACCCCGGCGGCGGAGAGGAACATCAGGACTCCGTCGCCCACGAACACCGCACCGGCCGCGCGGTAGCCGGCGGCCACGCCCCGGCGGGCGGCGGTGGAGAGCACGAAGAGCGAGTTGGGTCCGGGCAGCATGATGATGGCCACGGTCCCCAGCACGTACGTCCAGATATCGGTGATCCCCAGCACGCAGGACATCATGCCGGTGCCGAAGCCACCCGGGCGAGCCATTTCCCGGCGCTGAGCTGTGTCGTTTGCCACCGCGAGGGCAGGGCACAGGCAGGGCCCGGGCAGTGCGAACGGTCAGGGTGCCGGGTCGAGTGGCTGGCGGCGGTTGCCAACGATGTCGGCGAGGTTGGTGAGCAGCGCGGCGGTGACGATGCCGATCTCCACGACGAGCGCGTAGCGAAGGGCGGTTGACCAGTGTCCGCCGTTGGCGGTGACCGCGCCGAGCAGGGTTGCGGTGATCACCGCCAGCCCGATCGCGGATCCGACCTGCCGCATGGTGCGGTACATCCCGGCGGCGCTGCCGGCGTCCGGCTTGGGTACCTGCGCAAGAGTCAGGGTGTTGTTCGGTGTGATCACGAGCCCGCTACCGACTCCGGCGAGAAGCAGCGGGAACGCGTTCACGACGGAGAACGTGGTACCGGTAGAGCTGGTGAGGGCGGTCATCAGGGCGAGGCTGGCCATGACGGTGAGCAGCCCGACGGCGATCAGCCGGCGGCCGAGTCGTTTGACGTGTCGGCCGCCGAGCAGCGCGCCCAGCGCGGAACCCACCGCGAAGGGTGCGATCGTGAGGCCGGCATGCAACGGATTGAGGTGGAGACCGTACTGCAGGTGCAGGCTGAAGATCAGCGGTAGCGAGGTGAAACCGGCGTAGTAGAAGAAGCCGAGCAGCAGCCCCAGGCGGTACGTCCGATGGGTGAGCAGGCGAAAGTCGAAGACCGGCGGGTGCCGCCGCGCAGTGGAGGTCTCCCAGGATCGGAAGGCGAAGAGGACGCCGATTCCTGCCGGCACCAATAGCAACGGCAGCAGCCCCTTCCACTGCTCCCGCTGCAGCGCGGGCAGGATCACCAGCATGATTCCGGTGCCCAGCAGCAGCGTGCCGATCAGGTCGGGTCGGTGATCTGTCTGGCCGCTCAGCGGCTTCGCCGGAAACAGCCGCCAGACGAGCACCGCCGCGACGACTCCGATCGGGACGTTGCTGAGAAAGACCAGCCGCCAGCCATGCTCCGCCCCACCGAGCGCAATGATCAGCCCGCCGATCACCGGTCCGATCGCGGTGGCGACGCTGGCCGTGGCACCGAGAAACCCGAACGGGCGACCCCGCTGATCGGGGTGGAACAACTCCTCGACCAGGGCCGT
This sequence comes from Salinispora cortesiana, assembly GCF_000484695.1. Classification (GTDB taxonomy): domain Bacteria; phylum Actinomycetota; class Actinomycetes; order Mycobacteriales; family Micromonosporaceae; genus Micromonospora; species Micromonospora cortesiana. Next base: position 1,229 of record NZ_AXVR01000082.1, on the reverse strand, counting down.
GAGCTGGGGAACGAGGACACCGGCTGCGGCACCCTGCGCGAGCCGGGCGACGACCAGCGCGGTGCCGGAGCCGGCCGTTCCGGCAACTGCGCTGGCCCCGATGAACAACGTGAGGCCGAACAGGAGTGCGTGGCGCCGCCCTCTGGCGTCACCGAGTCGTCCGGCGGGGACGAGTGCGAGCGCGAACATCAGCGAGTAGCCCGAGACGACCCACTGGACAGCGCCGTTGCCGGCACCGAGCGTCCGTTCGATCGAGGGCAGCATCACGTTGATAACGCTCAGATCGAAAAAGCTAAGAAAGGAGACAGCTGCCGCGATGGCGATGATCTGCCGCCGTCCGGTGTGTCCGGCCCCGCCCGGGGCGTGCGACTGCGACATCCACCCCCGCCTGATCTTGAGCCGACTGCTTCGTGCTAATCGAAGGTAATGCGGGATGTCACCAGAAACCGGGGATGTAGCTAAAGATCTTGAACGTCCGGCATCGGCACGTCAGCACCTGTTTGCCGCGTTGTTACCGCTGCGGCCCGCGTTTCGTGGTGGGCGGCCGGCAGGATGAGCGGTGGCTGCGCTGGCATTGGTGCGGATCGCTGATCAGTCTGTTGTCTACCCGAGGAGTTGCTCGTGCGTAGGAAATGGTTGGGTGGGGCGCTGGCCGTGGTGATGGCGGGTGCGGTGGTCGGGGTGGCTCCGACGGTGGCGGGGGCCAGGGCCACGGCCGGGACCACGCCGGTTGCGGGGTCGGTGCTCGCCCAGACTGTCGAGTCGGTGCCCACGCACACCATTGCGCAGGTGCGGGAGCGGTTCCTGCAGCACGGTCCGGGCGCTGAGGTGCTGGTGGTGGCGCACCGTGGGCACTGGCGTGCCGCACCGGAGAACTCGCTGACGGCGATCGATCTTGCGGTTCGGGCGGGCGCGCACGTGGTGGAGATCGATGTGCGGCGTACGGCTGATGGGCATCTGGTGTTGATGTATGACAGCACGGTGGATCGGACGACGGACGGTTCGGGTGCGGTGTCGGAGTTGACGTTGGCCGAGGTGAAGCAGCTGCGGTTGAAAAGGGGTCTGGGTGGGAGTCAGGCGCCGTTGACCGAGGAGCGGGTGCCGACGTTGGCGGAGGCGATGGCGCAGGTGCGGGGCCGCGCCATGGTCAACCTGGACAAGGCGTGGGAGATCCGGGACGAGGCGTACGACGTCCTGGTCGACACCGGCACCCTGGACCACGTTCTGTT
>NZ_AXVR01000081.1 GCF_000484695.1 Salinispora cortesiana | reverse complement strand
CCGCCGCCGACGCCAAGAACAAGCCCGAGCCTGTCATTACCGCGAACGACTTGAACCACCGTAAGTCACGACATCGGGTTGCAGTACTAGCCGCGCCGAGCAAGAACTACCGCTACTCGACGAACCTGCAGGTCGCCATCGACGCCCCCACCCACCTTGTCGTAGCCCTGGGTGACCCGCGACCCGGCAACCGCAACGACACCATCGTCTACCGCACCTCGGGCATCGACCAGAAGCTGGCAGGACGGCCGGTCATGGCCGACGGCGCCTACTGCGGCAACCCCGACGTGATCATCCCGTACCGCAAACCCGCCGACGGCAACGAACTACCCGACTGGAAGAAGCACCTGAACAGGCACCACCGCACCGTCCGAGCCCAGGTCGAACACGCCCTGGCCCGCAGGAAGACCTTCACGATCCTGCGCGACTACCGCTGCGCCGCCCACACATTGACCGACACCACATCCGGCATCGCCCACCTCCACAACATCATCCTCGCCGGATGACACCAGCACCATTGCCACACAACACCTCCACCGAGTTACGAGACATCCCTTAGGCGAAGGCGGCATCCACTGTAGCCGGGCTCAGTCCGAAATCGGCCAGGTGATAGCGGTGCGCGGGAGGCTTTCGCTGCTGGTGCAGCGAGCTCATCGCGGCCCGCGCGGCAGCGGTCAACCGGACCCCCAACCGGTCGTAGATCCCGGCCACGACCCGGATCGGGTCGGCCACGAAGTCGTCGTAGTAGACGTCGATGAAGTGCGCCGGGTCGTGTCGCTCGCGGTCGGCCATGAACCGCCGCAGCCCACGCGACCAGAGCTGCGTCTGCGCCCCACCGAGCACCTCCCCGCGGAACAACTCCGACCAGCCCTCGCACGCCCGCGCGTTGAGGCTGCAGACCGAGGCGACCACCTCCCGCGGCGCGCGATGAGTCTGGATCACCACGGCGTCGGGGTAGACGGCGAGCAGCGCGTCGAGGGCGAACAGGTGGCTCGGGTTCTTCAACACCCAGCGGCGATCTCGGTCGTGCAGGCCGATGAGCTGAAGGTTACGCCGGTGCCGCCGATAGGCAGCAGTCCAGTCCTGCTCACTCAACCACCGCGAGTAGCTCGGCAGGTAGGCCAGGCACTCGAAGGACACCGACATCATTGACTGACGCAGCAAGCGCCAGCACTCCTCCACCTGGTCGGCCGCGGTGTAGTGCGCACCCCGCAGACTCGGGTTGGTCTCGTGGTACTGCTCATAGCCGGCCTGCAGACCGGCGTAGACGGGATTTGACTCCCAGGTGTTGCGCGGCGGGCGGGGTTGGGGGACCTCGGTCAGCCACAGCTCGAGCCCCTGGTGAGCCGGGTCGGCGGTGAGCAACCGATGCAGGGCCGTGGTTCCGGTTCGGGGCAGACCGGTCACGAAGACCGGACGGGCGACCGGGACCTCGGCGTACTCCGGGAACTGCCGCCAGGCAACCTCGCTGAGGAGCCGGGACACCAGTGCCGCACGGAGAAACGCCCGGGAGACCTTGCTACCGGTGGGCGTGAGAGCCGCCTCGTTCCGGTACGCGGCGAGCAGTTCGCCCATCCCCGCGCGGTAGTCGTCGTCGCCGAAGTCGTCGAGCCCGGTCAGCCGGGTCGCCGAGGCGTGGAGGTCCTCGATCGTGCCGACGTCCGTACGGGTGCTGCTCATGCTCGCTCCCGGGGTTCAGTGATGGAACTCGCCACAGTTGACATCGAGGCACTGGCCGGTGATGCCCCGAGCCAGGCTGGAGCCGAGGAACAGCACGGCGTCGGCGACCTCGTCCGGCACCGGCAGCCGGCGCAGGTCGGTGGTGGCGGCGACCTCGTCGTAGAGCTGCTGGGGCGGCACGCCCCGCTGGTTCGCCTGGTAGTCAAACCAGAGTCGCAGGCTGTCGGCCCAAATCCAGCCGGGTGCCACCGAGTTGACCCGCACGCCCTTCGGCCCAAGCTCACTGGCCAGATTCTGCGCGGCCGCGAGGAGCGCGGCCTTGGCCAGCTTGTACGGGCCGAACGCCCGCCGGGAGTGACGCAGCACCGCAGAGTTGACCATGACCACGGAGCCGCCGGACTCCACCAACGCGGGTGTCAGCAGCCGAGTCACGCGCAGCGCCGCCAGCACGTTGACCTCAAAGCTCGACCGCAGGTCGGCCAGTTCGACCTTCCCGAGACCGCGCATCGGCGGCATCTCGAAGGCGTTACTGACCAACACGTCGACGCGGCCGAACTTGTCGAGAGCGGCCCGCACGAGGGCGGCGCTCGACTCGCCGTCGGTGAGGTCGGTGGGTACCGCCAGGGCCCGCTGACCCGCCGCCCGCACCTTGCCGGCCACCTCGGTGAGGAAGGACTCGGTGCGGGCGGCGAGCACCACGTCGGCGCCGGCCTGGGCGGCCCGCACCGCGATGGCCTGACCCAGCCCGGGGCCGACCCCGGCCACCACGACGATCTTCTCCGCGAGCAGCACGGCTCAGCCCAGCATCCGGGCCGCGGTCGCGGCCTGTCGGGCGGCGATGCGTGCCTGCCACTCCGCCCGCCCGATCCGCTCGTGGTACGGCATCTGCTTGGGTAGGTCATCCACCGCGACCACCTCCACCCGCGGCCCGTCCGCGGCGGTCAACGCGTGCGAGAGCCGCTGCCAACGCAGCTGCACGTAGCCGCGATCGTGGCCGGTGCACTCCAGCCAGTTCGCCACCCCCGGGTCGCGTTCGCTGATCACGTACCGGATCATGCCGTCCGGATCGATCCGGGCCTGGGGCACGGTGAGGCTCGTCTGGTGGTTGCTGTAGTCCAGCGAGATGTACCACATGCTGCCCAGCTGGATGCCCTGGTAGGGCGCGTCGGAGACCGGCACGGTGAGCACCATGGCCTGGTCCTCGGCGAGCTGGTAGTGGCCCACCGACGAGTATTGGGTCGCCAGGCCGCCGGGGGTGAGCCGAGGCGGCGTCAGGGTGTTCACCGGGAGGTTCAGGTAGAACCGCTCGGCGAACGCGAGGAAGGTGTGGATCCGACCGGTGAGGATCTTGCCGGCCACGGCGTAGCGTTTGGCCAGGGTCTCCTCGGTCAGCGGCGGCGGAGCCACGCCAATGGTGTCGGGGCGGTGGATACGCAGCATCCCGGGGGTTTCAGCCGCCCAGTCGCTGAACACCTCGCGCACCACGAGCATGGCCGAACCGGGGGCGAGCGGGAACGCGTTCGGGCCGGAGAGCCCCGGCCCGAACCGAATCTCGAAGGTGCCGTCCGCGCCGATTTCAATCTCACGGTCGTCGAAGGCGGTGAGGCTGCCCGGGACGTTGACCGGAGAGTAGGAGCCGTCGAGGATCTGGAAGCTCAGGTCGGCGGTGCTGCCCCGACGGCCGGTCACCACATATTCCGCGTCGTCGCGGAGCCACGCGTGAAAGTAGAGGGTGTCTGGATTGTCGAGGCCCATCTTCGTGTACGGGCCGGTGGAGCGGACGAAATAGGGGAATTCGTGGTTGTAGGCCCAGGCCATCTGGATCGAGCTCCGCACGCCGCCAGCCAGGTAGTCGTAGCCCTCGACCAGATCCTGTTGGCCCCGGACGTGGGCCGCCTCGGCGATGACGCGCTCGGCTTCCGCAATGGCCTTGACAAACGGCTGAGTAAGCACGAAACAATGATATAACATGTTCTACTTTTCCGTCAATGTGACCATCTTGTTGGCGCACCTTCGGCGCCGCACGCTCCAGTTTCCGCGGCCACCGCCCCCTTAGCGCAACGTCCCGAGGCGAGCCAGTCTCTCCTCCGCCTCGGCGACCAGCTCCGCCAGCACGTCGGCGACGGGTCGCACCTCATTGATCCGACCCACGATCTGCCCGACCGGCATCGGAACGACAGTCGGGTCATCGGAGTCCATCAGCCGGCTGTGCGCCGACGCCACCAGCAGGTTCTGCAGCGGCATCGGCAGCGGCCGGGGCGCCCCCTCCTCGCGCCACGCCTCGGTCCACCGGTTGCGCAGCAGCCGGGCTGGTTTGCCCGTATAGATCCGGCTGCGGACCGTGTCCGCCGACCCGGCCCTGAGCAACGCGGTACGCAGCGCGGAGCTGCTCTCGTATTCGGCGGTGCCGAGCCAGACCGAGCCCATCCAGACGCCACCCGCGCCGAGCGCGAGTGCCGCCGCGATCTGGCGACCACTACCGATGCCCCCCGCGGCCAACACCGGTACCCGCTCGCCGACCGCGTCGACGACCTCCGGCACCAGCACCATGCTGGCGATCTCACCGGTATGGCCGCCGGCCTCGTACCCCTGGGCGACCACCAGATCGACCCCGCTCGCCACGTGCCCACGGGCGTGGTCGGCCCGGCCGGCCAACGCGGCCACCAGCACGCCCTGCGCATGCGCCCGGGCGATCACATCGGACGGTGGCGGACCGAGAGCGTTGGCGATCAGTCGGACCGGGTGCCTCAACGCCACCTCGACGTGGCTGCGGGCCACCGAGTGCAGCCAACCGAGCACGCCGGCCTGGTGCTCGCCGTTGCCACCGAGCGGCGGCACGCCGAGGCGTAGCAGGGTTCGCTCCACGAAGTCGCGATGCCCCGCCGGAATCAGCCGGTCGAGATCGGCCGGGGCGCCCTCGGTCGGCTGGGCGCTGGGCATCACCACGTCCACGCCGTACGGGCGCCCCCCGGTCTCCTCGTCAAGCCAGGTGAGGACCGCGTCGAGCTCGTCCGGGTCGTTGAATCGCACACAGCCCAACACGCCCAGGCCACCGGCCCGGCTGATCGCCGCGACCACGTGCTCGGAGGGGCTGAAGCCGACGATCGGATGCGCGATGCCGAACCGGTCGCACAGCTCAGTCCGCATGGCTGACCTCCTCGGCCGGATGTTGTTCCGCATGCCGCTGCGCCCACTTGTAGTCAGCCTTGCCGCTGATCGTGCGGGAGATCTCGTCCACCAGCCAGATCGACCGCGGCACCTTGTAGCCGGCGATCTGCTCCCGCAGGTGCGTTCGGACCGCCGCCAGGTCGAGCGTGCCGCCGGCCCGGGGCTGGATCACCGCCGCCACCCGCTGCCCGAGCCGCTCGTCGGGCACCCCGACGACCAGCGCGTCGAAGATGTCGGGGTGCGTCTTCAGCGCCCCCTCGACCTCCTCCGGGAAGACCTTCTCACCGCCGGTGTTCACACAGGTGCTACCCCGACCGAGCAACGTGATGGTGCCATCAACCTCAACTCGGGCGAGATCGCCGGGGAGCGCGTACTGCACGCCGTCCACCTCGATCAACAGGGCAGCGGTCTTGACCGGGTCCTTGTAGTAGCCGAGGGGAAGGAAGCCGCTCTTCGCGAGCCGGCCCTCCCCGCCCGGCGGCACCGGCCGCCCGTCCGGGCCGAGCACCACCGTGTTCGGAGCAGGCGTGACCCGTGGGTCCTGCACCGCGCCGCCGGGCACCTCGGCGACCACACCCAGCCCGATGAAACCGGTCTCCGACGCCCCGATCGCGTCGGTGACCAGCACGTCGGGCAACTGTTCCAGGTACTGCCGCTTGACCCCCGGGGAGAAGAGAGCACCGCTGGACGAGACCGCGGCCACCGAGGAGCCGTCGTAGCTACCGGCGGCATACGCCTCGATGATCGGACGGGCCATCGCGTCACCGATCAGCACCATCACGTTCACTTGGCGCCGCTCGACCGTCCGCCAGGCCTCCTCCGGGTCGAAGCGCGACAGCAGCACCACGGTGTCGCCGGCGAAGAGCGCGGCGAGCACGGCCCACTGCGCGTTGCCATGGATCAGTGGCGCCATACACAGGCGGACCGTCGAGGCCGCACCGGCACCCCGAGCGGACTGGGCCCACTCGTCCTCAAGCGGAATGCCGGTCATGAAGTCGACGCCACCGCCGAGGGCGCGCCACACGTCCTCGTGCCGCCAGAGCACACCCTTCGGGTAGCCGGTGGTGCCACCGGTATACAGCAGGTAGAGGTCGTCCGCCGAGCGCGCACCGAAACTCCGCTCCGGGTCGCCGGCGGCGAGCGCGTCCGCGTACGGCACGCCGCCGTACCCACCGATCTCCTCCGCCGAGCCGTCGGGCAGGGCCACCACGGTGTGCGGACCGGCGGCGCTGGCAAGCACGGTAGCGACCCGGGGCGCGAAGCGACGGTCGTGGATCAGCGCCGACAGCTCCGCATCGGCGAAGAGGAAGCGTAGCTCGTTCTCGACGTACCGATAGTTGATGTTGACGACCGCGGCGCGCAGCTTGTAGACGGCGATCATGGCCACCACGGCCTCGATCGAGTTACCAGCGTAGAGGCCCACATGGTCACCGGGGCGCACGCCGCGGTCACGGAGGAAGTGGGCCAGCCGGTTGGCGCGCTCCTCCAGCTCCGGGTAGCTGATCGCCTGCTCGCCGAGGAACACGGCGGGACGGTCACCGAAGGCGTCAACCGCATGCTCAAACAGGTCTGCGATATTTGCCACCATCACTTAAAAGTAGAACCTGTTATCGTTGCTGACAAGCCTTGGAAATCGCCGAAGGAGGCGCCCGTGGAATCGGCAGCCGACCAGCCACACGCACTCGTGGAGCAACGTGGACAAATCCTGATCGTGACGATGAACCGGCCACGGGTTCGCAACGCGCTCTCCCCCGAGATGCTCGCGATCATGCGGGACGCGTGGGACCGCGCGGACGACGATCCGGAGATTCGCGCCTGCGTGCTCACCGGGGCCGGGGGCGCCTTCTGCGCCGGCGCCGACCTCCGCGCGATGACCCAGTCCCACCCCGGCGACCGGTTCAACGGCGCTGACCTCTCCCGGATCGACGCGCTACTCAAGGGACGGCGGCTGACCAAACCGCTCATCGCCGCGGTGGAGGGGCCGGCGGTGGCGGGCGGCACCGAGATCCTCCAGGCAACCGATCTCCGCGTGGCCGGGGCAAGCGCCCGCTTCGCGGTCTCCGAGGTTTGCTGGGGCCTCTTCCCGCTCGGCGGCTCCGCCGTCCGGCTGGTCCGACAGATCCCGTACACCGTCGCGGCGGAGATGCTGCTCACCGGCCGCCAGCTCGGTGCCGACGAGGCCCGGGACGTGGGCCTGATCGGTCACGTCGTGCCGGACGGGCAGGCCCTGGAGAAGGCCCTCGAGCTGGCCGGGATGATCGCCGCGAACGGCCCGCTGGCGGTGCGGGCGATCCTGCGCACGATGCGGGAGACCGAGGGCCTGGCCGAGAACGAGGCATTCGCCCTGGAGGCCCCGATCGGGACGGCGGTGTTCCGCACCACCGACGCCAAGGAGGGCCCGCGCGCCTTCGTCGAGAAGCGCACCCCCCAGTTCGAGGGGCGGTAGCCAGGTCAGATCGAGCGTTGCTGCGTGGCCCAGTACGGGTCGCGCAGCAGTCGCTTGTAGAGCTTGCCGTTCGGGTCGCGGGGCAACTCCTCGACGTAGTCCACACTCCGGGGCAGCTTGAAGCGGGCCAGCCGGTCGGTCAAGAACTCCAGCAACTCACCGGTCAGCTCCGGGCCGGCCACCACCCCCAGCTCCGGCTGCACCACGGCCTTGATCTCCTCACCCCACTCGTCGTGCGGGATGCCGAAGACCGCGACATCCGCCACCGCCGGATGAGCGGCGAGCTCCCCCTCGATCTCGGCCGGATAGACGTTCACCCCGCCGGTAATGATCATGTCGCTCTTCCGGTCACACAGGTAGAGGTAGCCATCGTCGTCGAGGTATCCAATGTCGCCGACGGTGAACATGCGGCCGCGCCAGGACTGCCGGGTCTTCTCGGCGTCGCCGCAGTATTCGAAGGTCGTGTCACCCATCTGCAAATACACCGTCCCGGGCTCGCCTGCTGGCGCGTCGTTGCCGTCCGGGTCGAGCACCCGCACCTGCGAGCCCGGCCAGGCCTGCCCGACCGAGCCGGGCCGGGCCAGCCAGTCCTGGGCGGTGATCAGGGTGCCGCCGCCCTCACTGGCGGCGTAGTACTCCACCACCACCGGCCCCCACCAGTCGAGCATCCGACGCTTGACCTCGTGCGGACACGGTGCGGCGCCGTGGATCATCACCCGCATCGACGACAGGTCGTACGCCGTCCGAACCTTCTCCGGCAGGGCGAGCAGGCGACGGAACTGGGTCGGCACCATGTGGCTGTGGGTGACCCGGTGCCGTTCGATGAGCCGCAGCATCTCGTGTGGGTCCCACCGGTCCATCAGCACCACCGGGTGCCCGAGCTGCAACGAGATGACCGCGAAGTTCATCACCGCGGTGTGGTAGAGCGGCGAACAGCACAGGTGCACGTGGGAGTCGAAGGGCTCAAGGCCGAACAGCCCGAAGAACCAGAGTGACACCGGCGGAACGGTGTCCGGGTCGGCGCCGGTCAGCGGACGGCGTACGCCTTTGGGCCGCCCGGACGTTCCGGAGGTGTAGACCATCAGCGCACCAAGTGTGCGCGGCGCGGGGCGATCGGCGGTGCCGGTGCCGGTGCCGAGGTCAGCGAGCGGACGGAACCCGGGAACCCCACCGGCCGCGGCGAAACATCTGCCGGTCGGGATGCCGACCTCGACGCCGGCAGCCGCGGCGACCTCAGCGAATCGACCGTGCGCGACGAACGCTTGGGCGCCGCTGTCGCGCAGAATGTAGGCGATCTCGGCGGCGGTCAGATGCCAGTTCAGCGGCACCGAGTACAGCCCCGTCTCCAAGGCCGCGAACTCGGCGGCGAGCAGGTCGGCGCTGTTGGGCAGCAGCATAGCCACGGCGTCCCCGGGCATCAGCCCGAGCGCCTGGAAGCCGCGCCCGATTCGGTCAGCCTCGGCGGCCAACTCGCCATACGTGACGACTCGGCCATCCGGGTCAACGACGGCGATCCCATCCGGATCCTGACTCGCGATGTTCCACAGCCCGATGCCAGTCATGGACCAAACTCTATAACGTGTTCCACTTCCTGAACAGCAGCCGAGGAGCGACCTTGATTCGCCTCGATAGAACATGTTTCACTGACTCTCGTGGATACCGCTTCGGCGCCCCCGCTCGCCGCCCCACTGGACATCGTCTTCGACTACACCCGCTCCCTCGGCCCGGTCCTGGGGCGATTCATGACCGGCCTGCGCGACCGTCGAGTGCTCGGCGCCCGCACCGCCGACGGCCGCGTCCACGTTCCCCCGCTCGAATACGATCCGGCGACCCACGCCCCGGTGACCGAGCTCGTTCCCGTCCCGCCCACCGGCACCGTGACCAGCTGGACCTGGACCGACCGACCGCTCGACGGGCAGCCCCTCGACCGACCGTTCGGCTGGGCACTGATCCGGCTCGACGGAGCCGACACGGCGCTGCTGCACGCCGTCGAAGCGGGCACCCGGGAGTCGATGCGGACCGGCATGCGGGTCCGCATCCGCTGGGCCGCGGAGCGATCCGGACACATCCGCGACATCGCCTGCTTCGAGCCCGACCCGGGCCCGCCCCGCACACCCGGTGACGCCACCAGCTCGGATCCCGACACCAGCAGCGGTGCTGGCACCGGCAGCGATCCCGACACCAGCGGCGAGCTCGTCACCGGCATAGCGACACCGATTCGGCTCTCCTACACGCACACCACCTCCGCCGAGGAGAGCCGATACCTGCACGCACTCTCCGAGGGGCGGCTGCTCGGCCAGCGCTGCCCGGCCTGCCGCAAGGTCTACGTACCGCCCCGGGTCTGCCCGGCCGACGGGGTACCGACCGAGGAGGAGGTGCCAATCCGCGACCACGGCACGGTCACCACGTTCTGCGTGGTCAACGTTCCCTTCGCCGGGCAGCGACTGGACCCGCCGTACGTGGTCGCCCAGGTCCTCCTCGACGGTGCCGACATCCCGATCCCCCACCTGATCCTCGGCGAGGCCGGTGACGTCCGGATGGGTATGCGGGTGGCCGCGGTCTGGCGGCCCCCGACGACCTGGTCCACCACCCCGGAGAACATCGCGCACTTCCGCCCCACCGGCGAACCGGATGCGCCGTACGAGTCCTACCAGGAGCACCTGTGAACCCGGCTGTCGCCATCATCGGCTTCGCCCAGGCACCCTGCCGACCGTCCGCGGGGACCACCAGTGGCGTCGAAACCCTCGTCCCGCTCTTCCACCAGGCCCTGTCGGCGGCCCACCTCGACCGCCGCGAGGTGGACTTCTGGTGCTCCGGCTCCTCGGACTACCTCGCCGGCCGGGCCTTCTCCTTCGTCAACGCGATCGACGCGATCGGGGCGTACCCGCCGATCTGTGAGTCGCACGTGGAGATGGACGCGGCCTGGGCGTTCTACGAGGCGTACGTGAAGATTCTGGCCGGCGAGGCGGAGACCGCGCTGGTCTACGGCTTCGGCAAGTCCTCGGCCGGTCTGCTGCGCCGGGTGCTGGCGCTGCAACTCGACCCATATGTGGCCGCGCCGCTCTGGCCCGACTCGGTGAGTGTCGCCGCGCTCCAGGCCCGGCTTGCCATCGACGCCGGGCTCGTCACCGAGCAGGCCATGGCCGAAGTGGCGGCCCGCAGCCGGGCCGATGCCAGCACCAACCCCTACGCCCAGGTGTCCGGCCAGCTCGCCGTGGACGACCTGGTCGCCACGCCCTACGTCGCCGATCCGCTCCGGGCGCACGACTGCGCACCCGTCTCCGACGGCGCCGCCGCGCTGGTGCTGGCCGCCGGCGAGCGCGCCCGCCGGCACCGGAAGCAGCCGGCCTGGATCAGCGGCGTGGCGCACCGGGTCGACCCGCAGGGCCTCGGCGAGCGGGACCTGACCACGGTGCCGTCCGCGACCGCCGCGGCCGAGGCGGTGGCCCTGCCGGCGGACCTGGACGTGGCCGAGCTGCACGCCCCCTTCACCCACCAGGAGCTGCTGCTACGCACGGCACTCGGCCTCGGCGACCGGGTCCGGATCAACCCATCCGGGGGTGCGCTCTGCGGCAACCCCATGTTCTCGGCCGGGCTGGCGCGCATCGGCACCGCCGCCGAACAGGTCATGAGCGGCCAGGCACGGCGGGCGGCCGGACACGCCACCAGCGGGCCGGCGTTGCAGCAAAACCTCATCTGTCTGCTGGAGGCGAGGTCATGAGACGAGCAGCCGTGCTGGGTACCGGGCAGACGCAGCACCAGACGCGCCGTACCGACGTGTCGATGGCCGGGCTGTGCCGGGAGGCGATCGACCGCGCGCTGGCCGACGCGGGCGTGGACTGGCCGCAGATCGACGCGGTCGTGCTGGGCAAGGCACCGGACCTGTTCGAGGGCGTGATGATGCCGGAGCTGTTCCTCGCCGACGCGCTGGGAGCCGCCGGGCGCCCGCTGCTGCGGGTGCACACCGCGGGCTCGGTTGGCGGCGCCACCGGGGTCGTGGCGACCACCCTGGTCCGGGCCGGCGTGCACCAACGCGTACTCGCGGTCGCGTTCGAGAAGCAGTCAGAGTCCAACGCGATGTGGGCGCTCTCCATCCAGCCGCCCTTCACCGCGCCGATCGGGGCCGGGGCCGGTGGCTACTTCGCGCCGCACGTCCGCGCCTACATTCGACGCTCGAACGCGCCCGAGCACGTCGGGGCGATGGTCGCGGTGAAGGACCGGCGCAACGGTGCGCTCAACCCCAACGCGCACCTGCGCCAGCCGGAGATCACGCTGGATTCGGTGCAGGCATCGCCGATGTTGTGGGACCCGATCCGGTACGACGAGACCTGCCCCTCCTCCGACGGTGCCTGCGCGATGGTGATCGGCGACCAGGCGGCAGCCGAGGCGAGCGAGCGGCCGGTGGCCTGGATCCGGGCGACGGCGATGCGCACCGAGCCGACCTACTTCGCCGGCAAGGACCACGTGAACCCGAGGGCCGGCGCCGAGGCCGCCCAGGCGCTGTGGCAGGCGGCCGGGATCACCGACCCCCTCGCCGAGGTCGACGTAGCGGAGATCTACGTACCGTTCTCCTGGTTCGAGCCGATGTGGCTGGAAAACCTGGGCTTTGCCGAAGCCGGACACGGCTGGAAGCTCACCGAGTCGGGCGAGACCCAGATCGGCGGACGCCTGCCCGTCAACCCGTCCGGCGGGGTGCTCTGTTCCAACCCGATCGGCGCCTCCGGCATGCTGCGCTTCGCCGAGGCGGCCAGGCAGGTGATGGGACGGGCCGGCGAGCACCAGGTAGCCGGAGCGAAAACGGCGCTGGGTCACGCGTACGGCGGCGGGTCGCAGTTCTTCTCGATGTGGGTCGTCAGCGACACCGCGGGTCGGTGAAGTAGGTACAGGTTCTCATTCCGATGGGGAGGTCCAGATGAACACCTTCAAAACCCTGTTCCTCAGTGCGGCGATCGGCGTGGCGCTCGCCGCCCTCGGCATCGCGGCCACCGTGGCAGCCCTCAGCCCGACCGCCGCCGAGGTCGCGCGGGAGATGGCCAGCGAGGACGACTCCGACCCAGCCGCCCCACCCGCCTTCTACGGCACCCGCTGACAGCTCACCGCGCTGTCGACCGTCACGGTGGCCTACCCTTGGCGGTGAGTCGTTCAATGAAAAGTTCCCGTTCGTGGCCCTAACCGTGCCCGCCGATGCCGACCTGGCCACCATCAAGGCGCTACTGCAGTCGGGGAAGAACCTTGGCTGGTGGGCGTTCGAGGTCGGGTGCACTACCGACGCCCGGCGTGACGCACGTACGACCGAAGATCGGTAGCGGTGAAGGACGAGACGCAGCGTGACCACCCTCGGCGACCTCGACCACGCGAAACGTGCCATCCGGCAACGCGTCTGGGACCTCCTCGAACGCGGCAACGCCGCCCCGTCCGGCGTGCATGGTCACATCCCCGACTTCGCCGGGAAGGAACAAGCCGTAGCTCGCCTGGCCCAGCACGACCAATGGAGGAACGCCGCGTCATCAAGTGCAACCCCGACCGCGCCCAGTTGCCCGTTCGGGTGCAGGCGCTACACGCAGGCAACTGCTCTACATGGCGGTACCGAAACTCGCCACGACCAAACCGTTCTACCTGCTTGATCCCGCCGCCCTCACCGTGCCCTTCGAGATCGCCGCCACCAGCACCGGTGCTGCCGACGTCGCTCCCCTGGTCGGACCGCAGGAGATGTGCCCGGTAGACCTCGTTGTCTGCGGAAGCGTCGCCATCGGCCGACCCGACGGCGTACGAGTCGGCAAAGGCGCCGGCTACTCGGACCTTGAACTGGCCCTCCTCACCGATGCCGGTCTCATCACCGAAAACACCACCATCGCGACCACCGTGCACGAACTGCAGGTCATTGACGACGTCCTGCCCCACGACAAGCACGACTTCAGCATCGACCTCGGGATCACCCCTACCAGGATCTTGTCCTTCACTCCCGACCAGCCCCGGCCCGCCGGCATCATGGTCAGCAAACTCCGACCCGAGCAACTAGAGACCATCCCCGCGCTCGCTGAGGTGATCCGGCACCAATACCCTGACCGCCGGAGCTCCTGAGCAATTCCGGCAAAGCGCGATCATCCAGTGGAGACGTCAGTCGACACGATGGCTCCTGAGGATCCACCATCCGTGTACGCGAAGTTGACCGTTGCACTGACGGGGGACTGTGGCGTTTTCCGTGTTTGGCCGTTGGGTGTGATCGAGGTTGTTAGATGGTGATCCGGTCGCCGTAGGCGAGGATCAGGGCGTTGAGGGCCTTGGCCCAACCGTAGACCCGGCCGGTGATGCTCCCACTCTTGCGTTTCTGTTGGACGACGAGGTAGAGGACCTTCATCGCGGCCTGCTCGGTGGGGAAGTGCCCGCGGCGGCGGGCGGCTTGCCGGAACCGGGCGTTGAGGGACTCGATGATGTTGGTGGTGTAGAGGACCTTGCGGACCTCGTGGTCGTAGTCGAGGAACGGCACGAACTGTGGCCATGATGTTCGCCAGAGCC
>NZ_AXVR01000080.1 GCF_000484695.1 Salinispora cortesiana | reverse complement strand
TTCACGTGGCAGTGGCTCGTGTGCGGGTTCGAGCCGGTGTAGGCGTGGGTGGCGAAGCCGTGGCGGCGGTGCCAGATCCGGCGCTGGTAGATGATGTACCGCACCCACCATAGGGCGCCGGAGCGGGCGAGGGTCACCCACAGTTGCACGACCTGTTCCATCGTGACCCCGTCCGGGTCGCGTAGGTCGGCGTCGAAGTCCCGGGCCCGTACCTCGTCGAGGTTGTCGCCGTCGCGGTACTCCGGCCGGCCGGTCCGGTCTGGGTTGTGGCTCGACGGGTAGCTCTGGTGGGCGGTGTCCCCGATCGAGCCGTCCGATCTGGTGTCCCGCTTGGGAAACCGCTCGTTGAGCTGGTCGCGGGCCTCATTCAGGTTCGGTACCACTGTCCATGCCATCGGTGCTCACCTCCATGATTGGCCAGTCGGTCTGGGCGGGATCGACCCACGGATCGGGCATTTGTAGCCCGATGTGCTGCTCCGGATTCTCGTCCGGTGCCGGGTGTGGGTTGGGCATGGGAACTCCTTGGGGTATGGGGGCGATCGTTTGTTACCGCCGTGCGTCCCATGAGGCGGCCTGAAGTTTCATATACTCTCCATTCGATATCCCGGTCTGCGAATGGACCGTTACAGTTATATTGCCGGTGTTTGCATATACGAATACCGTGATATCTGCGGAGGTTCCCTGCATCGCTGCGTATAGTGCGAGATCTTCAGTAGGACGAAACCGTTCGGGGATATTCCCGATTGTTGAGATGCTGTTTACAGCGGGGCCGGCGAAGCGGGGGCTCAACTGTAGGTAGACCGACCCGTTCCGCCGTAGAATTCGGTTTGGCGACGCTACCCAGTCGAAATAGAGCGCGACCTGTGACACTTCGTCGGGCGGCGTGATCGAATGCCACATTACCCCGTCGCTCACCATGAGTTGCTCTGTGTCTGTCTCCCAGATCCGCCGGCCGGGGGTGTGGGGTGGACGGACGGTGCTGGTGCACACGATCCCGCCGTCCGCGCCCAGCCACCACCCCCGGCGCTGGTGCAGCGTCAGCACCCCGTCCGCGATCCGCAGCTCGGCGAGGGCAAACTCCCACACGTCGGCCGGCCCGGTGCCGCCGGCCGGGTCGGGCGCCGGGTTGCCCGGCGTACCGGTGACCAGGGCCACGGCCAGCACATGCCCGCCCGTGCGGTCGAGCCGCACCACCAGCAGGTCGTACCGCTCCGGCCCATCCAGTGACGGACTGAGCGCGATCGCGCTCGATCCGGACGACCAGGGGTAGCCGCGGAACACGCCGGACAGGCCGGCGCGCACGATGGCCTGCCCACCCGACACGCTCACCGGCGGCGGGTCGGCGGGTGTGCCGATCAGCCCATCCGCCGCGGTGGCAGACGCCAGCCGTTCGTACTCGTACTCGGTGAGCTCGCCGTCGCTGAGCGGGGACTCTTCGGCCATCAGACAGCCTCCAGTTGGGAGATGCGGCGGGCGAGCCGACGCATCTCAATCAGCCAGTCCAGGTCGGATCCGGCGGGACGGTTGCCCACGGAGCAGGTGACCCGCTCACCGGCGCGGGCATCGGCGGTGAGTCGGGCGGCGGTAACCACGTCGGGCACCACCACCCCCGGCGCCAGCTCGACGCCGACCCGATCACCGAGCCCGAAATGTGTACCGAATGCCTGCCGGGGGGTGTCGACCGTTTCGGTTTGCAGCCCGACCGTCTCGGCGCCATCGGACAGTGCGTCGTCGCCGGCCTGGTCGAGCTCGGCGACCTGGTCGGCCTGGCGCCGATCAACGAACCGCTCGGCTCGCCGCCATCGGGCGGCAGCGGCGGTGTCGAGACGCTCCCGGATCAATCGGGCGGCACCCTCACCGGGCCCGCCGACAATCGCCGCGGTGCAGCTCGGCGATGTGGGCGAGTACCGGAAGCTGCGAAGGTTGCCCAGTCCGCGGGAGAACCGGACCTCATTAGTGCGGTCGGCTGGTGCGAACACCTCAAACCGCAGCACGTCAGCGGCCTGTGTGATGCGCCAGCCGAGCCCACCGGCGGCCAGTGACACCGTGCGCAGCGCGTCGCCAATGGCCTCGAACCGGGTCGAATACGTGATGGTGTCACCGACTCCGGCGAGCTGCCCGAGGATGAGCCCGGACACTCGCCGTTCGGCGAGCGCGGCCGGGCCGGCGTTGGTATCGACCAGGGCGCGCATGACCTGTTCACCGGTGCCGGTCATGGTCCACCGGTCGGCGGTCTGCCCATCCGCGGGCTGCGCCGGATCCGGGTAGGTAATCCGCTCCAACACGGCCGCCTCATCGGTGGTGAACGTGACGGTGAGCGTGCCGGGTCCGGGGCCGGCGCCGTCGGGGCTGGCCGACCACTCCCATTCGCCCGGCTCGCCCTCCAACGGGCCGGCGGCGAAGATCCGCGCCGGCTGGCCGGGAGACTGTCGGACGATCACGATCCGGTGCCCGGCGGCGAGCTGCGCGAGCACCGCCGGCCGGGCCGGTACGCGGAACGTTCCGGCACCGGCGGTCATGTGCCGCACAGTCACGTCGAGGCGGCTCCATCCGGGTATGGGACCGCCGACCGGGGCCAGGTGCCGATCAGTGACCAGGATCCGCACGGCCATCAGGCGCTCCGGTAGCGGGGTTTGAACCGCAGGACGACCGCCGTCCCGCTGCCGCCACCGACGACGACGAACGAGAGCGCGTTGGTGCCTGGCATGAGGGGCCACAACTCGGCACCCGGCCAGTCCAGATGGGATGTCCAGTCCTCACCGGCCGGGCCCGTGACGGCGAGGTTGAGCGGGTCCGTGGTGATGGTGGCGAACTCCCCCGGGGCGAGCGGCACCGGGAATGCGAGCACGAAGCGGGCACCGCCGAGCCGGGCGGATGTGGCGGTGAGCGTGTCCGCTGGGCCGTGCACGGTCCACACCGGGTATGCGGGCACAGTCCCCGGATTGGTTGCTGTCGTATCGCCAAGGGTGCGCCCAGACGACAGCGCCGGGTATCGACGGCCCCCGACCACACCGAGGAACCGGTGACCGGTCGCGGTTTCCCGGCGAATCTCGATGGCGTCCACGGCCGACCACCACGGATCCGGGCACCACAACGTGATGATCGTGGTGGCTGACACGTACCCCGTGCCGTACGTGGTGTCATCAACGTCGCCCTCAAGGTGGGCGGCGATCTCTCGCCGCCGCCCGTCGGGGCGGGCCACGACCAGGCGGCCAGGGCCGAGCGTGTCGGTCTGCCCGAACGCCTCGGCGAGCAGGTCGAGTGCGGCCACGTATGCGGCGTGGTCGGCGCCGGCAATGTGGATCGGCAGCGTGATCCGGCGTGCGGCCGTGTACTGGTGCAGAAGCTGCTCGCCGCCAGCGGCGAGGGGCTCCGCGGTGATCTCTGTTGCGGGTGCGCCGAACCCGCTCACGCCCTGGAGAAGATGCCATCCCAAGCCGCAGCGGGTGAGGGGCACCTGCGTACCGTCCGGGGCATGCCATGTGACCGTGGAGCACCCAACGGAGGAGATCATCACCAGCTCCTGTCATACCGCTCGCGGAGCGCGACCTTGTGCAGCTCGTGAGTCAAGTCGTCGGCGTTGAACTCGGCACGCTGCGGATAGACGTTGGTCTCGTAATGGACGGTCCGCGAGGAGGTAACCGCCGGTAGACGGGGCGCCGGTGCGGGGCCGGGTAGCGCGGCGACGGCGAGCTCGGTGGTCATCCCGCCGAGCAGGCCGCGGACCTGCGGCCACTCCGTCTGCATCCCGGACATGAGCCCCTGCATGATCAGACGGCCGGCCGGGGCCAGCAGAGTGCGGTCCCGCGTAGCCGGACCTTTCCAATCGGGCAGCATCCCGGTGAGGTCGCCGAGCGTGCGGCGGACCTTGTCGAATCCGGACCGGATGCCGGACAGCAACCCGTCAATGATTTTGCGGCCGGCGTCGACCAGCCATGATCCCGCCGTCGAGAACGCGTCACGGATCTTCCCAGGCAGGCCAGTAACCCAGCCAACTGCGCTGCTGGAGAACCGCTTCACGGCCGCCCATCCCGCCTTCACCGGGTCACCGATTTTGCCCCACACCGCCCGCCACAGGTCCTGGAACCAGGTTGTCTTGGTGGCGATCAACACCACGGCAGCGACCAGGGCACCGATCGCGACAACCACCAGCCCAATAGGGTTGGCCGTTAACGCCGCGTTGAGTAGCCACTGAGCGCCTGCCCAGACTTTCGATCCGAACGCCGCAACTTTTTGTGCGGCAGCGGCGGCTAGGGTTCCAACCTTCGTTGCCTTCAGCCAGGTCACGCCCGCCTTTAACGAAGGCAGCAAGAAGTTGTATAGACCAGACGCCAAGTCGCCGATGGCGAAACCCATCAAAAGCAGCGCCTCAAAACCGATGCCGTCCTGGGCGACTTTCACGCCCTCCATACCGTCCTGAACACCCGTCAACGTATCGCGAAAGCCCATCGCGCGGGTGTCTACACTATCCGCTGCTTCCCCCACACGATCGAAACCGTCCGCCGACTCCCGAACATCGCGATCCATACTCCGAGCGGCGGACCCGACGCGATCGAACGCGCTTTCGAGCTGGGTCGAGTCCCCGGCGAAAGTCAAGGTGACATTGTTGCCGGCCATTAGTCGACCTCCACCCCAGCCCGCCGCGCTGTGTCCAGTAGCGCCCGCTCAGTAACGCGGCGAACCTCGTCACGATTGCTGCTGTACCCGGCCCATATGTAGCGACCCTCCTTTTTGAAGGGCCGCTTAACTGGACGCCCTTTGATTCGGCCTTCTCCACCAAAGTCAAGCCACGGCCAATACGGCACCCGCTTGCCGCCGGCGCGTACCCGTACCGCCTTGCCGGTTGAGGCGGTACGCAGTGACCGAGCTGCCCGCCCGGACCGGCGCGGCACCCGAGGACGCGCCCAGTCCACGACCACGGTGGCAGCGTCGTTCATGGCCACCCGCAGCGTTTTCGGTAGATCGGCGTCCAGGCGGCGCAGGTTGCGCGTGAACGCTGCGAGTCCGTCGATTTTGATCGGGTCGATCATTACCTGCTCCCTTCCGCTTTCAGCCGTTCCAGCTCTTCCCGCTGCGCTTTACGGGCGTAGTAGACGCCCCACTGCACAAACTCGTAGTTGCTCATTCCCGCGCGCAACTCCGCAACCGTACGGCCCAACTTTTGTGCGAGGAAGAACTCAAACTCAGTTTCCCGACTCGCCTCGAAAGGTCTGCATCGCCTCCTTTGGCGATGCCTCACTCAGCCCGGCCATCTCCGACACCTTCTCCATGACCGGTCCCATCTCCCCGGCTGGAGCTGCCTTTTGCCAGCGGCCCACCTCAGCCTCGGTCAACGGCGGGTCCACCATCGCCGCCGCGAGAAGCTTCCTTTCCAGGGTTAACGCGCGGGGACCGTCCATATGTTCGGTGTCGGTGGCCTGACGCAGCACCAGTACCTCCGCGCGGCTCAACGTCCGTACCCGCACAGTCCCCACGCCGGGAATCGATACGTCCGCCTCGTCAAGGCGCCGCGTCAACAGCCGTTCTTTATCCACGATTCCCCCTTACGCCTGGGTCGAGTGGGTGACGTCGCCCGAATGTTGAAGCTTGACGGTCCACATCACGTATTCAGCGACCGGATGCGTCTCTTTGTATTCGCCGACGATGACCTGGACGGTTCGCTCCGGCAGGCCCGGACCAGAGCCTTCGGGCCGGAACACCAGTTCAGCGGTGGTGCCGATCAGCGGTTCAATCACCGCCCGGGGGCCCGTCGAGGCGGTGTTGTCGTACCGACCGGACAGGTCACTGGACCCGTCACCCAATCCGCCGGCATACACCTCGTTGTCGCTGCCGTAGGTGGTCAACTTGCGGACATCGGTTGTCCGCGTCCAGTCCGAATCGTTTACGTACGTCGACAGGTCATTACCCGCTAGCGATACGTAGGTGTGTTTGCTGTGTACGCGCGCCATATCCCGTTCCTTTCACTGTCCGCCTGGGCCTGCAATCCGCAGTTCGACCAGCGCGACCATGTGTGTGTTACTGCCGATGGTGGTGGTGTCGAACTCCACGGCTGTGACGTGGATGGAGTCGAACGCGGTGTAGCTGCCTTCGTCTGCTTCGAGGCCGGCTTTGACTGAGGTGTCGCCGGTGCCGGCGAGCCAGGTGGATAGCTGGTCGCGGGTGGATTCGTCGTGGACGCGGCCGGCGACCAGGGCGACGGTGAGGGTCAGCTCGTCGCTGCCGCGGCCGTAGGTGGCGTCGTAGGTGTAGGTGTCGGGGTAGGAGACCACCGCGGCCGGCGCCGATACGGTGCCCGGCGGGTGCGGGTAGACCGACCATGCGCCGTCGATGGTGGCGAGTCGGGCGGCGATGTCGCGCATCACGTCGGTGAGGTTCACCGGTGGGCTCCTATGCGAATGCGGGCAGGACGAACGGGGAGAGCAGGGCGTGGACGTCGGGGTCGATGCGGGTCACCCGCAGTGCGCCCCAGTCGGCGGATCCGGCGATGCCCTCGGGGCTGGATCTGCGTTGGTGCAGCCGCGCGGCTTGCAGGAGCGCGGCTTGGGTGACTTCGTCGGGTACCGCTGGCCATCCCCACACGGCGGTGATCCGGGTGTGGGTGCCTGACCAGGTGCCCCGTAGGACGGTTATGGGCCAGCCCGGTTTGGGTTCATCGGCGTACCAGCTGGTGTAGCTGGACCACGTTGAGGGGGCTCTGCCGAGCTCGACTGTCAGCCCGGTGGTGGTGGCGATGTCGTCGACGAGCAGTTGCGACTGCCCGGGGTGGGCATCGCCGATGACGCGGTGCTGTAGCGGCACGACAGCAATCCGCGTCGTGCCGGCGTCGGTATGGAAGCGTCGGCCGCAGTGCCGGTCGATCCACCGCGAGGCGGTGTGGATTGCCTGGTTGAGTAGGCCATCGGCTGAGGTGGTGGTGACACCGAGGTGGGCCTTCAGCGTGGCGAGGTCGACGTAGTTCATCGTCGGGTGGAGCGCTTCCTGCTCGATTCGCCGCCGGCGGTGTTCTCCAGTTCGCCCACCTCGGCGACCGTGGCGCGTAGCCTTTTCGCGGCGATTCGGGCCTGGGCGGCGAGCACGTCCTGGCCGTCGTCGGCGTGGCCGGCGGCCTTAGCGTCGAGCTTGTCGGCCTCGACGCCGATCGCTGCGACCACGCGCGCAAGTTCTGCGCCGACGGCCGCGGCCCGCTCGGCGCGGCCCTCCCGGGCGTACCGGGACCGCTCGTCCCGGTACGCCTGCATTTCTGCGATGAGATCGTGAGACATGATCCGCCGATCAGTAGCCGGCGGTCGGGATCATGCCGGTGCCCGAGACGATCGAAATCGCCTTCGGGAGCCGGTTGCCCATGAATGCCGCGTACCGGTACACCTGGAAGCGGACCTGCAGCGTCCCCGACAGCACCTCGGTTAGGACACGGGTCTGGATCGCGCCCTCCCATAGGTACAGGTCGGAGGTGCGTAGCGTGATGATCCGCGTTTCGTCGGTGCCGGCGCCGAGGTTCTCCGGGATGTTGCCGTCAAGGATCACCGGTGTGCCGACGGTCAGCTTGCCGACCGGGCCCTCAGCGATTTCGCCGGTCTGCAAGGCCATGGGGTTGAACGGCGCTTCCTGCGACGGCTGGATCAGCGGCCGGCCCGTGGTATCGAGACCGGCAGTCGCCCAGTACCAGATCTTCGGCAATGCAAACGTGGCGGTGGCGGGCCGCTTCCGGTTGGTGAAGATCTGGGAGACCGACTGGACCCACGGCACGTACATCTGCGGCAGCGTCGGCGACGCGTCCGTGTAGGTGATCGCGTTCGGCGAGCTGACGTTCAGGATGCCGGTCGGCTGCCCGGACGACCCGGAGCCGTTGATCACGTACACGTCCTGTCGAACCGCGAGGTCGGCGAGCAGGTCGGCAAAGATGATCTCGTCGAAGCCCGGCGCCGGGGACTGATCGAGTAGCTGCATGGACGCGTCCTGCTGGCCGGCGACCGTGTACACCGATGCGGATACGCTGGTATCGGTCATGTCGGTGCTGGTCACCGGGGCACCATCGGCGGTCTGCGCGGCGGTTGACGTGCCGGTGGCGACCTTCGGCAGGTTAACGGAGTCGGTGCCGCCCGGAAGTGCCATGTTGCGTACGGCGTTGGCGATCGGCCGGCCGAACCGCGGAAGGTCGATGTACTGGTCGATCAGCCACAGCGGCGGCACGAAGTAGCCGCCCTGGCCGTCTGTCCGGTTCGGGTTGACCCGCTTTTCGAACACACGGCTGCGCTGCTCCTCGTGCCAGCGCTCGGCCGTGCCCATCCCGTCCATCTCCCGCTGGGCGCGCTCCTCGCGGCGCCGCTCCCGGGCGGGCAGTTCGACCCGTAGTTCGGCGGCGTGCCGCTGCAGGCGTGCCGCAGCGTCGGAGTCGGCGCGCAGTTGTGCCTTGGCCAGGTCGTGGAAGTAGGAGTTTCCGGAGCCGTTGCCGTACACCTGTGGCTCGCTGGTGACCACGGCGCCGCCGGTGCGGCGTTCGCCCACCTGGCCGGACTCGGCGCGGGCGCCCGCCGCGACCTGCTCGCGGTGTTCGGTTTCCTCCGCCTCGCGGATCTGGCTATTCAGGCTGTCCTCGTCACCGTTGAGCTTGCGCAGTTCCTCGGTTCCTGCGGCGAGGCGAGCCCGCTCGTCGTCGGTCAGGTCGCGGCTTGCCGATCGGGCGCCGCTGATGACGCCGTCGAGCTCGGCACGCAGCGCGGCCCGCCGCTCACGCAGCTTGTCCAGCTGCGCGCGAAGGTACTCCAACATGGAGGCCCCTTTCGGTTCGGTTTGTTGAATGGGTCGCGCCCGCGTCGCGCGAGTGGTGCCGCCGAGTGGTGGCCTAATGTGGCTCCGGCTCGGGGTCCGGCTTGTCGTGCGGGCAGGTCAGCCGAGAAGTGCGATCTCGGCCACGTACAGCTCCAGCGCACGGCTGGGCTGAGACTGGGGTGCAAGCCGGCGGCCAAGCCGCTCATACAGCTCGCGGGCGGCGGCCTCGTCCATCTGGTCGAGGTCCTGGGCGCGCACCGCCGCGGTCGTGGCTGGGTTCGCGCCGAAGTTGACCACGGACACATCGCCGCGGTGGATGTCCACCTCGACGATGTCGCGCTGGTCGTAGTCCGGGGACCACTGGCTTTTCCCGGCCGGCACGCGGAACGCGAACGACATCTCGTCGACGTTGCCGTCGGCGAGCGCCGAGACCATGTCGCGCACGTCGGACCGGGTGGTGTTGAGGTCAGCGGCGATGTGCAGGCCGGTAGAGTCCTCCGACAGGCGCAGCGTCCCGGCTCGGGTGTAGGCCATGGACAGGCCGCCGTGGTTGAGTAGCAGCTGAACCTGAGGATTCTCCGTCAGGGTCTTAGCGAACGCGCCGCTGCGGACTACCTCGGTGTAGCTACCGAGGAAGTCGTACATCTCGTACGGAGCCTCGGTGACCGACGCGTAGCCCTCGATTCTGGCCTGCTCGGATCCAGCCGCCCGGACCTCCAGTCGTACCGGGTACGCGCGGTGCTCGGTGCCGCCGTGGGTAGCCCGTTCAGCCTTACTTCGCACTGGGGTCTCCCATCGGTTCGTTCGGGTCGGGATCGGCTGGCTGTTGAGCGGGTATCGAGACGGCCGGTTGGTCGCCCCATGGCACGGGCGTCCAGTCCTCGTCGTCGCGAACCTCGTTGATCGCCCGCGCTCCGGTGGCGAGCTGAATCTGGTAGACGCGCCACCGGTCAAGCACGGTCGGCTCCAGCAGGGCGGAGCGGTTGAGACGAGCAGATTGACCACGCGGCAGCATCGAGCTGAGCACACGTTCAACCCGGCGCATCCACTTGTTCAGCGCGTACACCAACAGGTGCTGCGAGCGGCCCTCAACGGTGGAGTAGGTCAATGATCCGCCGGATTCGTAGCCGAGGATTTCGGCCATTCCCGGGCCGAAGATCCGCGCGACCTGGGCCTGTGAGAACTTGTTGGTCTCCAGGAACTGGGACTCCTCGGGGTTGATCTGGATCGGCGTGTATTGCCAGTCCCCATCGATGACCACGGGTTCACGGCCGCGGATCGCCGCCATGAACCGCTGTTTCGCGGTCGTCGCGCCATCGGGGCCAAGGTTGCGGGACTTCGACTGCATCACCGCCGACGGGTGGGCGCCCTCGGCAAACCAGTCGAGGCCGAAGCGGGTAGCGCTGAGCGTCAGACCGAGCGTGGCGGCCTGCTGCTGCACCGGCGACAGGCCCATCAGCCGGCCCGGCACGGTGTGCACCCGGCGATGCCACATCTGCCCGGGCGGGATGTCGCCGCCGGCTACACGCCACACCGGACGGCCGCCCTCGTCGTACCAGCCGGCCACCGAGTCCGGGTGCAGCAGTTGGATCTGCGTCGGCCAGGCGCTGTCGGAGTCCCGCGACCAGCCGAGTACCCGCCCGTTGATGTTGCCGCGCAGCACCCACGACATGAGCAGCTGCGAGATCCAGTCCTCAACGCCGTACCCCTCGCCACCCGGGTCCTGCAGGTACGACGGCACCGCAAGGACCTTCCTGCTGGCCCCGGACCCGCGGAGCACGTCGATCGGCAGCTCGGACACGAGTGAACAGATCAGGTCGACGGCCGACCACATGGCCACTGTCTGCAAGCTCACCTCAGATGAGGCGGTCAGCGCGGCCAGCGAGTTACGGGCGCCGGCGGCCGGCGACACAGGCGCGGTGGACGCCCAGGACGTGATCGAGAAGCCGTTGAGGCGGCGCTCGGTCTGACGGAACCAGATCCCCATCAGACCCGCCGATCCAGGGCCCACACCACAGCCCCAGCGAAGATCACACCAAGCGGCCGATAGACCATCCACAGCCCACCGGCCACCAGCAGCGGCCCGGCCACGCCGGGCAGACTCCGGCCGACCAGCCGGACGGCCGTGCCAGCTGCGGCGGCGACCCATCCCACGGCGGCGTCCCAACGAGGACGCAGCGCAGCCGTCAGCACCGTCACCGGTTCCCCCTTCACCAGACCCCCACCGGGTCCTGCTTCTCGCTGGTGACCACATCGGCGCGGGCGTAGTACGCCCATCGGGCCTCGGTGACCGCGACCAGGCCGGTGATGTCGACCGCCCGGTCCTGCCGCGCCCACGCAACCGCATCGCCGGTGCGCCGGGTCTTCGCCGTCGCCACCGCAGCGTCGAGCTGGGCGGCCGGCACATGCCGCAGGTCGGCCTGCCGGGTCGCGTCGAGCATCTGCCCACACGCGGCGGCCATGTCGGCGCCACCAAGCACCACCAGATCGCCGCGGCGAGGCTCCTTGTCCTCGTCACGGTCCTCAGGCCGTTCGATACCCCGGGCCCGCAGGTCCTCCCTCACAGAGGCATGGGTCCCTCGGGCCATTCCGACCGCGACCGGGTCAAGCACCGACCGGAACTCGGCGATCTTGTCGACGAGCCCGGCAACCGGACCGTAGTAGACCAGCTGCAGATGCCCGAGGCCGTCAACGCGATGCCCGTACAGCCCGATCGCCGCCCAGTCCCGCTCCGGGGCGATGTCGACCGCGATGGCCACGTCACCGTCACGCCGCGACTCCGGGTCGGCCAGCTGCTGCCAGGTCGCCTGCTCGATCGCCGCGCCGGTCTCCAGCTCTGAATACACGCCCAGGCGTTCGCGCAGAAACTGCTCGACACCGGTAGCACGGACCTCGCGCAGAATCGACGCCTCGAAGATCCTGGTCTTGAACGCGCGGTTGGCCTCGGCGACGGACTCGAACAGGCTGCGGCGCAGGGCCCGGCCCTCGCCGGTGTCCTCGGCCTCGTCCGACATCGTTTTGTTGGCCTCGACCAGCTTGGACAGGTCGTCGTAGCGGCCGGACGCCGACCACTCGTAGTAGACCAGGCCGCGGGCGCCGCGCCGGCCGCGCTTACACGTCTCGCGCAGCACCTCGGAGCCAGCGAGCGGCGCGCTACTCATGTACCACACCTGTGGGTCCGCGGCGGCGCTCGTGGCGTACATGATCGCCGCCACCTGCTCGGCCGTCAACGCGAACGCCTCGTCGAGGAACAGCGGACTCACGCCAGCAAACCCCCGACCCGAACCGCCGGACCGGGCCAGGAACGCCAGGGTCTGCCCAGTCTTGAGAATGATCTCCGTCGAATGGGTCGACGACCGGATCGTGCGCACCCGCTTACGCAGGTGATCGAAGTTGTCGAAATAACCACGCATCCGCATGAAACCCTGATGCGCGGTCTTGAACTCGTGCGCCGTCCAGACAATCAGCGGCTCCTTGACCAGCAGCATCCCAGCCAGGGCCCGCACCTCAAGATCAACGCCTTTGCCGTTCTGTCGCGGCTCGATATCGACAATCTCGCTGGCGAGCCACCTACCGTCGGCACCCTGAGCGAGCCCGTCGTGGATGACCGCGGCCTGGCCCTCATCGAGCCGGACACCGACGGTGGCCGCCAGGTCGACGGCCTCCGGCCCCCAGCTACCGGCCTCCCCCTGCGGCACGGTCCGAAACCGGGGGGTCTGCGATCCGATCAACACGGCGCCGGCTGAGTACATCGATCGGGTCAGCCTCCTCCGGCACCGCGTCGGCCATCGTGCGCAGATCAGCCAGGGCGGCCCGGATCTCCTTCGACACCGAGGCCGCGTCCCGGGCGCCGCATCCCTCGTCCAGGACGCCGGCCAGCCGGCGGGCGACCGCGGCCATGGCGCTGTCCCGCACCGCCGGCGGCATCTCGCCTAGGTCCGCCTCAAGGGCATCACGAACACTCATCGTCACCCCTCACCCTGAGTCGCCAGTCACTGTGAGTTACAGGCGGCTTGGGCTTATTTACGCCCGCACACAAATGAGGAACAGGGCGGCGGGTGTTCCGCTTGCCCCTGCTCAAAAAATCTTGGCTTGCAAACCTATGACCTGCTCAAATGCAGCTCGGGTCAATGCTAAGTGGTTGTCTCTCAACCACTGGCCTTCTTCGGTTGCGCTCCTGGTTGCAGCATCGCGCACGCCCTGTAGTGGGACTCACGCAGACTGGACACGGGCTGTTACTGCCGTGCGATGGGCGAAGATTGGCCACATCATACGGTGACCCTCCGTCGCTTAGCCTGGTTATGTGGTCTACCTCGTGGGCCTCTGGGTGTCCGCACCAGTGACAGTCGGTGCCCCATGCCCGGAAGGTTGCTATGCGCGCACGCTGCCATGGCCGGCGTGATTGACGTGGGTCCACCATGAGCTACCTCCGTGGTACCGGGCACGCGCCGCAGAAGCAGAAGGTCATCGCACGTAGCTGAGACCGTCAAAGCTGAGGGAGAACGCGCCGGACTGGGTGCGGCGTACCACGATGTCACCGGTAGTCATGATCTCGCAGGGGGCGGCGATACCGCCGGTGGTGGGCACCGACAGCAGCTGACTGTGGGTGGGTGCGTGGCCGGTGGGCAGGGCCGCCACGACATGTCCCGAGCTGGTGCCGGTGGTGACGGCGCTCCTGCCCCGTAGCCAGGTCCGGTCGTCGCTTTCCTGGCGCACGGCCAGGGGCGCGACGCCGGTACTGGTGTCCTCGGCGTACCGGCCGGTCGTGTCGGGGTCGACGGCGGTGATGGCCTGCCACGCGTACAGGCTGGTTTGGATCCGCCCGTCCTGGTCGATACCGCCGGTGGTGACACGCCGGGCTTTGGGCACACTCCGCCTATGCGGTGAATGTGTGATGACCATGATGGCGTGGTCAGGCGGCTTGCGTCAACTCGCCTTGCTGGCCGCGTGTTGGCCCGCCGCGACCCTCGACGGTGAGGCGGGTGTCCCGCTCGATAGTCGACAGTTCCTGGTGGTCGTACCAGGTGGTGCCGCGTGCTCGTCCGGGCACGTGCCAGGTGGTGACCCGCCCGTGTAGCGGGTCGTTGGGGTCGCGGGAGCGGCGGGCCCAGTCACGCACGCGGGCGGCGGTGATGTCGGGGCCGAGGGCGTGGGCGATCTGCGCGGCGGTGCCGTAGCGGTCACGGGTGAGTGGGGTGTCGCCGGGGCAGCGGCCGG
>NZ_AXVR01000079.1 GCF_000484695.1 Salinispora cortesiana | reverse complement strand
CCCGGTTGACCCCTATCGAGTACGAGACCACCATGACCCCACCGGCCAGTCAGGCCGCGTAACTGGAACTGTCACCCATCGGTGCAGCAGACCCGCCGCCTCGACAAGTTCCTGCGTAAGGTCGCCCAGGACTACCCGGCCGCCGCCAAGGTCGCCAAGGTCGTCCTCGGCAACATGTTCGGCCTGGCGGTACGCCGGGGTGCGCTGGCGACCAACCCGATCCGCGAGACCGGTCGGCTACGCAACCCGCGCCGTGAGGTAGTCGCACTCGACAGCGAACAACTGGAGGACGTACGGACAGCAATCCGTAAGTGGCAGCAGCCCACCCCAGGTAAGTCGGGGCCGAAGCCCACCGGCGACCTGGCCCACATCGTTGACCTCATGCTCGCCACCGGCGCTCGCATCGGTGAGGTGTTGGCACTGCGATGGGCCGACGTGGATCTTGCCACGGCGCACCCGACCGTGACTATCTGCGGCACGATCATTTTCGTCAAAGGCAAGGGCTTCTTCCGACAGGAATGGACGAAAAGTGACGCCGGTTTCCGGACGATCGTCCTGCCCAGATTCGCCGTCGCGGTGGTGATGGACCGCAAACTCACCGCCGTCGACAACCCGCTCGACGCGATCTTCGCCTCCCGGGTTGGCACGTGGCTCTCCCCGCACAACGTGCGGCGCCAGTGGCGGCAAGCCCGCGCCGATACTGGGCTCGAGTGGGTCACACCGCACACGTTCCGCAAGACCGTCGCCACGCTCCTCGACAAGGAGGCCGACACCAAGAGGGCCGCAAGCCAGCTCGGACACCGCACCGAGCAGGTCACGAAGAAGCACTACATCGAGAAACCGGCCATCGCCCCGGACAGTTCCGAGATCCTCGAACAGCTCGGCGCCGGCCGCGCGAGCGCCGTCGCAAAGCGCGACGGGCCGCGCCAGACCGCGTAGACACCAGCACAACGGTGGCCGCAGCAGGTCACCGAACCTGACCGTCCACGGGCGTTACCGGGGGGGTTTTCGGGGGACAGTTCGAATATGCCAGAGGCCCTGATCAGCGTTTCCGCTGGTCAGGGCCTCTGCTCTGCGCGCCCGAAGGGATTCGAACCCCTAACCTTCTGATCCGTAGGTCAGGAGCGCAAGGCCTCTGCCGGTTGCACCCGGGCTGCAGCGATCGCCGGGTAGACGCCCGCCGCCAGCCCAGTGGCCATGCCAACCACGGGGCCGCCGCTGAGCACCATCGGATCGAGGATGACGAGCCAGGATTTCGCCAGGCTGGTGATGGCAGTAACGTGCACGCCGGCGATGGTCCCCACCACGCCGCCGATCAGCCCAAGCCCGGCGGACTCCAGGCAGAATTGTGCTGCGACAGCACGGCGGGAGGCCCCCACGGCACGGCGGAGGCCGATCTCGGCTCTTCGTTCGAGCACTGATACGTACGACACATTGCTGACGCCAAGCGCGCCGATCACCAATGAGACCAGCGCAAGGCCGAGAAAGAGTGCCTGCGTCTCCCGCTCGACGCCGGCCCGCAGTGAGCGCAGATCCGGGGGCACCAGCACTGCGAGGTCGCCGGGAGCCTGGGGGGCGATAGCAAATGGCACCTCACGCGCCACCTGGTCGACTGCTCCGAGCTCAGTTCTGATAATCATTTCGGGATCAGGGAATCGTAACCCAGATTGTGCGGTGGCGGTCCAGTACGGCAGCACCACCGCCCCGGTCACACCCGCGCTACCGGATGGTGCCTGATAGACGCCCAGGACTGCATATGGCACGTCAGCGACGTACACCATGGCTCCGTCCCCCACTCCTGGTGCACCGAAGAGCCGTGTCGCGGCCACCGAGTCCAGAACTGCAACGCGGTCGCGCCGGCTCTCGTGGCCGCTGTCATACATGCGGCCGTCGAGCATCGTCGCGCCGGCTGCTGTTAGGCCACCTTCCTGGGCTGCCAGCACCCTCGCCTCATTCCACGGAGCGTCGTCATGCCGGATGTTCGAGATGGTGGGGTGCCCATCAGCCTTGGCCATCAGGCCTGCGTCTTGCACTCCGTGGAGTTCTTTCACCCGTAGGCGCTGTCCAGCCTCAGGATGGGGGAGGTATCCGCTCGAATCGAGAGGGTATTTCACTTTAATCTCAGTGGCAGTAAATTCGTCGAATTTGGCGGTGACCGCTTGGGAAGCGGTGGCGGTGATTCCCAGGGTGGAGACGGCCGCGCAAATGCCGAATGCCACACCAAGTGCAGTGAGGGCGGCACGCCCGCGACGTCCGCTCATGGCCTGTAGTGCCTGAGCTACAATATCCCACCCCGGCGTGGTAGCCCGGCGAGAGTGTGACGGTTCAGCAGACGACACCGTCGACCACCTTCACCACCCGATCGGCGCAGGCCGATGCAGCGTCGTCATGGGTCACTATGATCAGTGACCGTTCGGGAGTGACCTGCCGTCGGAGCAGGTCCATGACCTGCGTTGAGTTCTCCCGGTCGAGGTTGCCGGTCGGTTCATCGCACAAGATCACCGATGGTGAGTGTACAACTGCCCGTGCCACCGCAACCCGCTGTCGTTCGCCACCGGATAGCGTGGCTGGCCGGGCGTCGAGTCGGTGGCCAAGTCCAACCCGGACGAGCGCTTCCGTCGCCAGCCGGGCTCGCTCACGACGAGGCCACCCTTGATGGGCCAGCGGTAGCATGACATTGCCCACGCAATTCAAGTGTGGAAGGAGGTGAAATGCCTGGAAGACGAATCCGAGCGTGACAGCGCGAAGGGAGGTCAGTTCCCGCTCTCCGAGCCTTGAAGTGTCGGTGCCGTTCAACAAGTATCGCCCAGATGTAGGCACGTCAAGCAGCCCCAGGATGTTGAGTAGTGTGGACTTTCCGGCGCCCGATGGGCCGACGATGGCCGTCATCTCGCCGCGCCGGATTTCGAGGTCAAGCCCGCGCAGTGCCGATACGGCGATGGATCCCGGGAAGGTCTTGGTGATGTTGAGCAGCTGAACTATGGACTTAATCAAGTAAGTCGCCGTTCCGGGAGCCGATCGCTACCCGTACGCCGGCTGCCAACTCAGCCGGGCCGGTCACCGCAGCACGCCCATCCACAACAAATAGGACAGTCACCGGCACTATCATCATTTTGCTGTCTACCGATCGTAGGCGAACTTCGGTCCGACCACCCGGCTTTGTCCACAGGGCTGACACTGGTACGACGACGGCCTCGGCAGGACTCTCCTGGCGAACGACTTGTAGCGATATCGGCATGCCTTCTGTCATGCCTTCTCCCGATTTGGCCGCAATCGTGAAGATAGCTTCGTAGCTTGTCTGGTCCTGTCCGGAGGGCTCAACGGTTTTGATTCCAGCGAGGGTGACCCCCTTTCCATTAGCCGGCCCCCCATTGATCGTCATGCTAGTGTCCGCCGGTAAATTCTGAAATTCTATGCGTTGGTCCTCGGTCACGGTTGCCGTGATCTGCCACCCGCCCGATGCCACGGTGAGGAGGGGCTCGTCGCCCTTGCCCCCGATCGCGGCGGTGACCTCCACCACGGTCGCTGGAAGTGTGGGAACGAACACGATCTCGTTCATCGGTAGTAGCCCACCGGGCACCGGGGCAGCGGGCTTCGCGCGAGTCGGCGGTATGGCTTCCGACCTCGCGGAATCAGATGCCGAAGGGGCGGATTCTGCGTTATCGACCGCTGTGTCAGCGGGCGTCGGATAGCCGGCCTCCCCGTAAAGGCGAGCCACGCTGGCGGCAGTGGCGCGATCGTAGACGTCGTCGCCCCACAGGCCTAGGGCCAGCCGTAGTTGGCGGACGTCGGGACCTACGTCCCCGAGCCGGAGGTCACGGTAGCTGGCGAACTTACCCTTCAGCGTGATGAGCGGTCTTCCGGACACTGCCGCAACCAATCGGCGGTTGTCCACCCGGTCACCGCGTTTCACCAGTAGGTCGGTGACGATCGATCTGCCGCCGGATACGGCTGGGCCTTCTATGGACAACCGTGACTGATAGCTGAGCTTGCCGTCGAGGGCGAACGCATCGGACAGCGGTCCATTTTCTACGACGGCGGTCAGTTCGGACGGCGGAGGTGGTGCCGCCTCTGCCGCCCACTGAGCAGGTGTTCGCGCGCGGGATGCGACAGTCCAGATGGATAGGGTAGCCGTGACGACGGCAACCGCGATCGCCGTCACGACTAACTGCCGGCGCCTCGTCGTCATGCCTTCAGCATCTCCTGAGCCTTCGCCGACGCCTCGCGTACCAATGCATTCCACGCGACCAAGTCGGGCTCGTACTTGGCCAGTGATTTGACGGAACCCTCGGCTCGTGCGGCCGCTACCGCCTCGTCGAGGGCGACGGACCTGGTGCACGTAGCCTCGACCGTCGCGATTTTGATCTCGCTTGCGGCTGCAGCGTCCAGCGCCTCTTCGTCACTGCGCTCGATGCCCTTGTAAAGATCTCGCGCCTTGTCCCTCATGTCTCGAGGGAATTGGATCCCTGAGTAGCCCGCCTCCTTTACGCACTTTCTCCAAGGGCCGACGACAGCCAAGACCTTCGGGTGTTCTTTGATGCCGCTGGAGGTATCCAGCCGGACGAGATTCTCCGCCGTGAACGATAGCCGAAGGAATTCCTTCAGATCGCCATAGAGAGCTTCTCGGATCTCACCAGTGCAACCGGCGCGGGGTATATCGACAATAGTGCCATTCGGAGTGGTAAATGAGACCGCTTCCGACGGCGGTCCGTACTTCGCGAGAGTGAGCGCGCTCTTGTAGGAGTCAGGCGTCTTGGCATATGCGGAGTTGTCGGCTACGGAGTCAGGCTTGGGCAGCCGACGGGGATCATAGCCGTATCCGACACGAGCGGCCTCGACAGGATCAGACGAAACCGACGGCCGACTGTCGTCGGTTTCTTTCGGTGGCACGCTTTCCTCTGGGAAAATTTCAAATCCCTTTTCGACCAGACAGCTCCGGATCAGTCTTCTCTCATTGTCCTGAACCTCTTCATACTGCTGCTGCGCAGAATCCCACGCCATTTGGGCGCGAACGGCAGCCGCTTCTATGTCGGGGGACGAGTGGTCATCACCACACCCGCTGATCCCGATCATTAGCGCTGCTGCCATCCACAATGATCGACGTCGCATCATGACTACCGGATATCCTCACTTTATCTCACCAAGCAGAGCGCCTTGCCCACGGCAGGATGCACGCTCGTGGGCAAGGCGCGCGGCTTTCCTTCAGGTGCCATGGCGTCGAGGCTGTATATGTAGCATTCTATCGAGGCCTATGGAGGATCGTCACTCCGATTTGCCGGCCAGGCTAGGGTCATCAAAATTCAACCCCAGCTGTGGATCGACACGATGATTCTTTCGGTACGCAAATTCAGCACCAGGCTAGCTGGTTTCCCTCTCCACGGTTATTGGCGGCCGAGCTCTGCTTGATCCCCTGGCCATTGGTCAAAGAAATAGTCGTGGTGTCGTTGAAAGTGCCGTAGTCGCAGATCCGCCACGTTCTGTCGTGGTAGTTCCTCCATGAGCTGTCGGCCCTATACATCGCAGGTAGCTGAACCGACCAGGTCTTGTTCTCGACGTTGATTCTGTACATAGAGTTACTCTGACTGTAATTATAGTCCTTGTAGACGCAGAAGTAGTTGTCATAGCAGTTTCGGTCCGCTGCCAGTGCCGGCGAGGCCGCTCCGAATAACCCAAACGCTGTAATCGTTCCGGCAATCGCTACAGATGCTGCTGTCCTCATGTTGCCTCTCCCGTTATAGGGCCTAAACGATTGACCACTCGTGACCGTTACGGCAGCCACTGCCTAAAGTCATGTGTGGTTTCTCGGCCAGGCGGACCCCAATACCTAGCTCGCTTGCCGAGTAGAGTCCACTGTAGCTCTCACGACGGTTCTGCGTGCCCCCATCGCTTGGTTGGATGCCCGAAATGTGCGTCTCGCCTGTTTTGCCGGCACGATTTATCCATAATTCTTTCCCGCTGTAGGTGGTCTTCATCACGCATGGTCTGGTGTGGATCACGCGACACACCCCGCCAACTGATGCAAACCCCCGCTCCATCCGCCTTCGTCCTGACAGGTGTGGCGCCATCAGATGACGTCTGATTCACGTACTTTGTCTGTGTTGGGGTTATAGTGGCTCTAGCAGGTTGGGGTGGTTTCGGCGGTGAGGCGTTTGACGAGGTCGTCGATCATGGCGAGGGTGATCATGCGCCCGGAGTTGTCGGGTCGGACTTTGTGGTCGCGGACGAGTGGGAGTACCTCCATCGCGGTCGGAGGATGATGATCACTGCTCTCTATATTTCCCTAACGGCACGTTGACATTAACGGATGTCAGCGAAAGGGGCATGCCGGCGCCCGCGAGCCGGAGAGATTGACGAAGACGTACCGCCAGCGCCGCGATCCCCGACCAGGGGGCCCGGCGGGCCACCGACCGGCAGGTCTGGCGGCCGAGTCGTGGTCCACTGCTTCACCCGGACCGCCCGCTGCCCGCACAGCGGACAGCAACAGGCCTGCTCACAACCAGTGGACAGGTCCACCACCGGGACGCCCTCGACGTCCACCTCAACCTGTTCGACCACCAGGCCGTCCAGCCCCAGCAGCCGGGTCGTATCGTTGACCATGCTCACAGCTCTTCACATGTGACCATCCGACTTAGACACGTAGATGATCACCGATGAGCTGCGAGCCCTTTCACACTCGGGCCGACTCCAGCCGCGAACCCTGCTCAAGTTCGAAGAGCCGCAATCGCTGACCTTGCCGTACTACTAGACCGGGATAGATCCTCGAACAGCTCGGTGCTGGCCGTACGACCACGGTCCCATAGCGCGATGGGCCGCGCCAGACCGCGTAGACACCAGCACAACGGTGGCCGCAGCAGGTCACCGAACCTGACCGTCCACGGGCGTTACCGGGGGGTTGTCGGGGGAGAGTTCGAATATGCCAGAGGCCCTGATCGGCGTTTCCGCTGGTCAGGGCCTCTGCTCTGCGCGCCCGAAGGGATTCGAACCCCTAACCTTCTGATCCGTAGGAGGAAGGGTAACCCACCTTCCCCACCAGATACAAAATCTCATAGCTCGTACTGTTTTGCAAGCCCTTCGTCCACGCGGAGGGCTTTTTGTTTCGGCTGGTCCACGCGCTGCAGGCGACGGGCAGGGTGATGGGCTCGCCGCTGCCGGGCTCACCGTGCTGATTTCGACCCGCCCGTGCTCGACCGGTGCCGAACATCCGAGCACCATCGGAGCACCATGTGGGCCGCGATATCCCTCGGATCTGAGCGCCGAGGGTTCTGGCGATGTCGACAATTAGGTAGCACGCACGCTCCCCAATGACCGCCTTCATCTCCCGCTTCCTTCGGACCGAGGCGGGACCGCTAGCGCCACCCACAGACCTTGGCGCGGTGATCCGCGCTCCGATGACAGCGGGAGCGGGCGGCCGAGTGCGGCGATGTTAATCGTCTTCGGGGTCGGCGAACCGTAGTTCGGCCGCCGCCTCCGCCATGGCGGAGTCGTCGAAGTCCGGTAGCGCCCGTTCCGGTAGGTGCAGGTCGGCGTCCGGGTCGATGCCCTCTGAGCTGCCGATCAGGTCCAGTAGGAATTCCTCGGCACCGCGCAGCAGTACGGGGGTCCTCCGTCCAGAACCCGAACTCGAGGCTGCGTCGTGACGACGCCGTGAAGTTCGCTGACCCGATCCAGAGTCGCTTAGGGGTGAAGGCGGTGACGTCGGCCGGCCCGAAGTCGTCTTCGTCGTGTTCCCAGAGGCGGCCGAGTAGCGCCAGCTTGGCGTGGAGGATCGGTGGCATGGACCCGTTGGCGCCCACGCCCTTGCGGAAGCCGATCGTCCGCACGGTCGGGATTATCGCGTCGCCGGGCGGCAGCGACCACCCGGGTCCGATCATCGGGGGCTCACCGTCGACCAGTGAGGTCAATTGCTCTAGCGGGGGGAAGTAGCACACCGGGAGACCGGGTGTGCGGGTGTTGAGGTCGGCCAGGCGGCGAAGCTTGTAGGGCAGATCCGGCGGCTGCACCTTCTTGTCCCGGGCCTGCTTGCTGACCACCACGCAGGCAGCCTGCAGCCTGGCGAGTTCGTCGAGGAGTTCCGGGTCGTCCATCCACATCGCGCAGCCCAGCAACGTCGCCCCAGGGCCGTGGTATTGGTCCCACCGCTGCTGCCGGTGCTCTCGGAAGTCCCGGATTCCCTGTACCAGGCCAGCCAGCACGTCCCGACCGAAGAAGGCCTGATTTCCGGCCGGGCCGACGTCGAGCGCACGGTCGTACCACTGCCTGAATTCCGGCTGCGCTTCCTCGTCCCCCATGACGGCAGGTTAGAACCTTCGCGCCTGCGGCTCGACCGCCGCCGGGTCAGGAGGCGTTGGCGGCGGTCTTCGGTGGCGCCGGTCAGCGGGCCTTCTTCATCGCTCGCTTACGAGGCGGAGTCAGCAGGTCGGCGATCGTGGCGATGGCGGACGGCACGAGCCGGTAGTAGGCCCAGACGCCGCGCTTGTCACGTTCGAGCAGGCCGGCCTCGGTGAGGATCCGCAGGTGGTGGCTGACGGTCGGCTGGGAGAGTCCGAGGGGCACGGTGAGGTCACTGACGGACGCCTCTCCCTGCGGGGCCGACTGGATCAGGCTGAGCAGTCGCAGCCGGGCCGGGTCGGCGAACGCCTTGAGCACTCCCGCGAGCCGCTCGGCATCGGCACGCTCGATCGGCTCGCCGGCGAGGGGCGAGATGGCGGGCGTCGCACTCTTCACAGTTCCCACGTCGTGCATCGTTGCAGCTGACACCGTCGATCGGCTGGTGAACGAGGGCAGGATCACCGTGAGTTCGTGTAGGCACCCACCGCTTCTGCCGTCTCGGCATCATGATCTATGGATCGAGGGAGGTGTCGTGCGTGCCCGGGTCGGGTGATGTGATGGTCGTCGGGGGTGGGCAGGCGGGCCTGGCTGCCGGTTACTACCTGCGCAGCGCCGATCTGGATTACGTCATCCTCGACGCCCAGCCGCAGCCGGGTGGCGCGTGGCGGCATGGCTGGGAGTCGTTGCGGTTGTTCTCCCCGGCGGAGTGCAGCCCGCTGCCGGGGTGGGGCATGCCGCGGCAGAAGGGCGGCGAGGAGTTCCCGACCGCCGGGCACGTCGTGGTTCTCCCACCTCAGCCAAGCCGAAGCCGAGAGCAAACACCCAGGTCACGAACCGGCCAAGTCGCGGCAAGGCGGTTCCCGCGGCCGCACCCACACTGCACCCACGTGACACCCACCGTCCGCACAGGCCGAACAGGCCGAACAGTGGAAAAGGGCCCGAACCGCGTCAGCGCAGCCCAGGCCCTTCACGATCTTGTGCGCCCGAAGGGACTCGAACCCTAACTTCCTGATGCGTAGCTCAGGCTTCGAGTGCGGAGTAGGTGAATTCCTTGCCCCCGCGCTCGGCGACCCCACGCCGCCGGACAAGTGCTCTCGCCGCGACAAGGCGTTTGAGCCGATTATTCGCATTTGGGGCGCTGATGCCCAGTTGTTCAGCGACCGTCGTGGCCGTGAAAGTTCCCAGCATCCTGGCGAGCTTGAAGGTGTCCGAGAGAACATCCGACGCCGCCAGTAGCACAAGGTCATCACCGAGTCGCTCCTGCGCGAGTAGTTCGCGGCGTTCGAAGGCGATGACGATCGTTTCGCGGGTGTCGTTGTTGAGTCCGGTGACGAGCACGGAGGTCGGCCCGTCGTCCTGGGTGGCGAGGGTGGAGTAGTACTTGCGGAGGAACTCGTCGGTGAAGCTGACGGTCATTGCCTCGACGTCGGCGAAGTTGATGACGAGAAGGCTGGTGCCAGGCGGGATGTGGTCTTCTAGGTCGTGAAGCACTTTCCTGCCGCGTTCCCTGGTTGACAGGAACGCCCGGTGTTGTCCGACGTCGTAGGTGACGGTCGTAGCGGGATCCGGTTTCACCTGCATGATTGAAACACGTTACGGCTCGTTACGGAACTCGGACGCGGAGCCACGCCCAGGTGCCGTTCACCGGTTCGGCGACGCGGCTGCAGATCGAGGTGGGTTCCGGGCGGAGCTTCGCGGTGGCGACGGCGTCTCCGCTGCGGAGCATGAGTTCGCCCCCCTTGTTGCCGCCTCGGATGGCCTGCCGCCACAGGTTCGGTAGTCCGTGGCCTCGCCCTTCGGCGCGTCTATTGCCACCATTCAGTGCCAGCTCGAGAGCCGGGGGTCCTTCCAGCTCCTGGTTACTGGCGTCGGAGGGGACCTTTTGGATCCCGGCGCCGGAGTCGCAGACAGCGAACTCGAACCCAGGTGTACGGCTCAGGGCGCCGCTGTAGAGCTGGGCGGCGGTGAAGGCACCGGTCTTGCTGAAGCCGTGCGTGGTGGCGTTGCTGAGCAGCTCACCGAGGCTGCGGAAGGCTGCCCTTCCCGCGTCCGCTCCAAGCCGCGTCCTTACTAGTTCGCCGAGTGTCTCGCTGATGTCTTCGACGTTGGTAGGCGTGACCTTGGCAACCTCGAGAAGTTTGTCGGAGTGGTCGCGCCGCCCCTGGGATGGAACTGACCCGTCGATCTCAGCGAAGGGCTTGAGTAGCTCCACAACGTTCATCCGCACGAGATATGACGCGATCTTCGGATCTTGAGGAACGAGCAGGTGGACGTCACGGCCGTCGGCAGCGGCGACGGTCCCCATCGAGACGATGGCGGCGAGCTCGAGCGGGCTGACCCACTGGAGTCCTCGCGCGTCGAGCACCAGGTTCCCAGTGTCGCCATGAAAGTCAGCCCTCAACTCTCGGCGTCGGAGGGGATTCCGGCCGGCCAGCTCGATACGCACCCAGCAAGCATGACAGCTAGATCGAGGGGCTGCCCGTACGTCCTCAAGCGACGGAGCGAGCTCACGGCCACTCCGGGGTTGCGCCCTCGGTCATCATCGGTTTAACTGGTTTCAGTGAAACGGATTGCAGGGGCAGCTGGTGTTCTACCGGCAGTCTCCGACACCGCGGAGCCGGTCGACACGGTCCCGCTCAAGCAGAAGGAGCAGATGTGAGGACTCAATCCGAGGAGATCAACATGATGAGCAGCAGCGATGAGGGCATGCACGAAACCCACCGCCCGCCCCAGACCATCACGGTCTCGGTCAACAACCAGCAGGTCGAGTTGCCCGAGCGCCGGCTCACCGGCCTGGACATCAAGCAGGCCGCCGTCGCCCAGGGCGTCCACATCCAGCCCAACTTCCAGCTCTCGGTGAAGCGGGGCAACCGCTACGAGGTCATCGGCGACGACGACACAGTCACGGTGCACCCCCGCCAGGAGTTCCTCGCGGTCGCGCCGGACGACAACTCGTGACCGAGGTGACCCCGGCGGTCACCACCGCGGTCGACGCCGTCCGGGAACACTTCGCCGGCAAGCCGGTCGAGGTCACCCCAGACGGCGCCGGCGGCGCCTTCGTGATCGTCAACGACATCGAGATCGGGCCGGGCTACATCCCGTCGACCACGTGGCTGGGCTTCCACGTCAGCGCCGCCTACCCGAACGCGGACGTCTACCCCCACTACACCGGCAGGCTGACCCGCACAGACGGGCAGCCCCACGGACAGGCAATCCAACAGGTCGACTGGCAGAACCGGCCCGCGCTGCAGTTGTCCCGCCGATCGAACGGATGGCGGGTCGGGATCGACAACGCCGCCCTCAAGGCCGAAAAGGTGATCACATGGCTCGTCACCCAGTGAACCCGCCAGCGGACGGCTGGAGCCTCACCGTGCCGGCTCGGCTGTGGACCGCCCTGTCAGATCACCTATTCCGGGGCGACAGGGACGAACACGGCGCGGTCATCCTCGCGGGCCGCGCCGAGGGCCCGAGAGGACCCCGACTGCTCGCCCGCGAGCTGATCCTCGCCAAGGACGGGGTCGACTATGTGCCCGGTGAGACCGGGTATAGGGCCCTCGCGCCGTCCTTCGTGCGCGACGCCGTAGTCCGGGCACAAGAGGAAGGGCTGGCCTACCTCGCCGTTCACAACCACCTCGGCGGTGCCACGGTCGGCTTCTCCCGGATCGACCTGGCCAGCCACGAGCGGGGCTATCCGGCGCTGCTGCAGATCACCGGGCAGGTCGTCGGTGGACTGGTCCTCACTGACCAGGCCGCCGCCGGTGACCTGTGGTTGCCCGACGGGTCCCGCGTGGACCTCGCGGAGGTCGTCATTCCCAACGGCAACCTCATTCGCCTGCGGCCTCACCCCGCTCGCGCCGGCACGGCCGACCTCCTGCACGACCGGCAGGCAAGGCTCTTCGGTCAGCTCGGCCAGGAATCCCTCGGCCGCCTGCAAGTCGCCGTCGTCGGCCTCGGCGGAGTCGGCAGCATCCTCGTCGAGTTCCTCGCCCGCCTCGGTGTCGGCAGCCTTCTCCTCATCGACGACGACATCGTCGACGAGTCCAACCTGCCCCGGCTGTTGGCCGCCGAGCGCAGCGACATCGGCCGGCCGAAAACCCTCCCCGCGGTCCGGAACGCCCGTCGGGCGAACCCGGACATCGGCCTGACGGTGATAGCGGAACGCGTCGAGACCAGCACGGCGAGACAGTCGTTGAACTCCTGCGACTGGATCTTCCTCGCCGCAGACAGCCACTCCGCCCGGTACTGGGTCAACGCCGCCGCCAACCAGTACCTGATCCCCACGACCCAGGTCGGCGTCAAGATCCCCGTGAACGACGACGGCGTCGTCGGTGAGATCCACGCGGTCAACCGGATCATCGCTCCTGGAAGCGGCTGCATGTGGTGCAACGGCCTCATCGACCCGACCGAACTCGCGATCGACATGCAACCCGAGCGTGAACGGGCTGCCGCCCGCTACGTCGCAGGCGTTCCAGCGCCCAGCGTCATCGCCCTCAACGGCCTCGTCGCCACCGAGGCCATCAACCACTTCATGCTCGCCGTCACCGGCATGCACCACGACCCCGACGACACCACCTCCACGATCCACCTACCTCGACGGCGCGAACGCACAGGCCAGATGCCACGTCGTGACAAGGACTGCCCATGGTGCTCCCCTAACGGGCACCTCGGGCGCGGCGACGGCTGATCTGAGCAACGGCGATCTTGCCGACGGTGAGGGTGCACCAGCCCAACGTCCGGTCATGGCGATGCCGCCGCTTCCGGCTCGGTCCGTTCACCGACAATAGGATGTGTCGAGTGACGTTCGACTTCATCGAGAAGCGGCCCGGGCCGGACGACCAGGTGATCTGGTTTCCGTTCGCTAAGAACACCGACTTCAGCCCGAGCTGGTGGGACTACCGATCGATCGACGGCGACAAGTCATACACCTTGCTGGAGGTCCACCAAGGCGAAGTCGAGGTAGCACGGATCGAGCTCGACCCCGGCGTCGTGATCGATCACTACATGGAAACCCCCGAACTCGACAACACAGCACTCGAGATCGAACTGATCGAGGTGACAGAGTCGCACCGACGCCGAGGCATCGGAACGAAGGTCATCCGAGCCTTGGCGTCCAGGTACCCGGAGCGACGACTGCTCGCCTTCAGCGAGGAAGCCGACGACTTCTGGGCGTCGCTGGGATGGACGCGATACGACCACCCGGAGGGCCCGCAG
The DNA here is from genome assembly GCF_000484695.1 of Salinispora cortesiana. Lineage (GTDB taxonomy): Bacteria > Actinomycetota > Actinomycetes > Mycobacteriales > Micromonosporaceae > Micromonospora > Micromonospora cortesiana. The sequence goes on along the minus strand of NZ_AXVR01000079.1, from coordinate 1,830 downwards.
CTCAACCGCCCCTTGTACATTCAGCCAGCCGAGAAAGTCTGAGTGAGCGCGACGGCGGATCACCGGGACGGATCGAGCCGCCCCTGAACGGACGGCGCGACTGCCGGCGCTAGGTCGAGTCGTACCGCCCGCAGAAGCCGTCCGGGTCCTACCTACGGGGCACGCAGGGCCTTCGGCATCACGGGCGGGCGCACCAGCGCGCGCCGCTGTACCCTCGCCACCCGATTACTCGGTGACAGCCGCCAGGTGCGGCGGTTCGCCGCCGGTCTTGAGGAAGGTGACTGCCAGTTGTATCGCCGTTCCGGGCCGAAGTTGTAGGTGCTCAGCGGGGTACTCGGTGGGCACTCCGCCGAAGTCGAAGTGGAGTCCCTCGGCCGGGGTTTCCGCGGTGGGGTCGTTGAGGTAGCCGCCGTCGTCAGCGACGTGTACCGCGAAGGCGTGGGTGGGGTGACCGAGCCCGATCTGGATGCCGGATGGCAGGTCATCGGGGTCATTGTCGGTATCGCTGAAGATGGTCAGCACGACGGGCTCGCCGGCCTGCTGAATCTCGCGAAGGAGTGCTCCCAGGGCGTCGGGGTCGGTCAGTTCCACCTCGTGGTTGTCGCGCTGGTCGCCCCGGTCGTAGGTCCAGGTCACCTTCATGCGATCGCCTTTCCGTTTCCGGTGTAGGTACGCCAATGGCGTACCTGCCCGTCATCGTCGCGTACGTAGACGGCCAGCTGCGCGCCTGCCGGCAGTAGTCGGGAGAGGATCTTCTCGCAGCCGTAGGGGGTGTAGTCGCAGGGCGGATTGTTAGTCACCACAGCCGCCTGGGTGACGTGATCGCGGCGCATCCGGGCGGCAAGCTTGGCCTCCAGATGATCGGTCGTGGTGGCGATGAGCTTGTACGCAGGCTTCAGGTCGGCGGCGGCGGCAGGGTCACGGCCAGACCTCATCGGTATCCGCTCACCACCGATCAACGCCACACCGGAGGTAGGGTCTTTTGCTTGCCGCCGAGGCAGGTCCCGAGCCGCATCGGTCAACTCTTCGAGCCTCGGCACGGGTGGAGCCGACGCTTCCGTTGCACTCGCAGACGCATCGCGTGTGGCGGGCGGTCGGCTGATGTCGCTGCCACCGCCCATCGTCAGTTTCCCAGCTCACCGACCTGCCGCGCCTGCGCCAGCGCCGTATCGACGTGCTGTCGGGCCTCGGTCCCGCGGGTCCGGACGGCCGCCAGGACCTGCAGCACCTGCTGCAGCCGCGACAGCGTGGGACCAGGCTGTCCTCCCTGCAACGCCGCGGTGACCAGCCGTCGCGTGTCATCGACCGCGGATCCGGCCGCAGTGACATGGCCGTCGACGCCGGTCAGCGCGGCCACGACCGGCGTGAGCGCGGCGATCGTCTCCTGCGGCGACGGCTGCTGAGGCACGGCGCTCAGCGACCGCGACGCCTCACCCAGAACCCCACCGGCCTGCGCCAGCCGAGATCGAGACTGCCCGAGCACTTCCCGCGCACGAGCCAATCCCACAGCGATGCCGGCGAAGCCGGAGGCCACCGCCCGAGCGGTGATCTGCTCGATCGCATGGTCAACAGCTGCGGCCTCCTGCTGCGCCCGGTCCACACCCGCCGCCATCGCCTGCAAGTCGGCGCCGATGCTGTCGGTTAGCGACATCGCGTCACCCTCCGGCCTCGAGTCCACACAGAACCGTGGCAGCGTAGAGACGAGTACCGGTGAAACACAACCAACCGACCAAAGCCCCACGGCCCCGGCGTTGTTCCGGCTTGAGGTGTTCTGTCCGTGTTGATGACCGGTCGGGCGGGAGTTGTGGGACGAGCGCGACTCTGATGATC
>NZ_AXVR01000078.1 GCF_000484695.1 Salinispora cortesiana | reverse complement strand
ACCGTCTGGATCAACCCCACCGAACCCGCTACCGATCAACCGATGCCGCAAGCGGCGTAACACCCACTGGTCCCACCGGCCTTGACAAGTTCCGAGGCCGGGACGATGCTCAGCGTGAGTAGTACTCGACGACGAGTTGTTCCTGGCAGGTGACCGGCACCTCGGACCGCAGCGGTAGCCGGAGCAGTCGTACGGTCAGGTCGGCGAGGTTGACCTCCAGATAGGGCGCGGACTTCTCCCCGGCGTGCGCCCCGGCCGCCGCGACGACGAAGGGTGTCTTGGTGCGGCTGCCGGCGGCGACGGCGATGACGTCACCGGGGCGGAGTCGGGCCGAAGGGCGGTCGACCCGGCGCCCGTTCACCGTGATGTGTCGGTGGGTGACCGTCTGTCGGGCCTGGTAGATCGTCCGCGCCAGCCCGGACCGCAGCACCAGTGCGTCCAACCTGGTCTCCAGATCCACGATGAGGGCCTCGCCGGTCTTGCTCTCCAGTCGGGCGGCCCGGGTGAACGCCTGCCGTAGTTGTCCTTCGTTGACGTGGTACTGCGCCTTCAGCCGCTGCTTTTCCAGGAGCCGGATCTTGTAGTCGCTGGTGCTCTTGCGGGATCGGCCGTGCTGACCGGGTGGGAAGGGGCGGCGCTCGAAGTAGCGCACGCACTTCGGGGTCAGGGGGATGCCGAGGGCGCGGGAGCGCTTGACCTTGGGGCGGGACTGGTTCATTCTACACCTCTCTAGTAAGGTAAGCCTAACCTAATAGGAGGTGGCAGGTTGAGCAACACCTACCCCGAGACTTCCGCGCAGCGGCTGCGGACGATCGTCGCCGCGGCCACCTCGCTGGAGCTGCGGACACCCGGGCACCGGGCTGACCTGATCAACCGGCACACGCTCGATCCGAGCGGTCGGGTCAGGATGGACCTCCCGATCGGCAGCCGGCTAGCCACCGACATCACCCGCCAGCGCGAGGTCGCGGCGGTTATTGAGATCACCGATGTGGCGCCGACACCGGTCCGGGAGCGCGTCCGTGGCCGTGCCACGCTCAGTGGTTGGCTCACCCCGGTCGCCCCCGGCGACACCGAGGACCTGACCCCGGTAGCCCCCGGCGACAACGAGGACCTGTCCGTCGAGCTCGACCTCGCCGCCGTCGAGCTCAGCATCGACGGGGTCACCACGACGGTGGATCCGGATGACTTCGCCGCCGCCGAACCGGACCCACTCGCCGCCGAGGAGGCGGATCTCCTCTGCCACCTCGACCGCCACCACCCGCGTACGGTCGAGTCGCTCTGCCGTCTGGTCGCACCACGGCACCGGTACGGCGTACGGTGGGTCGTCCCGCTTCGCCTGGACCGGCACGGATTGGTGCTTCGGCTGGAGCGGGTGAGCGGCCACCGCGACGTCCGGCTCGGGTTCACCCCGGCGTTACGCCACCCGGAGGAGCTCCGCGAACGCATGTCTGCGCTGGTTGAGCGGTGTGCTGCCTGCGGTCGGCGCTCCCGGACCTGGCTTAGTTGACGATCATCCGGACCGGGCTGAGCTGACGATCAGGCCGAGGGAATCCCGCACTCCGTCGCTGGCAGGTCGCAGCCGGCTGCCGGAGCGGCAGTCTCGGTGGCCGTGCCGTGGGGCGAGCCGCCGGACCGGTGCGGTGCGGCCTTGGCCAGCAGGTCCCGCAGCCCCGCAGTGAGGTCGGTGCTGCAGGTGACCCGGCGGGCGAACGGCAGCCGGACATCGAGGTGTCCGTCTGGTGCCTCGGCGCGCAGCACCACGCCGTCGGCGTCAACCGCGACTGGTACGACTCGCGTTGCCGTTGCCGTCAATTCCGGGTTGACCAGGGTCGTGAGCTGGTCCACCGCGTCCCGGTGGTGCCGGATCAGATGCTGAAGGTGGGTGGCTTCGACCGCGGCGAGCGGATCCGGGCAGGTCGCCCGGTAGGTGCTGGCGCCCACCAGGGCTTCGTCGTCGCCGCTGGTGACCGCGACCTCGACCGGCTGGACCGCCCAGAGCGCGACGGGGGGCAGGTCGAGCAGGGACATCACCGTGTCGGCGTCGCAGGACTCCAGGTTCGCCGGGTCGAATCGGTGCGCGGTACCCGTTACCCGCACTCTGGCCCGCACCCGGGAGCGCACGGCGACCGGGACGAGCTGGGTGACGTCGAGCTGTACCTCGCCAGGTCGCCCGCGGGCCGCCACCAGCAGTCCGCCGGTCGGGCTCATCGCGTCAACCGCCAGGATCACCGTGCCGTCGGGCAGCACGGCGTGCGACTGGATCAGGTCAACGGAGGTGTCGCCGAGACACAGCCGCAGGGACGTGGCGGTGGAGAGGGCGGAGCGCGAGATCACCGCGTGGTGGTCGGTCGGCAGGATGCGGGTGCCCGCGAGTGCGGTTTCCGACATCGCCCCACGGGCGAGCGCTGAACTGGTCAGACTCGCTGGCCAGTCGCCTGGATGGAACGCCATGTAGTCCCCTCGGCCATGGAAGTGAAGTGAATTCGGCCTCGGGACTCGACTCTAATAGGTAAGGCTAACCTTGCCAAGCGCGATGCTCGATTGCCGATGCCGCAGGTGAGGCAGTTCACCGCGGGCCGGGTGGGAGCGGGCGGCCACCGAGGGTAGCGGCGGGCTGACCAAGCACACCAAAGCCCCCGGCTGTTCAGCCGAGGGCTTTGGGTGGACCGGTGCGCCGGCTGTCAGGCGGGCCGGTAGGTAAGGCAGTCGCTGGCGGTGGCGCCGGGGCCGACGGTGATGGACTCGGCGGTGCAGGCGAGGTTGGTGTTGAAGGTGCACTCGGAGCGGGCGCAGGCGCCCACCGCGCCGGTAACCTCGGCGACCCCGCCAGAGACGGCGGACTCCACGAACGTCGCGCAGGACGCGGCGTCACCCGCCGAGGCCACGGTGATCGCGGGAGCGTGGCAACCGCCGTCGTTGAAACTGCACGCCGTGGCGGCGCATTCGCGTACTGGGGGTGACTGCAGCAGAGTTTTCATTGATGCCTCCAAGGCCGTGCGGGCCGGCAGGCCGGAACGAGCCAGCGCGGCGAAACAAGGTGTCAGTCAGCATTGCCGCAGCGGCGAGACGTAAACATGGAGCCGGTAAGGTCTGCGGGTTTTTCCGACGCCAACACTGTAGCAGTAAACCTCGCCCAGTAAGGAATAATCATGTTTCGTTGTTTGCCGCTCTTGAGTTAAGTAAGTAAGCCTTACCTAGGTAAGGTAAGTCTTGCTTTGCCTGCTGGCTAAACCTAGTTGCAGCGCTTGTTCTGATGTTTTACTTCGGCGATTTTAGGCAGGGTGTCGGCCGAACTCCGACCCGATTGAGTGATGGCCGCCCGTTGGCGGGCAAAGGGTGACCGGTACGGGTTTCGGCCCTCAGGCGTACCGGCGGTGGTAGAGCCGGGTGGCCACCGGAGCCGCCACGCCGAGGATCGCGACCCACCAGATCGCCGCGTACCAGCCGGTGTTGCCGACCGGCAGCCCGAGCAGGAGCCCGCGAACGGTGTCGACAACCAGGGTCACTGGTTGGTGCTCGACGAAGCCGCGCAGACCGTCGGGGAGCGACTCCGGCTGGACGAAGGCGCTGCTGGCGTAGGGGTCGAACATGAAGATCATGCCGAGTCCGGCGGCACCGTCCGCCGACCTGGCGACCAGGCCGAGCGCGGCGGCGACCCAGGCCAAGGAGCAGGCGAACAGGAGCAGCGCCCCAACGGCCAGCAACCAGTCGAGGGCGGAGCCGGCCGGGCGGAATCCCACGGCGATTCCAAGGCCAACCATGGTGACCAGCGAGATCGTCGCGCGGAAGACGGCGGCGACGACGTGACCGATGATTACCGCGGATTCCGCCATGGCGATCGTCCGGTACCGGTCGACCACGCCTTCCTGCATGTCGGACTGGACGGCCACACTGGTGGAAACAGTGACCATCGCGATGCTGTTGACCAGAATGCCGGGGACGAGGTAGTTGACGTAGGCGGTGTTTCCGACATCGATCGCCCCACCGAACATGAAACGGAACAGCAGCAGCAGGGTCGCCGGCAGCATGATCGCGGTGAAGAGCTGTTCGGGGCTGCGGGTCAGGTGCCGCAGATGTCGGCGGATCAGGACGAGGTTGTCGTTGATCGCCCAGTACAGCTTCGTGCGGGTGTCCGGTCGGGCGACGCCCTCGCCGGTCTGGGTCTGGGTGGTCACCGGGCGGCTCCCAGCTCGTCGTTGGGCTCGTGGCGGGCGGGCATCGGGTCGGGATCCGGGGTGTCGGTCGCCCGCTGGGTGAGGGCGAAGAAGACGTCGTCCAGGGTGGGCTTGGTCAGCGACAGCGAGTCGATCGCCAGGCCGTGCTCGGCAAGGAGGTCGAGCAGCTGCTTGACCCGGGCCGGCCCGTCGATCGCCAGGCTGATCGTGCGGGTCTCCGGGTCGCGGGTGAGACCCGGCCCGGCCAGCAGGTCGTCGGCCCGGCGGTAGTCTTCGGGGCCGTTCAGCACGACTGACGCCCGCTCCCGACCCACGCCTTGTTTGAGCTGGTCGGCGGTGCCTCGGGCGATGATCCGGCCGTCGTTGAGGACGGCGATCTGGTCAGCCAGCCGGTCGGCCTCCTCCAGGTACTGCGTGGTGAGCAGGATGGTGATGCCCTCGCTGAGCTGCCCGGCGGGCGGCGCTGGTCTTGCTGAGCTTCTGGAGTCGGCCCAGCAGCACCAGATTTCCCGGCCGCTGTGCAGCCAGTCGAGGGCGACGAACTGGCTGACCATCCCGATTGAGCTCCGCACTCCATTGCGTCGCCGCATCACACCGTGGCCGTTGACGACGACGGACCCGCGCGATGGTCGGGTGAGCGTGCTCAGCGCCTTTACCACGGTGGACTTGCCGGAGCCGTTGGGGTCGAGCAGGGCCAGCAGGGTGCCGCGGGGAACATCGAGATCGACTCCCCTGAGCACCTCGACCTTCCCATAGCTTTTTCGGAGGCCCCGAACCTGGATCGCGTATTCGTGTCCCACTGCTCTCCTCCCGTTGCTGTCCGGTGGCGGTGGTGCCAGCACCGGTAAAAGGGTCAGGGGCGGTTTGCCGGGAACTGTATATGGACTATACTGATGGCTATACGCTATACACGGTTAGCGTGGGGTGTCAACGGAAGGGCGGCACGATGGGTTCCGAGCAGACTCCGCCAGGCGGCGGGCCAAGCACCTTCGAGTTCCTCTGGCGGGAGGGTGACCGCCCGCGCAGCAGTCCCGGGCCGAGGCCCGGGCTCAGCGTCACCCAGGTCGTCATGACCGCCATCGCGATCGCCGACGCCGATGGCATCGACGCCGTCTCCATGCAGCAGGTCGCCAAGCGACTCCAGGTGACCCCGATGTCCCTATACCGCTACGTGCCGAGCAAGAAGCACCTGGTCGAGGCCATGTTCGACGAGGCCTCCGGCGCGCCGCCCGGCCTCGACGCGGTGCCCGGCGGCTGGCAGGTGCGAGTCGAGGCCTGGGTCACGGCGCTGTGGGGCCGCTACCAGGCCCACCCGTGGATGCTGCGGGCCCAGGTCAGCCAACCGATCGGCCCCCACCAACTGGCCTGGTTCGAGGCGCTGCTGGCCGTCCTCAAAGACATCGGCCTGACGTACGAGGAGATGGTGTCGCTCGCCCTCTTCCTCACCGGCGCCACCCAGGGCCTGGCCCGGATCTCCACCGACCTGGCCCGGGCGGCCGGCGAGGACGACCTGATCCCCTTCGGGGAGGCGCTGGCCGCGGTGGCCCACCCGGACCGCTTCCCCACCCTCAGCGCCCTGCGGTCTGCCGGCACCTTCGACATCCCGGCGGGCGCCTACGACATTCCGGCTGGGGCTGCCGGCGGGGCCACCAGCACCGAGCCCAACCTTAAGTTTGGCCTGCGGCAGCTGATCGAGGGCATCGAGGCCCACGTCGCTGCCCGCGCGGAACGGGGTTAACGTAGCCGCTGCTCGCCGCCCTCGGTGCACTCAGACGCGCAGCTCCTCCAGTGCGGTGCTGGCCCGCAGGAAGAGTAGGCCGACGCCGACGGCCGCCAGCAGCGCCACGAGGCCGCCGACGCCGAACAGGGCCAAATCGACCAGGGGGAACGGCACATTCCGGATGATCGGCGGTTGCTCGCAGTCACCCGTCGGGCAGACACTGAAGTCGTAATCGGTCACTGTTGTGCCGAAGAGGCCGTACGCCAACCCGGTGCCCACCGCGAGCGCGAGTAGCACGCCCAGCGCCGCTGGTGCCATTGACTGCCAGAGCACGGCCCGGGCCAGGGTGCCGCGCCCGACGCCGGTGGCCACCAGCGCCGCGTACGCCCGTCGGCGCGAGGTGACCGACTCGGTGAGGGCCACGACCAGGCCGCCGGTAGCGATCAGCAGCCCGACCGTGATCGCCAGGTTGACCAGGTCGAGCGACTGGAAGTAGAAGCTGTGGTCCTGAGGAAAGTAGTCAACGCCCTGCGCCGCCGCGTAACGCTGCATTATCTCGTCCTGCAATGCGAAGTCGGCGGCGAACCACTCGCGGAGGACCGCCGCGCCGCCGGCCAGCACTAGGCAACCCAGCAGCGCGGCCAGGGTCCGGCTGCCGTTCCACGGGTCGGCCATCAGCCGCCGGGCGGCTATCAGCCCGGCGGGTCGGCGGGCGAAGCGGTGCAGCAGCCGCCCGACGCGGTACGAAATCCAGCCGGTGCCCAACACCGTCCCGGCCGTCGCGGCGAGCAGCGCGAACAGAACCAGCAGCAGGAACACCTCGCTCGGCAGGGAACCGAACCCCGCTGTAGCGGGACGATGAGTGCGGTAGTGCCGACACCGACCGCGATGAGAGCGCCGGGCCACGGCTTCGGCCGGTTCGTCCGTACCCGTCGCACCACACCCAACGGCGTCACCACGACCCGCCGCAGCATGACGGCGGCGACCAGCGCGGAGAGTAGCGGGATGCCGACGCAGACCGCGGCGAGCGCCCACCACGGTGGCAGCACGTCCGTGGGCAGCGGCAGTCGGCCGTCGGCCCCCGGCCGGTGCAGCAACTCCCGGCCGCCGAGATAGATGCCGAGGCCAGCCAGCGTACCCAGCGAACTCGCCACGCCGGTCTCGGTCGCCGCGATGGCCACCGTCTGGCCCGGTGCCGCGCCGGCGAGCCGGATCGACGACAGTCGACGGTCCCGAGCCGGGGCGCCGAGCCGCGCGCACTGGCCGGCCAGCGCCAGCACCGGCACGGTCAGCAGGACCAGCGCGAACACCACCCCGGGCCGCAGGCCCGCCTCGGCCAGCAGCGCGTTGCGGTACTGCGGGGACAGGTTGTTGCGGCCGTTCGCGACGGTGGGGATCGCGGCCACGGTCAGCGCGGCCAGGATCCCCAGGGTGGCCAGGCCGGCGGAGAGACCGGTCAGTAGCACCCGCGCCGCGTCGGTGCGGGTGCCGGCGAGCGCCAGCCGCAGCAGCGTCATCGGTCTCATCGGACCGCTGCCTCAACGCCGAGACCGCTCGGGTCCACCTGGCCGTCGCGGAGCGCGACCTCGCGGTCTGCGTCCCGGCCACCCGCGCGTCGTGGGTGACCAGCAGCACGGTCGTGCGCTGCTGGCGGGCAACCTGTACCAGGTGGCTGAGCACCTGCTCGCCGGTGAGCGAGTCCAGTGCGCCGGTCGGCTCATCGCAGAACAGCACCCGCGGCTCGGTAACCAGCGCCCGGGCCAACGCGCAGCGCTGCTGCTGGCCCCCGGACATCTCCCCCGGACGCTGGTCGGCCAGGTCCGCCACACCCAGCCGGTCCAGCCACGACAGTGCCGCGGTCCGCGCCGCTCGCCGCCCCGTGCCGGCGAGTAACAGCGGAAGCGCCACGTTCTCCGCGGCGGTCAGCTCCGAAACGAGCTGCCCGAACTGGAAGAGCACCCCGAACTCGGTACGCCGCAGCTGTGACCGCCCGCCCTCGGACAAGGTGTCGATGCGATGGTCGCGATAGATCACCTCGCCGGCGTCCGGCCGCAGGATGCCGGCCATGCAGTGCAGCAGCGTCGACTTGCCGCAGCCAGATGGCCCGGTCACAGCGACGATCTCGCCCTCCGCCAGGTTCAGGGTCCCGCCGCGCAGGGCTGGCGTGTGCCCGTACGCGCGGACCACACCGCACGCGTGCAGGATACTCATCGAGCTATCTCCTTGTGCAGGTCAGCCACGCGAGCGAGGGTGGTTTGGAGCCACCGCAGGTCCGCGTCGAGGTGGGCGATGCCGTAGTCGGCTGCGATCACGTCGCTGAGCGTGGCGTCCGGATCGGTCTTCAGCGCGGTGAGCTCCCGTAGCCGGGCCATGTGCGCCGCTCGCTGCGCGACCAGATATCCGCGAGCCTGGCTGATGTCGGTGACCAGGAGGGCCACCACCACCTTCGCGAGCAGCACGCTGGTCAGGTGGGGCAGTGGGGGCTCGACTGTCGCGAGCCACGTGGTGAGCGCCGCGTGGCCGGTATCGGTCAGCGTGTATGAGGTGCGCTCCGGTCCGGCGTCTTGGTCCTGACCCGCTGGAGTCACCAGGCCGTCTCGGGCCAGCCGGCCGAGGGTCGCGTAGACCTGGCCGAAGGCTAGCGGTTTCGCCCTGGGTAGTCGCGCGTCGTGTGCCCGCTTCAGGTCGTACCCGTGCTTGGGCCCGCCAGCGAGCAACCCCATCAACACGTATGGCGTGGACATGGCCGCTACTATTCACTGAGCGAATAGATGATGTCAAGCGTCGGGGCGCACTGCCCTACTTCGAATGGGTAACCCTCGACTGTGTCCGCAGGTGAAGCCCGACTCGACCGCGCCCCCGGTGCCTGGGCCGGAATCCGGCCGACTACATCGGACCTTGTCGCGCTCTCGGTACTTGACCAGATGGCACTTGGTCAAAACCTGCCATTAAACCCAAGTCTATCGATCTACTGCTAGCCTCGGCTAACTCTGAGCATCGAGGAGGATGAGTGCTAGCACGTCGTGCGGCGGCCGTGGCTGCCATCATGATCGCAAGCCTGGCGGTGCCGGTCCAGCAAGCCGTGGCCGCTCCGGCCAACGACATGCCCTTCGCATCCGCGACCACTGTCGGGCTCCACAACACCTACGAACGCGGGGCCTTCGACTACCTGGCTGAGGCGCTGGACACCGGCACCAGCTTGATCGAGATCGACATCTGGCCGAACATCTTCACCAGGAAGTGGAAGGTCAGCCACGACGAGCCGCTGAGCAACAACAACAACTGCACCACCGGGTCAACCCTCGCCGACCTCTACACCGGTAGCCGGAACAAGCACTTCGGTGACTGCCTGGACAACATCCGGGTCTGGCTCGACGCCCACCCCGACAGCGGCCCACTCATGATCAAGGTCGAGCCGAAGCTGGGCCTCGCCACCGCCTTTGGCATGGGAGTGGATCAGGTCGACAATCTGGTCCGCAGCCGCCTCGGCGATCGTGTCTTCCGCCCGGCGGACCTGCTGGCCAAACCCGACGGAGGTTGGTACGACTCCCTCGACGACGCGGCCCAGGCGGGGAACTGGCCCACCCGGGAGGAGCTCGCCGGACGCGTGCTCCTCCACGTCGTACCCGGCACCGTGGAGAACCGCAATCCCTTCGACTGGTCGCCCACCAACGAGCAGTACGCGGAGCATCTCCGTGATCTCGCGGCAACAGGAGAGATCGAGGACGTGCAGATCTTCCCCACCGTCAAGGGGACCGCCGGCGACGACCCGCGGGACCAGTACGACGCCGACATCCGGCCCTGGTTCGTCGTCTTCGACAGCGGGGCCTCCGGCTGGCTCAACCGGGGCACCACCTGGTTCGCGGAGAACAACTACCTGCTTGTGATGACCAGTGCGCACGCGGTGGAGCCCGCCATCAGCAGCACCAACCCCACCGAAGCGGAGGCGCGGGACCGACTGCTGCTCCTGGCCGGCGCCAACGCCAGCGTCATCACCAGTGACTGGACCCAGCTGCCACAGATCCAGTCGATGGTTGTTCCGCGCGGGGAGTAGGGCGCAACGTCGTAGCGGTCCTCGCTCGTTGGTCTTGGTCGGCGGCGTGCCGGCGGCGGGTGTCGTCACCGGCGCGTCGCGGACCCAAGGAATTTAGTGTTCGTCGGGTGCCTGGTAGCGGTAGGTGTTGGGGTTGACCGCCGCGGGCTTGGGATCCTCCTGCCAGGCCCCCTCGCCGGGGCGGGCGATCAGGGAATCCAGGAGTTCCTCCCGGTCCATGTCGACCGCGCCCTCAATGCCACCTCGTACGGCCATTTGTCGCAGGTCCTCCGTGTCCAGCTCCAGTATCGGACGCGCCATGGTCGTCTCCCTCGACGTCGGCTGGTGACTGCCTTACCCGGTGCGCCCCAGCTTTGAACGAGGGCGTCATGGTTAGTCGCTTCCGGAGCGCCTACGCCTACGCCTTTTCCGTCGTGGTTTCGGTGCGATGATCCGCCCACCGGGGCTTACCGGGCGGTGGCGAAGCTGGCCACGTGATCGATCGCCATGTCCAGCGCTCGGGTGAGTGGGCGGCTGGACCGGTAGGTCTTGCTCAACAGCAGCCCGCCCTGCAGGGCGGCCATGATGGCTTCGGCCAGTGCTTCCGGGTCGGCATCGGACCTCAGACGTCCCTGGTCGCGCATCGCCGTGAGTCCTATACGCAGCGGAGATGCCCACGCGGTGAAGCATTTCTGTAGCACGTCCCGAGTCTGTGGATCGCCGTCGGCGAGTTCGCTGGCCAGAGACCCGAGCGGGCAGCCACCCACATTCTGGGCCTCGTCGCGCGCCGCGACGAACTTGTCGCGCCAGCGGCGCAGGCCGGCCAAGGAGTCCAGCTGGTCCAACTCGGGCCGCTGTGTCGCCATGATTCGGTCGGTCTGCTGCCATGCGGCCGCTCGGAGTAGATCGTCCTTGTTCGCGAAGTAGTGGTACAGCTGCGACTTGCTGGTCCTGCTCGCCGCCATCACATCGTCGAGGCTCGTGCCCGCCGCCCCGTGCCTACGCACGAGGTCGGCTGTGGCCGCCACGATGCGGGTCCTGGTCGCTGCTCCCCGGGCGGTCAGCTTGGAGGTGTGCTGCGCGGTCGTCATGGCAAGAAGCCTAGCAAGAAACTGGACTTGCTGGTCCAGTTCTTCCCAACCTAGTCTGGACCAGTCAGTCCAGACCACGGCGCTTGGGAGCGCCGGCGCGACGAGGAGAACGATGTGGCTCGGCTCAGCAACGGACAGCGCTTTCCAAACCTTCAGGTCCCCGCCGTCGGCGGTGGCACGCTCAACCTGCCCGACGACCTCGCCGGCCGGTTCGGTGTCGTGTTGATCTACCGTGGAACATGGTGCCCGTACTGCAACGCGCAGCTCGCGGCGTTCCAGCGGGCCAGCGACACGCTCGCCGCACTCGGCGTACGGGTCGTAGCGCTCTCCTCTGACGACGAGGAAGCCTCTGGCCAGCTCGTGGCGAATCGTCGGCTCGACTTCCCCGTTGGGCACAGTGCCGACATCGCCGCGGTGGCCGAGGCGACGGGTGCCTACGTCAATGGCGAGCCGCACCACCTGCAGTCGACCGGGTTCGTCCTCGCACCCGACGGCACCGTGCTGACGGCCGTCTATTCGAGCGGAGCGATTGGTCGCCTGGTCCCCGACGATGTCGCCGGCCTGGTCCGCTCCATCCGCGAACACAGCTGACCGAGGGGAGTCACTGTTCGTCGGGAGCCTGGCAGCGGTAGGCGTTGGGGTTGACTGCTGCTGGTTTGGGGTCTTCCTGCCAGGCTCCCTCGCCGGGGCGGGCGATCAGAGGATCGAGGAGTCCTCCCGGTCCATGTCGCCCGCCCTCGATGCCGCCACGTACGGCCACTTCCGGACTCATCGGTTGACGTTCCGCACCGACCTGCGTCGAGGCTGTCGCTGCTTCGCAGCCTGCACCCGCGATGCCGTGTCGACTACCCGACACTTACGCAGTTCGGGGATGACGAGTGCTCGGGCAGGAGCGATAGCCTCCGGCAATGATCCGACCATTTGACCTGTGGGGCCAGCGAGGCTGGTGCAACCAGGAGGTCGTAGGTGAGTCCAACTACGCCAAAGAAATCCGAGGGGCACTCGGGGCAGACTTCAAGCCGTACGGGTCTGAGGTAGAGAAGGACGTGCACCTCATCCCGGAGCCCACCAACCGCTTCGACCCGCATGCCGTCAAGGTTGCCTATGACGGGCAGACCCTTGGGTATCTACCCAAAGGCCAGGCCAAGATCTACTCGGCGGCCCTCACGGCGCTCGTCAACCGGGGCTGGACCCCCCAGGTTCGAGCCCGCATCTGGGGACGGGAAGAAGACTGGGACGGTCGACGCCGACCCCAGTTCGTGGGATCGGTGACCCTGGACCTCGCTGACCCGCACATGATCGTTCCGGCGAACATGCCGCCAGCCGACCTGCACGTGATGCTTCCCCAAGGCCGTATTGTCCAGGTGGCGGGTGAAGAGAAGTGCATGACTCACTTGGCTCAACTGGTGAGTCCGCAGGGCGAGTGCTGGATCTATGTGACGTTGCACCAGGTTGAGCAGCAGCGGGCTCGATCGACGCGAACGCTGGTAGAGGTTCGAGTCAACGGGGAGCCCGCTGGCACCTTGAGCCCGGCGACGTCAGCCGAGATGCTGCCGGTGCTTGCCCACCTCTCGGAACTCGGGATGTTGACGGCTGCCCGTGCAGTCCTGAAGGGCAACCGGGTCAAGGCCGACGTCACGCTGAACGTGTGCAAGGCCAGCTCGCTGACTGATGCGTGGTTGGATGCGCCGCCAGCGGCTGAAGGAGCCCGGCCCGCACAGCGGGCGACCGCAGAGACCCCCGGGAGTGCTGCTGCCCCCGTACCGCAATGGCGGTTCGTGGTTCCACCGGGCTGGCCGCCGCCGCCCGCAGGTTGGATTCCGGCCCAGGGCTGGCGGCCCGATCCGTCGTGGCCTCCTGCGCCTGATGGCTGGCAGTTCTGGGTACGAGCCTGAGAGCTTCCTTCCGTCTACCCCTCAGTTCACCGACCACAGGTAAGAGTCTTCCCTGCAGCCTGCTGGTCGGGTTGGGCGCTGCGCCGCCTCGGCAAATGTCGTCACCGATGATTGTCGTCGGTCAACGGTGATCGGCCTGCGAAGGCCTGGCCGAGTCAAACCGTGCCCTTCGCCCGTTGGGACGAGCAGGCAAGCCTAACTGCCGCATGCGTCGGCTGATCAACAAGAAAGATCGTCTGCACGTCTTTCCATCCGTACGCATGTTCGACAGTATTGATGTAACCAACCCAGGGAGTGGCCATGGCGGACAAGAGCGCCATCGAGTGGACCGAAGCGACCTGGAACCCCACAACAGGTTGCGACCGGATCTCCGCGGGCTGCGACAACTGCTACGCCCTGAGTCTGGCGAAGCGCCTGAAGGCGATGGGGTCTGCCAAGTACCAGAACGATGGCGACCCGCGCACCTCCGGACCTGGCTTCGGCGTCACGCTTCACCGGGACGCGTTGAGCATTCCTGCGCGCTGGCGCGAGCCGCGAACAGTGTTCGTCAACTCCATGAGCGATCTGTTTCACGCTCGCGTGCCGATCGACTATGTGCGTCGGGTGTTTCAGGTTATGGCTGACACTCCGCGCCACACTTACCAAGTGCTCACGAAACGGGCATCACGGCTAGCGCGAATCGCAGACCAACTTGACTGGCCACCGAATGTGTGGATGGGCGTCAGTGTGGAGACGGAGCAGGAGCTGCCAAGAGTGGACCACCTTCGCACCGTCCCAGCGGCTGTCCGATTCATCTCCGCAGAGCCATTGCTCGGCCCTCTCGATGGCATCGATCTAACCGACATCCATTGGCTGATTGCTGGCGGCGAGTCTGGGCAGGGCGCCCGTCCGGTAGACCCGGCGTGGATCCGAGACCTGCGGTACGAGTGTGCCAAGGCAGGGGCGGCCTTCTTCTTCAAACAGTGGGGAGGGAGGACCCCAAAGGCAGGCGGCCGGCTGCTGGACGGCAAGACGTGGGACGAGATGCCGTCGAGGGAACTTACGCCGGCTCGATGAGAGCTTGGAGCAGCTTGCCCTTGCCTTTCGGGCTGGTCTTGGTGATATCAGGGTAGAGCCGCGTCCACGCCTTGCGTAGGTGGGTCTGACGGGCCTGGCCGGCGGCCTCACCGTAAACCTCTTTGTATCGCTTGCTGACCACAAAGGGTCTGCCCTCGGCTAGCAGTCGACGTAGGTTCGCCTCGATATCGTTGATCCAGCCGTCCTCTAGCGCCCGCTCACTTGCCAGGAAGCTTGCCTCGTCCGCGAACAGGGTGTCGGCGTTCTCGATGTCGTACACGGCCTTGCGCCACTGGCCGAGGCCAAGAGACAAAGCTTCGGCGAACTCGCTGAAACCGTCGCGGTGGCGAGTGAGGAAGACTAGGTAGTAGAGAGGCTTGTGGTGAGCGCGGTTATTTACCGGGGTGACCCACCAGCTGCATCGTTGATTGGCAGCTAGCCGACGCGTGTACTCGGCGACCACGGCCATCTCCGCGCGCTCCTTGTTGTCTCCGTGAGCGAGCCAGACCTTCTGCCACCAGTCCCCACCGCATGCGGCGTCCATCCGAGCGAGGGTCGCCGGTGTTCCGGGGTTTTCTTTGGTGCTCGTGAGAAGCCCGGCCACCCGACGTAGACCAACGGCGCTGAAGTTGATCAACAGCTCGGTCGCCGGCGGGGGCCCTGGTCGCTGCGCGAACACTTGGGCCGTCTTCGCGAACGGAATCATGACCCCGAACGGGTCGAGGTAGACCAGAGTGGGGAGGCCCTTCACCAGGGTCAGCAGTTCATCGAGGTGATCCTCGATGCTGCCGGAGAAGACCTGCACTTGCAGACCTGCCCCCTCTGTCGCAACAACCTGCCGAAGCTTGGCCAGCGACTCCGGGTCACTCTCGACGAAGTAGCCCTCCAACTGCCGGTTGATCGCCTCCAGCTCACGCGCCTTCCGCAGCAAGAGGGCAGGAGAAGCCTCGTCTCCGTTGTCATACCTGCCCTCCCCCGCGTACCCGTCAATTACTGCAACCCTGTGATCAGGGGAGTGCAGGCCGGTTTTCCCAACGAACGGGCTGGTGTACTTATCGATGATGGCGTGTTTCAAGATTGCGGCCGGCTTTTTGCCTTCGAAGAAACCCACACGCATCCCCCACTGGTTCCCCTGCCCACTAGTTCACCTATAGTGAGCAGTTGATGTCATGGGGTGATTATGATTGATGGGCGTAGATCCGAGGTACCCTTCGGTGGGCCGACCTTCTGTCGGGTGGACGACAGCATGCCCTTGAGGCGACACCCTGTCACCCTCCGTCACCGCCGAATGTGAGACAGGGGTACCGTAACGAGCAAGGCGCTGCTGGTGGCGCGGTAGCTGGGCGGCACCACCCGGTGTGGCCACCGCAGGAGGCTCTCCGGGCTGGAGTCACCTGGCAGATGTGTCTGGCGTCGTGCACCGAACCGTCCGGTCCAGGAACTGCCGGATCTGACTATTCTTCCAGCGGACGAT
>NZ_AXVR01000077.1 GCF_000484695.1 Salinispora cortesiana | reverse complement strand
GTCAGTCTCGACGCCGGACAGGCCGGCCCGGAACACCTCAACCACTACGCCAGAGGTCACTGGACCGTAGAGAACAGCCTTCATTGGACCCGGGATGTGACCTTCCACGAGGACACCTCCCAACTCAGGACCGGCACCGCCCCACGGAACATGGCAGCCTTCCGCAACCTGGCCCTCAACACCTTCCGCCTCGCCGGACGCGCCAACATCGCCCACGCCCGCCGCGACCTACACGACCGCACCGACACCTTCGCCGTCTACGGCATCTAACAAACCATGATCAAAGCGGACGTAAAAGAACAACGCCGGGGCCGTGCGGTGACGGGTGGAGCTGTTTTTGCGTTCAGTGCTCCTACTCAGGCTACCGACACTGCCACGGCGTCGACATCAGCCGGGATTCTCACCATTGATTGTGTGAGGAATATTCAGAACACCTGGGGCAAGATTACCTGCACCTCCGCTGACGGACAGTCCGTCAAGGAAGTTCGTTTCGACTGCAACAGCGGGGCGCCGGACAAGGTCTTGAACAATCTCTATATAAAGGGTACGTGGTCCGCTTCCCATGAGTGCGCCTGGGGGGGATGACCCGGATCCAGGTGACTATCTAGTAGTAGTTACGATGTGGAGCCATGTCCAGTGGTCACGCTTAGGCGTGGCTCCATATCACTAGCGGAGACGATCACGTGGCGAGTTTGGTGGCGAATAACCTATGCCAGGGCTACGGCCGGAAGCAGGTAGTGCACGACTTCACTCACGATTTCCGTCCGGGGGTAGTGGGGCTTCTCGGTCCGAACGGTGCGGGTAAGACGACGTTGCTTAACACCCTGGCGCTGTTGAATCCACCCACCTCGGGGTCGATCAGTTTGAGTGGGGAACGGGCGTCCGGCCTCAGGTCGGTGCGTCGGTTGCGGCGCAGGATCGGGTTCCAGCCACAGAACTTCCCGTACCCTGGTGGGCTGACGGTCAGGGAGTTTCTCCGCTATGCCGCCTGGCTTCGTGAGTTCCCGCGAGACCAGACCGGGGCTGCTGTCGCGACGGTGATCGAGCGACTCGGCCTGCAGGACTATGCGAAGGCCAAGCTGCGTACCCTTTCTGGTGGCACATTGCAGCGCGTGGGGGTGGCCCAGGCGATTGTGCACGACCCAGAGGTCGTCATCCTTGATGAGCCGACTGTCGGGCTTGATCCAGCGCAGCGTGTCGGTCTGCGTAATCAACTCCGGGAGTCGGCGCGGTCACGGCTCGTTTTAGTCAGCACTCATATCGTGGACGATGTGGTGCACACCTGTGACTCGGTGCTGGTTTTTCTGCAGGGTCGTGTGGTCTTCGATGGGACGCCGGCGGAGCTGGCCAATGCTGGCGATGCGAGTACTGGGACTGAAGGTATGAGTGCGATCGAGTCGGGATATCTGCAGCTTGCCACGAAGGCTGGGGTGTCGGCGTGAGTAGGTTGGGTTATCCCCGTTGGGTCGGTCCGGCGCTGATGGCGGGGGTGTTTGTTCTCGGTGCGCTGCTACTGTTGCCATCTAGTCGTTTCTGGTTCGGGTCTCCGTTGCTGACCACGGGGACCATTCAGCAGATCACGCCTGTCCTGGCCGCTGTTTGCGCGGGTATCGCCGCGGCTGCGTTTCCTTCCCGCAATCGGCGCCGGACCGCGGCCCTTGATTCGCTCTCGAGTAGACCCGCGTGGCACTTGGTCCTGTTCCGGGCAGCCGCTATTGGACTGTGGGTGCTGGCTGGCTACCTGTTCCTGGTGGTGGGCGCGGTCGCGGTATCAGCGGCAGTGGAACCCGGAAGCCGGCTCGGCGTGGGCAATGTTGTGATCGGTGCGGCGGGCATCGTCTTGGCATTGGCGGCTGGCACCGTCGTCGGCTCGCTCTGGCCGAAGCCGATCACTCCGTTGCTCGTGCTAATCGGCGGCCTGGTCCTGATGGTGACGGGTTTCGGTGCGTCGGACTCGGTTCGCCACCTCTTTCTCTACCACGGCACTGTTCCGCTGTGGGGTGAGCCGAGGGTGGACGTGTTGGTCCTAAAGCTGGTCTGGGTTGCTGCGCTGATCGCCATGTTCACGCTGATCGCCGCCGGTTTCGGGTGGGGCGTGACGAGTCCGGTGCGCTGGCATCGGGTCGGCATGGCGGCTGTCGGCGTCGTAGTGGTGGGGACCGCCGGGATCCCGATTGGGCTGGCGCTGTCCGACCTCGGACGGGAGCCGATGGCCCGGTCGTCGGCAGCGCAACATCAGGTGTGCGGTGGGCAGCAGCCACGGGTTTGCCTCTGGGATGACCACCGGCGGCATCTGGACGATGTCGTCCGGATGGTCGAGACAGCTAAGCAGGTCAGCGGAGTCGTGCCCGGGGATGTGCGGCAGTACGAGGAGTTCGGCATGAGCGCGCCGGCCGGCAACCCGGACTTTTTCCGAGGCGGCAATGGAGTAATTCATATTTCGAACGGGTTCATGAAAGACGAAGAATTGGTCCAACAACTCGCCGGCCAGTGGCACGACGTGCACAAGGAACGCTGCGGCACACCACGGGAGGAATTGTTCACCGCTTACCCGGAGCTGGATGACCTGTACCAAGAATTGTTTACGGCCGCGCTCGCGGGCCCGGTTGACGACCTCGCTGCCTGGCGTGGCCGCCACGCCGCCGCCTCGGCGTGCTGACCGCGCCATGACGACTTCACGTATCCGCGATGGCGCACCGCTGCCCCTACTGTGGCTCCGCGTGCACGGACTCGCCGGTTACCTAGCGGCCGGTGCCGTGGTGGCTGCCTGTTACCTGTGGCAGCGGCTCGGATCGGCTGATTGGCCCTTCCCCCTGAACAACGACGTCACGTTTCTTCCAGCCGTCCTGGCCGCCGGCGCGCTGCTCGGCCTCGGAAGTGGGGTGGGGTTCCTCGAACGACGCCATCCCGGTCTGGTCGGCATCCGAACGTTCACCGTGGCGACGTACGGCATTCTGGGCGTGATGATCCTACTCCTGCGGCCGTTCTCTGTGGCCGAGGACCTACCCGGGCCGATGCCGACTATCCGCTCATTCATGATCGCCCTCGGCATAGGTTTGATCGTCCAGGTCTGGACCAGCACTGTCATAGCTTGTGGGCTGGTGATCGTTCGGGCACTGGTGGCCGGGCAGTTCACCCAGAACGGGAACGGAGCGAGTCTGTTTCTTTGGGATCTCGCGCCACTCGACGCCGTGCCATACACAGTGGCCACCGTTGTCCTGCTCGGAGTGGGTACTGCCTTCCACGCGACCAACGGGCCACACCGAACTCCGTAGTCGAGTACGACTCTGCTTGTACAACCCTGATGCCTATACACGTTTTGAGTGGTTTCGAACGGTGAGGTGTTTGGCGAGGTTGTCGATCATGTCAAGGGTGATCGTGCTTGAGTGGAGGAACTACGGCCGGCTCTTCGGTTGAGGCACTTGCTACCGCTTTGGGCCCTCCGTCTCAGGACGGCCTTGCGGTGATCGTCGTAGGCGGGCCAGCCAGCCGTCGGCCCAGTCGAGGTGCGGGCAGCCTTTGTTCACGCATCGGGGGCAGGTTCGTCCTCCCCAGTGGCTACGGATGATCATTTCTATTCCGCGAAACACCAGGTCCAGGTCCAGGTTCAGGTCTCCCGGTTCGGAGGCACTGGTTGTGGGGTGTTCGGGTTCGACCCGCCAGCACCAGTCGACGAACCTCTCCCTGAGGTCGGGTCTGGTGCCGTTGAGCCGGGATAGCTGATCAGATGCCTCGGCCAGGAGCTTGCCCTGGTGAGCCAGCAGGGCTGACCTCCTGCCGCGATACTCATCCAACAACGCGAGCCGCGCGGGCTGGCACGGCCAGTCGGCGCCGCAGGCCCGGCACCGCCACAGCGGGCGCATGGGGTCGTGTGCCTTTCTCACCACGACCGGCTCCCGCCCGTGTGGTGGTCACGTAGGCAGCGCTTGAGGTCACCACACCTGGGGCACCAACTACCCGAACGGCTCTTGGTCACCAGACCCAGGACCGCTCCGACGGCGAGCCCAACGACCACGGCAGTAGCAACGACAATCATCGATGTCATCTCAATCTCGCCGTGCGGCGGTGTGGGCGGGCCGGTACACATTCACCAGCGACCCCCATTGGCTCGCCACTGCTGGGCCGGAGTGAGCCAACCGACGCGGCCTACCTGGGGGTTTGCGACGGTGGGCTGGGTCATCCACGCCGGCAGATTGACCGGCCTAGCGCGCTGCACCATCACGGGGCACAGGACACCGCTCCTCTGTTGCGGTGCGTTCGCGGAGGGCGGCGAGTTCTTCCTCTGCCGGCGAAACCAACGACTGGGGCGCATGTCTCCTCCTGCACGGCTGGGGATCTGGCGACCTATACGGGTTGCACATGTGGCATTACGTCGGGTCCATCGTGCATCATGCATGCAAGGCAATGCAATCCCGCTATTCAAATCGTGTCGACCTTCGGGGTATCTCGACTCACGTCTGTGTGAGTACGATGCGATGCATGGCCAACTCACGGCGGTACCAACCAGGCAACATGGCTGGTCGACGGCTCGGGATGATGCTCCGGGCGCTTCGAGAGGCGGCCGAGCTAAGCACAGCCCAGGTCGCGGAGCACCTTGCCAGCAGCCAGCCGAAGGTCAGTCGGATCGAGAACGCCGTATCCCCTGTGTCCAAGGGGGATCTGATGCTGATGCTCAACCTGTACGGCGTCACCGACCCGGACGAACAAGATCGCCACTGGCAGCTTGCCCGCGCCGGACGAGAGCGGGGTTGGTGGGAGTCGTACCGGGACGTCATCACCGGCTCCCTCGGGTCCTACATTGGATTCGAGAACGACGCCACGTCCTTGAATGTCTGGTCCTTGGGAGTCTTCCCCGGGCTGCTCCAGACCG
This sequence comes from Salinispora cortesiana, assembly GCF_000484695.1. Classification (GTDB taxonomy): domain Bacteria; phylum Actinomycetota; class Actinomycetes; order Mycobacteriales; family Micromonosporaceae; genus Micromonospora; species Micromonospora cortesiana. The sequence continues at coordinate 10,704 of NZ_AXVR01000077.1, read as the reverse complement.
AGTCGTACGCTCGGGCGCTGTTCGCGGCGGACCCCGTACGGACGGAGCCCGAGGAGGTAGATCGGCTGGTGGCGGCTCGCATGCAGCGTCAGCAGCGGATCATGGAGGATGGGTTAAACCTGTGGGTCGTCCTGGACGAATCGCTGCTACGGCGCCGAATCGGGTCGGCCGATGTGCTTGCGGAGCAGGTTGAGCGAGTAGCTAATCCAGCGCCAGGGGTGACGGTTCAGGTACTACCGTCGGATATTGGCTGGCATGCTGGGCTAAACGGTTCGTTTACGATCATGGAGTTTGCGGAGTACCCCACGATCGCGTTCCGCGAGGCGCTGACCGGGGACACCCCGGTGGAGAGGGCCCGCGACGTCGGGCGATACACCTTGGCTTTCGATCACCTCCGAGCCTCTGCCCTGAGCCCGGTAGAGTCGCAGAAAGCCGCCGCGTCGGTGGCGCGGGAACTACGGAGGCAACAGCAATGAACCTCGACGGCGCCACATGGCGCAAATCCACCCGGAGTTCCGGTTCTGGTAACGGGGACTGCGTGGAGGTCGCCGACAACCTTCCCGGCATCGTCGGCGTCCGTGACAGCAAGGACCCCACCGGACCAGCCCTGGTGTTCGGTCCGGAGGCGTGGCAGGCGTTCGTACAGCACGCCCGGCGCTGACAAGCAAGAACCTAAGCCCCCCGGTGTTGGCACCGGGGGGCTTAGGCATGTCTGGGACCCACCTCCAGCCCCACACCCCCCGCGCCGGACATCCACCGCTCGTGAGTGACAAGGGTCGACCCGGGAGTCGTTGTTCTCGCGCCAGGGGGAGAGGCCAGCGGACGCCACCCGGCGCCGTGGTCTAGCTGGCCGGGCTGGCCGCCGGCTGCAGCACCGGCGCCGGGTCCGCTGCCCCGGGGCGGTCCCGGGGCAGTCGGGCACAGGCGATCAGTCCGATGAGCAGGAAGCCGGCGGCGGTGAAGGCCGCGTACCGGGTGGCGTCGGCGAAGGCGGCCTTCGCCTCCTCGGCGATCGGCGCGGTGCGGGGGTCGGCGGCGAGCCCGGCGATCGCCGCTCCGCCACTCTCCCGGACCTCGGTCACCACCTGTTCACGCTGGGTGGAATCGAGCTCGGGGCGATCAGCGAGCCGCGCCCCGAGAAGCCCGCTGAGCCCGGCGAAGAGGACCGTGCCGAGCACGGCGATGCCGAGGGCGGATCCGACCTGCCGCGCGGTGCTCTGTACCCCGGACCCCTGGCCGCTGCGCCGGACCGGCACCTCTCGCAGCGACACTCCGGTGAGCTGGGCGGTGGCCAGACCGACGCCGATGCCGTAGACGAAGAGCAGGCCGAGCGGTGCCCACCAGCGGGTGTCGGGGGCGACCACGAGGCCGAGTCCGGCGATGCCAGCGATCTCCGCGGCTACGCCGAGCTGCACCACCCGGGTGGTACCCCATCGTTTGACGAGAAGCGCTCCGAGTGCGCTGGAGAGGAAGCTCCCGACGGCGAGGGGCAGCAGCGCCAGGCCGGTGTGGAAGGCGCTGTAGCCGAGGACGTTCTGATACCAGAGCGGGAGAGCGAAGAGGAGACCGAACTCGCCCAGGCTGACGATCGCGGCGGCGGTGACGCCGGTCCGGAAGGAGCCGATCCGAAACAGCGACAGGTCGATCAGCGCCGGCCGAGAGATCCGGTTACGGCGCACCTGATGGGTGACCAGAAGGGCAAGGGCGGCCAGGCCGGTCAGCCCGACGATCGGCACCGGGGAGATCGCGTCGGGCCAGTCCAGACCGAAGAGGTTGATCGGCTTCGCCGACCCCCACCAGCCATACGTGCGCCCCTCGATGAGGGCGAAGACGACGCCGGTCATGCCGAGCACCGACAGCAGGGCCCCGACCAGGTCGATGCCGCGCTCGACCCGGTCGTCGCGGGATTCGGGGACCAGCGCGAGCGTGGCGGTGACGACCAGCACGCCGATCGGGAGGTTGATGCCGAATGCCCACCGCCAGGAGAACTCGGTGGTGAGCCAGCCGCCGAGCAGCGGGCCGAGCGCGGCGGCCCCGCCGATGGTGGAGCCCCAGACCGCGAAGGCGATCGCCCGCTCTCGCCCGACGAAGTTCGCGTTCAGCAGGGACAGTGAGGTGGGCAGCATCATCGCACCGCCGAGCCCCTGAAGCACCCGCGCCCCGATCAGCTCCGCACCGGAGCCGGCGGATGCGGCGAGCAGGCTGGCGACGACGAAGACCAGCACGCCGACGACGAACATTCGCCGCCGGCCGGCGCGGTCAGCGAAGCGGCCGGCGACCAGGAGCAGGGCGGCGAAGACGAGGGTGTACGCCTCTTGGACCCACTGCGCCCCGGCGGAGCTGACACCGAGGTCAGCGATGATTGCCGGGACGGCGACGTTGACGATCGTCACGTCGACGATGATCGTGGCGACTCCGAGACTGATGGCGAGCAGCCCCCACCAGCGGCCGCGTCCCTGCTCCGGCATCCTCGCTCCGATCGCTAGTTTATCTAGCTACCTGAGCTGCTAGCTTCATCCCGTGGACAGCGCCGCGTCAACCACCGCCGGCTCGCGTCGCGGGCCGTACAGCGAAGCGCCCTCAACCAGCCGAACCGCCCGGGCGTTACGCGAGGTGATCCGGGCCGCCAGCGACACCCGGGGGGCGCTGGCCCGCCGGCTCGGGATCGGGGTCACCGACGCCGCCGCCATCGACCACCTCGCGGCCAGCCCGGACCCGCTCGGCCCGGTGGAGTTGGGCAACCGCCTCGGCATCCGGTCCGCCTCGGCCACCGCGCTGGTGGATCGGCTGGTCCAAGCCGGCCACCTGGCGCGCACGCCGCATCCGAAGGACCGCCGCCGAGTGGCGCTGCAGGTCACCGACGAGGGGTACGACCAGGTGTCGGCGGCACTGCGGCCGATGCTCGCCGGCATCGAGCAGGCGGTCGATCGGCTCACGCCGGAGCAGGCGGTCGCCACGGCCACCTTCCTGCAGGAGGTGGCCGAGGTTATGCGGGAGTACGTGGTGACCGCGCAGGAGGAGCCGCCTGACCTCGCGCGTCAACGTCAGCCACGCGGGATCCGAACAGCCGACGAATGACGACGCGTGCGGCCTCCCGCGGATCATCCCCCGCCTCGTCCGGCAGGGCACCCGCTTTCCACAGGGTGGCGAAGCCATGCACGATGGACCAGGCGGCGAGCGCGTCCCCGGCGGCACCGCCCACCGCGCCCGGCCCCGGCGGCAGGTCAGCCACTGCCGAGCGCAGGACCGCCCGCGATCGTCCTCGGGCCGCCACCACCTCCGGCGCGTCGGCACGGTAGAGGTCGGGGCTGTACATCACCTCGAAGTGCGCCCGACGCCGGACGGCGAAGTCCACGTAGGCCACCCCCATCTCGAGCAGACTGTCGCCGGTCTGCAGGGCCGCGGCGAGCAGGTCGAAGCCCTCGACCGCGAGCGCGGTGAGCAACCCCGGCTTGTCGCCGAAGTGATGGGCGGGTGCCGCATGCGACACGCCGGCTCGGCGGGCGAGGTCCCGCAGGCTCAGGGCGGCGGGCCCGGACTCCTCGATCGCCACCGCGGCGGCGGCGAGCAGGGCCCGCCGCAGATCGCCGTGATGGTAGCCACGTGCACCGGTCATCCAGGAAGCATATCTTACCGTTGACAAGATATGCGGACGGAGGGCATTCTTGCCACCGACAAGATCTGGCGTGGAGGTTCCGATGGTTCCACTGATCACACTGGTGGCCGGCACCGGATTGGCCCGGCTGGCCGGTCTGGTCGGCGTGGCTGCGCTCGACGGCTGGCACCCCGCGCTGCGGGTGGGTCTCGCCCTGATGCTCACGGTCACCGGCCTGGCGCACTTCAGCCCACGACGCCGGGCCGACCTCGTCGCGCTGGTGCCACCACGACTCCCCCACCCCCGGTTCCTGGTCACCCTCACCGGGGTGCTGGAGCTACTCGGCGCGGCGGCGCTCCTCGCTCCCCCCACCGCTCGGTGGGCCGCCGCCGGGCTGGCCGTCCTGATGCTGGCGATGTTCCCGGCGAACGTGTCCGGAGCACGGCGCAAGCTCACCCTGGCCGGCCGGCCCGTCACCCCGCTGGCCGCCCGTACCGCCATGCAGGGAGTCTTCGTCGCCACCGCCGTCGCCATTTCGGTTGGCACCTGACGGTCCGACCACTAACCTGCCCGAGTGAACGTAACCCCCCGCCAAGACGCGCCGGACCGGCGCTGGTCACGCTGACCGCCCGGGCCGACCGAGGCGAACCCCACGGAGAGCCGGCGTGCTGATCCAGCTGCTACGCACCTACCTACGCCCCTACCACCGCCCGCTGGCGGCCGTGGTCGCCCTCCAGTTCGTCGGCACCATCGCCTCGCTGTACCTGCCGAGCCTCAACGCCGACCTCATCGACCTTGGGGTGGCCCGCGGCGACACCGGCTTCATCCTGCGCACCGGGGGCTGGATGCTCGTCGTCAGCCTGGTACAGATCGTCTGCTCGATCGCCGCCGTCTACCTCGGCGCGCGCACCGCGATGGCGTACGGCCGGGATGTCCGGGCGGCGCTCTTCGCCCACGTCAACACGTTCTCCGCGCGCGAGGTCGCCCACTTCGGCGCACCATCACTGATCACTCGCAACACCAACGACGTGCAGCAGGTCCAGATGCTGGTGCTGATGAGCTGCACGATGCTGGTCGCCGCGCCGATCATGAGCGTCGGCGGAGTGGTGATGGCGCTCCGCGAGGACCTCGGGCTCTCCTGGCTGCTGCTGGTCAGCGTCCCCGTCCTGGCGCTCGGTCTGGGTCAGGTAATCCGGCGGATGGTGCCCGGATTCCGACTCATGCAGACCCGCATCGACACAGTCAACCGGGTTCTCCGCGAGCAGATCAGTGGCATCCGCGTGGTCCGGGCGTTCGTTCGGGAACCCTACGAGACCCGGCGCTTCGCCGCCGCCAACACCGACCTGACCGCGACCGCCCTACAGACCGGTCGACTGGCAGCACTGATCTTCCCGATCGTGATGCTGGTCCTCAACGTCTCCAGCGTCGCGGTGCTCTGGTTCGGCGCCGGACGGGTGGACGCCGGCGCCATCGAGGTCGGCTCCCTCACCGCCTTCCTCCAGTACCTGATGCAGATCCTGATGGCGGTCATGATGGCCACGTTCATGCTGATGATGGTGCCGAGAGCGGCAGTCTGCGCCGAGCGGGTCAGCGCGGTGCTGGCGACCGAGACCTCGGTCACGCCCCCAGCGGAGCCGGTCACCGCACCGCCGGGCCGAGCCGAGGTGGAGCTACGCAAGGTGCGGTTCCAGTACCCGGGTGCGGCCGAACCGGTGCTGCGGGACGTGTCGTTCCGGGTGGCCCCGGGTACGACCACCGCGGTCATCGGCAGCACCGGCGCCGGCAAGAGCACCCTGCTCGCCCTGATCCCACGACTGATCGACGTTACCTCCGGTGCGGTGTTGGTGGACGGGGTCAACGTCCGGGATCTCGCACCGGAGGCGCTGTGGCAGCGGATCGGCCTGGTGCCACAGCGCCCGTACCTGTTCACCGGCACGGTCGCCACCAACCTGCGACACGGCAACCCGGACGCGACCGAGGCCGAGCTGTGGGCGGCGCTGGAGGTGGCGCAGGCCCGCGACTTCGTCGCCGCGCTGCCGGAGGGGCTGGAGGCGCCCGTAGCGCAGGGTGGCACCAACCTCTCCGGAGGGCAGCGGCAGCGGCTGGCCATCGCCCGGGCGCTGGTCCGCCGACCAGAGATCTACCTCTTCGACGACTCCTTCTCCGCCCTTGACCTCGGCACCGACGCGCGGCTACGGGCGGCGCTGCGCCCGGTCACCGCCGACGCGGCGGTGGTGGTCGTGGCGCAGCGGGTCGCCACCGTGGCCGACGCCGACCAGATCGTGGTGCTGGAGGACGGGGGCGTCGTGGGGATCGGCCGGCACGCCGAGTTACTGACGACCTGCCCCACGTATGCGGAGATCGTCGCATCACAGCAGAGCACGGGAGTGACGGCGTGAGCGCTCCGGCCGTATCGAAGAAGAACCCGCCCGGTGAGGGGCCCACACCCTCGCGGTTGCCGTCCGACGGCCAACGCGGCAGCGGGCCGTCCTGGCCGGGGGCCGGCATGCCCGCCGAACGGTCGATGTCCTTCGGGCCGTCGGCTCGGCGCCTCCTCGGCCGGCTACGCCCGCACCGCCTCCCCCTGATCGGGGTGATCGCCCTGACGGTGCTCGGTGTCGGACTGAACGTGGTCGGCCCGAGGGTGCTCGGCCACGCCACCGACCTGATCTTCGCTGGGGTGCTGGGGCGGCAGCTCGAACCCGGCACGACAACGGAGGCCGCCGCCACGGCGGCGCGTGCGGCGGGCAACGACAGCTTCGCCGACATCATCACCAGGATGGGCGTGGTGCCCGGCGCCGGGATCGACTCGGCCGCGTTGGCCCGGGTGCTGCTGCTGGCGCTCGCCCTCTACGTCGCGGCGTCCCTGCTCATCTGGGGGCAGGGTTGGCTGCTCACCGGGATTGTGCAGCGGACCGTGCACCGGCTGCGCGAAGACGTGGCGGCCAAGCTGAACCGGCTGCCCCTGCCCTACTTCGACCGCCAGCCCCGGGGCGAGTTGCTCAGCCGGGTCACCAACGACATCGACAACATCTCGACCAGCCTGCAGCAGACCCTGAGCCAGCTACTCACCGCGCTACTCACCGTGGTCGGGGTGCTCGCCATGATGTTCTGGATCTCGCCGCTGTTGGCGCTGATCGCACTGGTGGCGGTGCCCCTGTCGGTCCTCGTCACCCAGCAGATCGCGAAGCGGTCCCAGCCAAAGTTCGTCGCCCAGTGGACGCACACCGCTGAGCTCAACGGCCAGATCGAGGAGGCCTTCACCGGCCACGAGTTGGTCAAGGTCTTCGGGCGGCAGCGGGCCGTGCAAACCTCCTTCGCGGCCAAGAACGAGGAGCTGTTCCAGGCCAGCTTCGGGGCACAGTTCATCTCCGGAATCATCATGCCGGCGATGATGTTCATCGGGAACCTGAGCTACGTGGCGCTCGCCGTGGTCGGCGGACTCCGGGTGGCCTCGGGCACGATGACCCTCGGCGACGTGCAGGCCTTCATCCATTACTCCCGCCAGTTCACCCAGCCGCTCACCCAACTCGCCGCGATGACGAACCTGCTCCAGTCCGGGGTCGCCTCCGCCGAGCGGGTCTTCGCGGTGCTCGACGCCGAGGAGCAGACGCCGGAACCGGCCACCCCGGCCCGGCTGACCGCACCCCGCGGACGGGTCGCATTCGAGCACGTCTCCTTCCGGTACACCCCGGACGAGCCGTTGATCGAGGACCTGTCGCTGATCGCCGAGCCCGGCCAGACAGTGGCGATCGTCGGGCCGACCGGGGCCGGCAAGACCACGCTGGTCAACCTGGTGCTGCGCTTCTACGAGCTGAACGCCGGCCGGATCACCCTCGACGGAGTGGACATCACCGGGCTACGCCGGGACGACCTGCGCGGCCGGATCGGCATGGTGCTCCAGGACACCTGGCTGTTCACCGGCACGATCCGGGAGAACATCGCCTACGGCCGACCCGACGCCACCGAGGAGGAGATCCTGGCGGCGGCCCGGGCGACCTTCGTGGACCGCTTCGTGCGCAGCCTGCCCGATGGCTACGACACGGTGATCGACGAGGAGGGGAGCAACATCAGCGCTGGCGAGCGGCAGCTCATCACCATCGCCCGCGCCTTCCTCGCCGAGCCGTCGCTGCTGATCCTCGACGAGGCCACCAGCTCCGTGGACACCCGGACCGAGGTGCTGCTCCAACAAGCGATGGCGGCCCTGCGCTCCGACCGCACCAGCTTCGTGATCGCACACCGGCTCTCCACCATCCGCGACGCCGACCTGATCCTGATGATGGTGGACGGGCGCATCGTCGAACAGGGCACCCACGACGAGCTGATCGCGGCCGAGGGCCCGTACGCCGGCCTGCACCGATCCCAGTTCACCCAGGGCCGGCCGACCGATTCCGAACCGGTCTCGGCTCCGTAGCTCGGCGGGGTGGGACTGCGGAAGGGGCGAGTCGACCGCCGGCAACCCGGGTGACCCGGATTGCCGGCGGCCTCGGCGTGGCGCTCAGCCCGGCGGGAGGAGCTGCGGCGATCGGGTCGCGACGACCCGGGCAACCAGGGCGAGGGCCTCGGCGGCGGGCAGCGGGGCCAGGTGCTGGCCGTCCCGCAGCCGCAGCGACACCCGTCCGGCCGCGGCCTCCCGCGGGCCGACCACCGCGGCGTACGGGGTCCGGGCCCGCGCCGCGTCGCGGATTCGCCCGCCCAGCGAGCCACTCCGGTCCACCTCGGCCCGCAGTCCGGCCGCCCGCGCCGTGGCGGCGAACTCGTCAGCCGCGCCGTCCTGCGCGGCGGCGACCGGCAGGACCACCAGCTGAGCCGGCGCGTACCAGACGGGGAAAGCCCCCTCGTGCACCTCGATCAGGTAGCTGAACAGCCGCTCCATGCTCCCGACGAGGCTGCGGTGCACCAGCACCGGCCGGCGCCGGGCACCAGCGGAGTCGACGTACGACAGATCGAACCGCTCCGGCTTGTCGAAGTCGAGTTGGATGGTGGAGAGCGTCCACTCCCGACCGGCGGCGTCCGCCACCTGAATGTCGATCTTCGGTCCGTAGAAGGCCGCCGCACCGACATCCTCGGTGCACTCCACCCCGTCGAGCGCGGCGCGGAGCAACTCCTCGGCCCACGCCCAGTCATCCTCCGCGCCAACGTAGCGCTGACCCGGTCCCCGAAGCGACAGGCGGAAGCCCGCCGGCCGTACGCCGAGGGCGGCGTGTGCCGCGCGAATCAGCCGAAGGATCTCCGCGACCTCCGCCCCGACCTGCTCCAGGGTGCAGAAGTTGTGGGCGTCGTTGAGCGAGATCGCCCGTACCCGGGCCAGCCCGCCCAGCGCGCCGGAGCGCTCGGCCCGGTACATGCCGCCCAGCTCGGCAATCCGCAGTGGCAGGTCCCGCCAGGATCGTCCCCGGCACCGGTAGACCAACGCATGGTGCGGGCAGAGCGCCGGTCGGAGCACAAGCTCGTCGTCGGCCGACAGCCGCATCGATGGGAACATCTCCTCGGCGAAGTGGCCGAGATGCCCGGAGCGCTCAAAGAGTTCCCGCCGGCCGAGGGGCGGGGTGATGACGTGCTGGTAGCCGGCCTGGCGTTCGAGGTCCCGGAGGTACTCCTCAACGGCGTGCCGGGCCGCCGCCCCCGCCGGAAGCCAGAGCGGCAGCCCCGCGCCGGCGAGCGGGTCGGAGGTGAAGATGCCCAGCTCCCGGCCGAGCCTACGGTGATCGATCATGTCGCGCTCCTGATTCGGGTACGGCGCTCGGAGCGATCGGTACCCGGAACGCGACCGAGGCCCCGGGGCGGTTCGCCCCGGGGCCTCGTTGACGGAGAAGTCAGTGCGGCAGGCCGGGGTTCCCCGGCGTCGTGTTCCCTACCGCAGCATGCATGGGGGGAGGTTACGACCAGCAGCATCGAGCCCGCACCCGAATTCGGCCCACCTCCGGCCGCGACGACCTGATGCCGGCCAGACTCACCGTCGAGCCCGCGAACGATCAGAAGGCACCCGACAGCCCTGACCGACCGAGGTCAGGTAGTCGTAGGCGGTACTGGTCGGCGCGCACGGCCACCCGCAACCGCAGACCGGGCACTTGTCCACGCGTGGCCAGTGCTCGACGATGATCCGCCGAGCGGACGGGATCATCCGGTTACGCAACTGCACCGCCGACAGGCCATTCGCCACCGGCCGCCGACCGGCCGTGGCCATCACCGGGAGCAGGCCCGTTGACGGGCCAACGGAGTCATCAACGGGCGCGAATCGAAAATCACGGTCGACTGGTCACAGAGCGGGTGGCAGGCACCCGCCCGCGCCGCATAACGGGTAGCAGGACCGAGAGCATCCACACCTGAGTAGCGGCGCTCTCGGCGGCGCATGCCAGGCGCTGCCGGTGCCGGCTGGCCAATGAGCCGTCGCCAGGCGTTGCGGATCTTGGTCACGGTCGCCTCCCTCGTCGGTGGACGTGGCAGGCAGGCGTGAACGTCGCGGCCCTATGCAGTACGACTCTCCTGCCGCCACCGGGCAGGACGGTAAGCCGCGCCGAGTCGCCCGAAGGGGTACATCACGTACCCGGTGACAAGACGTACCTAGTTGACCACGCCTATGCGTTGGGCAAGATCCATTGCTTCCGCCCGTACCGAGGCCGGCGCTTCTCGTGCCAGCCGCCCCAGCATGTCCTGTGCTGCCGGCGAGTACCGCACAGTCTCTGGGCTGGTGGCCTCAGCCCTGGTCAACAGATGCAGCGTCGCCTCACGCGCCCCTTCCAGGTCAGCCGATCTGGCCAACTCCACATAGTGCCGCCCCCCTGGGTGTCAGGGTTGGGTGAGACCAGCGGTTCAGAGCAAGTAGCCCTCCCGGGGCGAGGATGGATCTTCTCTCGATGACGATTTCCAGCGCGCAGCTGTCCGTCGGGCACGATGGGGCCATGACCAGTGAGGGACCTCGAGCGGACCGGCCGCGACGTCGGTCGTTCACCGCGGCGGAGAAGCTGCGGCTGCTCGCCGGATACGAGCAGGCCGTCGCCGAGGGTGACGGCAACGGCTATCTGCGCCGTAACGGCTTGTATTCGTCGCTGATGAGTGAGTGGCGTCGCGCCCGTGACGCCGGGCTGCTCGAGGGGAAGAAGCCCGGT
>NZ_AXVR01000076.1 GCF_000484695.1 Salinispora cortesiana | reverse complement strand
CCGGCCGCTGCCCCGGCGACACCCCACTCACCCGTGACCGCTACGGCACCGCCGCGCAGATCGCCCACGCCCTCGGCCCCGACATCACCGCCGCCCGCGTGCGTGACTGGGCCCGCCGCTCCCGCGACCCCAACGACAGGCTGCACGGCCTCCTGCCCGCCCACCACCTACCCGGGCAAGGACGCGGCACCACCTGGTACCGCTACGACCAGGCCGCCCACGTGGAGATGCTCACCCGAACCACCAGCCGGGGCCGCACGCGTGTCGAGTTGACGGCAGCCGCCTAACCGAGCGATCATGTTTTCACACATCCACCGCATAGGCGGAGTGTGCCCAAGGCCCGGCCGACCACTCAGTGGCGCCGGGCTTTCGCGTACCCACAGACCGGAACGCGACCAGGGCGAGGCGGGCAGGTCGCAGGCTGGGACGGCCTGCCCGCACCAACCCCACGCGAAGCCCACCCCTCCCACCTCTGACCGGGCAAGGCCCGGGACGGAGCGACACACCATGACCGCCCGACCAGTCACCCAGGCCGACTACGACCGAGTCCGCGAACTGCACGCCCAGGGCCTGTCTCGCAACGAGATCGGCCGGACGATCGGCCGCTCCGGACGCACCGTCTCCAGGATCGCCGACCAGCTCGACCTCAGCTTCGACCGGACTGCGACCCGCGCTGCCACCGAGGCCAAAAGAGACGACGCTCGCGCCAAGCGCGCTGCACTGGCCAACGCCCTACTCGACGACGCCAACCGGCTCCGCCAACGACTCTGGCAGGAAGCCTGCTACGTCGACCACGGCGGCAAGGAGTTCTTCCGGGTCGACTGGACGATGCCCGAGCCCACTTTTGCCGACAAGCAGAAGATCATGCAGTCGGTCGGCATTGCCATCGACAAGGCTGTTCGCCTCGACGAATATGACGCCGACCCCGGAATTGACGCCGCGAAGAGCATGCTCGGAGCCCTCGCCCGGAGCCTCGGCGCAGCCTACGAGCAGCTCAACCCCGCCGGATCCGATGGCGGTTGACCTCGACGCGGTCGGCCGCACCCTGTCGCCGATCCACCTCCGTTCCGTGGTGGAGTCCACAGCCCGCCTCAACATCTGGCAGGGCAGCGTCCGGTCCGGTAAAACCGTCGCGTCGCTGCTGCGGCTCCTTTTGGCCATCGCGACCGCGCCCAGCTCCGGCCGGGTCCTGCTGTTCGGCAAGACCCGTGAGTCCGTCAACCGCAACGTGTTCGCGGTACTCACGGATCCGCTCCTGTTCGGGCCGCTCGCCCGCCTGGTCAAGTACAACCCAGGCGCGGCAACCGGCATGATCCTCGGCCGGGAAGTCGACGTCCTGGGCGCGAATGACGCCAAGGCGGAGCCGAAGGTCCGCGGCATGACCTTGTGCCTGGCCTACGGTGACGAACTCACCACGATCCCCGAGGCGTTCTTCACCCAGGTCCTGGCCCGGCTGTCCGTGCCGGGTGCGCAGTTGTTCGGCACCACCAACCCAGACGCCCCCAGTCACTGGCTGCGCAAGAAGTACCTCCTGCGGGCCGGTGAGCTGAACCTGCGCACATGGCACTCCACGCTCGATGACAACCCGCACCTCGACCCGCAGTACGTCCGTGACCTCAAGACCGAGTACGTCGGCCTCTGGTACAAGCGGTTCATCACCGGGGCGTGGGTGCAGGCCGAGGGTGCCGTGTTCGACATGTTCGACGAGGACAAGCACGTCATCGCCGACCTGCCCGCCATCACCCGCTGGCTCGCCGTCGGCATCGACTACGGCACCACCAACGCGTTCGCCGCTGTCCTGGTCGGCTTCGGCGTCGATGGCCGGCTGTACGTGGCCCGGGAATGGCGGCACGACTCGAAGACCGCCCGCCGGCAGATGTCCCCGTACGAGTACTCGCAGGCTGTCCGGTCATGGCTGTCCGGCATCGACCTACCCGGCGGGGACAGGGGTGTCTCCCCCGAGTACGTGCTCGTCGACCCGGCCGCCGCCGACTTCCGCGTCCAGCTCGCCAAGGACGGCCTGCCGAACAAGCCGGGCAAGAACGAGGTGGTGGAGGGCATCCGCACCATGTCGTCGCTGCTGGCCCGCGACCGGCTGCGCATCCACCGGTCGTGCAGCGGCCTCCTCGCCGAGCTGCCCGGATACTCCTGGGACGACAAGGCCGCCGAGCGGGGCCGCGACGAGCCGGTCAAGGCAGACGACCACTCGATCGACGCCACCCGGTACGCCATCCACACCACCCGGGCGATCTGGTGGCACCACCTCCGCGCCGACAACGCTGCCTGAGAGGGGGCACCCGCTGTGCCACTGCCCACCTCCTCCGACATGGCGTGGCCGCCGAAGTCACTGGCCCCGGTCTACAGCAAGCTCGACGAGTGGACGGCCTGGTACTCGGGTGAAACCGCCCGGCTCACCCGCGTCTACCAGGGCACCGACATGAACCGTCCCCCGAACCGGCCCAGCCAGTACCGGGGCGGGCTCGTCGGCTGGATCGCCCGCACCTTCTGGGGCGAGCCCACTCCGGACGGGGAGCAGCGCGCCAAGCTTCATGTGCCGCTGCCCTCCGATATCGCCCAGACGTCGGCGCGGCTGCTCTTCAGCGAGCCCCCCACCCTGAAGGCCAAGAACGCGGCCACCCAAAAGCGGCTGGACGAGCTGGTCGACGACGGCGCCCATGCCACCCTCCTCGCCGCTACGGAGACGGGCGCGGCGAAGGGCGGCGTCTACCTGCGCGTCGTCTGGGACAAGAGCATCCGGCCCCGGCCGTGGCTGTCCCGGGTCGACGCCACCGCGGCGGTGCCCGAGTGGCGGTGGGACACCCTCTGGGCGGTCACCTTCTGGCGAGTCCTGGAGGACGACGGGAACCGGGTGCTGCGGCACCTGGAGCGGCACGAGCGCGGCGCGATCCTCCACGGCCTGTACGAGGGCACCCCGGACCGTCTCGGCAGGCAGGTGGAATTCGGCGCCCACCCAGACGTGGCGTGGCTGGCCGACGTCGCCCCCACCGGGCAGATCGACACGGGCCTGACCGACAGGCTCACCGCCGTCTACATCCCGAACATCACCCCGTCGCGGATCTGGGCCGACCTGCCGGCGGCGGTCAACCTGGGCCGCTCCGACTATGACGGCGTTGAGGGCTTCTTCGACGCCCTCGACGAAACGTGGACGTCCCTGATGCGGGACCTGCGTCTCGCCCGCGCCCGACTGGTCGTGCCCGAGGAGTACCTCACCTCACTCGGGCCCGGAAACGGCGCCGTGTTCGACACGGCGCGGGAGCTGTTCACCCCCATCAAGACGATGGCCGACGACAGCTCCGGGCTGAACATCGAGCTGATCCAGCCGCTCATCCGGGTCGAGGAGCACCTCCGGATGGCCGCCGAGCAGGCCCGCATGATCGTGGAAACGGCCGGCTACTCGGCGCAGTCCTTCGGCATGGCCGGCGGGCCGGCCGTCACCGCCACCGAGGTCACCGCCAGGGAGCGGGAATCGTTCATCGGCCGCGACGCGAAGCTGCTGCACGTCAAACCGCGAACACAGGAGATCACCGAGACGCTCCTCGCCGTGGACGCGGTGCTCTTCAACTCAGGTGTGGCCGTCGAAACCCCGGAGATCGACTTCGGGAGCACTGTCTCCCAGGACCCGGAGTCTCAGGCCCGGACGCTCCAGTTGCTGGATGCCGCGGGCGCGATCTCGACGTACCTGAAGGTGAAGGCGCTGCACCCGGACTGGGAGGAAACGGCGATCCGCGAGGAGGTGGACCGGATCAACGGCGACGCCCCACCGGTCGTGGACGTCGGCAGCAGCCTCGGCGCGCTCGCCGGCAACGAGCCGCCACCCGCCGACCCCGGCCACCAGGGCGACGGGCCGCCGGTCCAGGAGTAGCCCATGGCCCTCACCGGCGACCAGATCGACGCCATCGCCCGCAACACCGTCGACCTGTACCGGGCCGCCGAGCAGGCCATCCTCCGCGAGGTCACCCGCAGGCTGGCCGCCGGCATGGACGCCCCCGACTGGGCCGCCACACGGCTGGGGGCGCTCGGCACGCTACGGCGCACCATCGAGCGGATCCTCGCCGTGGTCGACGCGGACGGATCGGAGCAGATCCGCGAGGCGCTCGCCCGCGCGTACCGCTCCGGACGGGCCGCAGCGACCACCGGCCTGCCGGCGGCGCTTCTGCCCCGCGACCCGGACGCCGTCCGGGCGGCAGGGCTGGCCGCCGAGCGGGGCATCCGCGCCGCCGTAGTGGAGAACCTCGCCGCCGCGCTGCTCGACGACGTGGGGCAGCGGCACTCCAACGTGCTGCGGCACGTCCTCGACGTGTACCGGGCGGTCGTCCAGCAGGCCACCGCCGTGTCGGTGGCGGGCGGGCAAACCCGCCGGCAGGCGTCGCAGTTGGCCTATCAGAGGTTCATAGACCAGGGCGTGGCCAGCTTCACCGACTCGCGCGGGCGGATGTGGCGGCTCTCCTCGTACGCCGAGATGGCCGTCCGCACCGTCACCCAACGCGCCGCCGTCCAAGGCCAAACCGACCGGCTCCAGTCGATGGGCCTGGACCTGGTCATCGTGTCCAACAGCCCCCGCGAGTGCCCGCTCTGCCGGCCGTGGGAGGGCAAGGTGCTGTCCATCTCCGGGCGGCAGCGCGGCCGGGTTGAGCTGGCCAGCATGGTCGGCACCGTCAGCGTGGACATCGCTGGCAGCGTCGACGAGGCGCGCGCCGACGGGCTGATGCACCCCAACTGCACCCACAGCCTGCGCGCGTACCTGCCCGGGGCGACGAAGCGGCCCACCGGCAGGCTGGCCAACCCGAAGGGCTACGAGGCGAAGGACCGGCAGCGGGCCATCGAGCGGCAGATCCGCCGCTGGAAGGAACGCGAGGCGGGCGCGCTCGATGACGCCGGCAAGGCGACCGCGTCGGCGAAGGTCCGCCAGTGGCAAGCCAGCATGCGCGACCACCTTGCCAAGCACCCCGAGCTGAAGCGGCTTCCGTATCGGGAGCAGATCGGCGCGGGCAACCTGCCCCGATAAACCCCGCTGCCTGGCGCAGCGGTCGACCGCACGGACGGCCGGGCGCCGACCGTCGACACCCAGGAGACACCCACCGTGGAAACCGCCACCGCGACCGCCGAGGGCACCCAGACTGGCACCGAGCAGCAGCCGGCCACCACCGGCCAGCAGCAGCCCGCCCAGCCGGCCGGCCAGGAGCCGACCGGCGAGCGGGTGGAAGACCTGCCCTCATGGGCGCAGAAGGTCCTCCGCGACGCCCGCCAGGGCGAGGCCAAGGCCCGCACCGAGGCCAAGGCGCAAGCCGCCACCGAAGCCGCCGAGCAGGCCCGCCAGGACCTGGCGCAGAAGCTGCTCGCCGTTCTCGACCCGAAGGCGGCCGACGGGAAGCAGGCCGACCCGGCGCAGCTCACCCAGCAGGTCACCAAGCTGGCCGACGCCAACCGTGATGTCACCATCGAGCTGGCCATCTGGAAGAACGCCAAGAACGCCGGCGCGAACCCGCAGGCGCTCACCGACAGCCGCTCCTTCATGGAGCGTGCGCACAACCTCGACCCGACCGCCGATGACTTCGCCGCGAAGCTCCGCGACGCGATGAAGAAGGCGATCGACGAGAACCCCCAGTACCGCGAGGCAGGCCAGGCGCCCGCGCGCAGCGGAGGCGAGTTCACCGGCGGGCCCGGTGGAGATGCCGTCACCCCGGAGCAGTTCAAGCGGATGAGCGTCGCTCAGCGGCAGGAGCTGTTCCAACGGGACCCCACCACGTACCGCAAGCTCGCGGGCCGGTAGCCCGCCTCACTGATCCAGGAGCCCCACCGTGGCACTCACCGACTCCACCAAGCTGTACTCCCCGGAAGTCTGGGAGGACATGGCCCAGGCCGAGTTCACCGGCAAGGTCGTCGTCGCCAACGCCGCCCTGTCCGACGACACCCTCGTCGGCAACCCGGGCAACACCGTCGACTTCCCCAAGTGGGACGCGCTCGGCGAGCTGGACGACCTCACCGAAGGCGTCGCCATGACCACCGAAGCGCTGACCCAGTCCGCGACCAAGGCCACCATCAGGGAGGCCGGCAAGGCGGTCGAGATCACCGACAATGCCATGCTGACCGGCCTCGGTGACCCGCAGGGCGAGGCGATCCGGCAGTTCGGTGTCCTCGCCGCCCGCAAGGTCGACGCTGACCTCATCGCTGCGGCGACCGCGACAGTGTCCAACGGCGTCACCCGCCCGGACGGCAGCATCGTCGGGGACTCGGCGCCGCTGGCCAACACCCTCACCACCGGCAACACGGTCCTGACCTGGGATCACATCGTCGACTCGATCGCCCAGTTCGGCGACGACTTCGACCTGGCCGACGTGTGGGGCATGTTCGTCCGCTCGGACGCCATCTCCGCCCTTCACAAGGACGACCAGTTCATCTCAGCCTCCCAGGTGCAGAGCGGCAACAACATCGTGCTGCGCGGCTTCCTCGGCCAGATCGGCGGCATGCCGGTCTACGTCACCGACCGGCTCGCCGCCCGCACCTCGCTGATCGTCAAACGCAACTCGCTCGGCGTGCTGTGGAAGCGCCGGCCGATCGTCGAGCAGGACCGGGACATCCTGAAGCGCTCCAACGTGGTAACCACGAACCTCCACTACGCGGTAAAGCGCCTCAACGACAAGGGCGTCGTAGTCATCACGACGTCGGCGTCCTGATGGGTGTAGGGATGCTCCGCCGCTATCACACGCAGGCGCCGAAGCACGTCAACGAGCCCGGGGACGTCGAGGCCGCTCCAAAGGCCCAGGCACTCACCGAGACGCCGGCCGGGAACGCTTCCGCCGAGCAGTGGCGCACGTACGCCATCGAGCAGCGGGGAGCGGACCCGGAGCAGGTCGCCGGCATGAAGCGCGACGAGCTGCGCGAGCAGTACGGGCCGAAACCCGAGTAAGGAGGGCAGCAGCGTGGCATACGCAACCGAGGTGGAGCTGACCGCCTACCCGGTGACGGTGCCGACCGGCGCGTCCGCCGCGTTGCTGCTCACCCGAGCTAGCAGGGATGTCGACAGGGCGCTGCTGTGCGCCGTGTACGACGTGACGGATGCGGAGGTGATCGCCGCCCTGCGGGATGCTACGTGTGAGCAGGTCGCCGGGATGATCGCCGCCGGGGACATCACCGGCACCGGTGCCATGCCGCCGACCGCGAGCTTCGCGATCGGGAAGGTCAGCGTGGTGCGTGGTGGGCAGGGTGCTGGCGGATCCAGCCAGCAAGCACGCAAGATCAACGGGCTGTGGCCGCAGGCATGGCAGACACTCCAGGCCGCCGGACTAACCGGGCAAGGACCGCAGGAGCCCTGGCATGGACTGGGCTGAATTCGTTGCTGTCCACATCCCTACCCCGACGACGGTCAGCGTGCAGGCGTACGAGGGATCCGGCGCCTACGGAGACGTGTTCGCCGACCCGGCCGATGTCACGCCGTGCGTGGTAGAGCAGACCCGCCGCCTGGTGCGGGTACAAACCCAGGACGCAGCCGGCGCCGAACAGGTCAGCTCCACCACCGTCTACTGCCCGCCAGGCACCGTCTGTCCACCCGGCTCCCGGGTCACCTGGGCCGGCCGAACCTCACGGGTCCTGGCTCGCTCCGACCTATCCGCGCACGGCCTGGACTTGCCGGAGCACGTCGAGCTGAACCTGGAGTAGACGATGGCCGACGATTTCCGGCTGGAATGGGACGGAGCCAGGGTGCTCGCCGCGCTGTCCGACGCGGGCATGGACGGCCTGGAGTTGGCCGCCGAGCACCTGCTCCAGGTGTCGTCGTCGCTGGCGCCGCACGAGGAGGGCGACCTGGAGCGCTCCGGTGAGGTCACCATCGACCCCGGCTCCGGCACCGTCGCCGTGTCCTACGACAGGCCATACGCCGTCCGGCAGCACGAGGACATGACGTTGCGGCACGACGACGGCCGGCAGGCCAAATTCCTGGAGCAGCCGATGTCGACGGAGCGGGACGTGATGCTCGCGCTGGCGATGAGGGCTACCGGGAAGCCACTGAAGGGATGACATGGCACTCGGTGACGGCTGGACCTCCCAACTGCTAACCGGCATCGCCGAACTGCTCCACACCGGCGGCGCCGGAACCTGGCGCACAACCGGCGCCTACCAGGCCGGCGAGACAGCCATCGTCATCCGCGCCATCCCGCAGCACCCGGACCGGCTGATCACCCTCACCGCCTACACGGCCGGAGACGACCTGCCCGGCATGGCCGACCACACGGTGGGAGTGCAGGTCCGGTGTCGGGGACTACCCGATGATCCGCGCAGCGTCGAAGACATCGCCGACGCCGTCTTCGAGCTGCTCGACAGCCTCGGCCGGACCACCCTCGGCACGGTGCAGGTCGTGGACGTGACCCGCCGCAACCACACCTCCCTCGGCCAGGACACCAACCGCCGGTGGGAGTCGTCCAGCAACTACTACGTCGAGGCGATGCGCCCGACGCTCAATCGCACCGACTGAGAGGCAGGGCCGCGTCATGGCGACCACCCCGACCACCCGGGTCACCGAGCTGGCCCGCACGCACCGACTCGACATCGACACCGCCACCTACCCAGCCATCAACTACCAGCAGCTCATGGGCATCGAGGAGGTCAAGCTCCTGGAAGAGCTGCGCACCGAGGACGACGAGGTCTACGACGACAACGGGGCGATGCGGGAGGAAGTCACGGGCTACGCCTGGCGAATCGAAGTCAAGATCGCCTGGTCGACCAACTTCGCCGGCACCGCCGTCGATGCCGTGCAGGCGTTCCTCCGCAGCCGATTCAAGGCTCTCCGGACATCCAGCACCGGGAACGCCGAGTTCGGGGTCCGCTGGTACAACCGCGAGGGCCTCGACGACGGCAACTCCCACGAGGGCCGCGTCTACGTCAAGTCGTGGGCGCCCAGCGGCGGCAAGGGCCGCGAAACCATCGACATAGTGCTCCAGGGGCAGGGCCAGATCACCGACATCACCAACCCCGCCGGCTCCCTCATCCCAACGGTCACCAGCATCTTCCCGACCTCCGGCTCAACGGCCGGATCCGACCAGGTCGTAGACATCTACGGGCAGCACTACCGGCCCAACGGCGTCACCGACGTGACCGCGGTTGAGTTTGGCGGAACGCCGGCCGTTGGCTACACGGTCGTCTCCGACAGCCACATCGTGGCAGTCCCGCCCGCCGGCCTCGCCGGCACCGTCCAGGTCCAGGTCACCACCACCGCCGGGGCCAGCACGGACACGCCCGCCGACGACTACACCTACGCCTGATGGGTGCGCGTCTCGCCGACCTCGACGCCTACTGGTCGCCAGGGCTCACGCTGACGGTCAAGGGCCGCGAGTACACCCTGCCGCTGCCCTCAGCCGAGCTGGGCCTATGGTGCCGCCGCCTGGCCGAGGTCACCGGAGAGGTCCACAACGCCAGCAGCGAGCAGGAGATCCAGGCAGCGGTCGCCCGCATCGAGGCCCTGCCCCAGCTCCCCGGTGACCTCAGCCTGCCGGAGCGAGTCCTCGGCGACGTCTACCAGCAGATGGCCGCCGACCAAGTTCCCGACCCGTACATCCAGTTCTGCGGGCAGACCGGCTACATCTGGATCATCGGCGGAGAAGACACCGCCGAACGATACTGGACCTCCGGGGGCCGCCCGGAAGCCCAACGCCCGACGAACCGACAGGCACGTCGGGCGCAGAACCGGGCCCAGACTGGCGGGAACCGTACGGCCGGGGACGAAAAGACCCCGCCACCGGCCTCCACGAGTGGTACGACATCCCCGCCGACACCCGCGCACAGGAACAGGGGACGCCGGAAGGCACGGTGAGCTGGAGCGCCCTACTCGCACAGTGGGCACTCATCGAAGCCGACCTACACGACGTGTACGGCATCGACGTTGAGGACCGGACCCTGATGCGAACCCGGTCCTGGCGATGGCTCCAGACACGCATCCTCGGTCTACTCGCCGCCGACACCCGCACCTACCGGGCCCTCGCACCCGAGCCCGAACTCCCCGAGATACCTGGTCAGTAAGTCGGGCAGATGTACGTACGCACCACGGCAAGGATCTTCTCGGCCTTCGCCTCGCCAAACCCCTCAGAGTAACCGGGTGCGGTGAACCGTAGGTTCGTCAACTCAACAAGCTTAGATTGGTCGTCCGGCCACTGCTTCACGCTGCCGCATTGGCTGCGACCTCGGCTAATCAAAGTTCTCTCGTCCTTGGTTCCGACGATCGCAGGGTCGATCTCCTTGAGCTCGGCGATGTACGCATCCCAGCTTTCCTTGTCGGGCTCAGGGGGGATATCGAGGCCGTGTGCTGTGGCAACGGCAGGAGACGCCGATACAGGGCAGGTTGGGTCCTGGTCCATCTGGACATCGAACTGCCCGTCGTCCAGGCCCGTTCGGACACTGCCGAGCGTGCCGATCCCGAACCGGACGGTGGCCAGCCGGTTGTCGGACGTCGCGCTGCCACTGGTGGAGCAGTTGATGGACACGAAATAGCTGGTCTCCCTGGTTTGCTTACTCCGCAGATCGACGCCGATGGCCTCTACCTGGCCGGCGGTAAGCACCTCGTCCACCTCGACAACGATGTCCCCACCCTCCTGATTGGCCACGGTGTAGGCGGGAAGGTTCTCGAGTTCGGTGTCGTCGCCAACCAGGCCGCCGATCAGGCCGGCGCACAGCACGAGCGTCAGCGCCCCGGCGACGGCACTGAGTACGACGACGGCTGTCGACGGTTTCCGTTTCTGACTCATCTTCAACCTTCCGTAGCTCGCTGGTGACGCGAGCACCGTACACAAGGCACACCCCGTTGGAGGCGACCGACATGGCATTGAAGCTCGGCGAGTTGGTTGCCTATCTCAAGGCCGACAACACACACCTCGCCAAGGGCATGAAAGCCGCCGAGGGCAAGATGCGGCAGCTCGGCGAGCGAGCCAAGCAGCACGGCCCCGTCCTGGGTGCCGCGCTCGCCGCAGGAATCGGCGCCGGCCTGGTCGAGGGCCTGCACATGGACGCCGCCCGCGCGAAACTAACCGCCCGGGTGGGTGATCCGGCGCTGGCGCAGTCAATCGGTGAGGCTGCCGGGCGGGTATATGCCCGTGGGTTCGGCGAGTCGGCGGATCAGGTGATGGAAGCCACGCAGGCGGTGGTCTCCTCGCACCTGGCGGCGGTCGACGACGCCGGAGCGATCGAGCGGATGACCGTCAAGGTGCAGGCCTACGCGTCCGCGTGGGGGACCGATGTCGCTACGGCCGCCCAGTACGCGTCCACGCTTATCGGCTCGGGGTTGGTGCGCGACGCCGACCACGCCATGGACCTGATCACCGCCGCGTCCAAACGGGTGCCGATAGCGCTACGAGAAGACGTCCTGGAGACCGCAGACGAGTACGGGCAGTTCTTTCGGACGTTGGGGTTCGACGGGGAACAAGCGTTCGCGCTCCTGACAGCCGCCAGCAAAAAAGGCGGTATCAGCATCGACAAAACCGGCGACGCGCTCAAAGAGTTCACCGCCCTGGCCACTGACATGTCTACGTCCTCGGTGGACGCCTACAAGGCGATCGGGTTGAACGCCAAAACGATGTCCAACCAGATCCTCGCCGGTGGTGACACCGCGCATGCCGCTCTCCAGAAGATCACCGCCGGCCTGTTGTCAATCAAGGATCCTACCGAGCAGGCGACCGCCGCCATCGCCCTGTTCGGCACCCCCCTCGAGGACCTCAACGTCGCAGATATCCCTGGTTTCCTGCACAACCTGGCGGCGGTAGGCGATGGCTTCGATGGCGTGGCGGGGGCCAGCGACAAGGCATCCAAGAAGCTTGAGGACACCACCATCCAGCGGCTGCTGGCGTTCAAACGCACAATCCTGGTCGCGTTGGGTGACATGCTGGGTTGGCTGTCTCGAAACAGTGATTGGGTGGTGCCGCTGGCGACCGGGCTGGGAATCCTCGCCGGGGTGATCGGCACGATCATCGTGGTCACCAAGGCGTGGGTGGCGGTGCAGACGGCCCTCAATGTGGTGATGGCTCTCAGTCCAATCGGGTGGATCGTGCTGGGCATTATCGCCCTCGTTGCTGCGATCGTATGGATTGCGACGAAAACGACGTGGTTCCAGGATCTGTGGAGTGCCGCGTGGGGTGGTATCAAGGCCGCTGCCGAATGGGTGCTGAATTGGATTGTTGACGGCTGGGAATGGGCGATAGGGATACTTGCTTCCGGGGCGCGGACGTGGTGGTCGTTGTTTTCGGGGACCTGGCGCAAGGTCGGTGAGCTGGGGCGCGCTGTCTTCGACTGGATTGTCGATAAGGGCTCCACGTGGCTGCGTTGGGTAGCCGGGCTTCCCGGGCGAGTTGGACGGGCGACGTGGGGACTCTTCGACGGGCTCAAGGCCGCCTTCAAGAGCGCCCTGAACTGGATTATCGGCAAATGGAACCGGCTGTCCTTCCGCATTCCCGGCGTCTCCGTTCCAGGTTTGGGTCAGGTGTGGGGCGGCGCGACCTTGTCCACCCCGAACATCCCGTACCTGGCGAAGGGCGGTACCGCACTCGCGCCAGGTCTCGCCGTGGTCGGTGAGCGTGGGCCCGAGGTGGCGTACCTCAACCGCGGGGCCACGATCCAGCCACTCGGGGCCGGAACGGCTACGACCACACCGGGTCGGCTGCTGCTCACCGGAGAGTTCCGGGTCCGCGGCGGCGATCTGGTCCTGGTGCTGCGGGAGCAGGTCGCTGGCCGCGGCGGCAACGTGCAGCAGGTCATCGGATCCAACCAGTAGTAGGAGGCGGAGGTATGGGCTGGATTGACGGGGATCCGCTCGACGTGCGGATCAGGGCGGCGTTCGGCGCTGACCTGAATGCCGACCCCGGGACGTGGGTGTGGACCGACCTCACGCCCTTTTGGTGGCCATCGGATCCGATCGAGTTGGAGTGGGGGCGCCAAGCCAGCGCTACCCGGCCCGAGTCGTCGACATGCGCGCTGACGCTACGCAACAGCGACGGCCGGTTCACCCCCGGGCATGCGGCGTCTCCATACTGGCCGCACGTGCGCACCTGGACACCAGTCAGTGTGGACGTGCACCTAGGTGACGGGGCTGGATGGCGTAACCGTCACTCCGGCTACGTGCGGAGCTGGTCGGTGACCTGGCCGGGCCGCTCCGGCAAGCTCGCCGTGGCACGCATTGAGTCGGTGGGCGTGCTCGGACGGCTGGGACGTGGATCCCCGCCGACCCGATCACCGGTGAACCGGACAATACTCGCCGCCAGTGACGGACTGCTGGCCTACTGGCCGTGTGAGGACGAGGCCGACGCGACGGGGGCGGCATCCGGCATCCGCGGCGTAGCGCCGATGCAAGCAGACGGGACCGTGAAGTTCGCCGCCGGGGGCGTGGACATCAGCGTCGGGGGCACCCAACGGTGGGGCACCAAATCCCTGCCGCTACTGGCCGACGGTGGTTCCCTATCCGGTCGGGCGCCGGCCGGGACCAGCAGCCCTGTCGCCTGGACGCTGGAGGCGTTCTGGCAGACGGGAAACCCCGTGGGCGAGGTTGTCCTGCTGCGATGGGCCACCCCCGCCGGGACGTTCGTGCGCTGGGACTTTGTCGACGACTACAACGACGTCTACGGCACCTATCTGGTGGCCTACACCGCGTCAGGTTCGCCGACAGTCGTCTGGAGTGTGCCGACAAGGTACGTCGGGCCCTTCACTCTCAGGATATCCGCCGTCCAGAACGGCGGGTCGATCGACGTGAAAGTCATGACGTCTTCGCGGACCATAGGGTCGGTGACCGTCACCGGCACCCTGGGCCGGATCGACACCATCGCGCTCAACCCTGACCAACGCGTGTTCGAGTCTGTCGGCCTCGATTTCGTCGCGGGGCATCTACGGGTGTGGGACAGCGCGACGTCGCCACTCACGTCATCACGGGTAGACGCCCACCCGCGCGAGCAGGCGCACCTGCGGCTGGCCCGGCTGTGCGCAGAGGAGGGCGTCGCCCTGTCGGTGCCGACAATCCCCGATGAGGGCGCGACGGCGATGGGCGTGCAGCCAGACGGCACCCCACTCGACCTGTACCAACAGTGCGAGCAGGTCGACCTCGGCATCATCTACGAGTCCGGACACGGGTTGGCGTACCTGCCTCGCTGGTCCCGATACAACGCCCCGCCCGCTCTGGAGGTCGATGCCGCCGACCGGCAGCTCGGCGGGCACTTCACCCCGGCCGCCAACGACCAGCAGCTGCGTAATCACTGGACGGTCACACGCATCGGTGGTTCCAGCGCGGTCGCCGCCGACGAGGACTCGATCACCCAGCGAGGTCTGATCCCGTCGAGCCCCCGCCTCAATCTGGCGTCTGACAACCAGCTGCAGCATCACGCCAATTGGCGGCTATGGATGTATGGCCAGGCGGGCACCCGGTATCGCCTCACCGTGCCGCTGCACACTCACTCCGGCCGTGCACTGACCGCGGACTGGGTAACCTGCCAGCCCGGCTCCCGGGTGCAGGTGATCAACGCCCCCGACGCGGCGACAACCGACACGATCGACCAGACCCTCGTGCACGCACGCGAGACGATCACCGGCCGACGCCGGTGGACGGTCGAGCTTGCCACCGAGCCGGCGGACCGGTGGGACGTAGCCACTATTGACGGCCCGCAGCGGGTCGCGGCGGACGGCTCCACCATCGCGGCCGTGGACACCTCCGCGCTCTCCCTCACGTTGACCTCGACCGCCGCAAATGGCGGATGGACCACGGATCCCGCGGATTTCTCGATGGATCTCCGAATCGGTGGCGGTGAACGCGTCACCGCCACCGCAATCACCGGCACCGGACTCACCCAGACCGTGACCCTGTCCGCGCGCGGCGTCAACGGAGTCTCGCGGTCCTGGCCGGACGGCACGGAGGTGCAGGTATGGGCGCCGGCCGTGGCGCCCCTGTGAGGAGGACAGGATGACGCACTGGCAGTCCGGGATGCTGATCACCCCGGCCCGGCTGGGGGAACAGGAAAGCGGGCAGGTAGACGTGTCATTTACTAACCTCGCACTCTATACCCAGCCCGTCGCATTTGCGGAGCCATTCGCGGCAACGCCGCGCGTGACGACGCAGATTGTGTCGGGGGCCGGCCCTACTGCCCGCTGGGGCTCCCGGCCAATCAACATCACCACAACAGGGTTCACCTTGTTCGTTTTCCGCGGGGATGGCGTCAGCCCGGGCAGCACCTGGGATGACATACCCGTGCAGTGGATTGCTGTACTGGAGGGGACATCGTGACGCACTGGCAATCCGGCATGATCCTCACCGCCGAGCGGCTCGGCGGCGCGGTCTGCGTGATGACGACGACAGCCACACCATCAATACCACACGCCTCCTACACCAAAGTGGAGCTCACGAGCACCAGCGAGGATTCGGGTGGTATGGCGGATCCGGCCAACGGCCGGATCGTCTGTACCCGAGCAGGGCTCTATCGCGTGGCGGCGGCGGTCGGGTTCAGCCTCAATTCGGTCGGGTCGCGCGCTCTCGCCGTGTATCGCTTCAACAGCTCCGCCGGCATCGGGACCGCGGTCCCGGCAACACCCTCCGGGATCAGTGCGCGACTATCGACGTCCGGGCTCATCCGGCTAGCCGTCGGCCACTACCTCGAGATATTTGTGTGGCAAAACAGCGGTGGCTCGCTCAATTTATATAGCCAATTCGGTGTCTCAGCACGCCTCGATGCCGAATGGGTATCCCAATGACAAGGAGCAAAATGTCCAACATTCCGCATCCGGTCGCCGATGAGGTCCCGGAGCAGCATATCGGGGAGCAGCTCCCCGACCCCTGGAGCGACCCCGCCGAAACCGACTGGCCAATCATGGAGGTGAGCACCGATGGCATGGACAGTGGTACCTAACCTGGATGAAGTCCGCGATCAACTCGACAAGCGGTTCCCCAAGCGAGACACCAGATCGGACGGATCGATCGGCGACACCTCCCACCAAAGCTACCCGTCGAGCCACAACCCAGACCGGACCGGCCGGCCGGAGTACCGCGACGGCGACAACCTCGACGAGGTACGGGCCCGGGACTTCGACGCCGACCTACGCGACCCGGACGGGGTCACGATGGAACAGGTCGTGCAACTGTGGGTGACCCTCGCCCGCTCCGGCGCCCTATGGTGGGTGCGGTACATCATCTACCAGCGCCGGATCTGGCACCGCCGCCACGGCTTCGCCACCCACGCCTAC
>NZ_AXVR01000075.1 GCF_000484695.1 Salinispora cortesiana | reverse complement strand
GACGCTCTGACCGGGCTTCTTCCCCTCGAGCAGCCCGGCGTCACGGGCGCGACGCCACTCACTCATCAGCGACGAATACAAGCCGTTACGGCGCAGATAGCCGTTGCCGTCACCCTCGGCGACGGCCTGCTCGTATCCGGCGAGCAGCCGCAGCTTCTCCGCCGCGGTGAACGACCGACGTCGCGGCCGGTCCGCTCGAGGTCCCTCACTGGTCATGGCCCCATCGTGCCCGACGGACAGCTGCGCGCTGGAAATCGTCATCGAGAGAAGATCCATCCTCGCCCCGGGAGGGCTACTTGCTCTGAACCGCTGGTCTCACCCAACCCTGACACCCAGGGAACCGGCCGATCCCACCGCACGCCGTCGCCTGGCTCAGCCAGGCGGTAACACTGTGGCGCTGCTCGGCCTACCTGCACATCACCCTCGACCGACACATAGAACTGGCGATGCCAGTCGCGTCGGCCGCGCCGATCCTCGCCGGGCTGTCCGCGCTGGTCATCTCCGCATTGAACGACGCGGAGATGAACCAGTGAGCCGGGTAGACACCGCGATCCGCGCAGCGGCGGGTGCGACCGTCGTCGGTCTGGCCGGGATCGCCGGCGCCATCTCCTACAGCCACATGGCCGAACTCGCCCACGCCCACGGCGAGACCGGATGGCGTGCCCACATGTTCCCCCTGTCGGTTGACGGCATCGAGATCGTGGCGTCACTGGTGCTGCTGGCCGATAAGCGCGCCAGCCGCCGCTCAGGATGGCTGCCTTGGGCGGCGCGGACCGCGGGTACCGCAGCCAGCCTCGCCGCGAACGTCGCGGTGGGCGGCTCGGACTGGATCGGCCGGGCGGTGGCAGGCTGGCCCGCGCTCACGTTGCTCGTCGCCGTCAAACTCCTCTTCGGACTGCTGGAGCATCCCACCAGCGTGCGGACCACCCCCGCGTTCGCCGGACCCGTCCCAGCTACGGGTGGGGACGGTCCGCATGCCGTCCGGCCCGTCCCCGTAGTGACGGATGAGCAGCCCCGGACCGAGCATCATCCAGGGACCGTCCCGGACCGCATGACAGACGATGCGGACCGTGCCGACCCGCACCCGACAGACACCGACGCTCAAGAACATGACTATCAGCCGGCCCCCGTGTCCACCACAGCGGACGTATCCGCGCTCGTCCCAGCAGCTCGCACCGCCCAACAGACGTTGACCGACGCCGGAAAGCCATTGACCAGACAAGCCCTCGCCCGGCAGATGCGCGCAGACGGGCACGCCGTATCCAACGCGAGAGCCTCCGTCCTCGTAAAACTGCTTTCGGCAGACACCGGAGGCCAATCACCCCGCAGGGCAGCCGCATGAGCAACGTAGGCGACCTTAAGGTTACCCACGTTGCTCGTACAGTAAGCACTGGGATATAGCCCACTTTGTGTAGCCAGCTCGCATTGACCGGCTGGCCACTCTTCCCTACCATCCTGCTCATGCAAAGCGCTCAAGCCGCGCGGACGCAACGGTGATAGCAAGCAAAGCGCCCCGTGCCCAGGCGTCAAATCCGGGCGCTTTTAGTAGATGGAACGGGACTACGCCCCGTGCAGCTCCCGATACTTGCTCAGCACATCCTTTACGGCGTCCGTCACCGGCAATTCCTCGGTAAGCGGAGTCCAGGTGAAGGCGTCGTGTTCCTGAAGCTCGACCGGCTCGGGGCTGTTTACATCCACCGCGAAGTTGAACTGTCGGCTGCTTCTTCCGCTGCCACTCGTGTAGTCGAAACTACCGAGGTAGTCACGAATAGAGGCAACATCGAGGCCAGTTTCCTCTTTGACCTCACGAATCAGAGCGGCGTCCAGTGTCTCGCCCGCTTCGACCTTTCCGCTGGGTAGCTCGAATATGCCACCCATGAATTCGGCTTCGGGGCGCTGGAGTAGTAGCACCTTGCCGTCGTGCTGTACGACCGCACCGACGACCGCTTGCTGCACGTCGTCACGTCGGGCTTCGGCGTTCAGTCTTTCCCGGAGAAAAGCGAGTTCCATATTCCTTATCCTAGCAGCTGACGGTAATTCTCGATCACCTTGCGGAATGCGTCGATATACCTATCGACCAGCGGCATATCCATCTCGCGATGCCAGACTGGAAGCTTGAGGGTGTTGTGGTGAATCGCCTCCGCATTCGGGAATTCGCCAGGCGAATAGCTCGTCTTGTCGGTGGGGAATAGCGGCTGCGGTCGCTGAAACAGTGGCAACAGGTTGAGCGGACACGTGGAGCCTGGCCGGTCCACCTCATGGCAGCCTTCGGCCTGCAACGCCTCGTGGAATCTCTCGACAGGCAGGCCATCCAACTCGTTCGTGGCGTACTGGAGTGGCAGGCCGTACCAGGAGGCGCGTACGTCCAGCGGCAGGTCGGGCACGATGATGCCGGGTAGCTCCGACAGCCGCTCGCATAGGTAGGCCGTGGTGGTGGCCCGCCCGGTCAGGTAGTGGTCGAGTCGGCTGAGCTGGTCCATGGCGATGGCGGCGGCCAGCGGGTGGATGCGGAACTTGAGCCCCATGCCGGTCACGGCGTAGTCATACAGCTCGTGGTCGTGCGGCAGCTCGTTTCGGCAGCGCTTGTTGTACTGGCCGTGTAACAGCACGCGGTAGTAGACCTCATCGTCATCGGTCAGGACGAAGCCGCCTTCTCCGGCCGAGAGCGGCTTGGGGCCGTTCATGCTGAAGGCTGCCGCCCGCCCGAAGGTTCCAACCCGTTGCCCGTTGATGCTCGCGCCGTGCGCGTGTGAGGCGTCCTCCAGCAGCACCAAGCCGTGCTCGTCGGCGAGGGCCTTCAGCTCCGGCATCGCGGCCGGAACGCCCCACATGTGCGTGACGACGATAGCCTTCGTCCGCTCGGTGATGCGCTGCGCCACGTCACGAGGGTCGAGGTTGCCGGACTGGTCGCAGTCGGCCAGTACGGGTGTTGCACGGAGATGCAGCAGTGGTGTCACGGTGGCGAAGAAGGTGTAGGCAGGCGCGATGACCTCATCGCCAGGGCCGAGCCCGCAGGCCGCGTACATCGAGTGGAGCGCGGCTGTGCCCGAGCTGGTGACCACGGTGTGCGTGACACCGTGGTAGTCGCACAGCTCCTCTTCCAGCCGCTCGACGACGCCGGAGCGATCGTAGATCGAGACGCCACGGTAGAGCTGGTCCACCACGGCTGCCGTCGTCTGCTCGTCAACCGGGGGCCAGGTGAAGTGGGGTGCGGCGCGGGTGACGGTCGGCGGGCCGCCGAGCAGGGCCAGGGGTGAGGTCACAGCATCTCCTTGGGGTTGATGTAGACGTGGGTCTTGGCGGACTCGTAGCAAGCACCGATGAAACTCATGTGGGCCAAGTTCTCTTTCGGTCCGCTGACGTTGGGCCGCAGTCCCTCAATAACGCGGCAAAAGTAGTCGATCTGAGAGGTAGCGGCCGACGGCCAGGACTGCTCGCGTGATAGCGACTCGATTGCCTCCCCGCCGTTGGTTAGCCGCCGGATACGGCCACGCTCCAGGTGGACGATGCCACGGCTGCCGACTAGGCGGATTTGTTCAGCCTTCGGGCCGATAAAGCGTGACAGCAGCAGTGAGCCATACAGGCCACTGTCGTATCCGAAGTGTATAAGCGCGGTGTCTTCGGCGTCGTACTCTCGGTCTGGACGGGCCTCAACCGACAGGTCGGCCAAGACGCGATCCGGCAAGCCGAAATACCAGAGGATCATGTCGATCAGGTGGTATCCCATGTCGATGATGCAGCCGCCGCCAGCTTTAGCCGAGATACCGCGCCAGCCTTCAGAGGGGTCCGTGATATGCAGTGTGTATTGCGCGTCTACCACAAAGGGCGTGCCGATCTGGTCGGCAAGCTGCGTGAAACTGGTGTAGATGGGATTGAAGCGCCGTTGCAGCGTGACCATGAGGTGAATGCCCGTCGCCGCGCACCGTTGAGCGAGTTCTTGGGCTTCACTCAAGGTTGTCGCGAATGGCTTTTCCTTGAGAACATGCACTCGGTGTTCGGCTGCCGCCTCGATGACCGTCCGGCCGATGTGGTGCGGCACAGTGACGATGACCATATCGAGTTGTTCGCTGCGGAGCATCTCGTGAAAGTCGGTGTAGCCGTTCACCCGCAATTGATACTGGCGCTCGCGGACGACCTCGCGGTCTTCGTCGCAGATGGCGACCAGTTCAGCACCATCGGACGATTGCAGCCCTGGTATGTGGTCTTCGAGTGCTTGTTTGCCAAGCCCGACCACGCCGGCGCGCAGTTTCACTTGCCGCCTCCCCTTCTTGCAGGCACTCAG
This sequence comes from Salinispora cortesiana, assembly GCF_000484695.1. Lineage (GTDB taxonomy): Bacteria > Actinomycetota > Actinomycetes > Mycobacteriales > Micromonosporaceae > Micromonospora > Micromonospora cortesiana. The sequence continues at coordinate 12,469 of NZ_AXVR01000075.1, read as the reverse complement.
TTGTACGAGCGGTACTGCCTCGGTTGCTGACAACACCGTCATGTCACCGTTGGCCCTTTCGTGACGGCGTCAGGCGAGAACGGATAGCTTCAATGATTTGTCTCGCCTCTTCTTCTGGCGGTTGGGTGGAGTTGTCGAGCATGAGGAAACGCGTGGGCTCCTCGCTTATGAGCTGCCGGGCAATACGGTCACGGGCCGTAAATACCGCGAGGTCTTCGCGGCCGACCTCATTCGCGCGGGCTTCGCGGAGATGCCGCTGACGCTGGCGTAGGCGTTCTAGGCGCACCGAAAGTGGCGCATCCACGTACACGGTCAAGCTGGGCCGATAGCGGAGTTCGCTGCACAGAATGCTCAACCAAGTCAAGGCGTGGCCCTCGTCTCGGATTGCGCCAGCTGCGACGAGGCTGGGCGTTAGGGTGTAGAGGATGGTGTCTAGGTGGCGGTCTTTGAGTACAATGTGGCCTTGTTCCAACGCTGGCACGATCTCGCGCTCGTCCTGGTAATAGAGGTCAGCGACAACCTCCAGGGCTCGCGTGCGAAACGTGGCTGACTCGCCTCGCATTGGCCGCAGGAACTTGTCACGCGCGACAGCCTCAATGAGCCGCTGACCGTACTCACTACACGAGAATTCCTCGACAACGACTGACGACACGCAAAGCCGTTCCAGTCCGTCATGCACGGCCATGAGGAGCGCCGTTTTACCTGCTCCGTCTTGACCTTCAAAAGAAACCAGCATCAGTCCCCCTTCTGCTCCTCGACGTCATCAAGCGCGTACAAACCCTCAAGTACTCGGCGCAACAACTCAGGATCTCGCGTAACCTCGGTGGGCCGGCATGGCCCGGCGTACCGCTTTCGGCGCGGCAGGACGCGAGGAAGCTCAGTAGTGTCACTATCGGTCGGCCATGGCAAGGTGTCGATTTCGCACCACACCGCTTTGCCGCCGCTTTTCGGATGATAGTAATTCCAGCGACGATTCATCGTTGCCACGAGAAGAAGGCCGCGACTGCCGTCAGTATCGGGTGCCTGTTCCTGCATGAAGGGCGGTGTGGGGTCAGTGTCCCAGACTTCCAGTACGACGCTGCGCTCAAACAACAGTAGCCGTACCTGGATAAGGGCGAGATGCTTGAGAGCGCTATAAGCCAGGCCAGGGTCGGCAATACCGGTTGACTTCACGGCGTTCGCAACCAGCTCGGAGGCCAGCAGCTCCGCAGTTTCGATGTGCTCGCGCTCGATCCGCCAGTTGTGGAGCGCATGTTTCACGAACAGCCGCGCGCAGCCGACCGCCGTAAGCAGCGCCGCGAACGTCATGTGATCCGCAGCCCGAGACTGGCGACCTTTTCGTTCCGTCATAGCCTGGGCTGGTCTTTCGGCTACGGCAGTCATACCGGCATCTCTAGGCTCGGATACATGATCACAACACGCATGCCGGTTTTGCGTTCCAGCATGTCCATGAAAGAGAGCTGGATGGCAGGCGAACGGGAAAATTGATAGAGCGCTGGGACGACAGCATGCCAGGCGTCTCCGCGCTTCAGCGCATCGACAAGCGGCGAAAAGCATAAGATCTGCGACTCGTAATGATCCCAGTGCACCTCGGCAAGCACGAAGCCCTCCCGCTCGGCGAAGGCCGTGATTTCAGCGCGGAACAGATTAGTCCGCTCGTCGGCCGTACCAGGTGAGTCACGAAAATAGCCGAATGCCAATGATCGCATATACGTCTCGACGGGGTTGGAGGGCCAGACCGACGACGGCGTCGGGGGCAGCATCGCCGGTCCGGCCCAGTTCGCGAGTGGCCGATGAGGCCGCAAGATCACGCCCGACGCTCGATCGAAGGGGCTAACGAATCGGAATCCCCGAAAGCGGTTGTCCTGTTCCGTTTCCATTACCGATTCCTCCGTTGCTGTTCGGCATCCAGGCGTCGTACCCTGCACATAACCGGGAGTAGTGGTATCCGCACCAGAGCAGGACGCGCGCATCGTTGTCTCAGGGTTGTGGCACACAACGCCCTGACCAGCAGGAACGCGTGTCGGACGTGCAACGGAAAGGGCGGGACATGGCGTCACGGAGGCGGCGCTTCGCGCAGCGCCGAAAGGCTGTCGGCTTCAGCCAAGAGGGACTTGCCGAACGGCTCGGCATTGACCGCTCCACAGTGGCGCGCTGGGAGTCCGGCGACACTGAGCCGTTGCCGTGGTTGCGTCCCAAGCTGGGGCGTGTCCTCCAGGTCTCCATTGAGCAGCTTGACGAGCTGCTGGCTGAGGCCGGTGAGCCCGAAGCGCTGGCCGACGAGCGGCTGAGTCATGCCCTGGAGCATCCGCGCAGCGTTGACCTGGTAGCCGTCGCGAGGCTGCGCGATTGTGTACACGACCTCGACGCCGGGTACGACAGGGCACCGTCAACGTCGCTGTTGGCCGATGCTGGGCAGTGCCTCGGACAAGTGTCTTTTCTGCGAACGCACGCGGCCACCAGCCGTGTCCGCCGAGAGCTGTTCGCGGTCGAAGCTGAGGCGGCTACCCTCATGGGACAACTCGTCTGGGACTCCTCGCAACGCCGAGACCATGCCACCGCTCGCGCCTATCTCGACCAAGCGGTCAATGCCGCCCGGCAACTCCGTGACACGACGGCCGAGGGTCTCGCCCTGCTGCGGACCTGCTTCGTGGCACTCTACGGCGAGAAGAATCCGGGTGCTGGACTGACGCTGGCGATGCAGACAGCCGAGACGGTCAAGGGCAGCAGCCACGTACTGACCGGCCTGGCGGTGCTCCACGCCGCCGAAGCCTGGGCCATGTTGGGGCGACGGCAAGACTGCGAACGGGCGCTGACTGAGGCTGAAGGCATCTTTGATCGGATCGGGGCCACGGACGGGGCGGCGGATCTGTTCTCGCCTACCCAGCATGGCCGGCTGTCCGGGTCCTGCTACCTCTTCCTCAAGGACGCCAAGCGGGCCGAACCGATTCTTGCGGGTACGGCGCAGGCCCTCGGTGATCGGTCGAAGTCACAGGCCATCGTGCTCGGCAACCTGGCGCTGGCCCGCATCCATCAGCAGAAGCTCGACGAGGCCGCGGCTGCACTGCACAGTGCTATCGACGTGGTAGAGATGACATGGGGTGGCGGCGGACTCAACGTGGTGTTTGGCGCTGGCCGGGAACTGCGCCCCTGGCGACAGGTACCGGTCGTCCAGGACGTGTACGACCGCTTGCTCACCCTGATGGCAGCGGCGTAAGGAGCGAGGTTGACCAGCGTGGACACCGACCAGGCCAAGCAGGCGATCCGGGAACGAGTGTGGGCGCTACTGGAGCGGGAGCGAGCCGTACCGCCCGGCGTGCACGGTCGTATCCCAGCGTTCTACGGGGCCGAGGCCGCCGCTGACCGGCTGGCTGAGCTGCCCGTCTGGAATAACGTGCGCGTCATCAAGGCCGTACCAGACAAAGCGCAGCTCCCTGTACGGGCTCGGGCGCTCATCGAGGGCAAGCTGGTCTACATGGCCGTGCCCAAGCTGGCCGAAGCCCAGCCGTTCTACCTGCTCGATCCCGCGACGATGACCGTGCCGCCGGCCGAGGCTGCCTCAAGCAAGGTGGCCGCCAGTGTGGCGCGGAAGATCGACGTCAAGGAGATGCAGCCGGTTGACCTGATCGTCTGCGGCAGCGTCGCCGTCAACCGGCACGGGGTACGGCTCGGCAAGGGTGCGGGGTACTCGGACATCGAGGTAGCGCTGTTGCAGGAGGCCGGACTGATCAGGCCAGAGACAACCATCGTGACGACCGTGCACGCTTTGCAGGTCGTTGACGACGAGCTGCCCGATGCCAAGCATGATTTCAGTGTTGACCTGATTGTGACGCCGGATGAGGTTATTGAGTGTGAGCCGCCGCGTCGGCCGAGCGGCCTTCACTGGGACAGTTTGAGCCGGGAGAAGATCGAGGCTATTCCAGTACTGACGGCACTTGCGAACAGTCGCAGTGCGTAAGAGGGCTGTCGTCGGCCAGCTCGCTCCATCGTTCAGCCTCGCGTCGTCATTTATGCCCGCTTCGTTACGTGCGCATCTCGCATCCCATCGGCCCGTGACATGGGCGCTGTTGGTTTCCGCCAAATTCGGTGAGCCCGTTACGAGCAGTCGATTTCGCGACAGGTACGGGGAAAGTCCCCGACGACCGTCAACGAGGCGTACCGCTTGATGAAGTCGGGCGTCGCGCGCCGAGTGTTCTTCCTGGTGGAGCGACGGGCTCTTGCCGCTGCCCGTGTGACGTGGCGCCGTGCGACGTCGGTCCGGCTTGCCGGTCGCCCGGACGCGGCGGTGGGTGGACTACCCCTCCGCTCCGCTGGCCTGTCCGGCGACCGGCCCTCGCCCGCTCGCGCGGGGTGGGCGAGGGGTGTCAAGCTGGGCGGGTGAGTCGTCGTCGTGTGCTTCGCCACCGTGGGCGTACATGGCGTGCGCGGGAACTACGGCGGCGGGCGTGGGCTGAGCAGCGGTTCCGGGTGTGGAAGCCGCGTACCCGGCAGGCGTGGGCCGAGTACCGCGACGACCTGTATAACGTGGAAATTGATGCGACGTGGCAGGCGGAGTACGGCCGGCAGCTTCGCGGCGAAGAGTCCCGGGTGTTCTATCTTCCGACCGGTGATCTGACCGTGCCGAGGGTCGGTGGGGCGGCGCCGGCCGAGCCGGCAGGGTCGACCGAGGCAGCGGGGCGGCGCCGGGAGTTGGCGGATCGGTTGTTTGGCGCGTTGGTCAAGCCGATGGAACGCGGGGTGTTCCACGGCGATGACGACGTGGTGTTGTCCACAGGTATGCCGGCGTCGGTGGATGAGGCGCCGGGTGCCCGGCAGGCGCTACAGGACGCGCCGAGTGCCGCCAAGGCGGGCAAGCCGGGCACCTTGCGGGTCGAGTCGGGCACGGGTGGGATCGTGGTGCGGCTGCACGGGCCGACGTGGAGCCTGGTGTTTCGGTACGCGCCGTTCCCCAGTCCCGTTCTGGTCTGCGTGGATCGACTGTCGGGGTACTGCTGGCGGTTGGAAGACGACAGCGAGGATCGGGCGCTAGTTGAGAACGCGATCACGGGGGTGATCGCCGAGTTGGCTCGGTTCGGGTGGGCCGGTGACCGGTACGTGCGGCCGGTGATCCCCGGGGCGTGATTCGGCGGCGATCTACTCTCCGTCGCGGGCGGCGGCGGGAGTCGGGATGCCGTACCGCTGCCGTTCGGCCGGAGGAACGTTGCCCCGGAGGGTGTCGCCGAGAAGACGCAGCACCGTCGACACGGCGCGGGTGCGTCGCTTGGAGGCGTTCTCCGGGGAGATCCCCAGTTGGGCGGCGACGGTATCGAGGCGCTCCCCGTCGATGTAGGTGCGGCGGATTAACGTGACGTTTTCCGGTTGTAGCCGGTCGTGGACCGGTAGCCGGGCCGAGCGTTCCAGAACGCGGTCGAGTAGCGCGTGTACGGCCGCCACGCCGCCATCGCCGCAGACCGGGGTTAGCCGGTATCGCTCGTCCTGCGCGGCCATGTCGAGCACCCATTCCTGATCTTCGACCTTGACCAGGCGACTGGTCTCGGCGCGTGTCTCCTCGTCCAGCCGTTCCAGCCGGCGCACCCACTCCTCGTACGTCTCGTCCGCGCGGCGGCGCCGTTGCCGGCGGCGGCGCTTGGTGCGCCCGCTGGTGACGTCGTACGCCTTGCCGAGGATGCGGCTGAACACGTTGCCCCGGTCGAAATCGCGCTTCGGGTCGTGCATCGCGAACAGGAACTCGATCATGAGGGTGAACTGCACGTCTTCCAGCCACTCGAAGGCGACGCCCTTCGGGGACAGCCGGCGGGCGCGGTTGAAGATGCCGGCGAAGCCGACCGCGAGGGCGTAAAGGTTCCAGTCCTCGTGCTCGGCGTTGTCCTGGTCGCGGGCGTTGGCGGCGATGTGGCGCCACACGCGGTCCTGGGTGTCGCGGCTCGTGCCGTCGAGCAGGAGCCAGTTACGGGCGTAGCGGGCTGTGGCGGGCCGCTCGTCGTCGGTGCCGTCGACCCATCCGCGCGGGACACCGACGCGGCAGCGCCGCGCTTCGGCCTCGACCCTGCCGACGGGCAGGTACTTCAACGGCAGCGGGTCCAGCTCCGACGGCGGGCCGTGGGATTTCGGGGCGGCGCGCATGGCCGCGAGGTTGTCACTCGTTGTCGCGTGTGCTCGGGGCACGGGTCGTGTCCTTCCAGCTCCGGAGGGCTGTTGCGGACACGGCGGGAACACCTGGCGGCAGGTGTGGGACACGGTCAGTATCGACCGCGTTCAGGTCCGGCGTGCTGCGGACACCGCCAGACCAGAACAAGCGTACGAGCGATGACGTTGGGCGGCCACGCCGTTTCGTTGGCGCGATGGTCCCGCCGCGCACGCCCCGCACACTGGCCCATCACCGGCCGACAGCGCACCCGCCCCACGCGCGCAAGCCGAACCGATCTCCGATGCTACGACCCCGCTCGAAATTGCCCGGATCGATCTTGGAAGGTACCGGCGGTGGCGGTCCTGTCCTTTCCAGTGGAAGGACCGCCGGCCGCGACGCGACCGGGACGAAAGATCTCGACGGCTCACTTTCTTGATCTTGGAAGGTGTGGCGATGTCGAGTCCCTTCCTTGTCAGTGACCCGCCCGCCCCGGCCCCCGCCATCCGAGGGCCGGCCGCGTTACCCGTTCCGCGTTTCACCCGGAGGTTTGCCCTTGTTGATTCGTGCCTGCCGTAGGCGTCGTCCCGGCGGGGGCCGGCGTTGTCATTAGGTCTGTTGTCGACCCGTCCCACGAGGGCGGGTCGCTGTGTGTCGGGAGGCGCATATGACTACCCCATCCCCTTCTGGGTTGATGTTGTGGCCGGCGGCGGTGCCGCTGCCGGCGTCGAAGACCGATCCGGGCTGCCCGCCCGTTGCCGACGGTCAGCCGTCCGATCCGGTGTCGGGGTTGGGCTGCTCGGTGTCCGACCTTGGCTCGTGGGCCGAGCAGGCGCCCGGCCGGCTGGCGCATCTGGCGGCGGTGTGGTGGCCGTGGCTGGCCGCCGGAGCCCTCGCGGCTGTGGTGGCCGCGCTCCTGGTGCGGGCGGTGCATCGTCGGCTGTGGCGGCGGGCGGTGGGCACCGGCTACTGGGTCCAGCTCACCCCACCGCGCACACTGGACCTCGGGCAGGCCGGCAACGTGTGGAAGCTGCTGGGTCCGCTGGCCCGCCGTGCCCGGGGCGGTTGGCACCTGGCCCGGCCGCCGCTGGCGTTCGAGGTGTACGCCTCGGGCGGTCAGCTCGTGGCCGGGTTGTGGCTGCCCGGCTGGGTGCCGCTGCCGATGGTGGTGGCCGAGGTGGCGCGGGCCTGGCCGGGCGTGCGCACGGAGCGCCGTAGGCCGCCGGCCGTGACGGGCTCCGACGGGTGGCGGGTGGCCGCCTTCCGGCTGGCCGCGATCGGTTCGGATCTGGTGCCGTTGACCGACGAGCACCGGCCCGCCGGGCGAGCGGTCCGAGGGCCGGGGGCCGACGTCGACCCGTTGCGGGCAGTCCTGGCGGGGCTGGCACGGCCGGATGGACCGGCGGTGCTGCAAGTCCTCGTCCGCCCGGCGGCCGGCAAGCAGCTCGCCGCGCTGGGCCACGCGGCCCGGTACAGGGTCAAGCCGCGTAAGCCGGTCGGGGTGCGGCTGGTCGACGGCATCGCGGCGGTGGCGTTCGGGGCGGTCCGGCTGCTGCTCGACGTGGTGCTCGATCTGGTCAGCACGAACCGTTCCTCGTCCTCGCACGGCGGTGGATACGGCGGGCGCGACGCCCGCCTGCCGACCGACCCGCTTGCCGTACGGGCGATACGGGACGCGGCCGAGAAGATGGCCGAAGGACCGCACCTGCTCGCCACCGTGCGCGTCGGTGTGGGGCGGGTTGATGCCGGATTCGCCACCACGGCGGCCCGGTCCCTGGCGGACGGGTTCGTCACCGTCTCGCGGCTGCTGCGGCCGGTCCGCGTGCGGCGGGCCGCGGTTGCCCTCGCCGACCGGTGGGCGGGCCGCGGTGACTGGCACGGCGGGGGCGAACGGGTGGCGGGCGACCGACGCGAACGCTCCCGCCACGGTGGGGTTGGTCAGATGCCCTGTGGTGTGCAGGTTGGCGACGAGGTGTTGTCGTCGTTGCCGGTAGCCGGCGTCGGTGAGGGTCACGGCGTCTCCAGGTACTCGGCGATCGCGGCGGCGATGGGTAGCCCCGTCTCGGCTTCGATCCAGGCCCACTGGCCGCCCGGGTTCACCTCTAGAAACACGTAGTCGCCGGTCGGGGTGACGATCAGGTCGATCGCGGCGAACGCGAGGCCCAAGGTTGCGGTCAGGGACAGGAGCTGGTCGGTGAGGGTGTCGGGCAGTGTGACCGGTGTGTAGGTGAGGTTGTCGTAGTCGGTGCGCCAGTCGATGCGGGCGGCCTCGGAGTGCGCGTCGATGCGGGCGGCGAACACGTGCCGTCCGATGGTGGTGACGCGTAGCTCGTGGTCTTTCGGTATCTGGTGTTGGAACAGGTGCGCGGTGCCGGTGACCGCGTCGGTGATCTGCTCGGCGGTGACTGGGGTGGTGGCCAGTGCCATCAGGTGTCCGGTGTCGGTGTCGAGGTAGGGGCGCACGTGCAGCGGTTTGTAGATCGCCCCGTTGGGGGCGGCGGCGACGAAGGCCCGCGCTGCCGGCGCCTCGTTGGTGATCAGCGTGTGGGGGGTGGTCAGGCCGCAGCGGGCTGCGACCGCGAGTTGCACGGGTTTGTAGTCGGCTGCCGCCATGTGGTGGGGGTGGTTGACCCATCGCACTGGCAGCGCCGCCACCAGGCCACCGAATCCCATCCGGGCTTCCTGGGTGGCCCACCGCCGTTCGTAGTCGTTGAGGCCATCGGCTAGCCGGAACGGGCCGGGCCGCCGGTAGTAGACCGCGGTGACCTCTTCCAGCCGGGTTTGCCGGTGAGCGTCGGTGAGGACGCCGGACCAGCCGCTCTGGCCGCCGTTCTCCGCGGCCAGGGTAAGGAGTTGGGGGAAGTCGCCGGTGTCGACGCGATGTACCTGCGCGTCCCGGTTGTGTAGCGCGGTGATGACCAGGTCGGCGGTCACGTCGTGGGATTCGGTCAGCACCAGGATCGTCACGGGTGTCAGTCCTGGTAGGTGTCCGGGGTGGAGTCGTTGAAGTTTTGGTGATCGTAGGAGGTCTTGCTGTTCGTGGCGACCTTCTGCGTGGTCTGCGGCTTACCCAAGGTGGTGCCGTCGACACCGATCACGGTCTGCGTCACCGGGTCTAGGTGGGCGTCGGTCAGGTTAACCACCGGAACCTCAGCACCAACCTGCGTGGACAGCGTCAACCCGAACGGGCGAGCCGGGCTCACCCGTCCCTGCTCGGTACGGCTGTCGTAGAGCGGCAGCAGGCAGCGGTCCGGGGCGAACGTAGTCATAGCGACCTCCATCATTGAGGGGTTTACCTTGCGATTCGTGGTGCTCCGAGCAGGTCCCGCCACCACCGGCGGACGGTCGCCTCGGCCGGCGTCAACGCCGGCTCCCGGCGCGTTGCGGGGGCGCCCACCCGTCCTGCCCGAGTGTGGCGAGGTAGCCGTAGGCGGTCTCGGTGGGCGGACACGGCCACCCGGACCCGCAGATCGGGCACCGATCGACGCGCGGCCAGTGTTCGGTGATGATCCGCCGGGCGGACAGGATCATCCGGTTGCGTAGCTGGACCGTCGACAGGCTGGCCGGACCCGGCTGGGCGTGGGTGGCCATCACCGCTGGTTGGCCCGTTGCCGGGCGAGCGGGGTCAGCAGCGGCCGGTTGTCGAAGATGACCGTCGGCTGATTGTGCAGCGAGGAGTAGGCGCCGGCCCGCGCCGCGTACCGGGTGGCGGGGCCGACGGCGTCCAGCCGTGCGGGCCGGCGGCGGCGGAGTCGGCGGAGTAGCCGGATCATGCGCGTGCTCCCCTCGATCAGGTCGAGGCGGCGTTTCACCACCCAGGATGATCCTGTGGTGACACCGAGCTACTTGTCAGGATGGACGCTGTCCGTTACCGGGTAGCGGACAGGCGGCGGACAGCCTCGGCGACCTGCCCAGCCAGCGCCCGTGACGCGGTGGCGTCAGCGATGGCGCGAGCCTCGTCTAGGACCTGCCGGGCGATGCTGGTGTCCCCGGCCTGCGTATGCACCACCGCGAGGTGCACTAGGTGCCGGCCGTGCCAGTCCGATCCGCGGGCGTCCTCACTCGCCCCGGCGACCCCGGCGGTCAGCAGCCGCAGGGCTCGATCGTTGGCCCGGTCGTCCCGGGCGCCCAGGTACCGCCACACAATCCCCTGCTGCACGGAGAAAAACGCGGGCGTGTACCAGTAGCCCCACGGCGACAAGGGCTGGCCCGTGGCCTGCTCAGCAAGATCGGCAGCCTCACTCAGGAGGCCGATCACCTCGCGTGGGTGGGCGTCGGCCATAGCTAGGCCGCGGGCGCCCTGCCCGGCGGAGTACGCGCGTAGCGCGGTGTGGACCGCATCGTCTCGCCGGGCCGCCCCGGACAGGCCAATCATGGACGGCAGATCCCCGCACCCCTCGGCCTGGTGGCCCTGAAACGAGAGCACAGCGGCGATCAGGTCCCGGTTTCCGGCCTCGGTGGCCCATTGCAGCGCACGCCCGAGCCACATTGTGGCGGCGCGGTCATCACCGGTGGCAATCCCTAGCCACCCGGCGAATTGGGCCCATTGCGCGGCCATATCCACAACCGCCGGCCGGACCTGATGGCCGGCGTCCCGCAGCAGAGACACAACGGTGTCGAGCTGCACGCGGACCGGATCGACAACCAGCGTCGACCCGATGCTGTCCTCCAAGCGCCGGTAGCTGGCGAGCAGGTCGGCCAGGGCATCCACTGCGCCGTGATCGACCCGGCGGGGATGCTGGGCCGCGTATAGGGCGCGCTCGCTGGGGGTGGGCATGTCAGCTACGAGAGCGGCCAGGGCCCCGCCCGCAGCTAGGGCGTCGTCCAATCGCGTGGCGACATCCACCGTTGGCCGGGTGCGGCCGGTCTCTAACTGGTGCAACAAACTCTTGCCGTAGCTGACCGCCACGCCCAACTGCCGCAGCGTCAAGCCGCGCGATTCGCGCCGCTGACGCAGCTCAGCGCCGAATCGCGGATCCACGATGGTGCGCGTCGGTGCCGGCATCGGTTCTCCCAGGTAGCGGTCTGGGGTGGCGGGCGCCGACCGCTACAACCGGCGCCCTGCCGCCATCGACGGTACTCCCTGCCCGCACGTCACGCCGTCACCTGTCCGTATGGATGTTCCGGCGCGTCACGGCGTACGCCCTACCACGGAATTGTGGTTCCGGACAGGTTCGAGCTGTCCGCTACTTCATAGCGGACATTCAAAACGTCATTAGGGCGTCAAAAAATCATTCGTCGATATGACTTGTCGACTGTGGATATGCTATTAAACTCGTTTCGGGCTGATCAGTGATCACGAGCAACGGTGACGGGGGTGTGGCCCTCGGTCGCGCACCATCGCCGCCCTTAACCGGGCGGATCCATCGGTACACCTCGCGAGCAGTCTTCCCATCTGTTCGTACGTGTGTTCGACTAGCACGCTCCTGTCAGCACTCAATGGAGGTCTTCGACAGCGCATGAACCATCCCTCCCACCCCCACCGTCGCCCCGCCATGCCACTGGTTACCCGCGCGGCACACGCCGCCACCGCCGCCTACCAGCGCGCCATGACCAGCAAGCGCGAACGCCTTTACCAGCAGGAGAATCAGCGACTCAGGCAGGAGGATCAGTGGCTCCGGAGCGAGGTCCGACACTGCCGCGAGGCGGACGAGGACCACCGTGCGCGGGAGGTGGAACAGGCGTACCTACGTGGTGTGGCTGCCGCGACCGTAACTGCTCATGCTGAGCAGCAGTGCGCCGTTGATGAGGCATTGGCGCGAGGGTTTGAGGCGGGGAGGGGAGTGGCGGGGCTGTCGGCGAATGGTGTTGGCCTAACCCCGGAGGTGATCGCAGCGGCTCGGGCAATCGCGCGGAAGTTGTTGGGTGATGTGACGTAGGGGTTGTGACCCTCGGTCACTGTGCGTGCAAGATCAAGGGTGTACATCAGGGTGTACTGCACCCCCTTGTTGGACACTGCGCGGCCTACAGATATGCAGGCTGCGCAGTGCCATGCACCTATGCCCGAGAGTCTCATAATCCCTCGGTCGCGGGTTCAAGTCCCGCCCGCCCTACCATCAGAAATAGCCCCTGACCTGGGGTTTCTGGGCTTCCGCATAAGTATCGATCCGTGGACCGTTGCTTGCCTGGGGGTAGCCCGCTACCTCAGGATGTCTATCCATCGGTATCAGTCGAACTGTCGCGCTCGGTGGGCGGGGCTGGCGTGTCGAGTAGTGGCTAGATAGGCAAGTAGCCACTTGCCTATCATTGTCGGGTGAGTGACGCTGGCGCAGACAAAGGCCAGGCTGGAGCGGGCGAGGTCTTCAAGGCGCTGGCCGACCCGACCCGCCGGAAGATCCTTGACGA